>JAZKGI010000010.1:0-150690 GCA_040385995.1 Pseudomonadota bacterium
GGGAATGGTGACCAGGTCCATCGGCACCCCGCCGCCCACGCGCGGGTTGATGGTGCTGGTCGCGCCGCTCGACAGGATCACTTTCAGGCGCAAGCCCGGCTTGACCAGATCGGCTGGAATGATGGCGCTGTAGGAGGTGTTCAGATCGGGCACGCCCGGCACGCTGGCCGGCAGGGCGCCGGATGGTGTGTTCAAGCCGATTTCGCGTTGGACATTGCCGTTCCCGTCTTGCACCTGGATGCGGCCGTCAGGCTTGCTCGCCGATGGGTTGCTGCTCACGGCGTTCACTTTGACCAGCACCGCCTTGTCACGGATCAAGATCAGCGCGCTGTCATTGCTGTTAAACAGTTGCGACTGGGCTAACTGAATGGTGGCTATGGACGGGCCGTTGCCGACCGGCGGAGGGGGCGTGCTGCCGTCGGCGACGGGAGCGCCCGGCAGATAGCAGCTTTTCGGCTTGCCAGGATGCGGATCGCCGAACACGCCATTGTTGCAATCGATACCGTCGGTACCGTTGCGGGTGAAGTATTTGCCTTCCGAGCCGTACAAGACCGTGTTGTTACCGCTGAAATTGCAGCGGCCGTTTTCATCGGCGCACAAGGTCCAGGTGGTGGCCGCCACGTCGCAATGCTTGACCACGCCGGAGAGGGGGTCGCCAAACACATTGTTGTTGCAGGCTAAACCACCGCTGGCCGTCTTGCTCGCGTAGCTGCTGTTGGCGCCATAGCGTACCGTTTTGGTGTCGCCAAAGGCGCACTGTCCATTTTCGTTGGCGCACAAGCCCCAACTGCTGGTCACTTCGCAGTGTTTGGCCACGCCCGGCACTGGATCGCCAAAGGTGGCATTGTTACAGGAGGCGGCCCAATCCAGGCTTTTGCTGACAAACCGGCCGTTGGCGCCGTAACGCACGGTTTGGTTGCCGGTGAAGGTGCAGCGCCCGTTTTCATCGGCGCAAAATGTCCACTGGCCGCTGGAGACGGCCGCCGCCACGCCCATCGCGGTGGCGTTGGCGATCGGCACCGCCGAAGTGCCGGCGGTGCTCACCTTGCCAGCTGCCACATCGGTGTCGGCCGCGGGCGCCGCCGAGGCCGCGGGCGCGTTGCTGACCGCGGGCGCGGCCGCATCGCTCGCCGCCGGTGTGTTACTGGACGTGCCGCCACCGCATGCGGCCAGCAGGGCGCCGCTTATCACGCATACGGCGAGATATCGAATCGAGTTTTTCATTATGGTCCTTCTGGGTAAATGTATAGGAAATTTTATTTTTTATATAACCCCGGGGCTATATTACTTGATCGCAAAAGCGTTAAGCATATTTCCATATGGAATTTTTGATAAATATGACACCTACCCAGGCGCCTCGCTTTGGGCTGCGGTGGGTGAGCGAATCGGCCGATCTGACCCGCGCCGGTCGGGCGGCCCCGGCGCCGCCTTATAATGCAGGCATGTTTACACTGACTTTTTTAGGCACGTCGGCCGGTGTGCCCACCAAACAGCGCAACGTCACCGCGCTGGCGCTGGAGACCGGCGTCAATCGCGACTGGTGGTTGATCGACTGCGGCGAGGCGACCTGGCACCAGCTGCTGCGGGTGCCGCTATCGGTGCAGCAACTGGCCGGCATTTGCATCACCCATGCGCATGGCGATCACACCTATGGCTTGCCCGGCTTGCTGGCCAGCGCCGCCATGAGCGGGCGCACGCGTCCACTGATCCTGGCCGCGCCGGCGGCGGTGCGGGCTTGGTTGGAAGCGACCATTCGGCACACCGAGCTGTTTTTGAGCTTCCCCCTGATCCATGTCGATGTCGCCGCGGCGCGCCAGGTGCATCGCGAAACGGGTTTGTACATCGAGCGCTTCGGGCTGTCGCATCGCTCGCCCAGCGTCGCGTTCCGTTTTAGCATGGAACGCTCGCGCTGGACCCTCGACACGGCCGCCCTGCTCGCGGCCGGAATCGCGCCCGGTCACGTCTGGGGAAAATTGGCGGCAGGCAACAATGTGGACTTGCCCGATGGCCGACCTTTGCTGGCCAGCGAATGGCGGCGTGAACAGCGCCAGCAGGCCGCCGTGGTGATCGGCGGCGACAACGACACGCCAAGTCTGCTGGCCGAGGCGTGCGCCGGCGCCCAGTTGCTGGTGCACGAGGCCACCTACACCGAAGCCCAGCTGCAAAAAGCCGGTCCCGGTCCCACCCATAGCTCGGCGCGGCGGGTGGCGCAATTTGCCGCCCAGGCTGCGCTACCGAACCTGATCCTGACGCATTTCAGCGCGCGTTATCATCACCCCGCCGGCATGGCCGAGCTGGCTCGGGAGGCGCGCCAGTGTTATGCCGGCCAGCTATGGATGGCGCAAGACCTGGTCAGTTACACGCTGGATCCCGACGGGGTGGTCAGGCCGATGGCCGCGCCGGCGCTTGATTAATCACAGCACAAACAATCGATGAGGAAACGATGGATGTCGAAGCGGTAAAACAATGGTGCGCTGGCTATCCGGGCGCCTGTGCGCTCACGTCCGGCTTTCCCGGTAACGTGCTGGCCTATACGGTCGGTGACAAGCGCTTCGCCTATTTCAAAACCAGCGCACCGGAGCAATGGCGCTTCAGCATACGGACCAGCCCCTCGCGCTTTCTGGAATTGACCGGGATGCCCGGCATGCGGCCGGCACGCTATATGGGGCGGTTTCACTGGGTGACGGTGGTCGATGTGCGCAGCGTGCCGCAAGCGTATTTGCAGGAATTGATCGATTGGTCTTACCACAAGGCGTTCGGCGCCTTGAGCAAGACGCAGCAACGCGTCAGCGGCGCGCCCATCACGCGCTAACGCGCGGGGGCGTGGGGCGTGCCGGCGCGGCACAGCAAGCGGCCCTTCAGCATACCCGGTTGCGGCCGCGCCGTTTGCCTTCGTACAGCCGCTCGTCGGCCCGTTTGATGGTCTCGTGCAGGGGCTCGCCGCCGAGCCGCTGCATGGTGCCCAGCGTGAGCGTGACCGATGGCGATGCGCCGCCCAGCTTGAGTTCCTCGAAACAGGTGGCCGCCACCAGGGCGCGGATGCGCTCGGCGGTATCGGCCATATTGTCGACCGCGCCGCCCGGCAGCAAGATCAAAAATTCCTCGCCGCCCCAGCGCGCCACGTAATCGTTTTGCCGCACGCACGAGCTGATGGCGTGGGCCACTTTGCGCAGCACCAGGTCGCCGCCTTCATGCCCATAGCGGTCGTTAATGGTTTTGAAATGGTCGATGTCGGCCATGATCACCGCCATCGGCGGCGACTGGCCATCGAGGTCTTGCTCGGCGATCACACTGTCCATATAGCGCCGGTTCGCCAGTCCCGTCAACGGGTCGCAATTGGCCCAGGTGCGCAATTGTTTTTCCGACGACACCACGCGCTTGCGGTAAAAGGCGGCCAGGTAACTGAGCATGCCGACGAACACCGTCAGGTTGAAGTAGCGCACGATTGCCAGATTGTTTGGCGATAAGTGTTCGATGGGGCCGACCGCGTGCACACGGGCATCGAGCCCGACATAAATGGCCAGCACGCACAGCGCCGGCAGACAAGCCTTGCGCGGCGGCGCGCCCAGGAACAGGATAGGGAAAAACAGCAGGAAATAATATTGGGCCGCGCTATCGACACCGGCCACCAGCACGCCGAAACCGGCGTGCACGATGACCTCGGTCCACATCAGGCCGACCGCCAGACGGTTTTTGCGGCGGTGCAGACTCAGGTACGCCAGCGCGTACATCAGAATACTGCCCACGCTCAAAAATGCCAGCGAACGTAAGTGCACCGCGTGAAAAATGATCAGCATGAGAACGTTGACCGATCCGGCCACGACCACACAGCGCCTTTGCATGTCCCAATAGGCGCGGCCGCCGCGCTGTCGGCGCGCTTGATCATCGTGCTGCGTGCGGTACTGGCCCATCGCTCATTCCCAACATGGCATCACCCGATGCGGTGGGCGGCGCCGAGCGCGTTGCCGGGGCGCCACCTGGTCGAACCCAGTCTAAAAGTTTCTCTGGCGAATTTGGTTGTTTTGGGGAACATCGCACCTTGTTCGCCCGCCGGGGAGATTCGCGTGCGGGTGCTTGGTGAGGTTATCGCGGCGGCCTGCGGTGGATGCCGACATGAGGGAGTACGATGGGGGAAGGTGGGCGCCAGGCGAGGCGGGCGTGGTGTGGCGGCGGCGCGCGGCTTGCGAGTGTGGCATGTTTGGCTCCCCCCGACAGCGGCATGGCGCCGGAGCGGGGGATACCTGTGCCTATCAGCGCAGATAGAAGAACGGCGCTTCCGGCACGGGCGGGGCGCCGCGACGGCGCTGCGGTTCGGACAAGACCCGCACCATCACATTAAAACTGACCCCGTGCTTGCGCAGATAAGCGGCGGCGTATTCGCGGCCATGGGTCTTTTGCATTGCGATACCGGTTTCGACAATGTTGGCCAGTGACCCGTCCGGCCGCGACTGCGTTGCTTTGAATTCGTTTTGCTGCCCCATCACCCACCCCCACAATGGACCGTCGTAACGCAACAAGGCGAACAACGGACTGTTCATGCGCCCCAAGGCCGGGGCAGTCGGATAGTAATTTATCATGTATGTTGTCTTTTATGAAGGATAAGTTATTAAAAACGCACTGCAACCACCATCGTGTTGTATTCACGAAACGGTGGCGGTTGCCGGCGTGTACCGGACTGACGGCGGCGGGCCGGCGGCCGGGCTTGAGATGGCTGTATCCTCAAACCCGACCGTCGGCCGCGGCGCCGACAGGTTGACGCACTACAAAACTACTTATAAAGGCACGTTCGGGCCGCGCCGCTCGGCGTACTGGGCCATCACCTCGGGCGTGTACACCTTGCCGTGTATGAGTCCAGTAAACACTTCAGCGACAAATTCATCATTTTGGTGGGCAACAGGCTCGGCCCGCTCGGCGATGCCATCGGCGCTCCACAGCACCACCGGTTTCGATTTCGCCGAGTAGTCGGTGGTCTTATGGGCATGAATCAGATACGACAATTCGTGCACAATAAAACGGGTGGCCTTGGCGGCGCTTTGGCTGTGGGCATGCAGCAGGGCCGGGGCTTGCTCGGCGAGGGCGGCGCGCTTGCCCTTCAGTCCGCTGCCACTGCCTTGCGACATCAGCCGGTCGCCCAGGAACAGGAAGGCATTGCTGTGCGGGCTGTTTGGCGCCCACACCAATTCGCAATTGACCTTGCTGCCGAAAAATACCTCGAGCGCTTGCATGCCTTTGAACGCGCCGGGCGCCTTTTCGGAAATCAGATGCAGCGCTTCACGTAGGCAAGCTTGTTTCTCGGCCAATTGCTGTACGCTGGCGTCGGTGGTGATGGCCACCTTCAAGCCCGAAATCGTTTCCTGCTCGGCGATGGTAAGCGGCAAGGTCAACAGGCTCAGATTCGACTCCACCTGGTTGCTTGGACGATAGGCGTTGGCCGGAGCAATCAGGTCGCGGTGGGCGGGGTGGACGCGCACGGGTGTGGTGGTCGCGGCGGTCGCGGCGAGTCGGCGAACCGGCGCCGCGTCGGTGGAGGCAGGATGGGCAAAACCCCGGTAGGGACTGGGAATCACGGACTGGACAACCGCTGGGTTGGCATTCATCATAAACATCCTTTTTTCAACACGAACATATCTATATGGTCGACCCTGTTCAGATCGCGGCTCCTCTCCTGATCGATTTCCGGGGTCCGGTTGTCAAGATGTGAAGGATCGATGATGGGTGGCCGCGTCATTTGAATAGTTCCGCCGCGCTCATAGGCGGGCCAGATTATTCCAGTGGTGGCCGTGCGGCGTGCCGCGATGGCGCAGCGAAAAAAGGAAAGCCGATGGAGAAGGGAGAAGGGCGAGTGGCGATACTGCGCGGGCGAGCGCCATCGCTACCTGAGGCGGCGGAAAACCCGGAAATGCGCAAACGATGTCGAGACCGGAGCGAAGATAGGGCGCGCCGCAGGCCATGTTGTAAACGGAGCGCCGCCACCGGCGCGCCGACTGCGTGCGACCTCAGTGCGCCTTCGACAATATCAGCAGCCAGCGCCGCATCAGCAGCACTTCCACATGGCCGGCCTCGATGCCGGTATCGCATTCGATGAAAGGATTGACGGCGTAGAATCGCTTGCGGAAATCTCGGCACACCAGCATTTCACGTTTGCCCATGCGTACCAAGAACGAGGTGGGCGCGTATTCCAGACCGAAGCGTGAGCCAAAACGGCTGTTTAATGATGCCATGACGAAGATCCTTTGTAGGGAGATGCGTTTAACCAGACTCAAGCTTAGCACAACTACTGTATAAATACACAGTAACTGTATGAATAAACAGTATTGGCATCGCATCGTGTCGCGCGCGTCGGTGAGCGGCGCCCCGTTTGCGGTATGCTGGGCGGCCTTTTTACCCAGGACTACCATGCGCGCGCGCCATTTCGCCTCCCTCCATCGATTCATCGCGGCCCGTTTCTCGCCCGGGCAGGAGTTGGGTTTGCATTTGACGGTGGGGCTGGCCATGATGGTGCTGGCGGCCTGGCTGTTCGGCGCGCTGGCCGAGGCGGTCATGGGCGGGCGCCAGCTTGGCGCGCTCGACAGCGCGTTGGCGCAGTGGTTGCATGCCCATACGCGTCCGGCCCTCACCGCATTTTTGCTGCCCTTCACCCATCTGCATAGCTTGCCCGGCATGACGCTGCTGGCGGTCTTGCTGGGCTGGTATTTTCAGCTGCGGCGTGCGCCTTACTGGTTGTTGACCCTGGTGGTGGCCGTCCCCGGCGGCATGCTTTTAAATGTGCTGCTAAAGTATGTATATATGCGAGCTCGGCCGAGTTTTCCCGACCCCATGCTCATGCTCGATACGTACAGTTTTCCCAGCGGCCATACCGCCGCCGCCACCCTGTTTTACGGCATCTTGGCCGCCTATGTGGTGTGCCTGAACCGGCGCTGGCTCTGGCGTTGCGCGGCGGTGGCCGGCGCGGCGCTAATGGTGCTGCTGGTGGGCATCAGCCGCATGTATCTGGGCGTACATTATCTGAGCGATGTGCTGGCCGCCGTGGTGGAAAGCTGCGGCTGGCTGGCCGTGTGCATCACCGCCAGCTCGACCCTGCGGCGGCGCCGTGCCGCCCGTCCCCAACAATAATGGAGAAACATCCTGATTCCTATCGCCGTCATCATTAACGCCAGCGCCGGCAGCGGTTACCTTGCCGACTGGGCCCAGCAAGTGCACGACAAATTTCTGGCCCATGATTTCGACGCCGCCGTCACTCTGGCCGAAAGCGGCGCCGAGATGATCGACACGGCCAAGGCGGCCCTGGCGCGCGGGGTCGGCATTGTGGTGGCCGGCGGCGGCGACGGCACCATCAACGCGGTCGCCTCGGTGCTGGTGGGCAGCGGTGTCGCCTTCGGCGTGCTGCCGCTGGGCACTTTGAACCATTTCGCCAAGGACCTGGGCATTCCGCTCACGCTCGACGCGGCCATCGCCAATGTGGCCGGCGGGGTGCGCGCCAAGGTCGATGTGGGGGAAGTGAACGGCCGGGTTTTCTTGAACAATTCCAGCCTGGGCTTGTACCCGGACATTGTGCGCGACCGCGAAAAACAGCAGCGCCGCCTGGGGCGCGGCAAGTGGCTGGCGTTTTGCTGGGCCAGCGTGGCCGCGCTGCGCCGCTATCCTTTCCTGAGCGTGCGGCTCAAGCTCAACAACGAGGAGCATGCGCGCCGCACGCCTTTCGTTTTCATCGGTAATAATGAATACCAGATGCAGGGCTTGACGATCGGCGAGCGGGGCCGGCTCGATGGCGGCACCTTGAGCCTGTACGTGGCGCAGCGGCCCGGCCGCCTGGGTCTGGTGCGCCTGGCCTTCCACGCGCTGTTGGGGCGGCTGGCCCAGCAAAAAGACTTCGACGTGTTGCTGGCCAAGCAGCTCGACGTTGAAACACGCCATAAACGGTTGCGCGTGGCCACCGATGGCGAGGTCACCGTGATGACCACGCCGCTGAACTACCGCATCCGCGCCGCCGCCCTGACCGTCATCGTACCCGCCACATAAGGAGCGACCAACCATGCGCACCATCGTTCATTTATCCGATTTGCATTTTGGCCGCATCGACGCCGCTTTGCTGACCCCCTTGCGCGCCCTGGTGACGCGGCTGGCGCCCGATCTGGTGGTGGTGTCGGGCGACCTGACCCAGCGCGCCCGCAGCGCCGAGTTCAAGGACGCGCGCGCTTACCTGGATAGCTTGCCGGGGCCGCAGATGGTGGTGCCTGGCAATCACGACGTGCCGCTCTACAATGTGCTGACGCGTTTTCTCACGCCCTTGCGCAAGTTCCGACGCTATGTGACGGCCGATTTGCAGCCGGAATATGTCGACCAGGAAATGGTGGTGCTGGGTATGAACACGGCCCGCTCGCTCACCTTCAAGGATGGCCGCGTGAACCGCGAGCAAATCGATCATGTGCGCCAGCGTCTGGCCAGCGTGGGGCCGGACTTGGTACGCGTCATCGTCACCCACCACCCCTTCGATTTGCCCGAGCACTTCGAGGAAGACGATCTGGTCGACCGCGCGCCAATGGCGATGGACATGTTTTCGCGCGCGGGTGTTGATCTTTTGCTGGCCGGCCATTTGCATGCCAGCCACGCCGGCAGCACCGCGCGGCGCTATAAATTCCCCGGTTACGCGGCCCTGATGGTGCAGGCCGGCACCGCCACCTCCACCCGCGGGCGCGGCGAATCGAATTCTTTCAATGTGATCCGGGTCGAGCCGGACACCATCGTGGTGGAGCGCTACAGCTGGCAGGACGGCAGCGCGGACTTCGATTTGGCCAGCACCGAAACGTTCGAGCGGCGCGGCGACATCTGGGCCAGCACCCGGCCGGCCGGCCCGGCTAAAGCCAGTAATCCATGAAGCGGGCCGCCCATTCCTTGACCCGGTCGCCCAGCGGCCGCTTGGCCCAGCTCGCGCGCGTGACCGCTTCCGAGCCGCGCAAGTCTTCTTGAAACGCGGCTTCCATTTCGGCGCCGAAACTGTCGCCCAGCACCACCACATTGAGTTCGCTGTTGTGCAAGAAACTGCGCATGTCGATGTTGGTCGAGCCCACCGTCGACCAGGCGCCATCGATCACCGCCGTCTTGGCGTGCAGCACGGCCAGCTTCAAGTGGTAAATCTGCACTCCGCCTTCCAGCAATTGCCGATACACGGCGTGCCCCGCATGAAACACCAGCCCGCTGTCGGACACGCCCGGCAGCACCACCTTCACATCGACCCCGCGCCGGGCCGCCGCGATCAGCGCGTCCAGGGTTTGTTGGTCGGGCACAAAGTAGGCCGACGTGATGTGGATGGCGCGCTTGGCTTCCTGAATCGCCAGAATGTACGCCTTGTAGATTTCAAACCCGCCGCCCGGCTCGCTGGCCACCACGCGCACCAGCTTGTCGCCGGCATTGCTGAGCGCGGGGAAATACAGGGCCTCGGGCAGGTCGGCCGCGTCTTGTCCGGCCCAGCTTTCCACAAACATCCACTGGAAGGCGGCCACCGCCGGTCCCTCCACCTTGACATGGGTGTCGCGCCAGCCCACGTCGGCCCGGTCGGTCGGCTTGGACTTGGAGCGAAACAGCGAGCTCTTGGCATAGGTGGCGCTAATATTGACTCCGCCCGTGAAGGCCACCTGGCCGTCCACGATCAACACCTTGCGGTGGTCGCGGCTATTGATTTTCCATTCGTCGCCGCGCAGCTTGGCGGGATTGATGGGATTAAAAGCGACCAGGTGGATGCCGGCGGCGCGCATGCGCTCGAAGAACGCCTGCGGCACGCCGATGGTGCCCACACTGTCATACAAGATATTGACGGTCACCCCGGCTTGCTGTTTCTCGATCAGGGTGTCGGCGAATTTGCGCCCCAGTTCATCCTGGTCGAAAATATAGGTTTCCAGGTTGATGTTGTTCTTGGCGGCGGCGATCGCCTTGAGCATTTCGGCCATGGTTTGCGGGCCGTCGAACAGCAGGGTCACCTTGTTGCCGGCGATTAAAGGCACGCCCGTGGCCGCCTCTTCCAGCGCGGCCTGGGTGGCCAGGTCCATGCCCGACTTAGACCAGCGTTTTGCCAGCAGGGCGCGGGTGTTTTTCGGCGCCAGCGGCACGCCCTTGGCATTGGTGATCACCGCTTGCCGGTTCGGCTCCAGGCTGGCGCCCAGATTGCGCACGTCCGGCAGCGAGGCACATCCGGCCATGCTCTGGCCGAGGGTGAGGATGGCCAGCCAATACGCGCGCCGCATAGTCATTTGATAGCCTTGATGGTTGACAGCGATTCTTTGGCGACCGGGCCGGAGGGCGGAGCCGACTTGGAGCCGAAGAAAAAGTCGATCGGAGCATGGGTGAAACGCCGGCCCAGGGCCTTGAGCAGCCGCCAGCCATGCTTGAAGCGCACCTGGCGCGAGCGCAACGCCACCCACAAGGCCAAGCCAAAGCTGACCACCAGATTGACGGTGCCGATGGACAGAAAGCCGCCTATCGACGTCAATGCCAGTTGCCAACTGACATTGTGATCCAGTCCCACTAATGCTGTCGCGAAATTGGCGGCTGAGAACGTCACGTGACGGATATCGAGCGGCAAGCCGACCAGGTCGCCCACCGTGCCTATGCTCCCGAGCAAGATGCCGAAGTAAAAATTACCCATCAAGCCGCCCAAATTGTTTTCCATATACAGACCGAGCCGCTTGAGACGTTGCTGGCCGATCACCCGGCCCAGGCCGCGCAGCTGGGCGATGCGTTGGGCCCAGCGCGTGTACAGCGCTTGATTGTCGTAATAGCCGGAAATGAGACCGGCCAGGAACAGGCAGGCGCCGGCGATCATGGCGTAGATCAGGGCCGGGCTGCCGATCGGGTCGATGTCGTGCAGCATGTGCATGGCCTTGGCCGGCGTTACCAGGTGGTGGCCGCTGAGCTGGCGGTAAGCCAGCGCGATGCCGTAGGCGGTCGGGATGGCGGTGGCCAGGTTGCCGAACACGGCCATCAGTTGGGTGCGGAACACCTGGTTGATCAGGGCCGCCATGCTGTCGAGATCGATATTGCGGCCATCCTTGCTGTGCAGGCCGGCCGCAATGCGCGAGGCGGTCATGGCCGGCTGCTTGGTGGCGACGGTGAAATGGAGCAAGTGGATCAGCATGAAGCCCAGCGAATAATTCATGCTGAACAGGAAGGCTTCGACCAGGGGCGCGGCGCGCAGATACGACATCAGGATCTTGAACAAGGCCATGAAGCCGACGATCAGGCCGGCCCCGGCCGAGGAGAGGAACATGGCGCCCATCTCGCGCCGGTTTTCGGCGATGTAGTGCTCGCCCGTGCGGCTGGCGTTTTCCGTCACATTGCGCGCCAATAGGTCGATATTGTCGGCGAACAGGTCGCGCACCGTATATTTGTTGTTGTGCGCTTCGATCAATTCCAGCGCCAGGGCCACCGCCGCCGCGCGCAGGGGGCTGGCCACGGCCGCGTCTTTGGCGGGCGCTTCCAGCAGCAGGGTGGGCGCGCTCGGCAACTGTCCCGTGACATCGACCAGAAACAACAACTTGCGCAGGCGCTCTATGCTTTGGCTCAGGGCCACCAGTAAATAGGTGAGGGCGATGCTGGTGCCCTGGTGCAGCGCCTTTTTGCGGATCTTGGCCACCACCGCGTCACACTGGTCGAGCATCACCAGCAGGTGGCGCGCGTCTTCGCTGTTGCTGGCGTCGCCCTCCAGCAGGCGGGCGTAACCGTCCAGGTAGACATTCACCTCCACGTTTTGCATCACGAACGGCGATTCGAAGGTTTCGATCTCGGTATGGAAATTGGTCAACTTCGGTTCCAGCCCGATCGCGCACACCCGGTAGGACAGGGTGCGGATCGCTTCTAGCATGCCCGGCAACATCAAATTGGGCGACGCCGCCGCCGGCTGCTCGGCCGGCGTGCCGGGCGCAAGCGGGGGCGTGTCGTTGGCCCGGCGCGCCGGCGTCGCTCGCCTGAACAACACGTCGAACAAGTCGAGCCAGTCGCTGGCGGGCACGGCGCTGATCCAGATGTAGTCGGTTTTGCGGTACAAAATTTGGTCCAGCGCGTCGCTCAGGTATTCATCGCCCAGGGCCGGAGGCAACACGCGGTAAGCCAGACGCCGCTTCAATTCGGTGAAAAAGCCATCGTTCGACAGCACCCCGATGTCGGTGTACAAGCTGGTGTGACGGCGGCTGGCCAGTACCCGCAGCAGATAGTGGCGCAACGCCAGCGCTTGTTCGGGATTGCCCTTGAGCAGTTGAGACAGGGTGCGCACATTGCCAATCGCGCGCGCGCCATCGGTGGCGCGTTTCGGGCGCAGGGCGTTAAACAGCTCGACCAGCAGGTCGATGCGGTGATAGTCGGCGTCGATACGTTCTAATATTGCGAGCATGCACGGGCCGTAAGGGTAAAAGCACGCAGTATAGGGCCCAGCACGCAACGCGTTTGTACGCTGCCGTACATAGGCCCCGTTTGCACTGCGCCGCAGCAAAATGCGTGTGGTTTTGCGGGGCGCCTGTGGCGATAAAGCGGGAAATTGAAGCAAACCTTGCGCTAGGTTGTGTGCCGCACAGAGTCATCGGCGCGAAATCGATTACAGTTTAAACAAGCTATACAAGCACGCAGGGTGGCGCCGCCGAGCCTATCGGCGACTCAACATGTTAATGTGCCCGATGCCGACCATGCCTATCATTTGTCCGCCCCATCCGGCGCTAGCGCTTGTCCTGCTGGCGCCGTTGACGCTGCTTGGCGCCGAGGTCCGCGCCCAAACGGGTGGGCGCGACCCGGTCGCCGCGTTCACCCTGGAAGCGGGCGGGCAATACGATCGCGGCGGCCGGGACGACAAGCGGCCGCCAGGTCGGCAATGGTATGTGGGCCGCGACAGCCGGCTCGGCGCACAGTCCCTGGACCGGCACTACAGGCTCACTTATCTCAACTTCACCGAAGTGGCCGACCCCTTCAAGGGCGGCATGTCCGCCAACCTGGCCCACTACAGCGGCGAGCGCTACGACCATACCGTCAAATACGTCAGCCCCCGTCTGCGCGGCTTGAGCGCGTCCGCCATGTACAGCTACGGCGAGGCGCCTTACAGCAACTGGTATCGGCGCGCTTACGGCGGCACCCTCGGTTACGCCAATGGCTTGTTGACCCTGAGCGTGGCGCACCAGCGCAAGCGCAATGTGGCTGAAGCGACGGGAAGCGCGCCGGCGGCCGATCTGTCGGCGCGCAGTTCGCTGGTGGCGGCCAATATGCGGGTCGGCGCGGCCACCGCCTATGCCGCTTATGGCCGCAGCCAGGGCGACAGCGGCTTACCGTGGGATAGCGCCAATCCGTACGGCGCGCTGGCCTTGAGCACGCCGTCCACCGATAGCCGCGATGTGTTGATGGGCTTGTCGATCCCCTACGGGGCCACCACCCTGATGGCTTCCTTCATTCGCAAGGACGACCATCACCTGGCCAACCGCGACGCCAGCCAGATCGCGCTGGGCATGACATACAGCATGTCGCGGCGTACCGATCTGTACGCGGCCTATGCCAAGATCAAGAACCGCCATGGCGCTGCCTATTCGGTGGGCCAGCCCGGCGAGCCGGGCAGGGGCGACAGCGCCGTCAACGTGGGTGTGCGTCACGCGTTTTAGCGCGCCCCACGCCGGCCCGGGCGCGGCAGTCTGGTAACATTCCTGTCTATATCAAGGAGCGGGTATGTATCTGACGTATTTCAATGGCGCTTGGAGCGAGGGCAACACACCCATATTTGGCGCGATGGACCACAGTTTATGGCTCGGCTCGTCCGTGTTTGACGGCGCGCGCGCCTTGCGCGGCAAGCTGCCCGATTTGCGGTCCCACCTGGAGCGGGTGGTGCTGTCGGCCGACAAGCTGGGTTTGCGCTGTCCCTACACGGTCGAGCAGATGACGGCGTTGGTGCATGAGGGTGTGGCCCGTTTCCCGGCCGACGCCGAACTGTATATCCGCCCGCTGGTGTTCGGCACCGAGGGCTTGCTGATCGCCTTGCCGGAAAAAAGCGGCTTCGCGCTGACCCTGTTCGACGCGCCGATGCCGGGGTTCGCGGGATTTTCCGCCTGTCTGTCGCACTTGCAGCGGCCCGACCCTTCCATGGCGCCCACCGACGCCAAAGCGTCGGCCCTATACGCCAACTCCAGCAAGGCGCTGCGCGCGGCGCAAAGCCGGGGCTACGATAACGCCGTGGTGTGCGACAGCCTGGGACAGGTCGCCGAGTTTGCGACCGCCAATCTGTTTTTTGTCACGCCGCAAGGCGCGGTGGTGACGCCGGCCGCCAATGGCACCTTTTTGGCGGGCATCACCCGCGCGCGCGTGATCGGCTTGCTGGCCGGGCGCGGGGTGCAGGTGGAACAGCGGGTGGTGCAGCCGGCCGAATTGGACGATGCCCTGGAAATTTTCAACACCGGCAATTACGGCAAGGTGACGCCTTGCGTGCGTTACGAGGCGCGCGCCTTGGCGGCCGGACCGGTGGCCACGCTGGCGCGCGCGCTCTACATGGACTTTGTCGAGCAGGCTTAAGGGCTGGCTTCGGCGGCCCCGCGTATCGGCGCCGCCGAGGGGCAAGCGGCAAGCGGCAAGCGGCAAGCGGCAAGCGGTGGCTGCTTATTGGGCGGCGGGGCAGGTTGCGCTCAACCATTTGCCGGTGGTGTCCACCGTCATCTGTTCAGGCTTGCCACGGGCGCTGGACGTGACGTTCATCTTCATGGTGAAGGCCGAGTCGTTGATAAAGCTCAGTTTGCCTTCCCCGCTGGAAGGCGGATTGGTGCAACGGAACGACATGGTCATGCCGCCGGCCACCGGCACGTTGTTCGAGGTGCAGTCGCCTTGCTGACCGGTGGGGATTTCCTTGCGGGCCGCCATTTCCGGGGTCACGCAAGCGGTGATGCCCAGGCCGCCATCGGGGCCCACTTTGGGCATGCTCATGCCGTTTTGTTTGGCCATCTCTTCGACTTGCTTGCGTTGCTCGGCGGGCATATTGCCCAGCTGTTGCAGCACGGCCGCCAGCATCTGATCGGTCTGCGGATCGGCCGCCTTCATCTTGTTATTGATTTCCCACAGCCCCGGTTTCATGTCGGTGCCGGGGGCGGCATGGACTGCGGCGGGGAGGGCGGCGAGGGCGAATATACTGAACAGAATGCGTTTCATGGAGGCTCCATACAAATTTGGTAGCCAGAAGAATAAACTAAACGCGGCGCTTGTACCAGAAATGCCCCGCCGGCCGGCCGGCCCGGTCGGAGCGGCCGCACTAGCGGCGCGGGAGCAAGCCCTGCCGCTGAGATGAGGCAATGGCGCTTATGCGCGTGGTTCGGCGACGTAAATTTCGACCCGGCGATTGCGCGCGCGGCCGGTGTTGTCGTCATTGGTGGCGATCGGTTCGCGCGCGCCTCGGCCTTCGACCACGATGCGGGTGGGCGAGACGCCGTGCGCGGCCAGGTAGTCGCGCGTGTTCGAGGCGCGGTCGACCGACAAAGGCTCATTGACGGCGTTGCTGCCGGTGCTGTCGGTATGGCCGATGATGCTCACGGTGGCGGCCGGATTTTCTTTCAGCGTGGCGGCGAAACGGTCCAGGATAGGACGGAAATTCGATTTGATGTCGGCCCGGCTGGTGTCGAACGAAATGTCGCTAGGAATTTCCATTTTCAAACGGTTGTCCGCCGTCTGGCTCACTTGCACCCCGGTGCCACGGGTGGCTTGCTCCATCGCCTGTTTCTGGTTTTCCATGCGCTTCGACCAGATGTTGCCGACCACGGCGCCAGCGGCCGCGCCCAGCACGGCGCCACCGGCGGCACGGTTGCCGCCACCGCCACCGGTGGTCGCGCCGATCAGCGCGCCCAGACCGGCGCCCACCCCGGCACCGGTGGCGGTGCCACGTTGGGTGCCGGACATGTCGGCGCAGCCCGATATGGCCATCACCAGCGCGACGGCGCCGGCGGTGATTTTGGTTTTCGCTTGAATTGAATGCAATGTCATAAGTCTCTCCGAATTGTTTGTAAGAAAACGTGGCCCCAATCGACAGCGGCGGCGCACGAACAAACGTGCACCGCCGCCAGCGCCTTGCGCCATATTGCCGCGTGGCTTGCTAGATCCAGGCTAGACGCCTCGACCACTAATCAGGCGCAACAGCACCATGATAACCGCAACGACCAAGAGTATATGAATGAAGCCACCAACGGTATAAGAAGTGACCAAGCCCAGCAGCCACAGAATGATAAGTACGACGGCGATTGTATACAGCATGATGGTGTCCTCTGAATGTAAGTTTTATCTGCGATGACACCAATGACTGTGGCGGACCCAGTCAGGGTGCTATCGGTTTCGATTTCGTTGCCGTGTATTTCTCGTGCGGCGCTGACATCATGAAATGGATTATCGATTAGGTCACAATTGAATTCTGTACGTTGGCGTACATAACAAAATAAATAGTGCTAATGCTCGCGCCGACGCGCGGCCTGGACCAGGTCCAGCCCCGGAATCCAGCTCATCAGACCGGCCAGGCCGAGCGCGCCTAGCAGGGTGCTCAGCATGCCGCCCGTGAGCAGCAACAGCTGGGCCACCTCGGCCGAAGTGGCCCGGGCATGCACCGCGCCGGCCGTCGCCGGATGCAGCGCGCCGAAACCGAACACGGTGGCCAGCAGCCCCGCGCCCACCAACACCGGCCAGACCGATATTTTCATGTGATTCCCTTTCGAACGCTGACCGGGAGCATCGTTTGTGCTCCGGCTTCTCGCTGATACTGATTGTCTGACTTGGTCGAGGCGGCGTCGGTTCGCTGTCACACATTGATAAAATGTATACGCCCCGCACAGTGGCGGGGCGTTCGTGGCAAGTCACACTCGCTGCGCGAGGACGCTGCGTATTCAACAGGCGGCGCCAAGAGCGGCCGCGAAGCACCGGCAGGCGCAAGCCGGCTCGAACGGTGCAGCCGCCGCGCGCGACGCGGCCTCGGCCGGGTTAGCCGTTGGCGCGCAACACGCCGTCGACCAGGCGCACACGGTCGCCCGCGTGCCAGCTCGGCTCGGCCGTTTCATGCAGGGTGCGGGTGCTGCCATCGTTCATGCGCACCGTCACGTCATAACTGCTGGTGGCCCGCACGTGCCCTTCGATTTGGTTGCCGGCCACGGCGCCGCCGATGGCGCCAAGAACGGTGGCCACGTCACGTCCGCGCCCGCCGCCCACTTGGTGTCCCAGCAAACCGCCCACCACCGCGCCGCCGGCCGCGCCGACACCGCTGCCATCGGCGCGGGTTGTTGTTTCGCGTACCGATTCGACCACGCCGCAGCTGGTGCACAGGGCGGGCACCTCGACGGCGGCTTGGCGGATCGGTTCTTCACGCGCCGGCGCCGGTGAGCGATGCGGCGCCGCCTCGGCGCGGCGCGGCGCCTGGACCGGCACCGGCGGCGCGCTCACGGGGGCGCTGGCCAGGCGGTCGGCCGCGTTCAGGGCGCCGTCGTTCGGGCCGCGCGCGCTGCCATTGGAGACGGGCAGCCAGCCCATGATGGCGGCGATGCCGATCGCGCAAAACAGCAGCACGGCGATGGCCGCCGCGATGAACAGGGGGTGGACTTTACGGTCCGCTTGGGAGGTGGTCATGGATGATCCTTTTGCTTGCGTTGCAGGGAGTGGCTGGCGCCGTTGTGCGCGGCGCTTGATGTGGATTGTCCGCGTCCGCTCGTTACGCTTCCGTGCGTCACCGTACATACGTAGTAAGTGTTTCCCGCTAAGCTAAACATTAACTTTGCATAGACTGCAAGGCGTCGCACTTGCTTTATTACAAAAAGGTCAGTCACTCATGCTCCTCACAGATCACCCATCACTTCACGGCAGCGGCGCCCCGGTCGCGCCGCGCGCCGCGTCCGGTGTGCGGGAGACGTCGTGAACGTGTCCTGGGATACCCACCATAATGGCGGCCCATTGCCGCCGGCCGCCAGCAACCGCCTGCTGGCCAGCCTGCCCGACGAGGACCTGGCGCATTTGCAGCCTTTGATCGATATCGTCACCATCGAGGTGGGGGACGTGCTGTACGAGCCGGGTCAAGCCATACGCCATATCTATTTTCCGTCCGACAGCCTGATTTCCCTGCTGGCCGTGGCTGAAGGGCGCATGACGCTCGAAGTCGGTTCGGTGGGTCGCGAAGGCATGATCGGGGCCTCGGTCGCGCTGGGCCACGACTTGGCGCAAGTGCGCGCGGTGGTGCAGCGCGCCGGACGCGCCGCCCGTATCGACAGCGGCGACTTTTGCACCGAATTCGGTCGTAACGAATCACTACAGCGCTTGTTGTACCGTTACACCGATACGTTGCTGGCGCAAGCGATTCAGATCGCCGTATGCAGCCGTTTTCACGTGCTGGAGGCGCGCTTGGCGCGCTCGCTGCTGATCACGCGCGACCGCCTGCAATCGGAAAAGTTTCACCTCACGCATGAATTTTTGGCCCACGCGCTGGGCGTGCGGCGGGTCGGCGTGACCAAGGCCGCCAGCGCCTTGCAGCAGCAAAAACTCATCACCTATAGCCGCGGCAATATCGAAATTCTCGATTCGGCCGGGCTGGAATCGGTGTCGTGCCGTTGTTACGAACTGGTCAAAGACACCGGCAGCATTGGCATGGCCAACGTGTTCATCTGAGTCACGGCGCGGCGCCGTCGCGCAGGCGCTAAAACCAATCAACGGCAAAAAAGCGAGGCTGCTGGTGGCGGCCTCGCTTTTTTGTCGTCAGCCGGGCGAACCCGGCTGCTTAACTTCACCTTATTTCGGCTTGCTGACTTGATTGCCGATCACGCCGCCCACGGCCGCGCCGCCCACCGCGCCCACCGCGCTGCCGCCGGTCAGCACCGAACCGGCCACGGCGCCCACGCCGGCGCCCACGGCGGTGCTCTTATCTTGGTTGGACATGCCGGCGCAAGCGCTCAAGCTCAGTGCGATGGTCAGTGCCGATGCGGCCGTGGCCAGTTTTTTGATGGTCATCATGGTGTTCTCCTAGGTTGAATGCAGACTGCGAATGGCACAGTCCCGAATCGCGCTCAGTCTGTTACAGGCCGGCGGCAATGGGGCAGAGTATAACAAGCTGAACAAAAAGTTCTGTTCGCGATCGCACATATAAGTCACAAGTAAGCAGCAAGCACCTACACCGGGCTGGCAAAAAAGAAACGGCTCGGCGCTGTGCTAATGTCGGGCCGGTTTCCTGCGCGCCATGGTCTGGCCGGGCGGCGGCGCCACCGGCCGCACCCGCGCCTGGGCCAGCAAACCGGCGCAGGCGCTACGGTCGCCCGGGCCGGCGCTCACCAGCGGCAACAGCGCAGCGACCGGGGCCACCACCGCCAGCGCCAGCGCGCCACCGGCGCGCAAGGCCAAGATGCCCTTGTCCACGCTCACGTCCGGTTTGCTGAAGGTGCCGGTCACATACAGTGGCGAGCGCAATGAAAAAACCCGAAACCCCTTGGTGTCCGGCTTCAAGGTCAAGTCCAGCCGCTCGTTGGCCAGGTTGATGGTGCCGCTCACATGGAGCAGCGCTTCTTCCGTGTCGACCACGAAGCTGCGCGTTTGCATCAAGCCGGTGCCGACCGTGAAATCGGTGGCCATGCAATTGAGCTTGACCTGTTTGTCGCCGAACAGCCGGGCCAGTACCACATTGCCGATATTGAGTCCCATTTCTTCCAGCAGCAGTTTGCTGATGGTGCCCTGGTTGATCACACTTTTGACTTCGCCGTTCGACGAGCCGAGCAGGGTGGCCACGGAATTGCCGGTGGCCGTGAGCAGGGCGTCGCCATTGATTTCGCCCACGCTCGCTTGCAGCGGTCTCAAGGTTGGGAACAATTTTTGAAGCTGTACATGGCGCGCGCTGGCCTTGAACCGGGCGCGTATGGTATTGGGCGCGATCTTGCCGCTGCCGTCGAGGGTGATGTCGGCCACCAGCTGGCCGCCGGCCAGTTCGAACCGCAGCGGCGAGAGCTTGAGCACGCCATCGTTGAGCAGAAAATGGGTCGATAACTGTGTGATCGGCAAGGCGCCCTGGCGCACGATGGTGTCGGCCTCGAAGTTGACGTCGGCGTCGATGCTGGTCCAGCGTTCGGTCTTGAAGGTTTCGGCCGGCAACAGGCGGCCGGCCGGCTGCGCCGTTGCGGCGCCGCGCGCGCTCTTGCTGGCATTGGAATCGGTGCCGATCAGGGGCGCCAGATCGGCCGATTGCAGCAGGCGGGCGCGCACCGTGCCGCTGAGCAGGGCGCGCGGCTGGCGCGACCGGTAGTCGAGGGTGCCGCCGATGTCGCTGGCGCCCACTTTGCCGGTGAATCGATCATAAATCCAGTGCCCGCCCTGGGCGCCCAGGGTGCCGCGCAGATGGCCCTCGGTGGAAAATGGCGGCGTCTCCGGCAACACCAGGCCGGTGAGCCGATACAGGCGCGCCATGCTGGCGCCGGCCAGTTTGAGGCGTAAGTCGAGCGCGGCCAGATTGGTCGGTTTGGTCAGGGTGCCGCTGATGGCGATGCGGGTGTCGCCGACCCGGATCTCGGCCGCCAGCGGGTAGGGCGCGCTCTGGCGCTGGAGCGAGAGCACGGCGCCCGCCTTGCCGCTGCCACTGAGCGTTTCGCCATGTAACTTGCCGGACAAGACCCAGGCAATGCCGTAGCCGGGGTCGGCGTTCAGGGTGTCCACCTCGGCCGTGATGTCGGCGCTGTGCACGGCATCGATCAAGTGCACGCTGCCTTTGGCAAACACCACCCGTTCCAGATCGAGTTGCCAGGGCGAGGGCTGGTCCTTTTTATGGAAGGTCCAGTTATTGTTGCCGTCGACATTGCGCTGCAAATATACGAGCGGCGCCTCGAAACGCAGCACGGGGATGGCGATGCGCTGGCCGAGCAGGGCCAGCGGATTGAGCGAAAACGACAATTGGCTGACACTGGCCATATCCTCCGGCACGGCCGGCGCCGGGTGCGGGCCGCCCGCGCCACGCACGGCGGGCGCGTCAGAGGAGGCGCGCAGCACGGCCGGATTGCCGACGTGCACATCGTTGGCCACCAGATATGGCCATGGCAACATGGCGCGCCAACCATCGGCCTGCTCGCCGCGGTCCGACGCCTGGCCGCCCGCGCGCCAAGTGAGCGAGAGATCGCCGCGGATCGCGAACGGCCGGCCGATCGCCTCGCTGGTGCGGGCGTTCAGCCATGGCTTGGCACGGTTCCAATCCATATTGAGCACAACCAGCACGACGATCAGGGGCAAGCCGATGGTGAAGCCGGCAAGCGACAGCGCGATGGTGCGGCGGCGCGACAGGGGCATGCGATTCCTTTGGTGGACAGGCCGCGCCGAGGTCGGTGCGGTGCGCGTGCCTGGCGCCCAGCATACACCAGGCGCCGGGCACGGGAGGCCAGGGCGGCGCTACAACGGCATCATCGTCGCAATTCGTGGAAAACATGTCAATTATTTACGCTATGTGCGGCACCGTACCGATAACAGGCGCCAAGCAGCCTATAACGTATCCATCAACTTGATTGATGCATCGATTAACGCTTCATTGGAGAACAATAATGACAACAAGCATGACAAAAATGATGATGGGTAGTGCCATCTTGCTGTTGGCTGCTGGATGCAGCAGTATGAAGACGCCAGCGACGGCCGATGTGGCCGTGTCGCGCGCCGCGGTCGAGAGCGCGGCAGGCGCCGGCGCCGCCGAATTGGCACCGCAAGAAATGAACTCGGCCCGCGAAAAAATGATGCGCGCCAACCAGGCCCTGGCCGCCAAGGATTATCCACTGGCACGCGACCTGGCCGCGCAAGCGCAAGCCGACGCGAAGCTGGCACAAAGCAAGGCCGGTTCGGCCAAGGCCACCTCGGCCGCCGATGAAATTAATGAAAACATCCGCGTGCTGCGCGAAGAACTCGACCGCGTCGCCAAATAAGCGCCGGCGCCCCTTGTCGGGGCCAGCAACACGCTCAACCACAATAACAATGACGTCCAGGCCCCCGGGCCGCGCGTCCGCACCAAGGAATACACCATGTTCATGAAAAAATCGACTCCGGCCCTGATCGCCATCGCCGTACTGGTCGCCGCTTGCAGCTCGGCACCGACCAGCACCAGCTTGCTCGATCAAACCCGGGGCGACTATCTGGCCGCGCAAAACAATCCCGCCGTCGCCACTTACGCCCAGGCCGAGTTCCGCCAGGCCAGTGCCGCCCTGGAACGGGCCAACACCGCCGCGACCAAACAGGAAAGCCTGGACGCGGTCGACAAGCTGGCCTATCTGGCCAAGCAAGCCATCGCCACCGCCCAGGAAGTGGCCAAACGCAAGGCGGCCGAGGCGGAAGTGGCCAACGCCGGCAAGCAGCGCGACCAGATCCGGCTCGATGTGCGCACCCAGGAAGCGATCTCGGCCAAACAACAGGCCGAGGCGGCTCAGCAGCAAGCTTTAGCGGCCACGGCGCAAGCGCAAAACGCGCAAGCCCAGGCGCAAAACGCCCAGGCCCAAGCCCAAAGCGCCGAAGCGGCCACGCGCGATGCGCAAGCGCGCGCCGCCGCGCTGGAGGCGCAGCTGGCCGATCTGGCCGCCAAAAAGACCGAGCGCGGCATCATCATCACCTTGGGTGACGTGCTGTTCGGTACCGGTCAAGCCCGTTTGACGGCCGATGGCAGCAACACGGCCCGCAAACTGGCCGATGTGCTGAGCAAAAATCCGCAACGCACGGTCTTGATCGAAGGTTTCACCGACAGCACCGGTAGCTCGGCGAGCAATCTGGAATTGTCGCAACGGCGCGCCGAGGCCGTCAGCACGGCCTTGGTTGAAATGGGCATCGCACGTGAGCGCATCGCCACCCGCGGCTATGGCGAAGCGTATCCGGTGGCGGGCAACGCCAGCGCCGGCGAACGCCAGCTTAACCGTCGGGTCGAGATCGTGCTCTCGGAAGAAGGCGCGGCCATTCCCGCGCGTCGCTAAGCGGCCCACCCAGGCGCGCTTGAGCGTCCGCTCCCACGCGAGCGCGGCGCGGCAGTATCAATTTTTTAAAGGATAAACATGACTACCCTATCAAACGAAGTTCCAGCCGGTATCGATACGGCGGCCATCCGCGCCGCCGCCCAAAATCTGGACGACGGCCCGGTCACGGCCGGCTATCAAGGCGACCGCGAGGCGGTGATCGCCATGCTTAACGGTGCCTTGGCCACCGAGCTGGTGTGCGTGTTGCGCTACAAGCGCCACTACTACACCGTGAGCGGCCTGCAAAACGGCCCGATCAAGGCCGAGTTCCTGGAACACGCGATCGAAGAGCAAGAACATGCCGACTGGCTGGCCGAGCGCATCGTGCAGCTGAATGGCGAACCTGATTTCAATCCGGCAACGTTGCTCGCTCGTAGCCATGCCGAGTATGATGACTCCAGCACGGTGCAAGAGATGGTGCGCGCCAACTTGATCGCCGAGCGCGTGGCGATCGAATCGTATCGCCAAATGATCGCCCAGATCGGCGACACCGACCCGACCACCCGTCATTTGCTGATCAAGATCATGGCGGTGGAAGAAGAGCACGCCGACGACATGCGCGACTTGTTGGCATAAACCGTTTTTACGCAGTGAAGTTTTAATTTATCAATTACTCAGGAGTCCAATCATGCTGGAAAATAATATCGCTACCGTAAATACCGACGTCAAAACTTTGGTGAAGGACGCTCAAGCCCTGTTCAGCTCGGCCGCCGCCCTGACCGGCGAAAAAGCCGACGAACTGCGCAGCCGCGGCATGCGTACCCTGGAAGCGGCATTGGCCAAGGCGCAAGAAGCCCAAGCGAGCGCGGTGGTGGCCGGCAAAGAAATGGCCGCCTCGGCTGACGTGTATGTCAAAGAAAACCCATGGCGCTCGATCGCCGCCGCCGCCGGCGTAGGTTTGCTGGTCGGTGTGATCCTGGGTCGTAAGTAATCGGACGCGGCGGGGGCCTATGGACAAGTCTGCATTTCAGGCGAGCGACCAGGCGCCGCCCGGCCTCATCGGTTCTTTGGCGGGCGTGGCGCGCAATACCTTCGGCTTGATACTGTCCAGGCTGGAGCTCGCCTCGGTCGAGCTGTCCGAGGTGCGCAACCATGTGTTGCAACTGATTGTCGTGTTCGCCTTGGCGGTGGTGGCCGGTTTGTTTGCCATCGCCTACGGCAGCGTGATGGTGGTGTTTCTCGCCTGGGATAGCCTGGGCTGGAAAATTTTCCCGATCATGACGCTGCTGTTCGTGGCGCTGGCGATCGGCTTGGCGGCGTATGCGCGTGGCTTGCTCAAGCAAGACAAACTGTCCTTGCCGGCCACCATGGCCGAACTGAAAGCCGACCGCGACATGTTGTTGTGATGTGGCGGCTCAACGGAGAGTGGAATGACAAAAGTTAGCCTTGTAGAGAGCGCGGCCGAACGCAAGAAAGTGTTGATCGCCGAGGGCGAATACTTTCGCGTCGGCCTCGTGCATGCCAAGCTGAGCGTTGGCCATGCGTTGCAACCGCAAGCCCTGTTGCATGGCGCGCTAGACCATGCGGTGGGCTTCGCCCATGCGCGGGTCGATCAATTCCTCGCGCCCACCGGGGTGCGGCTGGAAACGGTCATGCCCTACGCCATGTCGGCGCTGTCATTCATGGCGCGCCGCAAGCTGATTAAACCGGCGCTGGCGGTGGCAGTGGTGGTGGCGGTCGGCGTGGCATGGTTCAAGCGCCGCAAACGCAGCCAAGTCCGGGTGTAAGATGCGCACAACGCCGTTTTCGAACGGCGTTTTTTATGGCGCGCCCGGGCTGGGCGCACTGTGGCGGGCGCGGGCCGAGCTCACCGTAGTGAGCGAAGTGAACCCATGAAGCTGGTCCCGTGCGGCGCGCCGCGCCCCCCTGTCCTACAATGGCTGCTCGATGCGCTTGAGGGGAGCGAACTTGGTCGATGCCATCCATGCCGTCAATCCAGCCGGTTTGCGTATCGTTTTGGTGCTGCAAGGCGGCGGCGCGTTGGGCGCTTACCAGGCCGGCGTGTATCACGGCTTGCACCAGCACGGTCTGGCGCCGGACTGGGTGGTCGGCACCTCGATTGGCGCCATCAACGCGGCCCTGGTGGCGGGCAACGAACCGGCGTTGCGCCTGGCGCGCCTGCGACAATTCTGGGAACGGGTGGCCCACCGCGACGGCATCGACATGTATCGCGCTTCCGATCACGCGCGCCGCTCCAATATCCGGTTGGCCACGTTCGACGCGGTGTTGCGCGGCGTGCCCGGCTTTTTTTCCCCGCGGCTGTTCGGCGTGTTTGCCGCCGGCGTGCCGGTCGACCCCGAGCAGGCCAGCTTTTACGATACCGACCAGCTGGCGCACACCTTGCGCGAACTGGTCGATTTCGATTACCTCAACCGTCCGGGTGGCACCCGGCTCAGCGTGAACGCGCTCAAGCTGCGTTGCGGCAGCCTGATCTCGTTCGACAGCGGCCAGCGCCGCATCACGGCCGAGCATATCCGGGCCAGCGGCGCCTTGCCGCCCGGATTTCCGCCGGTGCGCATCGATGGCGAGCTGTATTGGGATGGCGGCTTGTATTCGAACATCCCGCTGGCGACCGTGCTCGACGATTTGCCCCATCGCGACAGTCTGGTGTTCATGGTCGATCTGTGGAGCGCCGAGGGACCGGAGCCGACCACGCTGGAAGAGGTGCAAACGCGCCAGAAAGATGTGACTTTCGCCTCGCGCTCGCGGCGCCACATCGACGATTATGTGGCCGCGCGCCGGGTCCAGCGCAAACTGCGTGAAGTGTATGCACAATTGCCCGACCACGATAAGCGGCCGCACGACGCGCAGCAGCTGGCCATGTTCGGCTGTGACACCACCATGCACGTGGTGCGCCTGCCCTATGCGGGACGCGACTGGCACATGGCCGCCAAGGATATCAATTTTTCCAAGGGGTCGATCGAGTGGCGCTGGGAGCAGGGCTACCGCGACGCGCTGCGCGCCGTCGAGGCGGCGGCCTGGCTGGCCGCGGTCAAGGAGGGCACCCCTTTGGTGGTGCACGAATTACCACCCGCGTCAGCGCCGGCCCCGCTGGCGCGGACGGGCGGGGCTGAGCCCGCCCCGTGCGATTAATGTGCTGGGTTAATGTGCCAGATCAATGTGCGATTAAGGCGCGGCGGCGGCCCGCATGTCGTCATCATGGGTGGCGCGCGCCTGTTTCAGACAAGTGGCGCGTTCGGCCGCGGCGACACGTTTGCAGTCGGCTTGGGCTTCTTGCAAGGCGGCGCCGATTTCCTTGCGCTTGGTGCGCAGCTGGGCAGACTTGGTGGTGTCGGCCACGTACCAGCGGGCCGGGTCGCCCGACTGCGGGCCGCCGCCCGCGTTGACCGCCGTGCCCACCGCGTCCGGCGGGGCGGCCACCGGGGTGGCGCTATGCCGGGTGGCGGCCTGCTCCTGGGCACCCGCTTCCTGGGCATGGCCGTAGCCCATGGTCAGACAACAGAGCGCGCCCAGCGCGGCGCCTAATAAATAGTAACGGGTGTGACGCATCGCGTTCTCCATACAAAAGGGCGCTCGCGGCGCCCTGGGGTGTTATAAGCGGCCGGTGAGCAGCATCAGGATCAAGATCACGACGATCAGGCCGGCCACCCCGCTTGGACCGTAGCCCCAGCTGCGGCTATGCGGCCAGGTTGGCAAGACGCCGATCAGGGCCAGGACCAGGATGATTAAAATGATAGTACCCATGTGTTGCTCCTAAATATAATGATGAAAATGCCACGCCACGCGGGATGGCTGGATGACTGCTGAAATCGGGTTCAAGTCAATGCGATCAATAGCGGTAGACGCGGCCATCGACCACGCGCACCCGATTACCTACGCGCAATTCATTGACGTTATCTTGCACCACCGTGCGGTAATCGCCATTGTCGAGGCGTACGCTCACTTGGTAGGCGTCCTGACCCTGGGCGCGATTTCTTTCCACTTCATTGCCAACCACGGCGCCGCCCACCGCCCCGGCGACAGTGGCGGCGGTGCGGCCGTTGCCGGAACCGACCTGGTTACCGAGCAAGGCACCCACCAGGCCACCGGCCACGGCGCCAGCGCCGCTCGGTTGCGCATTGGTGCGGGTGGCCTGTATCGAATCGATGGTGCCGTAGGTGGACGAATCCGGTTGCGCCGATGAGGATGAATAAGCGGGCGACTGGGTGGGCGCGGTGCTGGCGCAGCCGGTCAGCACGGCCGTGGCGGCGATCATCAAGGCGGCGAGGGTGGACTGGGTTTTCATTGAGTGCTCCTGACATAGTGTGGGCTCAGAATAGACAAGCAGACAAGCTTGGTCTGTGCGCTGCCGCACCTAAGCCCCGCCACCCGCGCCGCCCGCAGCGACGGCCCCCTGTCACCCAGCGGCCGCATGTTGAAATAAACAATCTTATGTTCGATACCGTACAGAACGGAAGGGGAAAGCCGCGTAAAACGTCTGCCATGGCATTACATTTCATCGAGCAACTGTGCAGGCTGGTTGAGCGCCACGCTGGTTCAGGAGAACAAAACATGAAAAAAAGTACTTTTGTAGTATTGTTGAGTATGGCGGTGGCGGCGTGGGCCGGCCAAGCGTCGGCCGCGGACGTGGCCAAGGACGCATATCGCAGCGCCAAAGACCAAGCCGAGGCCAATTACAAAACGGCGCGCGCCGGCTGCGACGGCATCAGCGGCAATCCGAAAGATGTGTGCGTGGCCGAGGCCAAGGCGGCCCGGGTGCATGCGGAAGCGGAGGCGAGCGCCCAGTATAAAAATACTTTGCGCGCTTACACCAAGGCGCGCACCGATATCGCAGACGCCAACTACGAGGTCGACAAGACCCGCTGCGCGGCGCGCACTGGCAACGACCAGGATGTCTGCGTCAAGCAAGCCAAATCGACCCGGGTGGCGGCGCTGGCCGATGCCAAGGCCGATAAAAAAGTTATTGAAGCGCGCAGCAGTGCGCGTGAAGACAAAAGAATTGCCGAGTACAAGGTCGCATCCGAGCGGTGCGATGCATTAGCCGGCTCAGCCAAAGACAATTGCGTCTCGGCTGCCAAATCCCAGTTCGGCTATTAAGCCGTGCGGGTAGAATCGCTCGTTTTGAGCACGTTGATCGACCACTTTTAAGGAAAAAATCCATGAAAATCGCACAAAAAATCGCTACCGGCCTGTTCGTCGCTTCCCTGTTCGCTGTCGCTGGCTGCGCTTCGACCTCGACCAAAGAAGGCACCGGCGAATTCGTCGACGACACCGTGCTGACCACCAAAGTGAAAGCCAGCATTTTCAATGAGCCTAGTCTGAAATCGACCGAAATCAATGTCGAAACCTTCAAAGGCACGGTTCAACTGAGCGGCTTCGTCGCCCAACCTGGCGACATCGCCAAAGCCGGTGAAATCGCACGTGGCGTCAAAGGCGTGACCGCAGTAAAAAATGATATCCGCGTGAAGTAATGTGCGGCCTCGCCGAAGCGGGCCGCTCGCGCGCGCGCTTCGGCCACTTTTTTGGTATCGCGTGATCAGATGAGCACTCAGCCGCAAGAAGTTCAGCCAGTAACCCTGCCCACTTCCCAGGCTGACCGTGCCTCTGACACGCTGCCTGAGCCGCCTGGCTCGCCCACCGCGCCTTTGCGCCTGCCTTTGCATGTCAATGCGCGCGGCCTGGCGCTGGGCATTATTGCCACTGTAACGTTTTTATACGCGGTCCAGTGGGCGCAGAAATTCCTCATTCCCCTGTTATTTGGCATTTTCATTGCCTACACCCTCAATCCCCTGGTGCGCTGGCTGGAACGGCTGCGCATTCCGCGCGTGTTTGGCGCCACCCTGATCACCTTGCTGATTTTGGGCGGCGGGGCCGCCACCATCAATGCGGTGGAAGGCGAGTTCGAGGCCATCGTCGAGGAATTACCGGCCGCCACACATAAGCTGTCGCGCTTAATCATCGCCACCATCGGCGACAAGCCCGGCACTTTGCAAAAAATGCAAGCGGTCGCCAACGAGATTCAGCAAGCCGCTGGCGGCGCCGAAGGCCGGCGCGCGTCCCGCCGCGGGGCGCCGGAGCCGTCCGACCATGGCAATATCAAAGTGATCGACTGGGTCTGGGCCGGTTCCATGGGGCTGATCGGCTTTTTGGGGCAAGCCACCATGGTGGTCTTTCTGGTGTTTTTCCTGCTCTTATCGGGCGACACCTTCAAGCGCAAGTTGGTCAAGCTGACCGGGCCTTCGCTGACTAAGAAAAAGGTCACCGTGCATATTCTGGAGGACATCAATACCTCGATTCAGAATTATATGTTCATGCTACTGGTGACCAACACCTTGCTGGCCCTGCTGATGTGGATGGCCATGCGTTTGATCGGGCTGGAAAACGCGGGCGCCTGGGCCGTGGTGGCCGGCTTGCTGCATATCATGCCGTATTTCGGCCCGCTGCTCATCACCGGCGCCACCGGCATGGCCGCCTTCATGCAATTCGAATCGATTGAAATGGTGATATTGGTGACGGGCGCCTCGCTGGCCATCGCCACCCTGGTCGGCACCGTGGTCACCACCTGGATGACGGGCAAGATCGCCAAGATGAATCCGGCCGCCGTGTTTGTCAGTTTGTTGTTTTGGGGCTGGTTGTGGGGCGTCTGGGGATTGTTGCTGGGCGTGCCTGTGATCGTGATCCTGAAGGTGGTGGCCGAACGGGTCGAAGGGATGGAAGCGATCGCCGTGCTGCTGGGCGAGTGAGTGGGGCGGCTCGCCGTACCCAGCCTCCAGGCGTAGCCGGCTCCGACTCGCAGCTTAACGTTTGTTCAGCATTTTTCCTGGCCCATCCTGAGCCATGGCGCACACTGCCGGCCCAGGGCCGCGCTCACCAACAGCCACCCCATCAGCAGGAAAGCAGTGGCGGCGCCAGTTTGAAGGGTGCATGCGGGTGCGCCCCGTACCCCCTCGCGGATCGCACTTCACTCACTCCATTAAGAGTACTTTTGAGGTCGTCCAACACGTCGCCGGTCGGGCGAGCACGCGCCGCATCTGCGTGGCGAACGGCGCACGCCGCATTGGTCGACTGCGGGCGATGTTGTCATGTCAGGGAGCCATAGAAAAAAGGGGCGAGTGCCCCTTTTCTTCACTGTGCCGGGCCAGCCGACCGGGCCGCCCAGCATGCGGCGCGCCCGCAGGCGCGCTGCACATTTACTGCACGCGACGTTCGATCGTGATCTGTTCGATCTCCACGCGGCGGTTCGGCTCCAGGCACTGGATCAGGTCGGCCCGTTTCTTGTTGCTGCAAACGGCCACCGGATTGGCCTCACCCTTGCCCACGGCGTTCAAACGGCCGGCGTCGATACCTTTGCCAACCAGGTAAGCTTTGACGGCATTGGCGCGCTGCTCGGATAATTTCTGGTTGTACTTGGCCGAGCCGAGACGGTCGGCGTGGCCGGTGATGACAACGTTGTTGACGTCGGTGCTGCCACCCAGGGCGGTGGCGATCTCGTCCAGTTTAGGCTGGGGCGCCTTCAATTGGGCGCTGTCGAAGGCGAACAATTCGGTGGCCGACAAGGTCACTTTCTCGAAGCGGGCAGGCGCCGGCGGCGCGGGCACGGCCACCGGTGCCGGCGCTGGCGCCACTTCGGCCACAGGGGCGGGAGCCGGCACGGGAGCGGCCGCCACCACCGGGCTGTTGAAGGCATAGTTAAAGCCTACCGTTACATAGTAATTGTTGTTTTTGCTTTCAGGGAAAGTGTCGCCGCGCAGGAAGCCATGCACATTGCGCACGTCCGCTTGCATCGACCAGCGGTCGTTGATCTGCGACTGAAACCCCAGGCCCAGGCTGGCGTAGGGGGAATTCTTGGTTTGCTCGCCGAAGGCGCGCGTGTCGAGTTTGTCGCGCTGGGCGCCCGCGCCGAACAGCACGAATGGACGGAAAGTCTTACGGGAGAACATGTACAGCGCGTCGACGCCCAGCGTGTTTTGCTGATAACGCTGGCCGTTGTCGCGCGAACGCGCATAGGTGGTGCCTAATTGCACATCCCAGCTCTCGCTCAGCGGTTTACCGAAACGCAGACCGGCGCCGTAACCGGTTTTGTCCACGATGAAATCCGAATCCGGCTTCATGGCGTTCAGGCTCGGCTGAATGTACCAGGAAGGATTGATCTCTTGGGCTCGCGCCGCGAGGGTCGAACACAGGATGGCGGCGGCAACGGCGATTTTACTAAGTTGTGTCACAAGTAACTCCAAATGGGGAAAAGGTTATTTTTTGGTACAGCGTGTTGGCGGCGGCAAACAGCTATTGCCGAGTTATCTCTGCTGTTGGAACCAAGCATAGTCAAGCGGGCTCGAGCAATCCGTGCGCTCGCGCACAGAGCATTGACGTGAATCAAAAACGTTGATGAAAAATCACATGCTTGTTGTATTTTTGCATCTTTTTATGGCGCTAAGTGAGGTGGGCGGCGTGGCCCATTGCTCCACCTCGGCGGTCAGGCGCCACCCCGGCTCCACGGCGGGGGCGCGCTCGCGTACAGCAGTAACGCTTCAGTGGCGGGGTGAGTGGGCGCGCGACTTGGCCTCGCATCGAAAAATATATTATTGACAATGCACTTATTTTTATTGCATTGTCATTGCTAGCGGCAAATTTATTTTGATGGTGGGCGGCGGCTCGACTGAACTAAGCGTGCGCTAGGCGGTCCAAGAAATGAAAATCGCGTCTCACCGTGTCCCTCGGGCCGGTGCGACGCGATCTGGCGGGCGCCGAAGGGCGCCACGGAGAGGCTGGTGTTACTTGGTTTCAGTGGCCGGCGGCGGTGTGGCGCCAGCATCGGTTTTTGGCGCTTCTGGCGCTGGCATTGGGGCGGGAGCGGCATCGGCACCAGGGGCGCCCGCGGCACCAGGGGCGCCCGCGGCACCAGCGGCGCCGTCCGTGCCGGCGGCGCCAGCAGGACCTGCCGGGCCCGGTACAGGCACGGCGGCCGGGGCTGGTGTGGCTTCCGGCGTGGCGACCACGGGGGCGGGGTTGTTAACGGTTTTTTCGCAAGCGCTCAGGCTGAGGATGGCGGCTGCTGCCAGGATCAATGGGTATTTCATAGTCGTTCCTTTATAGAGAGGCTGCGCACAATATGGTTGCAGCGATGCGGACTGAGACTCGCAACGAACGAATGTGCCTCCGTGCGATCTGGGCCCAGCATAGGCAGACTTGCCCCGCTTTTCTGTTCGCGAACGCACATAAGGGCTATTTCTTCCATGGCATGCTTTCCTCTTCGCGCCGTGCCAGCCGCCAATGTTCATTTGTGTACGTTGGCGCACAGACCAGTCAGGCCCTCGACGGGCATGCTGGCGTCAGATGTGGAGGCAATGTAAAAAACAGGCGCTCCAAATTATTGAATTGAACCCAGTCTGACTATCGGCTATCGTTATTAGGAGTATTCAAATGCACGCAATGAGACAATCTCACGCCCCGGCGACGGGCGATTTGAACGCAGCGCACCAAGAACACCGTGGAGCCGACAAGGCCGCTTCGCTGGCAATGGTCGAGCGCGCCGCTCCCATCCCCCCTGAGCGCAAACATCCGATTTCGATGGCGCCCATCGAAAGGGTGCGGTCCACCTCGGCTACTTTGCGCCGCATCGAAAACATGCAAAAACTGATAGGCGAATTGTCGGTGCATGAAATGCTGGCCGATGAGATCGCCTGGTTCCTCAAGTTTTCGCCTTCCGGCGCGCGCAAATACATCCGTGATTTGCGTGAAGCGGGGGTGATCGAACTGGCCCGTTATATCGAAGGCACCGCCACTTATCTGGGCAAGGCTGTTTATCAACTGTCGCCCGATCCCGAGCGCGTGCGTGCATTCCTGGCCGCCATTGTCCAACCCAAGCGGGAAGGCGCCGCGCCGCGCAAAGACCGCCCCGGCTTGCGCGAGCAAAGCATGGCCGGCAGCGGTCGCCACTTTCATATCTTGGCGGACGATACGCATTATGCCATTCGCGTTAATCGTGGCCCCGTGATGCGCGATCCCCTGGTTGCCGCTTTGTTCGGCTCGGCGCCATCGCAGCAAAAAAGCGAGTGATGCGCAAGTAGTGAGCAAGTAGTGAGCAAGTAGTGAGCATAAAAGCGGCGCGTCCTTGGCGCGCCTGCGTGACGATGAAGGCCGGGCTTGCCCGGCCTTTCGCCGTTCCGAGCGCGTGTGCACCGCGGTTGAAACGGGGTCGATAGTCCCCATCTGGGTGTTGTAGCGGCAAGCCTGCCAGTCGACCCGGCTTGTTCAGCCCAGTGTGGCGCTGCGCTCTTACCGCAGTCACATTAGACCATGCATAAAAAAGGATTTTCCATGTTACCAAGCGCCCCCTCCCTCGAAGGTCAGACCGTGCCGCAAGTGGTGTTCAAAGCCAGGCTGGACGGGCAATGGGCCGATGTCAGCAGCGACGATATCTTCCGCGGCAAGACCGTGGTGGTGTTCGCTTTGCCAGGCGCCTTCACCCCCACCTGTTCCTCCACGCATTTACCGCGCTATAACGAGCTGGCCGCCACCTTTCGCGCTAACGGTATTGACGAGGTGGTCTGCATGGCCGTCAACGACGCCTTCGTGCTCGACGAATGGCAAAAGGGTCAGGAAGCCGAGCAGATCCGCTTTATCCCGGACGGCAATGGCGACTTCGCGGCGGGCATGGGCTTGCTGGTCGATAAACGCGCGATTGGTTTCGGTATGCGTTCCTGGCGTTACTCCATGCTGGTGCGTGACGGGGTGATCGACAAAATGTTTATCGAGCCCGAGCGCGAGGGCGACCCCTTCGAGGTATCCGACGCCGACACCATGCTGCGCCACATTAATCCAGCGGCAAGCGCCCCCGAATCGGCTCTCATATTCGCCAAGCCCGGCTGCCCGCATTGCGCGCGGGCCAAGGCGGCGCTGGCGCGACATGGTTATGATTACACGGAAATCACCATGAGCCAGCAAGTCAACAGCAAGGCCCTGCGCGCCGTGGCCGGACAGAGCACCTGGCCCCAGGTGTTCATTGGCGGCAAACTGATCGGCAATGCCGATGCGCTGGACGCCCACTTAGCCCACACCAACTAGTCGGCACCACCACACCAGGTCGCGCGGCCGCGCAGAGAGGGCGGGATACATGAACGGGTTGATCTGGATTGTCGCGACGGCGCTGATCATTGCCTTGCCACTGCTGCTGCCGCGCTGGCGCGTGCGGCGCGCTTTGGCGCGGCCCTTGTCGCCCGCGATGCTCGCTGTGCTCGACCGCAATGTGGCGCAGTATCCGGGTATGGCCCCCGAGACGCAGGCCCAGCTCGGGCGGCTGGTACAGCAATTTCTATTTCTAAAAAAATTTGTTGGTTGCGATGGTTTGCAAGTCGATGACACGATGCGCGTCACCATCGCCGCCCAGGCCTGTTTGCTTTTGCTGAACCGGCGCGGCGCGGTGTTTCCCGACTTGCATACGGTGTTACTGTATCCGACCGAATTTGTGGTGACGCGAGACGAGCTCGGTCCGGGCGGCGTGATCACGCCCGGGCGCAGCGGCATGCTGGGCGAGTCCTGGGGCGACGGCCGTGTGATCCTGGCGTGGGATCATGTGCGGCGCGGCGCTTCGGACTGGAACGACGGCCACAACGTGGTGTTGCATGAATTCGCCCATCAGCTCGACAGTGAATCGGGCGCGCCCAACGGCGCCCCGTTGTTGGGCAGCGTGTCGCGCTACCGCAGGTGGGCCGAGGTGCTCTCGCGCGACTTCGCCAATTTGCGCCGCGACGCCCTGTATCTTCAGCATAGTGTGCTTGACCATTACGGCGCCACCAATCCGGCCGAGTTTTTCGCCGTGGCCACCGAAACTTTTTTTGAAAAGCCTCACCTGATGGCGGCGCGGCACGGCGCCTTATATGCCGAGCTTGAGCAATTTTACCGGGTCGATCCGCGCGCCTGGCTGCCGGTACCGGAGCCCGAGCCCGCATCGGACCCGGATCGGGACCCTTCATCCGATTCCATGCCTGGCGCCATCGCGCGCCCGGCCGCGCGTGCCTGGTTCCCGCCGCCCGACAGCGCAGACGGATTGATGCCGCATGCGGCGCCGTCCGCTTTGGACCGCACACCTTCGCAACACAGCGGTGAAACTTCTGCGTAATAATATTGAAATAAGGCATAATTGTTTCCAGCGGGGCGGCCCTCTCCAGGCCGTCGGATGAGATCGTTCCGCACGGCCCGCATGGCGCACCAGTGAGGATATGGTTATGCAATTCGAAGAATTCGAATTCTTTTCATCCGATGAGGCCGCCCCGGCCGCGGCGCCGGCCCCGCGCGAGGCGGCCTCGCCCCTGGTGCGCTTGCAATACCTGGTCGACAATACCCCGGCCATCATCTATTGCACCGTTCCCAGCGGCGACTTCAAGATGACCTTTGTCAGCAACAACGCCTACAATCTGCTCGGTTACCGGCCCGAGGATATGGTGGCCGATCCCAATTTTTGGTTTGACCATATCCACCCCGATGACGCCCCCAGCATCTTTTCCAGTCTGGCCCTGGTGTTTGTCGAAGGGCAGCGCGCCTATGAATACCGTTTCCGCATCAGCGATGGTAGTTATCTGTGGATGCACGACAGCTTGCGCCTGATGCGCGACGAGCACGGCGCGCCGCTGGAGGTGATCGGCTCGCTCACCGACATCACCTCGCGCAAGCGCATGGAAGAAACGCTGCAAGCGAAGGGCCTCGAGCAGTTGCAATTGATCGGTAAATTGCAGGAAGCGCACGACCAATTGCTCCAGTCGGAAAAAATGGCGTCGATCGGCCAATTGGCGGCCGGCATCGCCCATGAAATCAACAATCCGGTCGGCTTCGTCAATTCCAATATGGGGTCGCTGCAAAATTATGTGGAGACACTGTTCGGTGTCATCGGCGGCTACGAGCAAGTGATCGGCGCCTTGCCGGCCACCCCACAGAGCACGGCCCGGGTGGCCAAGATCCGGGAGCAGGCCGATCTGTCGTTCTTGAAGGATGATGTGACCGATCTGGTGCGCGAATCGATGGAAGGTTTAAAACGGGTCAAGGAAATCGTTCAGTCGCTCAAGGATTTTTCCCATGTGGGCGAGACCGAATGGCAAATCGCCGACCTGCATCATGGCATCGACAGCACGCTCAATATCGTGAGCAATGAAATCAAGTACAAGGCCACGGTGGAAAAGCATTACGGTGCCCTACCGCCCGTCAAATGCCTGGCGTCCCAGCTCAACCAGGTGTTCATGAATCTGCTGGTCAATGCCGGCCACGCCATCCGCGAGCGCGGCGTGATCACCATCCGCACCGGGGTGGCCGAGGACTGGGTCTGGATTGAAATCGGCGACAATGGCTCCGGCATCGCGCCCGAACATCTGAACCGTATTTTCGAACCGTTTTTTACCACCAAGCCGGTCGGCAGCGGCACCGGCCTGGGCTTGTCGCTGTCTTACGGCATCATCAACAAGCATGGCGGCAAGATCGAGGTGGCCTCCGAAGTGGGCAGCGGTACCCGCTTCACCATCCGTCTGCCGCTCAATCCGCCGGGCGCGACGCCGGGGTCGTGACGCCGGGGGCGCGACGCCAGGGTCGTGACGCCGCCGTTTACGTGTCTTTCGGCAGCAGCACCCGGATAGTGAGCCGGCCACCGCTCTTGGCCTCGAATTCTTGTACCTGCTGAATCAGGCGCGCATCGAGCACATGGTCGCAAGCGAGCAACATCAAGCCGTCGCGGCTGACCAAGTCGCGCGCGAGCACCATGCCCGGCACCAGCTCGCCCGTTAGCACGGCGACGTCGCCGCCACCCTCGTCCGGCGCGTCGCCATCGATGATGCTGCGAAACGCCGCCACCACCATGGGATCGTAGCGCTTGCCTGCGCTGTCGTAAATCAAGGGCTTGGCTTCATCGGCGCGCAGCTGGCGCTGCACCATGGCGCCGATTTGCAAGTTGTCGTAATCGGAGGCGAGCGCCAGAATGCGCGCCCCCAGCGGGATGGCCAGCCCGACCAAACCGTCGGGAAAACCGTTGCCGTCGAAACGCTCCATTTGCGAGCGCAAGATAACGGCCGCGCCGCGCAAGTCTTCCAGCGCCATCAGCAGCTGTTCGGCGCGCACCGGATGCTTGCGAAACAGGCCCAGGTGCTCGCCCGTCATGGTGGTGAGCGGCATGTCGAGCAAGGTGTCGCTCAAGCCGATCTTGCCTATGTCGAGCAGCAAGGCGGCCACGAACAGCTCGTGCGTTTCCTTGCCGTCCAGGCCCATCTTGACGGCGATCTTGCGCGCCAAATCGGCCACCCGACGCGAATGGCCGGCCAGGTTGCCTCCGCGCATTTCAATCATGCTGGAGAAGACTTTGATGATGGTCACGAAGTTGCTTTTGAGCTTGTCGTTGGCCGTCACCACTTCATCGTGCATTTGCTTGAGCTGGCGCGTGCGCGCTTCGACTTTGGCCTCCAGGCTGACATTGAGCTGTTTGAGTTCCTCGTTTTGCCGTTGGGTCAGCGCTTCGAGGCGGCGCTTGTCTTGTTCCAGGGAGCGCCGCTCGAGTGCGTGCTTGACCACCAGCACGATGTCATTGTCATCCCAGGGCTTGGTGATATAGCGGTAAATTTCGCCGCAATTGATGGCGTCCAGGATCGACTGGATATCCGAATAGCCGGTCAGCAGCAGCCGGATCACATCCGGCCAGCGCTGGCGCACCTGGGCCAAAAATTGGGCGCCATCCATTTCCGGCATGCGCATATCGGAAATGACCAGGTCCACGCTTTCCGTTTCCAGCAGGGCCAGGCCGGCCGCGCCGCCCTCGGCGATGAGCACCCGGTAGCCACGCGGACGAAACAGGCGTCGCAGCGACGACAGGATGTTCGGTTCGTCGTCGACGAACAAGATGGTGAGCGGAGTGGCCTGCGGCGCGTCCGTGTCGACTGCGTCGGGCAGGGCGTCTGTCATGGGCTGGGGCCTTCCTGAGCGGTCTGGCGGACCGGCAATGTGATGCGAAATGTGGTGCCGCGTCCGGGCGCGCTATCGACCGTGATTTGTCCCTGGTGCTTTTGCACGATGCCGTAAGCGAGGGACAGCCCTAAACCGGTTCCCTTGCCGATCGGCTTGGTGGTGAAGAAGGGGTCGAAAATGCGCGATACCACCTCGGGCGCGATGCCCGAGCCGTTGTCGCTCACTTCGAGCCAGATGCACGCCGGCGTGTCGCTAGCCGGCCCGTCCGGCTGTTGTACGCCGGTGCGCAAGGTGATGGTGCCGCGCCGCTCGTCCATGGCATGGGCCGCGTTGACCACCAAATTCATGATGACCTGATTCAATTGCGAGGGCAGGCATTCGATCTCGGGCAAGTCGCCGTATTGTTTGACGACATCGGCCTTGTATTTGACTTCATTGCTCACGATATTGAGGGTTGAATCGATGCCTTGATGCACATTGGCCCAGACCCATTCCTGATTGGCTTCGATGCGCGAAAAATCCTTTAAGTCCTGCACGATGTGGCGCACCCGGGCGATGCCTTCACGCGATTCATGCATGAGCACTGGAATGTCGTTGCGCAAGTAATCGAGTTCGAGCGCGCCGCGCATGGCACGCAGCTTGGCCGCCACCTCGGGCGCGCCGATCGCGCTTTCCGCATCCTGATAGGCTTGCAACATCTGGAACAGATTGTCCAAGTAGCCCTGCAAGGTGCTGACGTTGGAAAACACATAACCGATCGGATTGTTGATTTCATGGGCCACGCCGGCGGCCAGCTGACCGATCGAGGCCAGCTTTTCCGATTGCAGCAACTGTTGCTGGGCCATCGACAGTTTTTCGTTCAAATCGGTCAATTCGATATTGCTGCCGCGTAGTTCGTCTTCGGCCAGTTGGCGCCGCGCGATATCTTGTTCCAGCTGGGCATTGACTTCGGCCAGCTGGGCGGTGCGCCTGTCGACCAGATGTTCCAAATTGTCATGCGCCTTGCGCAGCGCGTTTTCCGCCACCCGCCGCTCGGTCACGTCGCGCAGCGTTTCGATGGCGCCCACGATGCGGCCGTCGCCGTCGCGCAGCGGGGCCGCCGTCACATGCAGCCAGTGGCCGCCGGCGCCGATATTGGGGTAAAAATCTTCCACTTCGTAGGCGCCTGGAATCACGCTGGACTTGCCCATCCGGCCCGCGTACAAATCGTCCCAGCCGCGCGCGATATCGCACAGCACGATCAAGTCGGCCAGCAGCGGACGCTGGCGCGGGAAGAACGGCTTCCAGTGATTGCGCGTGCCCACCATGTCTTGCGCCGCCCAGCCCAGCAATCGCTCGCAGGCCTTGTTCCAGTGCGTGACCACGCGCGCGTTGTCGATCACGAAAGTGGGCACCGGATGGCCGTCGAAAAACTCCGATACGGCGATCACACCGGCGGCCGGGTCGGCCGGATGCTTGTCGAAAATGTGGTTGCCCGCCATGCCAGTGCCTTTTCCCTTCGCATTTGTTGCTGGTCCCTGCCGCCGGTCCTATTTAGGTGCTTGTCCCTAACCCATCAGAATCTGGCTCATGTCGTGAAAACCCGCTTCCGTTTCGCGGAAAATCTCGAACCACACCGTGTCGCTCAAGCCCGCGCTTTGCCACAGTTGCAGCGACAGTGGTGGCACCAGATCGTCTTCCTGGCCCGACAGGTCGAGCGCGTGGGCCACCGTGTTGGCCAGGTGGATGGTCAGCGGTAGCGAGCGGCTCGCCGGCGGCGTGTGATGCTGGGCCACCGCCGCTTGCATCGCGGCCGGGAACTTCCAGTAGGCGGCCAACGCGCTGCCCACGGCCGCGTGGTCCAGGCCGAATATGGCTTGTTCGGCCTGGACCACGTCGTAATCGTGCGCCGCGCGGTAAGCGAGCGCCTGCTCGTATTGCGACGGGAAGCGGGTGGCCAGCACCAAGGTGCCCAAGTCGTGCAGCAAGCCGGCCGTAAAGGCGGTCTCGGCGCTTTGGCCCAGGCGGGTGGCCAGCGCCTTGGCGGCCACCGCGGTGGCCACCGAGTGGCGCCAAAAGCCGGGAAAGTCGAACCGCGTGCCAGGACCGGGCGCGATGCTGCCGGCGATCGAGCAAGCCGTCACCAGGGTGCGGATGCTGTGGAAACCGAGCACCGAAATCGCCTGCTGGATGGTGGTCACTTTCGACTGCATGCCATAGAAAGAGGAATTGGCCAGGCGTAAGGTCTTGGCGGTAAGGGCTTGGTCGCGCGTGATCTTGTCGGCCAGCAGGTGGACGTCGATATCTTCCTGTTCCATGCTCGAGAGCAGTTCGACCACCACCGCCGACAGCGACGGCAAGTCGTGGATGCGTTTGATGACATCTTCAATGACGATGGGTGCGCTCATGGTGTTCCGTGTTGACGGTAATCGAGCAGTAATTGCAGCAGGGCGGGGCCGGCCTGCTCGGTGCCGCTGTGGCGGAACAGCCGGTCCAGGCGCAGCCGGCAGCGCGCGCGCTCGGCCGCCAGAGCCGCGCTGTCGGGCGGCGCGGCCGCCATCAGCACGCTCACGCTGGCGATGCCGCGCCGGCGCAGCGAGCTCAAGGTGGCGTCGGTCAAGCTGGCGCCGCCCGGCAGCAGCACGGTGCCATGGGCGTCGCTCAAGTCGCACGCCAAAATCATGCCGGCGCGCGCGTCGTCAATGTCGATCGGTTCGCCCAGTGCGCTCATGCGGTATCCTCGTGTCGGCTTAAAGTGATCAGGCTGCCGCGCGAAGCGGAGTTGGCGCCCATGGGATAGACCCGCACGGCGTAGCGGTTGCCTTCGATGTCGGCCAAGTGGCCCGGGGCCGGCGCGCCGCCGAGCGGCCCCATGGCTGGGCCGGCGATCGCGCTGGCGGGAAACAGTTCGGGCAGCACGATGTTGGCCTCGTTGCCCAGCAGGGCGCCGCTGCGTCGAAACAGCGATTCGGCGGCCGCGTTGATGAAGGCGATCATGCCGTCGTCATCCATGCCAATGACCGGCAAGGGCATAAATTGCAGCAATTCGCGCGCGATGTTCAGGCTGATTTCATCGCTGCTGATGCGCTTTTCCTGCTGCAATAGCAACGCTTCCATCTTGCGGTTGGCCGAGGCCAGGTCGTGATTGGCGGTACGCAATTCCAAGTTCAGGCGCGTATTGTCGTCCGAAATTTCCTTGAGCCGGAAAGCGTCGGCGATGTGGCCGCGCAGCAGTTCGTCTTCCCAGGGCTTGGTCAAAAATTTATAGATCGCCCCTTCGTTGACGGCGTCGGTCACCGATTGCAGCTCGGTGTAGCCGGACAGCATGATGCGTATGGTGTCCGGATACAATTGTTTGGCCTTGCGCAAGAAGTCGGCCCCGATCATGCCGGGCATGCGCTGGTCCGACACGATCACGTCCACCTTGTGCCGGGTCAGCAGGTCGAGCCCCTCTTGGCCGCTGTTGGCGGTCAGGATGTGGTAATCCTCGCGCCGCAGCAAGCGTTTCACGGCCGACACGATGTTTTGCTCGTCGTCGACCAGCAGCAGGGTGCGTTGCTGTTTCGGCAGACGCAGCAAATGTTCGGGCAAGCTGCGTTTGGCTTGCATCAGCGCGCCGGCTTCGTCGGCGTGCATGGGCGGCGCGAAGAAATAGCCCTGAATCAAATCGCACATATTGCGGCGCAAGAAATCGCACTGGGCCTCCGTCTCGACCCCCTCGGCCACCACCCGCAAGCCCAAATGGTGGGCCATCGAGATGATGGTTTTGGCCAGGGCGGCGTCGCCCAAGTCGGTCACCACTTCGCGGATGAAACTGCCGTCGATCTTGACCTGATCGAAAGGAAAACGTTTTAGATTGCTCAAGGCGGAATAACCGGTGCCAAAGTCATCGAGCGCCAGCCCCACGCCCAGGGCCTGAAGTTGGGCCAGGGTTTGCGCGCCGGCGCCGGCGTCTTGCTGTAGGGCCGCCTCGGTGATTTCCAGGCACAGGGCGCCCGGCCCCAGCTCGCTTTGCTTGAGCAAGGTGGCCACCTTGGCGCCCAGGCCCCGCTCGCGAAATTGTTTCGGAGATATGTTGATCGCCAGTCGCGCACTGGCGTGGCCGGCGCGCCGCCAATCGCGCAAATCGTGGCAGGCGCGCTCCAGCACCCAGTCGCCAATGGTGGCCGTCAAGCCGGCCTCTTCGGCCACGGCGATGAAATGACCCGCCGACAGCAGGCCCAGGGTCGGATGCTGCCAGCGCACCAGCGCCTCGAAGGCGTCGATCAAGCCGCTTTGCAAGTCGACCATGGGTTGGTACATCACTTGCAGCTGGTCGTTGGCGATGGCCAGGCGCAACGCTGTTTCCATCCCGAGCCGCTCCAGGGTGCGCTGGTTCATCTCGGTGGAAAAGAACTGGTATTTTCCCTGGCCCTGTTCGCGCGCACGCGCCAGCGCCATGTCGGCATAATCGAGCAGGGTGGCGCCATCCTCGCCATCTTGCGGCGCCAAGGCGATGCCGACGCTGTAACTGGCGTGCAGGGGTTGGCCATCGCACAGGAAGGGCTCGGCCAGACGATGGAGCATGGCTTCGCACAGGGCGGTGACGTCGGCCGGGTGCCGGATCTGGCCCAGAATCAAGACGAATTCATTGCCGCCGTGGCGAGACACCGTGTCGTTGCCGCGCACGCAGCCCAGCAGGCGCGCCGCGATATCCTTGAGCAAACGGTCGCCGGCGGCGTGGCCCAGGTTTTCATTGATAGTATGAAAATTGTCGATGCCCAGGCAGAGCAGCGCCACCATGTCGCCCTGGCGGGTCGATTGCAAGATCGCTTGGCGCAGACGGTCGCCAAACAGATGGCGGTTCGGCAGCAGCGTCAATTCGTCGTGGCCGGCCTGGAACGCCAGCTTGTCTTCGTTTTGCTTGAAAGCGGTGACGTCGTTCAAGATGCCAATGTAATGGCTGATCCGGCCGTGTTCGTCGGGCACGGCCGAGACAAATAAATCGTTCCAGAACAGGCTGCCGTCCTTGCGATAGTTGCGCAGCATAACGTGCACGTTTTGGCGCCCATCCACCGCGGCCCGCAGCGCGCGCACGGCCGGTTGGTCGCGGTCGTCGTTCTGTAGGAAACGACAATTTCGACCCATGACATCGATCAAATCGTAACCGGTCATGGCGCAAAACGCGGGGTTGGCATACATGATGGGGTAGGACGGCTGGCTGGCGTCGGTGATCAGCACCCCGTTCGAGCACGCCGCCAGCACCCGGTTTGACAATTGCAGCATGTCCTTCAATTGCTTGCGCTGGGTGAGGTCGGTGACCCACCAGCCCAGATGGACCGGTTGGCCCTGGTTGTCGACCACGCAAAAAGTGGTGATTTGCACCGGATTGAGTTCGCCGCCGCGGCGCAGCAGGCGCACCTCATGTTTGCCGGTCCGGCCGGGGTCGGTCAAGAACTGGGCGATCTCGGCCTGTAACGGCGGCGAGTCGTCCGACACCATGCGTCGGGTGAAATGTTTGCCGGCCAGTTCGGCCGCGCTAAAGTCAAGCAAGGCGCACATGCGGGTATTGGCGCGCAGGAAAAAGCCATGCATGTCCAGATGCACGATGCCCACGGGTGCCTGGTCGAATGACGCTTGCAGCCAAGGCCCACCGATGCCTGGCGCGGCGGGCAGGGCGGGCGGCGGCGATGCGGCGCACTCATCAGATTGCACTACTTTCCCATCCATCGTGCTATCCCGTGTCGGCTAAAGGGTCTCGTACCGTACTGCAATCGTGCAAATTAATTATACGGCGAAACATTGAACTTTCCGCGGTGGGCAGTCGATTTGTCGTTGCGGTGCGACGCCCACCGGCGCCGCGTATGGTGCGTCAGCGTACGGAAGGATGGGCCAATCGGGCGCATGCTGCGAACATCAAGGGATGACGCGGTGGGCGCCGGGTTGGCCAGCTCGGCCGTACCGGCGCGACCGCCCGCCCCGACCGTATCTATAACAATATTGAGGAGAAATATATGTCACGCATACTTGCCGGCCATTTTCAGTTGCAAGATCAAATCGACGCCGCGCGTGCCGCCCTGGTGCAAGCGGGCTTTCCGGACGATCAGATCAGCGCGTTTTTTGTCAATCAGCCTGGCCAGCACGACCTGTACGAATTGGGCGGCGACCGCGACAAGTCGCCTGGCGCCAAGGAAACCCCTGACGCGCTGCTCAAAGGCGCCGCGACCGGCGGCACGGTGGGGGCGCTGGTTGGCGCCGCCACCGCCGTGGTGACGGGGCCGGTGGGGCCGGTGGTGGGGGCGCTGGTGGGGGCCCATGTCGGCTCGCTATATAGTTTTAACAAGATGAAAGATGCCGGCGAAGGCGAGGCCGGTGGCGAAAACCGTATCGAACCGCGCAAGTGTGGCATGCTGGTGGCCGTGGCGTTCAATGACGAGGCCGACGAGCAGCGCGCGCTGGCCGTGTTGCAGCGCTTGGGCGCCGACCATATCGAACAGGCCGAGGGCACCATCCGTGCAGGCGACTGGACCGATTTCGATCCGCTGTCGGTGCCCCGCCTGGTGGCGTGAACGCCGGTCGCCTCGGCGGGCCGCGCGGCGCTCACGATCGGCCAGCGATCACGCTGCCGGCCGATCGGGCCGTCGCGGCGTCGGCCGCACCAAAGAAGCCTGTTTTGATCTTGTTAGGTCGAGCACGAATAAAAAATTTCCTTATTGCCCAACAAATCATCTCGCCGTCTAACCGAGGCGGCAAACAGTTGCACCCGCCGCCACGCTTTAATGCATCATCAATACCGGCAGCGTCATGCTTTCCAAAATGGTGCGGGTGGCCCCGCCCATGATGGTTTCGCGCACGCGCGAGTGGCCATAAGCGCCCATCACCAGCAGATCGGCCTGTAGATCGTGCGCCAGCGCCAGCAGTGCTTCACCGCTGTGGCCGCTGCGCCGAAACGCGCTATGCCGGCCGCTCTGGCGCAGCACCGCCTCGGCGCGCACGCCGTGTCGTGCCAGGTAGGCCGTCAAGGGCGCGCCCGGCTGCTCGCCATGCGTGTGGCCGTTTTGCTCGGCGTCAATGATGGCGATCCGGACCTGCCGCGCCTGCTGCAATAGCGGCAGCGCGGCACTGATGGCACGGCTCGCTTCCTTGCTGCCGTTCCAGGCGATAAGAATATTGTCCGGCGGGCGCGCGCCGACCGGCTCCGTGCTGGAAGTGGCGGCGCTGGTGGAGGGAGCCGATGTTATTGCATACGGCACGATCCACACCGGACGGCCCGAATGCAATACCACATAAGCGGGAAAGTCGCTCATTACCGAGCGCGAGGGCCGTTCCGGATCGATCTGGCCTATCACCACCAAATCGGCGTACCGCGCGAGCTGGCTGATACCTCCGCCGGCCTCGTCGTCGACCACCCGTCGTTCATAAGAGCGCAGGCGCAGCGCCGCCACCTGCTGATCGAAAGCGCTCAAGGCTAGGCTGGCACGCTCGCGCAGAAATCCCAGGTGCAAGGCCAGATTGGGATCGTCCGGCTCCATTAACGCGTCTTGGTACAAAAAACGCGACACGCCCGTCATGGCGACGCCGGTCAGGTGGCCGCCGTGCGCGTCGGCCAATACCGCCGCCGTGCGCACCCGCGCGGCGCAGCGCGGATCTTCGTCGAGATGGACCAGTATCGATTTATACGCCATCGCCTTCTCCCTGTGCCGTTGCACCGATTATAAGGCGCTGGGCGCGTGCGCCGCGCACCGCACACTAAAAACATGTATACATGATAAGAATTCGTGTGAGTTGATCCATATCAACCCCGCCCGCCAAGCCAACTCATAGACTGAAAAATCTGGATGCAATGACAACAATTAGACAGTGAGGAGACTATGGAGCATCAAAAAGTGGCGCTGGTAACGGGTGGCATGGGTGGTGTGGGCACGGCGCTGTGCCGTCGCCTGGCGACGGCTGGATTTCGTGTGGCCACCACCTTTTCGCCGAGCAACGATCATGCCCAGGACTGGATCGAGACGCAAAAGGATGAGGGCTTCCGTTTCGGCGCTTACCGGCTGGACGTGGCCGACTTTGCCGAATGCGAATGGATGATGGAAAAAATGCTGGCCGAAATGGGGCGCATCGACGTGCTGGTCAATAACGCCGGCATCACCCGTGATCACAGCATGCGCAATATGACCGCGGAAAGTTGGCATGCCGTGCTGCGCACCAATCTGGACAGCGTTTTCAACATGAGCAAGCAAGTGCTGGAGCCGATGCTGGCCCAAAAATGGGGCCGTATCATTAATATCTCGTCCGTGAATGCCCAGAAGGGCGCTTTCGGCCAAGCCAATTACGCCGCCGCCAAGGCGGGGCTGCATGGTTTCACCAAGGCGCTGGCGCTGGAAGTGGCGCGCCATGGCGTGACCGTCAATACGGTGTCGCCCGGCTATTTACGCACCCCCATGGTGAGCAAGGTGCCCGAGGAAGTGATGCAGACCAAGATACTGCCGCACATTCCCGTTGGCCGCTTGGGCGAGCCGGACGAGGTGGCGGCCCTGATCGTTTACCTCGCTTCGGATGAGGCGGCATTTGTGACGGGCGCTAATATCGCCATCAATGGCGGCCAGCACATGAGTTGACAGGGGCGGCAAGGCGCCGCGGTCGACGCGGCGCTGCTGGCCCGATGGCTGCCGCAACGCGCAAGACGGTCATGCAAGTGGAGGAGAGCGGGGAACGACGCAGACCGCCCGGAGAGGCGGTCGCTCGGGTTATTGTTGTGCCTTGTGACAGCGGAGCCGTCACAGCGCCGCGCGCGCCCCCAGAGGCGCGCCGGCGTGAGCAGAAAGGGCGCCAGCGTCCGCATACCCGCAGGGAGCGCCATACGCTTACCTGCGGGTTTTTTCCATCTTGGTTTGGCAGGCGATGCAGTATCGCGCTTCCGGGCGGGCGCGCAAACGCGACAAACCGATCGGCTCGCCACATTGCTCGCAGATGCCGTAATGATCGTTGTCGAACCGGGCCAGGGCTTGCTTGACGGCGCGTAGTTGGGCCGCCTGGTGCTCGGTCGCCTCGTACACCAACTGATTAAGGGTGCGGGCGCTGGCGTTGTCGGCCGGCGAGGCTTCGACGTCATTGGCGGCAGACGCGCCCGGCCCGGCAGCGTCCGCTTCTGCCGCCAGGTGCGCCGACAGCGCCGCCGCCCGCTCAAGCAGTGCCGCGCGCAATTGCGCCAATTCCGCCTCGTTCATGTCGTTCATGTCGAACCCCGCCGCCGTCTGGCCCCCCATGATGCTAGTCGCCCAGGCGCCTTTTGGCCTTGCGTTAGCTCTAATTTCGCCGCGCTTTTACGCTTGCTGGCCCTGGTGCATGACCATCCATTCGATCCCGAACTGGTCGGTCAGCATGCCGAAGCTGCTGGCCCAAAAGGTTTTTTCCTGCGCCATGGTAACCGTGCCTTTTTCGGCCAGGGCTTGAAACAGGCGGCTCGCTTGGGCGTCGCTGTCGACGTTGAGGGTGATCGAGCAGCCTGTGATGCCTTGGTAAGGCTGGCCGGGCATGCCGTCCGTGCCCATCAAGGTGGTCGAGCCGATGGTGAGCGAGCCATGCATGATCTTGTCTTGCCATTCGGCCGGCGTGGTGGTTTCCGCCGGGCTGCCGCGAAACGGCATCAAGGCCAAGTCTTGCGCGTCCAGCTGGTTTTTATAGAACGCAAACGCCTCGGCGCAGCGGCCGCCAAAGTTCAGATAAGGATTGATGTGCATGACAAGCCTCCTATTTGGTTGGGTGCATGCTGAAGTGTAGCACCGCCGTTCGACCGGCTGCGGGTCGCCTGCACGGCACTTGACGGGGGCGCGATCGGAGTCCAAAAGGAGAAACGAATCGCACACGCTGCCCTCAGGCCGGTTCCTCGCCCGGATGTTTGCCTTGCTTGATCGCATTGCCGTGGTCGCGCACCTGTTCCAGTGCCTTGAGCATTTCTCCCGGCCGGCCGGCCACGGCCGCGCCGCCCAGGGCCAGCAAATCGGCGCCGATCAGCAGCAAATCCTTCACCTGTGCGATATGCTCGATCTGGGCGGCGGCCGTATCGGTGATCTGCAACACCGTTTGCTGCGCCAATTGCAAGCCGCTGCCGGCGTGACGGGCGGCGTCGGCATACAGGCTGTTGGCGTGCTGGCGCAAGCGCACTTCGTGCTCGAACACGGCTTGCGCTTCGGCTTGGTTAATGTGCATCGCCGCGCCTGGCGCGTCGTCCGGCGCGCGCCGGGCGATGGCTTGCAGCACGCGCGCATGCATGGCGTCGGCGGCCGCCGACAAACGGTCGGCCAGTTGTTCGATCTGGCGCGCGTTGGCCAGTCCCTGTTCGCTGCTTGTCATGGCTCGCTCCTGGTGTGGGTTATTCGGCAAGCTGGTCGAGCGCGGCGCGGCTATCGCGCACCGCCGCGGCCGATTGCGCGAGCGCGGCCGTCGCCTGGCCGCCGTTCAACTGGCCGATCTGGCGCGCCAGCGTGCGGTGGCCTTCGGCGATCGCGCTCAGGTTTTTTTCGGCCAAGCTGTAACGCCGGGCGATCAAGCCGTATTCCGTGTTTTTGCTTTGATAATGGGCTTTGGCCAGCGTGGCCAGCAAACGTTCGCGTGGCGTGTCGACAAACGGCAATTCCACTTCAAACAAGCCGAGCACGATTTTGCGTTCGTTGTCATTGCTCTTGTCATAGGTGCGCAGTAAAACCTGCATGGCCTCGAGCAGGCTTTGCACGGCGGCGTCGCCCTCGCTGACCATATCGGCCACCGCTTCTTGTTGGTAGGTGCGGGTGGCCATGCGCGCCAGCAGCCGGGCCAGCCCCGTGAAGGCCGACACATGCTGCGCGTCGAGTCCGCTTTCCGGCCAGGCCTTGATGCCGCCACCCAGCGTGCGCAGCCGGTCCGACAAGTCGTATGCATCCTCGCCGGCCAGTTGGCCCAAGGTTTGCATATATAACACCACGCCGCGCTGAATCTGGATAAAATCGCTGTAGGCGGCGCGGCGGCGCAGGTCGATCGCTTGCTCAGCCTGGTCGGCCGCCGGCGACAGATACGGTTGTTCGCGCCGATAGGTGTCGCGGTAGCGCGCCGTCAACTCGGCAAACGCGCCCAGCTTGGCTGATTCGGCGGCGAAAGCGCGCACCGCCGACATGGGCGCGCGGGCCTGGGTGGCGCAGCCGGTCAGGGCCAGCATGAGCGTTAGCGCCGCCATGAGGCCGATCAATTTGTGCAGTCTCATGGTTTTCTTTCTCGGCAAGGCAAAGGGAGAAGGTTATTGTTGCGCCAGCTTAGCCGGGCGATATTGTGTCGGCGCAAGTAAATGGCCGGGCCGGCGCGCTTTCGGTCGCGGGCCGCGCCGCTCTTGACATAGGCCAAATCAGGTCCCCCATCGCCTATCATCGGGCCTTACGCGCCGGTCAGCGCCGCGCGCCAGCCCAAGCCGGCGAGCGTGCCGGCGCGCGGCGCGTATTCGCAACCGACCCAACCTTGGTAGCCGAGCTCGTCGAGTAGCGCGAACAGATGGGCGTAATTGATCTCGCCGCTGCCCGGCTCGTGGCGTCCGGGCGTGTCGGCGATTTGGATATGGCCGATGCGCGCCAGGTTGGCCCGGATAGTGTTGCTGAGCTCACCCTCCATGCGCTGCATGTGGTAGACGTCGTATTGCAGGAAAATATTGTCGCGCCCGCACTCGGCGATCAGCGCGAGCGCTTGCGCGCTGCCCGTGAGGAAATAGCCGGGTAGGTCACGTGTGTTGATCGGCTCGATCAACAGCGCGATGCCGTGCGCGCGCAAGCGGTCGGCCGCATGGCGCAGATTGCCGACCAAGGTGTGACGCGCCCGCTCGGGCGTGACGCCGGGCGGCCTGATGCCGGCCATGCAATGGAGGCGCGGCACGTGCAGTTCGGTGGCGAACTCGAGCGCCTGATCCACCCCCTGTTGGAATTGCGCGACCCGGCGCGGATCGCAAGCGATGCCGCGCTCGCCGCCGGCCCAGTCGCCCGGCGGCAAATTGTGCAACACCAGCTGGAGTTGGTGGCGGCGCAGGCGCGCGCCGATCTGGTCCGGATCGTAGGCGTAGGGGAACAGTAATTCGACGGCCTCGAAACCGGCCGCGCGGGCCGCGCCGAAACGGTCCAGAAAGTCCAGCTCGGTAAACAACATGGTCAGGTTGGCGGCAAATTTAGGCATGGCGGTGCGGTGGCGGCTGGCGAGGGCTTATCCTAATCCAAAATGGCGTGCGTCGGCCAGCTGCCCGCGCCGGCAGCTTGCGGCCTGCGGGCGTAAAAAAACCGTCCGCGACCAGGTCGGGGGCGGTTGCGGGCTCAGCCTTTGCAGAGCGCCATCGATGGCCACGCGCCGCGCCAGCCATCAAACGGTGTGCGGGATGGCTCGCCGGCCGGCTAGCCGTCCGGCTAGCTTGCCGGCTCGCTTAGCGGCCGCGGCCGCCCGAGCGATGCTGGGCCGCCGAACGGGGCGCGCCGGCATTGCCGCCGCCGCCGGCGGCACGTCCGCCGCCACCACCACCACCGGCGCCGCGCGGTTTGGCGCCGCCGCCGGCCGCTTTCACGCGCACCACGGCGCCGGCCGGACGGGCATTGCGGCCACCGCCGCCGCCATTGCCGCTGCGCAGTTGCACCGGCTGGGCACGGGCATTCGGGTCCGGTTCAAAACCAGGCAACACTTGGCGCGGCAAGGTTTGTTTGATGAGCTTTTCGATATCCTTGAGCATATCGTGCTCGTCCACGCACACCAGCGACACCGCTTCGCCGGTGGCGCCGGCGCGGCCGGTGCGGCCGATCCGGTGCACATAGTCTTCCGGAATGTTGGGCAGGTCGTAGTTCACCACATGGGGCAACTGGTCGATGTCGATACCGCGCGCGGCGATGTCGGTGGCCACCAGCACTTGCAAGGTGCCATCCTTGAACTCGGACAGGGCGCGGGTGCGCGCCGACTGGCTCTTGTTGCCGTGGATGGCCAGCGCGCCGATGCCGTCGGCGCCGAGTTGCTCGACCAGCTTGTTGGCGCCGTGCTTGGTGCGGGTAAACACCAGCACCTGGGTCCAGTTGTTCGATTTGATCAGGTACGACAGCATCGGATGCTTCTTGTCGCGGTCGACCGGATGAATTTTTTGGGCGATCACTTCCACCGTCGAATTGCGGCGCGCCACTTCGATCATGGCCGGCTTGTTGAGCAAACCATCGGCCAGGGCCTTGATCTCTTCCGAGAAGGTGGCCGAAAACAGCAGATTCTGGCGCTTGGCCGGCAGCGCCGCCAGCACTTTGCGGATATCGCGGATGAAACCCATGTCGAGCATGCGGTCGGCCTCGTCCAGGATCAGGATCTCGACCTTGGACAAGTCGACCGTGCGCTGCTCCATATGGTCGAGCAGGCGGCCGGGCGTGGCCACCAGGATATCGACCCCATGCTTGAGCTGCTTGATTTGCGGATTGATGCCGACCCCGCCGAAGATCACGGTCGAGTTCAGCTTGGTGTACTTGCCGTAGGTGCGCACGCTTTCCTCGACCTGGGCCGCCAGCTCGCGGGTCGGGGTCAGGATCAGGGCCCGGATCGGACGCTGCGAGGTGTTGCTGGTGATCGCGCTGCCGTTGGCGTCGGTCGACAGGCGGTGCAGGATCGGCAGCGTGAAGCCGGCGGTCTTGCCGGTGCCGGTCTGTGCGCCAGCCAGCAAGTCGCCGCCGGCCATCACGGCTGGAATCGCCTGGGTCTGGATCGGGGTGGGCACGGTGTAGCCGGCTTCGGTGACGGCACGGACAATCGCTTCGGACAAACCGAGTGTGGAAAAGGACATGTTAGCTTTATTGTAAAGATCGGCCTGTCGCCGTGTCGGGCGCCAGTCGCAGGCAATCGGATTGAAGTTGGAAGACAGCGGCAAGGGGACTGGTCATATGTGCCGCACGGCAGGAGTATAGCAGCCTTGCGCCGTCCCCGGGTGTTGTTTCAAATTAGCAAGCATTTGCCGCGCACGGTTTTTGTTGTATGCGCGCCCCTTCGCGCAAAAAACCGTATCAGCCCGCTTGTAATTCGCATAGTATTTTGTCAGGCGCCATGGCGCCGGCGCGCCGCGGTGGCGCCGTGAGGGGTCGCTTTTCGCCAAGCCGGACAGGGGTGCCCGGGTGGCCGCAACCTTTGTCCGCTCGTTCATCAGGGAGTATCAATGAAGCTAACGAATATGAAAATCGCCCAGCGCCTGTATCTGGGCTTCGGCAGCGTGGTTGTGTTGCTGGGGCTGCTGGTCGGCGTCGCCACCATCAACTTCGCTCGCCTGTCGGACGCCAACGCGATCAATACCCATACGTTTGAGGTGTTGGCCGAGGTCAGCGGCATGCTGGAAAGCCTGATCAATATCGAAACCGGTCAGCGCGGCTATGCGCTCACGGGCGCCGACGGCTCGCTTGAGCCCCTCAACGGCGGCAAGGCGGCGTTTACCCGACACCTGGAGCAAGCGCGCCGCCTGACGGCGGACAATCCGGCCCAGCAGCAGCGCCTGGCCAAGTTGGAGGGCGAGCAGCGCCAATGGATCGCCACCGGCATCGAGCCGGTGATCGGCCTGCGTAAGGCGGTGGTCGACGGCAAGCAAAAGATAGAGGACGTGGTGGCGCTGGAACAGCAGGGCAAGGGCAAGCAGGGCATGGATGGCATGCGCGCACTGCTCGACGAGTTGGGCAAGGCCGAATCGGCATTGCTGGCCGAGCGCTCGAAGGCGGCGGCCGCCTTGCAGACGCAAACCCGGCTGGTGCTGCTGGGCGGCGGCCTGGTGACGGCGGTGCTGGCCATCCTGGTGGCGATCTGGACCGCGCGTAACATCACCGCGCCGCTGCTGCGCGCGGTCGGCTTGGCGACCCAGGTGGCACGCGGCGACTTGACCGCCACCGCGCAAGCGAGCAGCGGCGACGAGGCCGGGCAATTGGTGCGTGCGCTGGGCGAAATGAACGTCAGCTTGCTCAACATCGTGCGTCAGGTGCGCAGCGGCACCGACACCATCGCCACCGCCTCCAGTCAGATCGCGTCGGGCAATCTGGACCTGTCCTCGCGCACCGAGCAGCAAGCCAGTTCGCTGCAACAAACCGCCTCATCGATGGAAGAGCTCACCACCACCGTGCAACAAAACGCGAGCAGCGCGCGCCAAGCCAGCAGCCTGGCCGTGACCGCCTCTGAAGTGGCCGGCAAGGGTGGCGCCGTGGTGGCCCGGGTGGTCGACACCATGGGCTCGATCAACGCGTCCTCGCGCAAGATCGTCGATATCATCGGCGTCATCGACGGCATCGCCTTTCAAACCAATATCCTGGCCTTGAACGCGGCGGTTGAAGCGGCCCGCGCCGGCGAACAGGGGCGCGGCTTCGCCGTGGTGGCCACCGAGGTGCGCAATCTGGCCCAGCGCTCGGCGGCCGCGGCCAAGGAAATCAAGACCCTGATCGGCGACTCGGTCGAGCAGGTCGAGGTGGGCACCAAGCTGGTCGACCAAGCCGGCACCACCATGCACGACATCGTCGCCGCCGTGCAGCAAGTGAGCGATATCGTGGCTGGCATCGCCGCCGCCAGCGAGGAACAGCGCAACGGCATCGAGCAAGTCAATCTGGCCATCGCCCAAATGGATGAAGTGACGCAGCAAAACGCCTCGCTGGTGGAGCAGGCCGCCGCCGCCGCCGCCTCCATGCAAGATCAAGCCAATGGCTTGGCCGACGTGGTCAGCGTGTTCCGCATGCCCGATGTGGCCGGCGCGCCGGCGTTGCCGAAAGCGGCCGCGCCGCGCGCCGCGCGGCCGCCGGCGGCGATGATGGCCGCCGCCGGCGTGCCGGCCACGCGTCCGGACACGCCCGGCAAGGGGCGCCCGGCCTTGGCCAAGCCCAAACCGCAGGTGAAAGCGGGTGTGACGGGGACGGAGGACTGGGAAGAGTTTTAAAAGCGCCGGCTTCGCCCGGCCTGGCTTGGCCCGGCCCGGCCTGGCCCGGCCTGGCAGGCCGGGCCAGGATGGTTCAGGCGAACGGGGTCAGCAGGCCGACCATCTGGCCGAAGATCTTGGGGCTGGCGGCGATGATGTCGCCCTTGTACAAATAGTCGGATTCGCCGCTGAACTCGCCCACGATGCCGCCCGCTTCCGTCACCAGCAAGGCGCCGGCGGCGATATCCCACGGTTTCAAGCCTTTTTCGTAAAAACCGTCGAGCCGGCCCGACGCCACATAGGCCAGGTCCAGCGCGGCCGAGCCGGGGCGGCGCACGCCATGGCTGCGTTCGGCCATGATTTGATACATTTTCAAATACTCTTCCAGCGCGCGCGCGCTGCTGGTCTGGTAGCCGGTACTGAGCAGGGCGTTGGCAATGCGGTCGAGCTTGGTAACCCGGATCCGTTTGTCGTTCAGATAAGCGCCCGCGCCCTTGGTGGCGGTAAACAAATCGTTACGCACCGGGTCGTACACCACCGCTTGCGTGACCACGCCGCGCTGGGCCAGCGCGATCGAGACGCAATATTGGGGAAAACCGTGCATGAAATTGGTGGTGCCGTCGAGCGGATCGATGATCCACTGAAATTCATTCTCGTCGTGGCTATTGGCCGACGCGCCCGATTCCTCGGCCAGGATGGCGTGATCGGGGTAAGCCTTGCTCAACACTTCAATGATCGCTTGTTCGGCGGCCTGGTCGACATCGGTGACGAAATCGTTATGTTGTTTTTCGGTCACGTTGACGCGATCGAGATCGAAGGACGCGCGGTTGATGATGGCGGCGCCGCGGCGGGCCGCCTTGATCGCCGTGTTGAGCATTGGGTGCATAAAAGCTTCCGTGAAAAGAACGCTGCCGCCCGGCTTGCCTTGCGGACGCCGCGCGTTAGAGTACAAGAATGAATTAAAGAGCAAAGCGGTGCCGAACTGGTTAAAATCCGGCCCTGATGGAGCGCATGGTGCGCTTTGCAGATTATGAAATTAACAAGTGGATACCGCGCGATAGCGCTATTTTAAATGAACCTGCCTGAAATCGACACGTCTCTTTTTACGCGCCTGCGATTTATCCTGGTCCAGACCAGCCGCCCGGGCAATATCGGCGCGGTGGCGCGCGCCATGAAAACCATGGGTTTTTCGGAGCTGGTGTTGGTCAGTCCGCGCTTTGAGGACGCGCTGCGGCACGACGAGGCGCTGGCCTTTGCCAGCGGCGCCCAGGACGTTCTGGCTGGCGCGCGCGTGGTCGGCAGCATCGCCGAGGCGCTCGACGGGTGCAACTTCGCCGCCGCCGTGTCGGCCCGCCTGCGCGAGTTTTCACCTCCGGTGCTGGCGCCGCGCGGGTTGGCCGGGCAATTGGCCGCCAATGCGGAGCTGCGCGGGGCGCTCATCTTCGGCAACGAGCGCTTCGGCCTGCCCAATGAGATCGTCGAGCAATGCAATGTGCTCATCAATATTCCGGCCAATCCGGACTACAGCTCGCTCAACCTGGCCCAGGCGGCCCAGGTGCTCGCTTACGAGTGCCGGGTGGCGGCCCTGGGCGACGCCGTGGGCGCCGGCCCGGTCGGCTTTCACGGCGACTGCGCCAGCCTGACCCAGATCGAGGGCATGTACGGGCATCTGGAGCAAGCCTTGATCGCGATCGAGTTTTTGGACGCCGAGCACCCGAAAAAGCTGATGTCGCGCTTGAAACGCCTGTTTGCGCGCACCACGCTGGAAACCGAGGAGGTCAACATCGTGCGCGGCATCGCGCGCCACATCCTGGCCAAGGTCAAGGCGCCCTGAGCGGGCCGCCCGAAGGGGGGAAGGGCTGCTCGGCGCCGGCGTAGACGGCGGCCAGCACGGCGCGCTCGCGTTCGAGCACGGTGGCCACGAACCCGGCCGGCCGGGCCAAGCGCTTGAAGGCGCCGAAGCCGTGTTCCAGGAAGAGCTGCAAGTGGCCCAGGCCGGCCAGGCGCGCCGGTGCCCGCATCAGCCCCAGGGTGGCACTGAGGAAGGGGATATGGATGAGCTCGCATAGCGAGGCGCCCAGCGCCCCGATCAAGTCGAGCTGGCGCTCGCGCTCGGCGCGGCTGGTCACCGCGCGAAACGCATCCAGATACGCGGCCTGGGTGAAGCCGGGCGCCAGTTGCTGCGCCATCAGGCGGTCGAGCCGTTCCGACAGCGCGTCCAGTTGCACCGCCTCGGTGATGGTGTGCAGGGCGCGCAGCGGCAGCAGGCGCTGCATGGTGGGAATCACGCGCGCCAGATCGGCGTCGCGCTGGCCCAGGTCGGCGTTGCCGTATAGTTCGTGCAAGAAAAAGCGCGCCGCCGCGGCGCTGTCGGGCGCGGCCAGCAGGTCGGCGTGGCTGGCGGCCAGTCGTGCGGCTTGAAACTGTTTCAAGGCGTCGCGCCCGGCCCGCAGCGCCGGCTCGGCCGCCGCCTGCCGTTCGGCGCGGGCCGCCCGCAGCTGTTGTTCGAGGGTGGCGGCCAGTTGGTCTTTATTCATCGGCGGGGTTCATCGGCATAGTACATCGGCATAGTAAATCGGCATGGGACGTCGGCATGGGACATCGGCATGGGACGAGCGACCGGTTTGTCGCGTGATGGTTAGGGAACTGACGGGCGCCGGGCGCGCTTCATCGTACACCGGGGCCGGCCACGGCGGGCGCCAGCCTGAAAAGAAAGGACAAGCGAGACATGTGGACCTGCTTATTTCCCGCCGGCGCCGTGATGGCGCGCCTGTTGCAAGCGTTGCTGCTGGTGCAGCTGCTGATCGTGCTGGGGCTGTGGCATGTGGCGTGGCGGCGCTGGCACATCGGCCCGCCCGACCTGGCCCTGCTGCTGGCGCTGGGCATGGTGGTGCTGGCGCGCGCGGCCATCACCGTGAACAATTTTTGGCTGAGCTGGCGCGGCGGCAGCGCCACCCCGCCCCCCTATCGGCTGCGCCCGGCCCAGGTGTGCCGCATGGTGCTGGAGGAATTTTGCAGCACCATGCTGGTGTCGTCCTGGTCCATGCTGCGGCCCGGGCCGGCGCTCCACGTCGCCGCCCGCCCGGTCGGGCTACCGGTGCTGCTGGTGCACGGTTACGCTTGCAACGCCGCTTTCTGGAAGCCCTGGTGCGCGCGCCTGGCGCGCGAGCACATCAGCCATTACGCCGTGACGCTGGAGCCGGTCACGGCCGCGATTGACGATTACGCGCCCCAGCTCGAGGCGGCGCTGCAACAGCTACGCGCCGCCAGCGGCAGCGCGCAAGTGGTGCTCGTCTGCCACAGCATGGGCGGTCTGGTGGCGCGCGCCTGGTTGCGCCAATACGGCGCGGCCCACGTGGCGCGCATCGTCACGCTGGCCACGCCCCACCACGGCACCGCCCGCGCCAGTGTCGGCCTGGGCCGCAGCGCGCGCCAGATGCGGCGCAGCGGCGCGCCCGGTGCCGACGCCAATCCATGGTTGCAAGCGCTGGCCGCGATGGAGACGCCGGCCGAGCGTGCCCTCTTTACTTCGCTGTTTTCCCATCACGACAACATCGTCGAGCCGCAATTGTCGGCCTACCTGCCCGACGCCCGCAACATTGCGTTGGCCGGCCTCGGGCACGTGACGATGGGGCGCGCCCGCCGCACGCTGCAATGGGTGCTGGCCGAAATCGGCGAAGCGAGCGCGAGCGCTGGCGCCTCGTCGCCCCGCCGCCAGGGCCGTTAAGGAAGTGTCTGTTTTTTAAAACAGACTGGCCCGCTTTTCAAACGAAGCAAGATGACAGCGCAGTCTTCTGTGGGTAGACTGTATTGAGATTAAGCAATAGATAATGCACGTCAACTTGATGCCCGGCAAACTTTCTGCGGCCTTAGCCACACTTGTGAAGTTTGGAGAGTTTATCCGGCCTTGCCATGCTGTATGGTTCCTATATGCAATTGAAATGACGCCAGACAGTGGCGAACGCGTTGCTGACATCATTCCCGGGCGATGCCGCGGCCAGTCGACAGGCCTGACCCGGGGCGTGGCTAGCGATCCCGGCGGGTTCCACTTGCGTGGACGCGTCGGCCCGCGGCGGCAGCTTGGATCAGCGTGCCGCCGGTCCCGTGGCATCACATCGACTTAGACTTGCCGGAGCGCTAACCGTGTCAGTACGCATACTCGTTATCGAAGACAACCCGACCAACATGGAGCTGATGGTGTATCTGCTGCGCGCCTTCGGCTACAGCACCCTGATGGCTTATGACGGCGAGGAGGGCTTGATGGTGGCGCGGCGCGAGCGGCCCGATTTGATCATTTGCGATGTGCATTTGCCCAAACTCGACGGTTACGGGGTGGTGGCGGCCTTGAAGGACGATGCCGCGCTGCGCCCGATTCCCGCCCTGGCGGTGACGGCGCTGGCCATGGTGGGCGACCGCGACCGCTTGCTGCAAGCCGGGTTTGACGGCTATATCGGCAAGCCGATCGAACCCGATGTGTTTGTCAGCCAGCTTGAAACGTTTTTGCCCGTGGCCGGCGCCGCCCAGCCGGTGGCAGGCGACGCCCAGGCGGCGCCGGCCGGCGCGCCCCAGAGCGCCGATCCCGTCAAGGAAACGGAAGGGGAGCCGGAGCAGGCGACCATTTTGATCGTCGACGATCATGTGCTCAACCGCGAATTTCTGATGGCCTTGCTCGGCTACGGCGGCCATCGCCTGTTGCAAGCGTCCGACGGCGCCGAAGGCCTCAAGGTGGTGCAAGCGGAGCGCCCCGATCTGGTCATTTCCGACATCCTGATGCCCAATATGGATGGCTACGAGTTCGTCACCCGCATGCATCAAGATCCGCAGACGGCCGAGGTGCCCATCATCTTTTACACCGCCACCTACCGCGAACGCGAAGCGAACCTGGTGGCCCAGGCGTGCGGGGTGCGCTGGGTGCTGCCCAAGCCGTCCGATCCCGACGTCATCTTACGCACCGTGCACGAGGCGCTGGGGCGCTTGCCGCGCAAGAGCGAGATGCCGGTGTTCGATCAGAGCCCGCCGCCCGAGGGCCGCTTTCACGGCATCGACGACAAGGTCAGCGAATACTTGGTCGAACTCGAATCGAGCAGCCAGCTGATCGCCCAGCTGGCCAACCTGGGCGAGGGGCCGGACGCCCCGTCCGAGCAATTGACCGTGATGGCCGGCCGTCTGTCCAGCTCCTTGTCGAGCTTGCAGGCGGTGAGCCTGCGCCTGACCGCGCTGATCGAACTGGGCATCGAGCTGGGCGCCGAGCGCGATCCGCAGGCCTTGATCGAGATCGGCTGCCGGGTGGCGCAAAACATCTGCGTCTCGAAATACGCTTGCATCGGCGTGCTCGAAGCGCAAGCGGCCGAACTCAGTTATTTCGCCTCCTGCGGCACCGACCAGCAAGCCAGCCTGATCGCCGCCACGCCGCGCGCCGGCATCTTGAACCATGTGCTGGAACAGCGCGTGCCTTATCGGATCAACGGTCTCGATGGCGACCCGTGCGCGATCGGCTTGCCGGCCCTGCATCCGCCGGTGCACTCCTTTCTGGGGGTGGCGATCGCCTCGCGCGAGCGGGTGCATGGCTGGTTGTACCTGGTCGACAAGCTCGGCGCCAGCGAATTTAGTGAAGTCGACGAGCGGGTGGCCGCCACCGTGGCCGCGCAAATCGCGGTCGCCTATGAAAACCTGCTGCTGTACGACGAAATCAAGCGCCACCACGCCCAGCTCACGGCCGACATGGCCGCGCGCATCCGCCTCGACGAGGATCTGCGCCGCTTTCGCCTGGCGATGGACGCCACCGCCGACGCCATTTTTCTGGTCGACCGGGCCGGCATGTGCTTCGTCGATGTCAACGTGACCGCTTGCCGCATGCTGGGCTACGAGCGGGAAGACTTCCTCACCGTCGGGCCGGACCGCTCCGGCGCGCGCGCCGACCTCAGTTTGCAAGACCTGTACGGCAAACTGCTGGCCGGCGACCAAAACGGCGCCATGGCCGAGCTGATGTTGCAGCGCAAAGATGGCAGCCCGCTGGCGGTCGAAGTGCAGCGCCGCACCCTGCGCTCGGGCAGCAGCTGGATACTGGTGGCGGTGGCGCGCGACATCACCGAGCGCAAGGAAGCCGAGCAGCGCCTGCTCAAGCTGGCCCATTTCGACACCCTGACCGGTTTGCCGAACCGCACCCAGTTTTACGATTCGCTCAGTCACGCGCTGACCCAGGCGGCCGACCATGGCTGGGCGGTGGCGGTGCTGTTTCTGGACGTGGACCGCTTCAAAAACGTCAACGACACGCTTGGCCACACCATCGGCGACGAACTGCTGCGCCAATTCTCCAGCCGCCTGGTCGATTGCCTGCGCGTGCGCGACACCATCGGCCGCTTCGGCGGCGACGAATTCGCCGCCATCCTGATGCTGCCCGAAGGCGCGCAAAACGCGATCACCGTGGTCGACAAAATTCGCGAGTCGATGCGCCGTCCATTCGAATTGAAGGGCCACGAAGTGACCGTCACGGCCAGCATCGGCATCTCGGTCTACCCGGACGACGGGCTCGACGCCGACACCCTGATCCAGTACGCCGACACCGCCATGTACCGCGCCAAGGAGGCCGGGCGCGACGCGTTCCGCTTTTTCACCGCCGAGATGAATGCCCAGTCGCTGGCCCGGCTCGACCTGGAAAACGCGCTGCGGCGCGCCATCGAGAACGAGGAATTCGTGCTGTTTTTTCAGCCCAAGGTCCACATCGGCACCGGCCGGATCAGCGGCGCCGAGGCCCTGATACGCTGGCGCCGGCCCGGCCACGGCCTGGTCTCGCCGGCCCTGTTCATTCCCATTCTGGAGGAAACCGGCTTGATCGTACGGGTCGGCACCTGGGTCTTGAACGAGGCTTGCCGCAAGATCGCCCAATGGAGCCGCGGCGGCATCGGCGCGGTGCATCTGTCGGTCAATGTGTCGGGCATCCAGTTCTTCGTCGGCGGCCTGGAGGAAGAGGTGCTCAAGGCGATCGAGGTGCACGGCATCGCGCCCGAACTGCTTGAACTGGAGCTGACCGAAAGCTCGCTCATGTCCAACGCGGAGGAAACCATCACCGTGCTGCGCAACCTGAAGGCGCTCGGCATCCAGATTTCGATCGACGATTTCGGCACCGGCTATTCCAGCCTGGCTTATCTGAAGCGCTTCCCGATCGATAAACTCAAAATCGACATCGCCTTCGTGCGGGAAGTGACCAGCAATCCGGACGACGCGGCCATCGTCCTGGCCATCATCAATATGGCGCACAGCATGAAGCTGCGCGTGATCGCCGAAGGCGTGGAAAAGGACGCCCAACTGTCCTACCTGCGGCGGCACGGCTGCGACGAGATGCAGGGCTATTATTTCAGCCGCCCGGTGCCGGAGGACGAATTCGCGCAGATGCTCACCGAAGGCAAGTTCCTGCAAGCGCCCGCCGACGAGTCCACGCTCGATCGCCAAACCCTGCTCATTGTCGACGACGACAGTTTCATGCTCACTGTGCTGAGCGACTTCCTGAGCCAGGACGGCTACCGCATCTTGACGGCCGAGACGGCGGCCGAGGGTTTCGATATCCTGGCCCGGCATCGGGTCCAGGTGATCCTGTGCGACCAGTGCATGCCGCTCATGAGCGGCACCGAGTTCATGGAGCGGGTCAAAAACCTGTGCCCGGACACCTTCCGCATCATGCTCTCCGCTTATGCCGACCTCACGCCCATCATGGCCGCCATCAACCATGGCGCCATCGACCGCTTCTACACCAAGCCGTGGAAAGGATCGGTGCTGCGCGAAAACATCCGCGAAGGCTTCCGTCTGCATGGGCTGCTGCACGGCGCCCAGGCCGTCGCCGCGTAAGCGTGTGGGCCGGGCGCCCAGCCGCCCGCGCCGCCGCGGCGCGGGCGCCGCATTAGAATCCCGTCTCTAGATTTGCCCTCTAAAATGGTTTGGCCGGGTGAGCCAATCGGCGCGGCGACGACACGGGGAGCGACCATGGTGAAAAAAGTCAAGCAAGGGGAACCGCGAGAGCGGCGGCAGGAGCAGCAAGAGCAGCAGCTGACGAGCGCCATACGCGACGCCGCGCAGCAGATCTGGCAAGCCGGCTTGGGGGAGTTCGCCAAAGCCCGTCAGGAAGGTGGGGTGGCGCTTGCCGCGCTGGCCGAAGAAGACGGCGCGCCGCAAAAACGGCCCCAACATCATGCGTCCGGCGGCGCCCGGACCGGCGATTCGTGGGACAAACTGGAACACATCTTCGAGGAACGGGTGGCGCGCGCGCTGCACCGGATCGGCGTGCCCACGCATGGCCAGATTGGCACGCTGGAGCGCCAGGTCGCGCAATTGAGCGCGCAGGTGGAGCAGCTGGCCGAGGTGGCCGGTGCCGGCCCGGCGCGCTCGCCCGCCGCCGCGCCCAAGCGATCGGCCAAGGCGCGTGCCGCTAGCGGCGCCGCTGGCGGAAAAGTCGCCACCCAAGCCGCGCCGGTGACCAAGGCGACGCGCGCCAAGGCGGCCAGCATCGGCAAGCCGCGCCGCCCGTCCGCCGACTAGCGCGCCCGCCGCGCGCCGTTTCGATACGCTCGCCGCCCCCGCCCCCGCCCCCGCCGCCGCCGGCTGCGCGGCCATTCTACGTGTGGGCGGCAGTGTTGCCACTATGTTGCAACCTCTGTAACACGGCACCGTTGCCCATTGTTGGCACGCGGCGTCGAAAACCGGCGATCGGGTCGGCGCTCGGTGTGCCGCGCTACCAATCGGCCAGCCCGCTGGCGTGGTTGCGCCGCGCCAGCTCGGCGCAGACCTGGTAGTCGTGCGCCTCAAGCTCGGAAAAGCCGGTGATGCGCATGCTGCGTAACGCCTCTTCCAAGTGCGGCGTGTGCGCCGCTTGGGTGCACGCCTTGAGCGCCTGGCGCAGCAAAGCCACCGTCTCCACCGGCGTGGTGCGGGCCGTGATCAGGGGAAGTCCCGGCATCGGCGCGGTGAAACCGATGCTGACCAGTTGCGCGAATACGGCCGGCTCCTGCCGGCGTAGCAGGTCGGCGCTGACGGCGTCGAGCGCGGCGATGTCGGCCTGGCCGTGCGCCACCATGCGCGCCGAGTGGCGGTGCGCGCCGCTCAATTTGACGGCCGCGAAAAAGCGGCCTTCGCGCGCCAGCGGCGCCACCGCGCTGCGCAATGCATGGTAGCCGGACTGCGAATGGCGCTCGTTGCAGACGGCGACCTTGCCGCGCATCTGCTCCAGGCACTTGCCGGCGTGCTCGCCACGCACCAGCAGCGTGCTGCTGTAACGGCTTTGGTCGCAGCCCGGCACGTCGAAATGCAGGGCGCCTAGCACCGTCACCTTGTCACGCAACAGCGTCGCGACCGGGTATCCGCAAGCCTGGCTCAGAAGCAGATGGGGATCTTGCCAGTGCTCGGGCAAATCGTGGGGCGCGCTCAATTGCGCCGGCACGCCGGCCATGCCGGCCTGGCGCAGGCGGGCGCGCAGGGCGTCCCACAATTGGGCCAGACTGGCCGCGTCGAACGGATACATTGGCAGCGCGCAAATCATGGCCGCGTGACCCGCTCGCGCAGCCGATCCGGCCCCGCGATCGCACTGCTGCCGATCGGCGCCTGGGCGAGCGGCAAGTGGCGTGTGTACAATGCCATGACGGCTCCGGTAAAGGGATGATGTTGGCCTGATGTTCAGGCAAAAGGGTGGACATCGGCGATCACCGGTGTACTGCGATAGCGCCACAACAGGGGTAGGTAGCCATGTTCGATAAAGCCGTCGGCGCGGGTGTGGTAGTGGGCGCGCCTGGCCAAGTATGCGGTGCGCAGGCGGAACCATGGCAAGCCTGGATGCAGGTGGTGCACCAGATGGTAGTTGAGGTTTAAAAACAGCAGGCGCCAGGGCCAGGCGGCTTCATTGAGCACCGAGCGCGCGTGCGCGTGGGGCGCGGCGCGGTGTTCGAACAGGGAGCGCACCATGGTCAGGCTGAGGGCGGGATAGGCGATGGCCAGTAAATAATACAGCGGGGCGATGCCGGCACGCTGCACCATTGCCAGCAGCGCGCCCAGTAGCAGCAGATGCCAGCCCCACACCAGGGCGAAGCGCGGCGGCCCCATGCGCCAGCTGACCAGCACGGTGTGGCCCCAACCCAATGCCGGTCCCAGCAGTAATCGGCCGGGCGCGGTGTTGCGCCAGCGCCGCAAGCGCAGCCGCAAGGGCCCTGCTTGGCGCAGCGTGTCGCGGGCCACATAATAGGTTTCCGGATCGATGCCGGGCAGGGTGAGGGTGGCGTCGTGGTGATGGGCCAGGTGGCTGTCGCGGTAAATGGCGTAGGGATACCATACCGCCAGCGGCAATTGGCCGAAGCTGGCGTTGAGTCTGGCCCACGGGGTGGGGTGGCCGTGTATCAGTTCGTGTTGCAAAGACATGTACCACGCGTTCAAGACGATCAGCAAGGGCGTGCCCAGCCATGGACCGAGGCTGCGCCAGTGGATCACCACGCTCAGCCAGGCGCCATACATGATGGCGATCAAGCCCAGGGTGGGCCATTCCAGGCGCGCGCTGGTGCGGGTCGGCCGGGCGCTGGAAAGCGTGACAGGTTGGGGCGTGGAAGGCATGGCTGTCTCACAGTTGAGGTGAGACCAATATATAAGAGGGGTAAGCGCCCCGCGAACGAATCATTACGGCCTAGGTTATGCAAATTTGTCATAACGTTTGCCGGGCTTGCCGTGAGCGGACCGGACGGCCACGCTTTTGTTGTATTCTGGTATGAATAGTAGCCAAACCGGAATGGCCCGGCTTGGCGTGGCGTGGCCCGGCCCGGCCCGGCCGGGCCTGACCTTGCCGCGCGGCGGCCGCCGGTTTCTATAACGGCATTATCGGTGTTATGCTTACAAGAGAAAATCAGAGATCCCCGTTATGCTACAAAAAGCACCACGCCGTACGCGCGAACGCATACTGGAATTGTCATTGCGTTTATTTAACGAGTTCGGTGAACCCAATATCACCACCACGGTGATCGCGGAAGAGATGAATATCTCGCCGGGCAATCTGTACTACCATTTCCGCAATAAGGACGATATCGTCAATTCGATCTTCATGCAGTTCGAGGCGGAAATCGAGCGGATTTTGACGGTGCCCGATGGGCGCCGCTCCAATATCGAGGATGTCTGGCTGTATCTGCACTTGATGTTCGAATTGATCTGGCGTTACCGCTTCTTTTACCGCGATCTCAACGATTTACTGTCGCGCAATCGCAAGCTGGAATTGCATTTCAAGCAGATTTTGGCGCACAAAATCAAGGTGGCCAAGCAATTATGCGAGGATTTGCGCAGCGAGCAGTCGCTGCAAGCGTCCGATATGGAGATCGATGCCATGGCCACCAATATGGTGGTGGTGGCCACCTATTGGCTGTCCTACGAATATGTGCGCAATCCGCGCAAGTACAGCGAGCAGCAGTCGATGGCCGATGCGCTGGCGCGCGGCTGCTATCAGGTGCTGGCGCAAATCGGCCCGTATCTGCGCAATGAAACCCATTTGCTGTTCCAGAAACTGTCCGAGGAATACCTGAAAAAACTCAAGTAGGGGGCGTTATGGCTTGGAATCGATTCCCGTATCCGGAGGCGCGTTATCGCTACGACGCCGCGACGCTGGCGCAGCATTGGGGCCGTCTGCACGGCGGCGATGCCGAGCCTTTTCCCGGCCAGCCGGCGCTGGTGGCGGCCTGGATCGCGTTTCACGCGGGCCACTTCGAGCAAGCCTATACGCTCGGTCTGGCATGCGGCGTCGACGGTTACGCCGTCGCCCACAAGGCCGCTTGCGTGCATGCCGTCTATCTCGACAGCGGCGCGGAACACCGGATCGCGGCCCTGGAAGCGGTGACCGCGCGCTGCGAGCGCCAGCAAAGCGAGCAACCGGGCAATCCGGCCGGCTATTATTGGCACGCTTACAGCCTGGAGCAGTACGCCCGCACCATTTCAGTGGTCAAGGCGCTGGCGCTGGGGATCGGGCTGAAGATCCGCGACAGCCTGGAAGCGACGCTGCGTCTGGCGCCCGGCCATGCCGATGCCCACGTGGCGTTTGGCGTTTATCACGCCGAGGTGATCGACAAGGAGGGCGCCATGATGGGCGGCTTGACCCACGGCGCGAGCAAGGAAGAGGGCATCCGGCATTTCAAGACGGCGCTGGCCCTCGATCCCGGCTCGGCCAGGGCGCGCATCGAATTCGCCCATGCCTTGAACATGCTCGAAGGTAAAAAGAAGATGGCCGAGGCAATCGGCTTGTTCGAGCAGGCGGCCGAGTCGCAGTCTTACGACGCGCAGCAGCGGCTCGATGTCGAGGCGGCCAAGGAAGAGCTGGAACAGCAGGGGTAAGCCGGTGGCATTTTGCAGCCGACGTTCCCAGGCCCGACAGGCTGCTAGGTCCAGAGCCGCTGACCGGTGGTGTCGAGCTGGGTAAGGTAGAGCCGCAGGTCGAATTCGTACTGGTGATACTGGGGTTCCATGTAGGTGCATAGCTTGTAGAACGCCTTGTCGTGCTGTTTTTCCTTCACGTGCGCCAACTCATGGACGGCGATCATGCGCAGCAATTCCAGCGGCACTTCCTTGAACATGGTGGCGACCCGAATCTCATGCTTGGCTTTGAGCTTGCCGCCCTGGACGCGCGAGATCGTGGTGTGCAAGCCCAGCGCGTGATTGATCACGTGGATCTTGCTATCGTATTCCACCTTGTTGATCGGCTCGGCGTTGCGCAGATATTCGGTCTTTAACTCTTGCACGTATTGGTACAGCGCGCGGTCGGTGCGCAGCGTGTGCGCCTTGTCGTAGCGTTGCAGCAGCACCTCGCCCAGCTTGTTTTGCTCGATCAGTTGCGCGACCTTCTGCCGGGTTTGCTCGGAATAGGCGCTGAGGTACTTCAGAGGAGACATGGCGGCAATGGGCGCAGGCGCAGGCGGGCGAAATCGCGCGCCGACTATACCACAGCCCGGTGCGGCCCTAGCGCTGCCGCTTGCGCACCCGGTCGCGCGCTTGCTCGAAGTTGTTACGCGTGGTGTCCTCGTCGCGCTGGCCGAAGGCATAGTTCGCTTCCAACCACATCACGTTAATGATGGCCAGGGCCAGCGCCAGTCCCACGCCCAATATCCAGGTGAAATACCACATCGCGTTTCCTTGTTTAGTTAAATAGATGAATCAGTACGCGCTGTGTTCGTTGGCGCGGATATGCTCTTCGGTGACCTTGCCGCTCACAATGCTATACACCCAGCCGGTGTACAGGACCACGATCGGCAGCATGATCACCACTACCCAAAACATCACGCCCAGACTTTTGTGGCTGGCCACGGCGTCCCAGGCGGTCAAGCTGCTGCCGGGCGCCAGCGAGGATGGCATCACGAACGGAAACATGGCGACACCGGCCGTTAAGATGATGGCGCCCACCGTCAAGCCGCTGGCCAGGAAGGCCGGCAGGCTCCAGCGCCGCGCGCTGCACAGCATGACCAGCAGCGCGCCCAGGCCGGCGGCCGCGGGCAACAGCTGCGTGAGCGGCCAGCGCGTGTAGTTGTCGAGCCAGGCGCCTTTGGCCAGCACCACGGTCTTGGCCAAGGGCATGAAGGCGGTATTGATATCGGGCATGGAGGTGATGCGGTAACCGTCGATGCCGTATGCGATCCACCAGCCGGCGCCGGCAAACAGTAGCAGCGTCGTCGCCGCCGCGCCGATGGCGACCCGGCGCGCCCGTGCGGCGATCACGCCTTCCGTTTTCTGGTGCAAAAAGGTGGCGCCGTGCATGGCCAGCATGGCCACGCTGAGCGCGCCGGCCAGCAAGCCGAAGGGATTGATCAAGGTCAGAAAGTTGCCCGTGTATTCCATGCGCATGCTGTCGTCGTAGCGAAATGGCACGCCTTGCAGTAGGTTGCCGAAGGCGATGCCGAAGATCAGGGGCGGCACGAAGCCGCCGGTAAACAGGCCCCAGTCCCAGGCGGCGCGCCAGCGGGGATCGGCCAGTTTGCTGCGGTAATCGAATCCGACCGGGCGGAAAAACAGGGCGAACAGCAGCAGCATCAGGGCCACATAAAAGCCGGAAAACGCCGCGCCATAGACCAGCGGCCAGGCCGCGAACAGGGCGCCGCCGGCGGCGATGAACCAGGTCTGGTTGCCTTCCCAAGTGGGGCCGATGGTATTGATGATGACGCGCCGTTCGGCGTCGGTGCGGCCTAAAAACGGCAGGCTCATGCCAACCCCGAAGTCGAAGCCGTCGGTCAGGGCGAAGCCGATCAGCAAGACGCCGACAAAACCCCACCAGATCACCTTCAGTGTCACATAGTCAAATAGCATGGCATGTCCTTAGTGTGCTTGTTCCCAGTGGTATTTGCCGGTATGCAGGCTGCTGGGGCCAAGCCGGGCGAACTTGATCATCAGCCCCATTTCGATCACCAGCAACACGGTGTAGAAGCCGATGAAGCCGGCCAGACTGAAGTACAGGTTGGCGGCGCTCAGTGTCGATGCCGATAAGTGAGTCGGCAAGATGCCGGCAATGGTCCAGGGCTGGCGCCCGTATTCGGCCACCACCCAGCCCAGTTCGGCCGCCACCCAGGGCAGCGGAATGGCGCACACGGCCAGCTTGAGCAGCCAGCGCTGCGAGGCCAGGCGCTTGCGTACCAAAAAGTAAAACGAGGCCGCAAAAATGAACAGGAACAGCAGGCCCAGCCCGACCATGATGCGAAACGACCAGAACAGCGGCGCCACCTTGGGGATGGTGTCGTTGACGGCCAGCTTGATCTGGGCCTCGGTGGCGTCGATCACGTTGGGCGTGTATTTTTTCAGTAGCAAGCCATAGCCCAGGTCACCTTTCACCAGGTTGAAGGCGGTGCGGGCCGCGACCGATTTGTCACCCAACTTGAGCCGGGTGAGGGCGGCATAGGCATCCATGCCGCGCCGTATCCTGGCCTCGTGCTGGCGCTTTAACTCCTTGATGCCGGTCACCTGCTTGTCGGTCGAGCGGGTGCCGATCAAACCCAGCACGTAAGGGATCTTGACGGCGTAATCGGTTTTTTCCCCCTTGTCGTCCGGCCATCCCAGCACGGTGATGCCGGCCGGGGCCGGTTCGGTTTCCCATTCCGCTTCGATGGCGGCCAGCTTGACCTTGTTGACCTCGCCGGCCGTGTAGCCGGATTCGTCGCCCAGCACGATCACCGACAGGGTCGACGCCAGGCCGAAGCCGGCCGCGATGGCGAAGGAGCGCAGCGCGAACGGCACGTCGCGCGCCTTGAGCAAATATAGCGCCGAAATGCCCAGCACGAACATGGACGCGGTCACGTAGCCGGCGGCCACGGTGTGCACGAATTTCACTTGCGCCACCGGATTGAAAATGACGTCGGCGATGCTGACCAGCTCCATGCGCATGGTCTCGAAGTTGAACTCGGCTCCGACCGGATTGTTCATCCAGCCGTTGGCGATCAATATCCACAGGGCCGACAGGCTGGAGCCGAGCGCGACCAAAAATGTGACGCCCAGATGCTGCACCCTGGACAGCTTGTCCCAGCCGAAGAAGAACAGGCCGACAAAAGTCGATTCCAGAAAGAAGGCCATCATGCCTTCGATCGCCAGCGGCGTGCCGAAGATATCGCCCACGTAGTGAGAGTAATACGCCCAGTTGGTGCCGAACTGGAACTCGAGCGTGATGCCGGTGGTGACCCCCATGGCGAAGTTAATACCGAACAGCTTGCCCCAGAACTTGGTCATGTCACGGTAAATTTCCTTGCCCGTCATGACGTAGACCGATTCCATGATCACCAGCATCCAGGACAGGCCCAAGGTCAGCGGCACGAACAGGAAATGGTACATGGCGGTGGCGGCAAATTGCAGCCGGGATAGACTGACGATGTCATCAATGGGACTCATGTCTGGCCTTTGCGGAAACGGTGGTGGGAAGGGAGGGGGGCGCTGCCAGCAGATGCTGCTCGACCTGGCCGGTGGGCAAACGCATTTTCTTCGCTTGGGGCGCCGAAAAAAAAGCTTTCCACAGCAGCGTGAGCAGACACACTTTGACGATCAGGGCGAGCGTCAAAGTGAGCGCCAGCGACCGTTTGGGTAGCCTTGGCCGCTTCATCTTGGCGCCTTGTCGGCCGGCTCGGGCGGGACCGTGTGGTCGGCATCGGCCGCTGCCGTGGGGCGGGAAAAGCGCAGTTTCTCGCGCACGCTGCCACCCACGTCGAGCAGCTTCTTGACCTTGGAGCCCATTTTCATCAGTGAGCTCAGCGTTTCGGGCGACAGGTGCTGGACCTCGTCGAACCAGGAACTGGACAACTCGATCAAATCGTACATTTCACGCATGCGCTGCTGGGCGATATGGTCGGCCTGGGTGGTCGGGCTTTCCAGCAGCGCGTCGCGCAGCATCGACAAGGTTGGCTCCACCTCGCGCCGGCGCCGCTCTTCGAGCAAGGCCTTGAAAATATCCCAGATATCCTTGGGCGGTTCGAAGTACTCGCGCCGGTCCCCTGGTTGGTGCAACAGTTTGACTAAACGCCACGACTGCAATTCCTTCAATCCCATCGATACATTGGAGCGCGAAAACGACAGGTGTTCGGCGATCTCATCGGCGTTCAAGGGCTTGGCCAACACATACAGCAGGGCATAAATCTGGCCCACGGTGCGGTTGATGCCCCATCGGCTACCCATTTCGCCGAAGTGAAGGATGAATTTTTGCGCCAGGGGACTGAGATTGGTCATGATAATCGCCGGTAATATTTGAATTTTCAGGAATTACTGAAATTATAGTACGTTTACGAATCTGTGATGAACAGATGTTGCATTGTGGGGCGGTAGAGGTGGTGCTCGGCTGGCAGTGCGCGGTTGCCCGGCAAGGGGGGGAGGTCCGCGCGCCTGGGTCGGATGACCCGGGCTGGCGGACTTGCTGCGGCTTATTTACTTACTACTATGACGGCATCGGCGCGTGCGGCTGGCCCGACGCTGGTAGACGATAGCGACGTGCAGTTATCGGGTGGATTCGAACAGGAACCAGATGCGTTCTTCCGTTTGATCGATCCAGTTTTCGATCAGGCTGGCCGTGGCGATATCGTTGTCGTTGTCACAGGTCTTGTGCACTTCGCGCATGAATTTCACCAAGGACTCGTTGTCGGCGCGCAATTCGTCCAGCATCGCTTCAGGGCGCACATATTCGGCGTTGCTGTCGGCCAGGCGCTGCAATTGCGCGATATGGCTGACCGAACGAATGGTGGTGCCGCCCAGCTTTCTTACCCGTTCAGCGATCGGATCGAGCATCGCGAACACCGCGCCAGCTTGCGCATCGAGCAGCAGATGGTAGGCATGGAAGTGCGGACCGCTGACATGCCAATGAAAATTTTTGGTTTTGATGTAGAGCGCAAACGCATCCGCCAGCAAACGGTTCAGGCCGATAGCGACTTCGGCACGCGCGACATTACCCAGGTCGCTTGGTGTGGCCAGCGCCCCCGGCGCGGCCTGTAAATCAACTGTGGTATTCATGACTACCTCGTTTAGAGTGAGTGGATGAGTCTTGGAGGCACTGGAACGATGCGGCCAGTACGGTTGTTGATTGTACCGCAGGGGCAAAAAAGCGTTTGGCGGGAGGCGCGACGCGAATCCCGGCGAGGGATTGCTGGGCAAGGTCGTCGGTGACCATCGAATGCTGGCGCCGCTGGTAAGGCGCCACCGTCGGCAGGCGGAGGCAGCCGGCGGGAAGGTTTGGCTGCCCGCCACGACTTGGCGCGCGGCACGCAAGATTATCTTCTAATGCGCCACCCGAGCGCCACCCGGGCGCCACCCGAAAACCGCTCGGCCAAATCGCCGGCACAAATGGGGGAGCCAGGACGCATTCAATCTTGCAGATGTCCGATCTCATCAGGCAACCGGCGGCCCGGCCGTATCGGCGACATCCTGGGCCGCCTGTTTGGCGTTATTTGTCGTCGCCTTTGCCTTGCTTGCCGGGCTTGGCATGCTGTTCGGATGCCCCGCGCGCCGGCGTCGCGGTGCTAACCTTGTCGCTACGGCTGGCCGATTGACGGCTCTCGCCGCCTTTGCGGCCGATTTCCGCCATGTGCGCGCGGTCCCGGCTCACGGCTTCGCCGCCTTTTTGACCGGCCCGGCGCGCCTCTTCAGAATCGAATTCATGCGCCGTACCTTTTTGATGGGCCGCCTGCCCCCCTTTGCTGGCGATTTCGCGCTGCTGCTGTTCATCCATGGCGGCGAAACCGCGTTTGCTGGTGCCGCTACCCTTTTGATTGCTTTGCGCAGTGTCCTTCTGACTGTTTTGACTGCCGTTGCCGGCGCTGCCCTTACCTTGATCGTTTCCTTGACTGGTGGCCATGTCCATCTCCTTGTGCCTGTAAATGGGTGAAAAATTGTTACTATCCGACAACGCAGATCTGCTCTTTGTGATATGAGTGCAAACGGATCAATTCGGCGCGCTTGGCAATTAGAGAAGCACAATTGACATTAGTTCCGACTGGTTTGGTGCGCGCTGATGTGTTTCCGTTGCTGCGCGCCGGCCGCGCTGACTGCTTAGTGCGAAGCTGCATAGGTGCTCAGGGGTTGGCCGACGGCGACTGCTGACTGCCGCTGCCGCGCTGGGGACGCGCCGCGCCGTCGAAGTCAGCCTCGATTTTTTCTTTGCGCTGAGCGATTTGCTCGCCTAATTGCTCCAGATCGAGCCCGGCTTTTTTTGCTTTTGGGAACATATCGCTTTCTTCTTGCGTGATGTGCTGCTCGACGCGCTCGTTGAGCACCAACACGGTGGCGTCGTATTGGGCGTCGCTGGCCTCCATCTGTTCGAGTTGGCTGATCAGGTCTTTGGCGCCGGCGTGTTCGGCTTCCGCTTCGTCCACCAGTTCGTCGCCGATTTCAGCCCGCACGGCCGGGTAAAACAATTCTTCTTCGACCAGGGTATGGATCGTCAATTCGAAACAGAGTTGTTCGACCAGCTCGGCTTTCAGGTCGACCTGTTCCTGGTCGTCCTTGATGGCCTCGAATTCGGTGAAAAGCTGGCGTACTTTTTGATGGTCCGCCCGCAGCAGCGAGATGGCATCGACGGCCGAGCCGCCGCCACCTTGTTTTGCAGTGTTCATGATCGTTCTCCTTGGTGTAGGGGCCGGCGGTTGGCCGGCCGGGTCGGCCATCCGGTCCGGACGGCATGGAAGAGGCCTCTGGCGGCGCGGCCGCGGCCGCGCCGCATGCCAACTGGCGGCGTCGCTTGCCGCCAGTTGTGCTATGTGTTGTTGAGCTTAGTGCGCGGTTTGTCCGTGTTGCGGCTGGGTACCGCGGATTTGCCCCTGCCCGGCGCCGTTGGCCTCGCGCCGCGCGGCCTGGTTCATTCTTTCCATGGCCTCGCGCTGACGCTGGCTGGCCTTTTCCGTTTGTTCGGACGCGGTGCGCACCAATTCATCGGCAACGGCCGCGGCGGTGCGGCTCGCTTCTGGCATGTGGTTTTCCGCCGTTTTGGTCATTTCGACATTGGCGCTGGCCATCACGTTCGACAGCTGGTGCTGGTATTGGCGCAGTTTTTCGGTGGCGGGTTGAATTTGCGTGGCGGCCATCGCGGCAAATTCAGAAGGACTTTTGGCGGTGAGCAGCTGCTGATTGGTGTGTGTGATTTCCACCATCAGTTGCTGCGCGATCTGCATATTGAGTTCGCTAATTTTTTGTACAGCGTCAAACATTTTTCTCGACAGATCGGTCAGGAAAGCGAGTTGCACTTCCATATGCGATCTCATCGCAGGTGTAATGCTTTGCGTAAACATGTCAATACCTCGATAAAAAGAGTCCTCTTGAAGGGTCATCCGGCCACTTCCGGATGAAGCTGTGCTTGTACCAAGCAAAGAGATAGACTTTTATCGAATGAGCAAGTTCCGCTAAATCCCAAATTTCTGCGGGAGCCGACCCTGGCGCCCGGCCGCGCGCATCCGGCACCGATCAGGCGTCGGCCACTTTTAATAGCAGTTTGCCGAAGTTTTTGCCATCGAACAGCATGCCTAAAGCAGAGGGAAACTGTTCGATCCCTTCCACGATGTGCTCCTTGCTTTTCATGTTGCCTTGTTGGAGCCAAGCGGCCATGGCGGCGATTGCGATGTGGTAGCGGTCGGCATAGTCGAACACCACCAGCCCTTCCATGCGGGCCCGGTGAACCAGCAGCGACATATGGTTGCGCAGCCCGGGGCCCGGCTCGGTATTGTTGTACTGCGAAATGGCGCCACAGATGACCACGCGCGCCTTCATCTTGAGACGGGGGAGCACGGTGTCCAGAATCTCGCCGCCCACGTTGTCGAAGTACACGTCCACCCCTTGCGGACAGTGCGCCTTCAAGCCTTCTTTCACCGCGCCGCCCTTGTAATCGATGCAGGCGTCAAAGCCCAGCTGCGCCACCACGTAGTCGCATTTTTCCCGGCCGCCGGCGATGCCCACCACGCGGCAGCCCAATTGTTTGGCGATCTGACCGGCCGCCATGCCGACCGAGCCGGCCGCGCCCGACACCACCACCGTCTCGCCCGCTTGGGGGCGGCCCACTTCCAGCAAGCCGAAGTAGGCGGTCAGGCCGGACATGCCCAGCACGTTCAGATAGGCCGGCAGGGGCGCGGCGGCCGGATCGACCGCCGTCAAACCGGCGCCGCGGTCGTCGCCCGGGCCGCTCCAGTACTGTTGCACGCCAAGCGTGCCGAACACGTGCTGGCCGACCGCCCAGCGGGGCGAGTTCGACGCGAGCACCACGCCGATGCCGCCGGCCCGCATCACCTCGCCGATCGCGACCGGACGGATATACGATTTGACGTCGTTCATCCAGCCGCGCATGGCCGGGTCGAGCGACAAGTACAGCGTCTTGATCAAGACCTCGCCATCGCCGAGCGGCGTTAGCGGCACCCGCGCTTGCTGCCAATCGCTGTCCTTGGGCAAGCCGACCGGGCGCGCTGCCAAGCGAAATTGCAAATTGTCGACAACGGGTAGTGTCATGGCTTTCCTTGAATAGTGTCTATTTCTTAACTATACCCGAAATTGCACGCTCGTACTATTTTGTAAATGGGGCGGTTTTGCTCAGCCGTGCGACAATACCGCGCTCGCCGCGGCGTCCCGCCAGCGGTGCACTTGACCCCACACGATGATTTCCATGACGCATCCAGAATACATCCTGACCCTGTCCTGTCTCGATCAGCGCGGCATCGTGCATCGGGTATCGGGCTTTCTCGCCGCCCATGGCTGCAACATCATCGATTCGGCCCAGTTCGGCGATCAAGCTTCGCGCCTGTTCTTCATGCGGGTCCATTTCGCGCGCGAAGACGCGGCCATCGACGATGCCGCCTTGCGCGCCGCGTTCGCGCCGCTGGCGCAAGAGATGGGCTTCGCGTTCGAGCTGCACGACGCGGCCTACAAGCCGCGCCTGATGCTGATGGTGTCGAAGATCGGCCACTGCCTCAACGACTTGCTGTTTCGCTACAAGAGCGGTTTGCTGGCGGTCGAGATTCCCGTCATCGTCTCGAACCACATGGATTTTTATCAGTTGGCCGCCAGCTATAACATTCCGTTTTTCCATCTGCCGCTGGCCGCCGGCGCCGGGCTCGACGCCAAGCTGGCGCAGGAAGCGCGGATCATCGAGTTGATGCAGACGCACCGGGTCGATCTGGTGGTGTTGGCGCGCTACATGCAGATACTCTCGCCCGGGCTGTGCCAGGCGATGCAGGGCCGCGCCATCAATATCCACCACTCCTTTTTGCCCAGCTTCAAGGGCGCCAAGCCGTACGCCCAGGCGCACCAGCGCGGCGTCAAGCTGATCGGCGCGACCGCCCACTTTGTCACCGGCGATCTGGACGAGGGCCCCATTATCGAGCAAGACGTGGAGCGGGTCGATCATGCGATGGATGCCGAGACGCTGTCGGCGATCGGCCGCGACGTCGAATGCGTGGTGCTGGCGCGCGCGGTGAAGTGGTTTGTCGAACACCGCATTGTGCAAAACGGCGACAAGACGGTTGTATTCAAGTAAACACTGATTCACACGGAATTCTACGATGGCTCTCAAAGCGACAATTTTCAAGGCCGACCTCCAGTTGGCGGACATGGACCGCCAGTATTATCAAGATCACTTGCTCACTCTGGCACGCCACCCGTCCGAGACCGACGAACGCATGATGGTGCGTTTGCTGGCCTTTGCCATCCACGCCGATCCGGCGCTGGTGTTTACCAAGGGCTTGTTCGACACCGACGAACCCGATCTGTGGCGCAAGGATTTGACCGGCGCCATCAAATTGTGGATCGAGGTCGGTCAGCCGGATGACAAGCGCATCTTGAAGGCATGCGGACGTTCGGAAAAAGTGGTGGTATACAGTTACGGCGCCACCAGCCATATCTGGTGGAAGCAGATCGCCAACAAGCTCGAACGGGCCAAAAACCTGAGCGTGATCAATTTGCCGTCCGAGGCCGCCTATGCCTTGTCCAAGCTGGCCCAGCGCACCATGCAATTGCAGTGCACCATACAGGACGGCCAGATCTGGCTCACCGACGGGGCCGAGACGGTGCAGGTCGAACGCGACACTTACAAGGGTGAGCGCTAACGGGCCGGCGTCGCAGACACACGCTAGCGCTTGCTTCATTTTCCGAAAGTGGTGTTATGAAACGATGTATCTTGTTGTGGGCTTTGCTAGGGATGAGCGCGGCGGCCCATTCCAGCTCGCCGAGCTCGCCCGGCGCGGCCACGGTGACGGTGAGCACGCCGTGGATGCGCGCCACCGTGCCGCAAGCGAAAAGCAGTGGCGCCTTCATGCGCTTGCGCGCGGCCAGCGACGCGCGCCTGGTGGACATTCGCAGCGACGTGGCCGGACTGGCCGAGGTCCATCGCATGGAAATGGTGGGGCAGATCATGAAGATGCGGGCCGAGGACGGTCTCGCTCTGCCGGCCGGCAAAACGGTCGACTTGACGGGCCCGCGTCATATCATGCTGATGGATCTGAAACGGCAATTGAAGCCGGGTCAGGTGGTCGCGCTCACGCTGGTGATTGAAAAGCCGGACCGCACGCGCTATGCGGTGCTGGTCGAGGTGCCGGTGATGCCGCTGAGCTACGCGCCACCGCCGGCGCCCTGAACGGCCCGCCGAGCAGCCTGTCGGACTTGGGATCGTCGGCTTAGTCCGCCAGGCCGCTAGGCGGCGCCGTTTGTGCCAGGCCAAACTGTGCGGCGAGCCCGTCTCGCGCCAGCGCCCGGTCGCTACAATGGCGCATGGGACAGGACCATGACGCCAGCTACAAGCTGCTATTTTCACATCCGGAAATGGTGCGCGACTTGCTGACCGCTTTCGCGCCGTTTCCGTGGGCCCGCCAGCTGGAATTGGCCGCCTTCGAACGGGTCAACGCCAGCTACGTCGGCGACGCCGGCCAGCAGCGCCATGACGATATGGTGTGGCGGCTGCGCATCGGTGGCGAGTGGCTGTATGTCTATCTCTTGCTCGAATTTCAGTCGTGTGACGATCACTGGATGGCGTTGCGCATGCAAGTGTATCTCGGCTTGCTGTGCCAGGATCTGGTCAGGCGGGGCCAGCTGACAAGTGGCGGCCAGCTGCCGCCTTTGCTGCCGATTGTGCTCTACAGTGGCGCGGCGCCTTGGCGCGCCAGCATCACGCTGGGCGGCTTGATGTTGACGCCGCCGCCGGGTCTGGCGCCGTTCCAGCCGCGCCAGCGTTACTTACTTATCGATCAATGGCGTTGCCGCACGGCGCGGCGCGGGCAAGCGCGCAATCTGGTCGCCACGCTGTTTTCGCTGGAACACTCGCGCGAGCGGGCCGACCTGGAACGCCTGCTCGGCGATCTGGCCCAGTGGTTGCGCGCGCCGCACAATGCAGCGCTGCGTTCGAGCGTGGCACGTTGGATCGCGGCGCGCTTGCGATACCAGGACAAGCGCACTACCATGATGTCGGCAGAGGACTTATCCGAGGTGCAGATCATGGTAACGCAGCAATTTGAGACGTGGGCGGATCAGTGGTTGCATGAGGGTCGGCAAGAAGGCTTGCGTGAGGGTTTAAAAAAAGGCATACAAAAAGGCATGCAAAAAGGCCTCGAGCAGGGCCGTCTGGCGGCCGAGCAAAGGCGCTTGGCATCGTTGCTTGAGAAACGTTTCGGACCGCTGCCGGCGCCGGTGGGCGAACGCATCGCCGCCGCGCCGTCCGGCCAGATCGACCGCTGGTTCGATCGACTGTTCGAATCGGCGACATTGGAAGAGTTGTTGCAGGACTGAGCCCGAGCGGCTGCGCCAGCGCCCGCCGGCAGGCTGGTTTGCCCCGGTGCGCCGGCCTGCCCGCGCGCATGAGGTATCATGCCGGCTTGCACCATCGTCGCCTCGACCCGCCCTCGCCACTCAGAACCACATTCACATGCTAATTATCACGATCAAACAGGGCAAGGAAAAAAGCTTGCTCGAAGGCCAGCCGTGGATCTACGCCTCCGCCATCGACAAGGTCGACGGCAAACCCCAGGAAAAAATGAAACCCGGTTCGACCGCCATCGTGCAATCGTCCGCGCAAAAATTCTTGGCGCGCGCGGCCTACAATTCGAAGTCGCAAATCCGCGCCCGGGTGTGGACTTTCGATGAGCACGAGCCGGTCGACCATGCCATGATCAAGCGGCGCGTGAAAACCGCGCTCGACAAGCGCGCCGCCAGTGTGAAGCAGGCCGGGGCCAAGGCGGGCGAACGGTTGATCGCCCTGATCGAGGGCGAGCAAGACGGCTTGCCCGGGCTGCTGGTCGATTGGTTTGGCGGCCCGGCCGGTTACTTGATCTGCCAATTCCAGGCCGGTGGCGTGGACGCCTGGAAAGTGCCGATCGTGCAAGCGTTGATGGCTGGCACCGGCTGTGCCAATGTGTTCGAGCGATGCGACGAACTGATACGCAAAGGCGAAGGCCTCGCTGCGATCTCGGGCGCGCTGGCCGGTGAAGAGCCGCCCGACCAGGTGGCGCTGCAATTGCATGGCAAACGCGTGCTGTTCGATTTGAAAAGCGGCCAGGTCTATCGCTGACCCGGCCCGGATTGCTCAGTCGAGCGGCACGCTGCGGTAGCGGTTCACTTCCAGCGCCGACACGGCCGGCGCCCGATTGCCCCATGCGGCGCGCAGATAACTGACCAGCGTGGCCACTTCCTCGTCATTGAGCACGGGGCCGAAGGCCGGCATGCCGTAGGGCCGGGGATTGCCCGCCGTGCCAGGCGCGAAGCCGCCGTTGAGCACGATGCGGATCGGATTGACCGCCTGCCGCGTGGTCAGCGCGCGGTTGCCCGCCAGCGGCGGATAGGCCGGCGGCATGCCTCTGCCGTCACCGCCGTGGCAGTCGACGCAGTGCGCCTCGTACAGCTTCGCTCCCGCCGCCAGCCGGGCCTGGGCCGCGGGTGAAGTGTCGGGCGGCGGCGCCGCCTCGCCGCTTGGCTCCTCGGCCGGCAAACTCTTTAAATACACCGCCATGGCGCCGATGTCGGTGTCGCTCAGATGCTGCAAGCTTTGCCGGACCACCTCGGCCATCGGGCCGAACACGGTGGCGCGCGGCGAGATCCCGGTTTTTAACAATGCCACGATATCGCCCGTATTCCAGTCGCCCAGACCGGCTTCGGCGTCGGCGTTGAGCGCCGGCGCGTACCAGCCCAGCACCGGTAGCAAGCCGCCCGACAGGCCGCCCTCCGTCGCGCCAAAGCTGTTGCGGCTGCTATGACAGGCGGCGCAATGGCCCAAGCCCTCGACCAGATAGGCGCCCCGGTTCCAAGCCACGCTTTGCCCGCTCTGCTCGCGGTAGACGGCGGGCCGGAAGTACAGTGCGCGCCATGCCGCCAGCGCGATTTGCTGGTTGTAGGGAAAACGCAGCTGATGTGGCCGGTTAGCCTGCTTCACCGCCGGCAGCGACTGGAAAAAGGCGTATAGCGCGTCGGCGTCCTCGCGTTTGACCTTGGTGTAATTGGGGTAGGGAAAGGCGGGGTAGAGCAGGCGGCCATCGCGCGATCTGCCGTTGTGCAGGGCGCGCCAGAAATCGTCGGCGCTCCACTTGCCGATGCCCGTCTCGCGGTCGGACGTGATATTGGGCGAGACGATGGCGCCGAACGGCGTGGCCAGCAATCGTCCGCCGGCGTAGGCGGCGCCGCCACGGGTGGTGTGGCAGGCCAGGCAGTCGCCGGCTTTGGCCAGATACGCGCCGCGCGCGACTTGCTCGCTCGGCGACAGCAGCGCGGTGGCGCTGGCCGGCGGGCCGCTGTCGTCGGCCGGAAACAGTATTACATTGATCAGGCCGCCAATCGCCAGGAACAGCACCACAAAGTAGACCAGTTTTTTCATCGCCGGGCGCCGGTCATGGTGGCACGCTGCCGCAGCGCAGCGGCAAGGGCAGGGCGATGGCGGCGGCGGGGCGGGCGTCCGGGTCGGCCGGACGGCTGGCCAGCCAGCCCGACACGGCGGCCACATCGGCATCGGACAGCCGGGCGGCGATCTCGGCCATGCAATCGGGCTGGCTGGCGCGGCGCACGCCATTTTTCCACGCGCCAAACTGCGCGTTAATATAATCGCGCGGCAGCCCCAACAGACCCGGAATGGCCGGTGCCACCCCCGCCAGTTGCTGGCCGTGGCAAGCGACGCAGGCCGGCACCTTGTTGCCGGGGTCGCCAAGCGTGGCCAGCAGGCGGCCCCGCTCCAGGACGGCGGCTGCCAGCGTGGCGGGCGGCGAGGGCGGCGGCACCGGGTGCCGGTCAGAATAATACTGGGCGATTTCGCGCAGGTAGGCGTCCGGCAAATGCTCGACCATATAAGTCATCAACGGGTATTGCCGTCGGCCCTCGCGGAAATTGATCAGCTGGTTGTACAGATAGCCGGCCGGTTTGCCCGAAATGCGCGGGAAAAACGCGTCGGTGCGCGCGCTGCCGGCGTGACAGGCGGTGCACGCCACGATACGCTGGGCCAGGCTGTCTTCCGGTCCGGTTGGCGTGGACCGGGCCGCGGCGGCCGGTGCCGCCGCGTGGGCTGGTTGGACTGCGCCCGCGGCCAACGCCAGCGCCGCGGCCAGCGCGCGGGCCGCGCCTGGCGCGATGAGTGAGCGGTAAATGAAGCGCTTGTGCATGAGGGAAAAGGCCTAAAAATGGCGCCGCGCGCCTTGCCGGCAGAGCAGGGCGTGCGGCGGAAACGGGACCAGCTTGCAGTGTATCGTTTGTCAAGCGACAATGGCGCGCGGCCGTCGGCAACGCCCCATGCCCCAAGGTCCACTAGTGTCCCGAATTTGTGGTTCAGGACATTAGATGGGAGCGGCCGCGGACTTGGCGGCCGGCGCCTTGCCGCCTTCGGCGATCCAGCGCCGGTACACCCGCAACGCCACCTGGGCGTCGTCGGCCGCGTACAGGATCTGGCGCTCCGTCAGACGCGGATTGGACCAATTGGTGGTGGAGATCTTTTTCGATTTTTGCAAGTGCAAGCCGAAGAACTTGGCGACCGCCGTTTTGGCGCCCAGGTCGTTGCGCTGACTGCCGCGCAGCGCGACCGACAAGTCCAGCACCGGAGCCGGCACGATGCCGAGCTTGCTGCGCAAGCGTTTGACATCGTCCGACAAGCCAAATCCCACCTTGACCGTGCCGCTCGCTTCGAGAATCGCCTTGAGCACCGCCAGGGGCGCGTTTGCGCCAACCGGAAACAGATAAGCGACATGGTCGGTGGCCAACTGGATCAGATGGGGACCGGTCGAAGTTTCACCCTTGAGAAAGGTGGGTTTCGATTCGGTGTCGAAGCCGATCGCATCGGCCGCCAGCAATTCTTGCAGCGCGGCGTCCGCCTGGCTTGCCGATTGCACCAACATCACATCGGCCAGCTTGATACCCTGATAGGGCGGCAGCGGCGGCTGCGGCGCGGTTTCCATGCTGCTTGATCAACCCTTGCGCGAAAATTTGGCGGTCAGCTGATTCAATTTGTCCAGACGCACCCGGTTCGCCTCTTCCTCGGCGGCCGCGTCGCGCTCGGCCTTCTTGCGCTCGGCTTCCTTCTTGAAGCGCTGCTGTAACACCTGGGCCGCGTGCTCGCGGTGGGTTTGCGTCACTTCGGCGCCCGGCGTGCCGTCCAGGTCGTAACGCAGCTTGGCCTTTTCCATGGCCCGCAGGTAGCGCAGCGAGCCGGTATGAATGCCCAGCGCGGTGCGCATCAATTTGCGGTCCAGTTCGGGCATCAGGGCCAGGATCTGCTTGTCGATCCCGATCGACAAGGGCAGGCAGTCGCGGAACGCGGCAAATTGCTGCTGAAACTGTTTCAGCAAAGTGCGCGGGGTCGGCCCCGTCGCGGGAGGGGCAACGGCAGGCTGGGTTGCGGCGGCAGGCTGGGGGGTGAGACTGGGCGTGTTCATCGACTTCATTGGTTAGGCAGGAAACGCGAGCATAGCATGGGCGCCGCGCGTGTGTGTTGTCCTTTTGGTCAGGATGTCGCTTTGCTTACTAAACCATTCGCCACGGCAAGCAGGGAAAGTGTATAATGTCGCCTGCGCGAAAATTTGCCGATGCCAGTGTTGACCGAAGCAGGTCGCGCGGCCAAGCAAGCCGGTTTGCTGATCAGGCGCGGTGATGACGGATATGGATGCTGTCTATTATTCTAATATCTTGTCATATGGCATAATCTGGCGCTTCGCAGTGCCGTCACGAGACGGCCGATGCCAGCCCGTAACGGGCTTTTTTTCATTCCGCAATGTATATCGTCACTTTGTCTACACCGGCTTCAACCCGAACGCGCCCGCAGCGGGCCGCGCTGGACCCGAACGTCCCGCTAGACAGGCGACGTTGCCCTTAGCCGGCAACCACCCCATACGCTCCATCGAGTCCGAATCGCAGGCTTAGGTGGAATCATTCACTTCGCGCCGAAACCACCTGGTCTCGCATTGAGAGATATTCATGAAGAACACGCCCAAAACTTTAACGTTGTCCGTCAAGACGCCCCGTCCTGGCACCGCTCAGCTGGCCGTGCCGAAAACGACATTATCTTACTTTATTGATAACGATCAAGCGCCGACACCGAGTAAAGTGACGGTGGTGAAAAAGTCACGTTCGCGCCTGGCGCCCGTGGGCGGCGCGCCAAACGACGTCGCGGCCGTCCTCCCGGCGGCCGAAGCCGGAGCCAACGAAGGCGCGCGCGATGACGCGGCGCCGGCCAGAACGCCCTTGATCAAGGCCGCCGCGGCAAGCCGCAAATCGAGTGAAAACGCGGCCTCGGCCGCACCCAAAGGCGGCATGGCGGGCGCCGCCGCGCCGGGCGCCGCCGCGCCGGTCCCGGTCGCGCCGAAGGTGACGCTGGCAGCCAAAAGCAAGGTCGTGAAAGCCAAGCTGGAAGTGGCGCCGGTGGTCATCATCACGCCCGGCACCGCGCCGGTCGTGAGCCAGACCACCGACGCCGACACCCTGGCGGCGATCGACACGTCCAGCTATTTTCTGCCCAGCGTCAAGGTGCCGGGCCGGCGCGGCCGCAAGCCGAGCGAATTTACGCCTGAAAACGATGAAGTGGCGGCCCTGAACGCGGTCGAACGCGCCGAATTGAAGGCCGTCTCGAAGGCGCGCGACCGCAAGGCCAAGAGCAGCGGCGAAGTGGCCGCCACCGACGCCGAAGCCAGCGCGGCCGATTTGGAGCGGCGCCGTCAGCAGATCAAGGGCTTGATCAACATGGGCAAGGAACGCGGTTTCCTCACCTATGCCGAAATCAACGATCAACTGCCGGAAAATATCATCGATCCGGAAGCGATCGAAGGCATCATCGCCACCTTCAACGACATGGGCATCGCCGTCTACGAGCGGGCGCCGGACGCGGAAAGCCTGCTGCTGACCGACAATGTGGCGGCCGTCACCAGCGACGACGAAGTCGAGGCCGCCGCCGCCACGGCCTTGTCGACGGTCGATTCCGATTTCGGCCGCACCACCGATCCGGTGCGCATGTATATGCGCGAAATGGGCGCCGTGGCGCTGCTCACGCGCGAAGGCGAAATCGAGATCGCCAAGCGTATCGAAGGCGGCCTGAAAGACATGATACAAGCCATCTCGGCGTGCCCGACCACCATCGGCGAAATCGTCGCGCTGTCGCAAAAGATCGCGCGCGACGAGATCAAGGTCGATGAAGTGGTGGACGGCTTTGTCGACTTGAACGAGGCCAGCGCCCCGGTGCTGGCGGCGGCCCCCAGCGCCGACGAGGACGACGATGAGGAAGACGAGGAAGAAGAGGACGGCGACGCCAACGGCGGCGCGGCCGGCTTTTCCAGCGAGCAGCTGGCGCAGCTTAAAAAAAGCGCGCTGGAAAAGTTCGCCGTGATCTCGACCCAATTCGACAAGATGCGCAAGGCCGCCGACGGCTATGGCTCGAAGGCGTACGTCAAGGCCCAGGAAGCCATCTCGCAAGAGTTGCTGGCGATCCGTTTCACCGCCAAGGTGGTGGAAAAGCTGTGCGACACCCTGCGCGGCCAGATGGACGAGGTGCGCCATATCGAAAAAGCGGTGCTCGAATTGTGTGTCAATAAATGCGGCATGCCGCGCGCCCATTTCATCAAGGTATTTCCAGGTAACGAGTGCGATCTGGACTGGGTGGACGGCGAGGTCGACGCCCGCTATCCCTACAGCGCGATCCTGGGCCGCAACGTGCCGGCGGTCAAAGAGTTACAAAAGAAAATGATCGACTTGCAAGCGCGGGTGGCGCTGCCGCTGGCCGACCTGCGCAAGATTAACAAGCAGATGGCGGCCGGCGAGAAACGGGCCCGCCACGCCAAGCGCGAAATGACGGTGGCCAACTTGCGGCTGGTGATTTCGATCGCCAAGAAATATATCAACCGGGGACTGCAATTTCTCGATTTGATCCAGGAAGGCAATATCGGTTTACTCAAGGCGGTCGACAAGTTCGAATATCGGCGCGGCTACAAGTTTTCCACCTACGCCACCTGGTGGATACGGCAAGCGATCACCCGCTCCATCGCCGACATGGCGCGCACCATCCGGGTGCCGGTGCACATGATCGAAACCATCAACAAGATGAACCGCATCTCGCGCCAAATCATGCAGGAAACGGGCAGCGAGCCGGACTTGGCGACCCTGGCCTTGAAGATGGAAATGCCGGAGAACAAGGTGCGCGAAATCATGAAAATCGCCAAGGAACCGATTTCGATGGAAACCCCGATGGGCGAGGATGGCGACTCCCAGCTGGGCGACTTCATCGAGGACAACACCACCCTGGCCCCGCTCGACGCGGCGCTGCACGCCTCGATGCGCAATGTGATCAAGGAAGTGCTCGACTCGCTGACGCCGCGCGAGGCCAAGGTGCTGCGCATGCGTTACGGCGTTGAAATGTCGAACGACCATACGCTGGAAGAAGTGGGCAAGCAGTTCGACGTTACGCGCGAGCGCATCCGCCAGATCGAGGCCAAGGCCATGAGCAAGCTGCGTCAGCCTTCGCGCTCGGATAAGCTCAAGACTTTCCTGACGCAAAACTAAGTTTTTTCGCACAATCACGCCGCCCACTGCACAGTCGGGCGGCTTTTTTTTTGCCGCCGCCCACGGGTAACGTCGAAATAGTGACGAAATCGTCACATCGCTTGTAAGTTCTTGCCGAGTTGGCCGACCAATGTTGAGCTTCCGATAAATCTGACGGAAGAAACACCACCCCAACTTTAAGGAATTGACTATGACGACTTCGAACCACACCCGCCTGGCCGCCTCTGGACTGTTACTGAGCGCTATGGCGCTGACCTTGAGCGCTTGCGGCGGCGGGGGCGGCGATAGCGCCCCGAGCGCGCCGCCGGTGCCGGTGCCGCCGCTGGCCAACCAGTTGTATACCGAAACGAACGACACGGCCAACGCCGTGGTGCACATGGTGCGCAATGCCGACGGCAGCATCACCGTGGTCAACCGCGTGTTGTCCGGCGGCGCCGGCTTGAATGGCGTCGAGGCGGGCACCAGCAACGCGCCCGGTCCCGATTCCGTGTTCAGCCAGCACAGCGTGATCGTCAGCCCCGACCACACCACCTTGTTCGCCGTGAACGCGGGCGACGGCTCGGTTTCCGTGTTCGCCATCGACCAAAGCAATGGTGACTTGACCCTGAAGAAAACCACCAAGACCGCGGGCAGCACCCCGACCAGTCTGGCGTTCAACAATGGCGTCTTATATGTGATGTTCCAGACCGGCGGCAACCAATTGGGCAGCTACACGGTCCAGGCCGATGGCGGGCTGACCCAAGTCGGCCTGTATCCCTTGCCGCCCGGCGCCATGAAGCCGACCCAGATCGTCATTTCGCCCGATAACAATTTCCTGGTCGCTAGCAGCGGGCCGATGTCGAACACGGTGGCCTCCTACCCCGTGGGCGGCGACGGCACCCTGGGCACGCCGGTGCTCAACAACACCGCCACGTCCAGCCTGGTCACGCCGTTCGCCGGCATCTTCGCCTCGCCCACCCTGTATCTGGAAACCGATATCGGCGCCAAGGGCCTCGCTTCGTACACCTTCAGCCAGACCGGCGCGCTGAGCCGGATCGGCGCCGCCGTCATCGGCGAAACGGCGCCGTGCTGGCTGGCGCTCACGCCCGACCGCCGCTTCGTCTTTGTCGGTAACGGTTCGGGTGCCATTTCCAGCTTGTCGCTGGGCGCCGATGGCAGCCTGGCCTTGATCAACGCCAAGGCCGCCAGCGAGCCGTCCGCCATTGAAGGCGTGCCGTCCGTGGCCGCCGATTCCTTCCTCAGCGCCGACGGCAAATATCTGTACGCGGCCTATTTGGGCGACGACAAGGTGGTGTCCTACCGCATTGGCGCCGATGGCGGCTTGACCAAGTTGAACGAGCAGGCGATCGGCACCGCGACCAAGCTGAGCATGCAGGGCCTGGCCGGCATCTAAGCCGGCATCTAAGCCGGCACCGTAGCCGGCACGTAAGTGGCCGTGTAAGTTGGCGCGTGAGTTGCCACCTAAGCGGGCATGCGGGGCGGGCTTGCCACCTGCGGCGCCTTGCCGCACGACGCCCCGGCCGGCATCAAGATCGACAGCGCGGTGCCGCAACCGGCCCGGCTGTCGATGCTCAATTCGCCGCCAAAAGCGGCGATCCTTTCCTTGATACTTTTTAAACCGAATGACGCCGCCTTGCCGCGGTCGCCCGGCTGCATGCCGATGCCATTGTCGGCGATGACGATGGTGATGCCGCTCAAGGCCAGGTTGAGCGACACGCGCACCTCGCTGGCCTGGGCATGGCGCACGATATTGGCCAGCGACTCTTGAATGATGCGGAAGATGGCCAGGGTTTGGCGTTTGTCCATGTCGGCCACGGCGCTGTCATCGAGCACCACCAGCGTGTAGGCGATGCCGCCATGGCGCCCGAATTGCTTGAGCAGCCACTCGACAGCGGCGCACAGGCCCAGTTCCAAGGTGCTGGGGTGCAAGTCGTTGATGATGTTGCGCACCGAGCGGATGGTGGCGTCGATGGTGTCGAGCACGCGCCCGATCTGGCGGTGCAGGCGCGGCTGGCGCGTCCCGGTGCGCGCGTGCAGCATGCCGATGTCGATCTTGAGCGCCATCAGGTTCTGGCCCAGATCGTCGTGGATGTCGAGCGCGATGCGGCGCCTTTCCTGGTCTTTGATGGTTTCCTGGTGGTCCGACAATTCGCGCAATTGCAAAAACGAATGGCGCAGCGTTTCCTCGGCCAGGCGGCGCTCGGTGACGTCGATACCGAGCAAAATCAATTGGTGCGGCCGGCCGTCGCCATGAAAGGTGGGCTTCTTGTAAGTCTGCACCATGCGGTTTTCGCGCAGGCGCCCGTTCCAGACCAGCTCTTCATGCGCGACCAGGCTGCGCTGGGCGAAGGCGGTCTGGTCGTCGGCCAGGAATTTGTTCAACTGCTGGGCCGGAAAATGGTCGATCCCCAGCCTGCCTTCCAATTGGGCAAAAGCGGCGCCCCACTGCTGTTCGCAAGCCGGGTTCATCATGACGATGCGCGAAGCATGGTCTTTCAGGCACAGCGCCACCGGCATCATGGCGAAAATTTCCTGTAGCCTGGCTTCGCTATCGGCCAGCGCCTGTTCGGCCGTCTTGCGCACCTCGATTTCCGCGCGCAGTCGCAGGTTGGCGTCCAGCAGTTCGGCGGTGCGCAGGCCGATCCGGTTTTCCAGCTCGGCGTGGGCGGTAAGCAGGGCCTGGTTGACGACAGCGAGGGTAGCGTCGGCGCCGACGGGGGCACTCCGTTCCCGGGCGGCATCCATCAGCTGCCGGTGGCGCGCTTCATAGCGGGCCTCGCAGCGCGCCTCGCTGTGTTCAAGCGCGGCCTCGGCGGCGCGGCGCGCGCGTACCGCGCGCCGCAGCAGATAGCCCAGCGCGGCGCAGCCCGCCAGCGCGGCCGGCAGCGCCAGCCCCAGCCAAAGAGGCTGGTCGGTCTGGCGTGCCCATGCGTGGTGGCGCCAGGCCAGCCAACCGCCCAGGCACAACAAGGCTAGCACGGTGGCGGCGCCACCGTGGCCGTGGGGCGTATCTGTCTTCATCGGCGCTTTTCGGTTGGGAAAGTGCGGGCCCGGCGCGGCGCCGTGCGGACAGGCGCGCGCCATCGCGCGTTGCTAAGCAACGGTGATCAATTATATAGGGATAGGATGGAAAATTGCGAAAATAACACGGGTGGCGGCATCGGCCGCCACCGCGTGCGGGCCGCCGCCGGCATGTGCCGGCGGCGCCGGTTCGGAGACTTCTTTAACCCGTGTTGCGCAAGCCGGCCGCCACGCCGTTAATCGACAGGTGAATGCCGCGGTGGACCCGCTCGTCGATCGGGTCCGGCCCGTCCGACAGCGCGCGATGGCGCTTGATCAGCTCAACCTGTAAATGGTTGAGCGGATCGAGGTAGGCGAAACGGTTGGTGATCGAGCGCGCCAGCAGCGGATTGCCGGCCAGGCGTTCGGTGGCGCCGGTGATCGCCTCCAGGCAGGACAGGGTGGCGTTGAATTCCTCGGTGATGCGCTTGAAAATGCGTTCGCGCAAAGCCACGTCGGCCACCAGCTCGGCGTAACGCGAGGCGATGGCCAGATCGGTCTTGGCCAGCACCATGTCCATGTTCGACAGCAAGGTGGCGAAAAACGGCCATTGTTGGTGCATGGCGCGCAAGGTGGCCAGCTTGTCGTCGCGCGTGGCGCCGCCGGCCGTGTCGTCCTGCTCCAGCCAGGCCGACACGGCGCTGCCGAAACCGTACCAGCCCGGCAACAGCAGTCGGCACTGGCCCCAGGAAAAACTCCAGGGAATGGCGCGCAAGTCTTCGATCCGCTTGGTCGACTTGCGCGAGGCCGGGCGCGAGCCGAGGTTGAGCTCGGCGATTTCGGCGATCGGGGTGGCGGCGAAGAAGTAATCGGTGAAGCCGGGCGTCTCGTACACCAGCTTGCGGTACGCCTTGTGGGCCAGGGCCGACAATTGCGCCATCACCTGTTCGAAGCCGGCCAGGGCGCCGTTTTGGGCCGCCGCCGGGTGCGGCATCAAGCTCGCCTCCAGGGTGGCGGCCACCAGCAGTTCCAGGTTGCGGCGGCCGATTTCGGCGTTCGAAAACTTGGAAGCGATGATTTCGCCTTGCTCGGTCAGGCGGATCTGGCCGTTGACCGTGCCGGGCGGCTGGGCCAGGATGGCTTCATAGCTCGGTCCGCCGCCCCGGCCCACCGTGCCGCCCCGTCCGTGGAACAGGCGCAGCTTGACGCCGGCGTCGGCGAACACCGTCACCAGATGGGTTTCCGCCTTGTACAGTTCCCAGTTCGAGGTCAGGAAGCCGCCATCCTTGTTCGAGTCGGAATAGCCGAGCATGACTTCTTGCAGCTGGCCTTGCTTGGCGATCAGCCCGCGCACCTGCGGCAGGGCCATCACGGCCTGCATGATGTCGGCCGCGCGCTGCAAGTCGGGAATCGTCTCGAACAGCGGCACCACCATCAAATCGAGTTCGCTCTCGGCGCTGGCGAAATCGGTGCGCAGTAAACCGGTTTCCTTTTGCAGCAGTAATACCTCGAGCAAATCGGACACGGTTTCCGTGTGCGAGATGATGTAATTGCGGATCGCCCGCTTGCCGTAGCGCTGGCGGATCTGCTTGGCCGCGCGCAGGATCGCCAGCTCGGACTCGGTTTCGGCCGAATAGGTGCTGTAGGGCGAGTACAGTAGGCGCGGCTGGGCCAGCTCGGCCAGCAGCAGGGCCACCTTCGCCTGCTCGTCCAGGGCGGCGTAGTCCGCTTGGGCGCCGCTCTTGGCGAACAGTTCGCCCAGCACGCGCTCGTGCACGTCCGAGGTTTGCCGCATGTCGAGCGAGGCCAAGTGAAAGCCGAAAATGTCGGCGGCCCGTTTCAAGGTGGCCAGGCGCGGCTTGATCAGGGCCGCGCCGTGGTGGGCGCTGAGCGACGCCACCAGCACTTGCAGGTCGGCGCTGAACTGGGACGCCAGCTGGTAAGGCGCGGCCTGGCCCACTTCCTTGCGCAAGATGTTGGTCGCGCCCAGGGTGCGCGCGGTGGCGGCCAGGCGCGCGTACATGCCGATCAGGGCGCGACGGTAGGGCTCGTCGCTGCGGTGCGGCGAGCTGTCCGGCGAGCTGCCGGCCAGCGCCTGCAAGGCCGCGCTGGTGTCGACGATCAGGGTCGAGATCGACAGCTCGGCGCCCAGCGCGTGCACTTCCTCCAGGTAAAAGTCGAGGATGGTGGTGGCGTGGCGTGCCAGCGCGTGCTGCATGGTGTCGGCGTTGACGTTGGGGTTGCCGTCCCGGTCGCCGCCGATCCAGCTGCCCATTTGCACATAGGGGGCGTCGATGCGTTCGGCCTGGGGCGCGCCGTAGCGGTCGGCGATGTCTTGCTCGATGTCGCCGTACAGGCCCGGCAGTTCGCGCAGGAAGGTGATGCGGTAATACGACAGCGCGTTTTCGATCTCGTCGGCCACCGTCAGTTTGGAGTAGCGCAGCATGCGGGTTTGCCACAGGGTGGCGATGCGCGCGTGCAGCAGTTCCATGTTGGCGATGCGCTCGCGCGGCGTGAGCGGCAGGTCGCGCTCGGCCAGCAGGCGCGCGATCTCGTGCTCGGCGTCCAGTATGCTCTTACGCTGCACCTCGGTCGGGTGGGCCGTGAGCACGGGCGCGATCAGCGCTTCCTGGAAGAAGGTGTCGACCGTCTGCCGGGCCACGCCGGCCTGTTTCAGCTTGCCCAGCGCGAAGCTGATGCTGCCTTTTTGCGGCGCCGAACCGGCCAGCAAGTGGGCCCGGCGGCGCCGGATATGGTGCTGGTCTTCGGCGATGTTGGCCAGATGCGAGAAATAGGAAAAAGCGCGCACCACCGAGATGGTTTGTTCGCGCGTCAGTTTTTTCAGCATGCCGTCGAGTTCCTCGGCCGCGCTGGCGTCGGCCTCGCGCCGGAACCGCACCGCGGTCTGGCGGATCGTTTCGACCACGTCGAACACCGCCTCGCCTTCCTGATCGCGCAGTACGTCGCCCAGCAGGCGGCCGAGCAGTCGAATGTCTTCCTTGAGCGGCGCGTCCTTGTCGGCGTCGCTGTGATTCACTTCTGTTGCGCTAGCTTCATTTACCATGGGATGAACCAAACAATGTGGGTGAGTGGGTGCAGCGGCTCATGGCCGCGGTCTGCAAAAGGTGGCGCATGATAAAATTTGTGATCTTAAACATGAGCAAAAATAACTGGTTGACACCGGTTAGGGTTAACGACAGCGAAAGAACTTGTTTTGAATACATCCGAATTGAAGCCAAACACCCCGCCGACAGCTCCATCCAGACTCGTGATCGCGTCGCGCGAGAGCCGGCTGGCCATGTGGCAGGCCGAGCACGTCCGCGCGAAATTGGCATTATTATATCCGCAGTGCCAAGTCGAGATCCTCGGCATGACCACCCGCGGCGATCAAATTCTCGACCGTACTCTATCTCAAGTGGGCGGCAAGGGCTTGTTTGTCAAGGAACTCGAAGTGGCGATGGCCGACTGGCGCGCCGATCTGGCGGTCCATTCGCTCAAGGATGTGCCGATGGATTTGCCGCCCGGCTTCACCCTGGCCGCCATCCTGGAACGGGAAGACCCGCGCGACGCCTTCGTCTCCAACGACTACGCCAGTCTGGCCGAGTTGCCGCACGGAGCGGTGGTGGGCACCAGCAGTTTGCGCCGCCAGGCGTTGATCGCGGCCCGTTATCCGCAGCTGCGCATTCTCCCTTTGCGCGGCAATCTGGACACCCGGCTGGCCAAGCTGGACCGGGGCGAATACGCCGCCATCATCCTGGCCGCCGCCGGCCTGAAGCGGCTGGGCATGACGCAGCGCATCCGCGCCGTGCTCGCGCCCGAGACCAGCTTGCCGGCGGCCGGCCAGGGCGCGATGGCGATTGAAATTTTCAGCGGGCGGGCCGGCGACGGCGTCGATATGCAAGCCTTGCTGGCGCCCCTGAACCATGAGGCCACCGCGCTGGCCGTCACGGCCGAGCGCAAGGTGTCGAAAGCGTTCGGCGGCAGTTGCCAGATTCCGCTGGCCGCCTTCGCCACCCTGGAGGGGGCCGCGTTGCGTCTGCGCGCCATGGTGGCCACGCCGGACGGCTTGCGCATGGCAAGCGCCGAGCTGAGCGGCCCGGCCGAGGCGCCCGAGCGGCTTGGCGAGCAAGTCGCCGAGCTATTGCGCCAGCAAGACGCCAATGCCATTTTGGCCGCCTGCGCGGCGCGCCCGGACCAGCATCAGGGCTTGCCGCCGCATGCCTGACACCGTCGTGATCACGCGGCCGCTGGCGCAAGCCGGGCCGTTGGCCGAACGGGTCGCCGCCCTGGGGCGTCCCGTGTGTGTGCTGCCCCTGCTGGACATCGCCCCGCTTGACGACACCGCCCCGCTCAAGGCGGTATTGGCCGCGCTGGAGCAATACGCGCTGGTGGCCTTCGTGTCGCCCAACGCGATCGACGCCGCGTTTGCCCACATCGCGGCCTGGCCGCGCGCGGTCACCCTGGCGGTGCTGGGCCAGGGCAGCCGCGACGCGCTGGCCGCGCACGGCTTGACCGACGCCAATGCCGCGATCGTCAGTCCGGCCGACCCGGCCCACAGCGATTCCGAGCACTTGTTGCGCAACCTCGATCTGGTGCGGCTGCGCGGACGCCGGGTGCTGATCGTGCGCGGCGACGGCGGCCGCGAGCTGATGGGCGACGGCTTGCGCGGCGCCGGCGCGGCGGTGGACGTGGTGTGCGCCTACCGGCGCCGGGTGCCGCCCCTCACGCCGCAACTGGCGGCGACCCTGCGCGCGCTGCTGGCGCAAGCGAACGATTGGGTGATCACCAGTTCCGAGGCGCTGCGCGGCTTGATGCACCTGCTGCGCCAGCTCGACGGCGAGGGCGGGCAGGCGCCGCGAGATGGCGAGCTTGTTGTTAAAATGCAACATCAACATGTGATCGTGCCCCATGCCCGCATCGCCCAGACCGCCGCCGCCCTGGGCTTGACGCGCTGGACGCTCACAGGATCAGGCGACGAACGCCTGCTGGCCGCGTTACAATTACAATCATGAACGAATTGCCTACATTACCTGAACCGAGCGCCCACCCCGGCGCCACCGTCCACTCCGGCGTGCTGGCCGACGCCGCGCCGCCGTCGGCCGCCGCGCCCGCGCCCGCTTCCGGCCCGGGGCAAGCCTTGCAGCGCCCGCTCACCATCGCCGTCATCGCGCTGGCGGTGCTGCTGGCGGCGCAAACCTGGTCGACCCATAACCAGGTGCGCAATCTGCGCGAGGAAGTGGCGCGGCGGCTGCAAAAGAGCGACTTGAGCAATGTCGAGACGGCCGCCCTGGCGCGCGCGGCCCAGGAAACGGGTAAGGAATTGCAAGCGAAGGTGGGGGTGCTGGAAAACCGCCAGAGCGAGGCGCAAAGCCAGCAGCTCGCGCTCGAACAGCTCTATAACGATTTATCGAAAAACCGCGACGAGTGGGCGTTGGCCGAAATCGAGCAAGTGCTCTCGACCGCCAGCCAGCAGCTGCAACTGGCCGGCAACGTGGCCGGCGCCTTGATCGCGCTGCAAAACGCCGACCGCAGCCTGTCGCGTTCGGACAAGCCGCAATTCATCACCATCCGGCGCGCCATCGCCCAGGACACGGAAAAATTGAAGGCTTTGCCCAGCGTCGACTCGACCGGGGTGGCGCTGCGCCTGGACAATGTGATCGCCCAGATCGACAGCTTGCCGATGCTGGCCGACGAAAAGCCGGCGCCGCCGGCCCCCCGCAGCGCCGAGCCGGCCAAGGGCGGGGGCGGGCCGGAACTGGTCGGGCCGCCGGCCCAGCCAGCCAACCCGTGGCTGCACACCATCCGTGAAGCGTGGACCGACTGGAGCGGCGAGATGTGGAACGACGTGCGCCAGCTGATCCGCATCCGCAGCGTGGACACGCCGGACGCGCTGATGCTATCGCCCAGCCAGTCGTATTTTCTGCGCGAGAATGTGAAGCTGCGTCTGCTCAATGCCCGGCTGGCTCTGCTTTCCCGCAACGAGACCGCCTTTCGCGGCGACTTGATCGCGGCCCAGGAAGCGCTGGCGAAGTTTTTCGACACCCGCGCCAAGGCCACCCAGACCGTCCAGTCTTCCCTGCGCCAGGTGCAGGCGAGCAATCTGGCGGTCGAGATGCCGACCTTGTCCGACAGCTTGAACGCCGTGCGCAATTACAAAGCAAAGCCATAATTCATGCGTCTATTTCTCTGGTTACTCGCGCTGATGGCGGCGGCGATCGGCATCGCGGTGACGGCCCGTTTCAATCCCGGTAATGTGGTGCTGTTTTATCCGCCGCACCGGATGGATTTGTCGCTCAATTTCTTCCTCGTCTTGCAGGCGCTGCTGTTCCTGCTGCTGTACTGGACGATACGGGCCTTGCGCACCACCATGAAGATGCCGGGCCGGGTGGCCGCCTACCGCCAGCGCAAGCGCGAGCGCGACGGCAACAAGGGTTTGCGCGACGCCCTCAAGGCGCTGTTCGAAGGCCGCTTCGGGCATGCCGAAAAAGCCGCCCTGCGGGCCGCCGACTTGGCCGAGAACGCCGGTTTGGCCGGCTTGATCGGGGCGCGCGCGGCGCATCGCATGCGTCAGGCCGAGCGGCGCGACAGCTGGCTGGCCAAGGTGGCCGCCGATCCGGGCTTGAAAACGGCGCGCTTGATGACGATGACCGAATTGCTGGTCGACGACCATCAGCCGGAGGCGGCGCTGGAAGCGGTGCGCGAACTGAACGCGAGCGGCACGCGTCATATCCACGCTCTGCAATGGTCGCTCAAAGCCCAGCAGCAAGCCAAGAACTGGCCCGAGGTGCTGCGTCTGGTGCGTTCGCTCGACAAGCACCGCGCGCTGCATCCGGCGCTGTCGTCGCGCCTGCGCGAACTCGCTTACGACGATTTGCTGTCGGACCGCTCGCACGACGCCGAATCGGTGTTGCGGGTCTGGTCCACCATTCCCGGCGCCGACCGGGTCACGCCCTATGTGGCGTGCCGCGCGGCCAGCGCGTTGAACGCGCGCGGCTTGCACGACCAGGCCCGTCTGGTGGCCGAGGAGGCGCTGGCCGCCAATTGGGACGAGCGGGTGGTGCGCGCTTACCGCGAGGCGGCCGCGCCGGCCGGCTCGGCGGCCCTGCTGGCCCAGATCGAGCATTGCGAGGTGTGGTTGCGGCAGCGTCCCAACGACGCCGAGCTGGCGCTGACCCTGGGCAGCCTGTGCCTGAAACAAAAACTGTGGGGCAAGGCCCAGCGTTATCTGGAGCAAGCCTTGTCCGATGCCAGCGACGCGCCCATGGTGCGGGAAGCCCATCTGAAGCTGGCGCAGATGCATGAGGCGCTGATGCAAGCCGAGCAGGCGGCCTCGCATTACCGACAGTGCGCGCTGGCCACCATGCTATGAGACTGGGGCCGCGTCGGCCAAGCCTCGCCGGCCGCGCCTCGCCGGCCGCGCCTCGCCGGCCGCGCCTCGCCGGCCGCGCCTCGCCAGCCGCGCCGCGCCAGCCGCCGGCTTGCCCGGTGGTCCGCACGCCACGCGCAACTTGCTGCGACGCACCAATCGTTGCCATTTTTCGATATAATCATGTAATTAAAAAATTGTCAGCATCCGCGCTGGAGCCGCACCGGTTTCGGCGTTCTCATCATAAGGAAACCCATGAGCTTAAATAAAGTGTCTTCCGGCCGCGACGTGCCGAACGATTTCAACGTGATCATCGAAATTCCCATGAATGCCGATCCGATCAAGTATGAAGTCGACAAGGAAAGCGGCGCCATTTTCGTCGACCGCTTCATGGGCACCGCCATGCATTACCCGTGCAACTACGGTTACGTGCCAAACACTTTGTCCGACGATGGCGACCCGGTCGATGTGCTGGTGATCACGCCGTTTCCGCTGATCCCCGGCGTGGTGGTGCGCTGCCGTCCGATCGGCGTACTCAAGATGACCGACGAATCCGGTGAAGACGCCAAGGTGCTGGCCGTGCCGGTCGATAAGGTGTTGTCGATTTATAGCCATTGGCAAAAGCCGGAAGACTTGAATGAGCTGCGCCTGCGCCAGATTCAGCATTTCTTCGAGCATTACAAAGATCTGGAAAAGGGCAAATGGGTCAAGATCGACGGCTGGTACGGTCCGGACGAGGCGAAAGCGGAAATCGTCAACGGCATCAAGTCGTACGAAAAAGACCAGGCGGCCTGATCGTCCAACATCGTCCGCCACGCGGACGGTGCCAACGCACCCGCGCGCGCCGGTGCGTTTTTTTTCGCCGGCGCTCCATGATGCCGCTCAAGCCCGCGCCGCGCGCCCTGCGCCGGAGGGAACCGTGCCGACCGGGGGCGATCATATCAGCATGCGGCATGCGACCGGTGGCGGTTTCGGCTGCACTGTGGAGGTGGTATGGCTTCGATTCCCCTGTTGACGCAATCGTGGTCGATTTTCGCCTTGCGGGGCGTGATCGCCCTGCTGCTGGCCGGCTTCGCCTTGCTGGCGCCCGGCATTACCCTGTTGTCGCTGATCGCCGTGTTCGCCGCTTATGCGCTGCTGGCCGGCGCGGTATCGGTGGTGGGCGCGCTGCGCCATCGGCAAAGCGACCGCAACTGGTGGCTCTTGATGGTGCTCGGCCTGGTGAGCGTGGCGGCGGGGGTGCTGGCCGTGATGCGCCCGGCGCTGGCCGCGCTGGCCCTGGTGATGGTCATCGGCGCCAACGCCATGGTCACCGGCGTGCTCGAAATCGTGCTGGCCGTGCGGGTGCGCAATCATGTGCAGGGCGAATGGCTGCTGGTGCTCAGCGGGGCCGTGTCGCTGGTGTTTGGCGCCATGTTGCTGCTCTATCCTGGCGCCGGCGCGCTGGCGGTGGTGTGGCTGGTCGGCTTGTACGCCACCATCACCGGCGTGTTGTATCTGGCGCTGGCCTGGCGCGCCTATCGCGGCACGGCGCGCAAGCGGGCTGAGGAGGTTGCCGACACCAAGGTCGCCTATGCCGGGCCGGCCGCCGTCCCTGGCGCGGCGGCCGACGCCGCGGTGGCCGGCGCCGCGGCGGCCGGTGCCGTTGGCCGGTCCATGCCCACGCTGGAGCGCCGGGTGGCCGAGCGGCGCATGCGCTCGGCGACCAGTCACTAGCGACCGGATCCGCAGTTTCGGTGGCGGCGGCTCAAGTGCTTGCTCATTACCTGCCTATTGTGGAGGAGGTAGCGATCCGATTGCGCGCACCGCTCCCGTTGGGGCCGCCGCATTGAATCGCGGCCGATAGGCGGCTAGGCACGGAACGGATTGCGTTCGCTCAGTTCGTCGATATAGGCGTCGATGCCGCCGCTTTCCTGCGCCAAAAAACGTTCCACCGCGTCGGCAAAGGCGGGATGAGCCAGCCAATGGGCGGACCAGGTTTTTTGCGGTAAAAAGCCGCGCGCCATCTTGTGTTCGCCTTGCGCGCCGCCCTCGAAAGTGGCGATGCCCCGTTCGATGCAAAACTCCAGCGGCTGGTAATACGCCGTCTCGAAATGCAGGCAGGGCACATGTTCGAGCGCGCCCCAGTAGCGGCCGTACAGGGTGCGCGCGTCGTGCACCACCAGCGATGAGGCGATCGCCACGCCGTCCCGTTCGGCCAGCACCATCAGCAGGTGGTCCGGCATGGTGGCGGCTATGCGCAGAAAGAAATCCAGGTTCAGGTAGGGCGAGGAACGGTGCTCGGCATAGGTGTTGGAATAGCAACGGTAAAACAGGCGCCAGTCGGCCGCGCCAATCTGGGCGCCCGGCACGCGGCGCAGCGTCACGCCCGCCTCGGCCACCTTGCGCCGTTCGGCACGGATGTTTTTGCGCTTTTTTTGCTCCAGGGTAGACAAAAATGCATCGAAATCGCGGTACTGGGCATTGAGCCAATGAAACTGCACGCCGCTGCGCAGCATGAAGCCGGCCGCTTGCAGCTGCACCGCTTGCGCTTCGGGCGGAAATAGAATGTGGCAAGACGAGATGGCGGCCTTTTCTTGCTGGGCGCACAGCGATGCGATCAAGGCCGCGCGGGCTTGCTCGTCGCACGCCAGCAGGCGCGGCCCGGTGACCGGCGTGTACGGGATGGCCGACAGCAGCTTGGGATAATAGTCCAGTCCATTGCGCTGGTAAGCCTCGGCCCAGGCCCAGTCGAACACATATTCGCCATACGAGTGCGACTTGAGGTAAAGCGGCATGGCCGCTACCAGGGTCTGGTCTTGCCAGATCGCCAGATATTGCGGTTGCCAGCCGGTGTCGGCGCTCACACAGCCGGACGTGTGCAGCGCATGCAAGAAGGCGTACGATAGGAAGGGATTGCTGTCGCCTTGCTGCGCCAGCAGGGCCGACCAGGCCGGCTCCCCAATTTCAGCCAGAGAAGAAACGATACCCGTGCGATAATTCATCTTTGTCGTGTGCATTCATCGGCCGTGCCTGGGCCGCCTATCGCCCGCGGGTGGAATACCCGCCTTATGCCTGGTTGTGTTATCGGCGCCGTTGCTTGCGCGCTGACGGGCGCGTCGGGCCGCGTAAGGCCGAGCCGCGAAGGCCGGGGGGCCGTTTGCGGCTGTGCCGCACCGGCCGCATCGTATCAACTTATCACCTATCGCCATCATGACAGTCAAAGTCGCCATTGCGCAAATGAACAGTACCGTCGGCGACCTCGCCGGCAACCGCGGCCGCATTGTCGACGCGTGCCGCCACGCCGCCAGCGAAGGCGCCGATATCGTGCTCACGCCCGAGCTGTCGCTGGTGGGCTATCCTCCTGAAGATTTGTTGCTGCGCAAAGCATTCTACGCAAAAACGCAAGAAACGTTTGGCGCGCTGCTCGCCGAGCTGGCCCAGTTCACCGATTTGCACGTGGTGGTCGGCTTGCCGCTGTCGGAGCCGGCGGCCGACGGCGGCGAGCGGCGCTACAACGCGGCCGCTGTGCTGGTCAACGGCAAGGTGCTCGGCATGTACCGCAAATACGAATTGCCCAATACCACGGTGTTTGACGAGAAACGCTATTTTTCTTCGGCCGACCAGCCCCTGGTATTCACCGTCAAGGGCGTGTGTTTCGGCATCAATATCTGCGAAGACACCTGGTTTGCCCACGCGCCCGCGCGCGCCCGTGCGGCCGGGGCCGAAGTGTTGCTGGTGCCGAACGGTTCGCCTTATCACATGAACAAGCAGCATGTGCGCTACGATACGATGCGCGCCCACGTCAGCGCGCAGGGCATGTCGCTGGTGTATGCCAACCTGGTGGGCGGACAGGACGAGCTCATTTTCGACGGCGGCTCTTTCGTGCTCGATCAGGCGGGCGCGCCGCGGGTGCAACTGGGTCATTTCAGCGAAGCCTTGCAGCTGGTCGAATTCGACGGCGCCACTCCGCTGGCCCAGCCGCTGCCCGAGGCGCTGCCGGTCGAGGCCCAGGTCTACCAGGCCCTGGTGCTGGGGGTGCGCGACTATATCGGCAAAAATGGCTTTCCCGGCGTATTGATCGGCATGTCGGGCGGGGTCGATTCGGCCTTGACCTTGGCCATCGCGGTCGATGCCCTGGGCGCCGAGCGGGTGCGCGCGGTGATGATGCCATCCCAATACACGGCCGATATTTCATGGATCGACTCGCGCGACATGGTCAAACGGCTCAACGTGCGCTACGATGAAATACCGATTGGGGCCGCGTTCGACGCTTTCCGCGCCACCTTGGCCCAGGAGTTCGCCGGCTTGGCCGAGGACGCGACCGAGGAAAATATTCAGGCCCGGGTGCGCGGCACCATCTTGATGGCGCTGTCGAACAAACATGGCAGCATTGTGCTCACCACCGGCAACAAGAGCGAAATGGCGGTCGGTTATTGCACCTTGTATGGCGACATGGCGGGCGGTTTCGCCGTGATCAAGGATATCGCCAAGACGCTGGTGTACCGTTTGTGTGCTTACCGTAACAGCGTGGGCGACGTGATACCGCAGCGCATCTTGACGCGCGGACCGTCGGCCGAGCTGCGGCCCGACCAGCTGGACCAGGATTCCTTGCCACCGTATGAAGTGCTCGATGCCATCATGCAGTTGTATATGGAAGAGAACCACCCGATCGCCGAGATCATCGCCGCCGGTTATCCGGCCGCCGACGTGCTGCGGGTGACGCGGCTGATCAAGATCAACGAATACAAACGGCGTCAATCGCCGGTGGGCATCCGGGTCACGCACCGCGGTTTCGGGCGCGACTGGCGTTATCCGATCACCTCGAAATTTACCGAGTAGCCATTTACCCAAGGAGAAGCCATGAAACAGATTACCGCCGTCATCAAGCCGTTCAAACTCGATGAGGTCCGCGAGGCCCTGGCCGAAGTCAACGTCACCGGCTTGACCGTGACGGAAGTGAAGGGCTTCGGCCGCCAAAAAGGTCATACCGAACTATACCGGGGAGCCGAGTATGTGGTCGACTTCTTGCCCAAAGTAAAGGTGGAAGTGGTGGTCGACGACAGCGTGGCCGAACAGGTGGTCGACGCCATCATCAAGGCCGCGCGCACCGGCAAGATCGGCGACGGCAAGATCTTTGTGCAAAACGTGGAGCAAGTGATCCGCATCCGCACCGGCGAGACGGGACCGGACGCGGTATAAGTATCGGCTAGGTCCGCTAGGTTTGCTAGGACCGGTAGGGGGCCGGCGCGCCGCCGCCGCGCCGCCGAGTTGCCGCACGCTTGGTTAGTTGTTGATCCGCATGTCGAATTTCCAGGTGATCAGGCGCAATCCGGTGATGAAGGTGGCGCTGGTCCACAGCGCCACGTCGTGGGCCACGCCGAAGTGTTTTTGAATCAGATACATCCAGCAGCCGAAAAAGGCGCAGATCGCGTACGGCTTGCCGTCCCGGAACACCATCGGCACTTCGTTGCAAACGATGTCGCGCAGCACGCCGCCAAATATGCCTGTGATCACCCCCATCATCGACGCGATAAACACCGGCATGTGGGCGCGCTGGGCCTCGGCCACGCCGGCCACCGCGAACAGGCCCAGGCCGACCGCGTCGGCCACCACGATCAAGCGTTCCGAGACGATCTGGCGCAAGGTCCGTATCAGCGGCGCCGCGCCCAGGGCCAGCACCAGGATCAAGATCGCGTATTCCTGGTGCGCCACCCAGAACAGGGGCCGTTTGTCGAGCAGGATGTCGCGCAAGGTGCCGCCGCCGAACGCCGTGATGAACGCCACCGTAAACACCCCGACCAGATCCATCCGTTTGCGGCGCGCTTCGATAAAGCCGGAGAACGCGCCGACCAGAATCGCCATGATTTCAATGAAGGTGATCAGCGATCCGGGTGGCAGTTGTAATGCTTTCATGAGCTGGCAGGAAATGGGAATGGCGACAGGTTAACATGGCGGGCCCCCGCCAGGGGCATGCCTTTGTCAAAACGAAACTTGAAAGCGCGGGGCCGGGGCGCGGCGGCGCCGGCGCGCTAGCGTGGCGCCAGCAGGGCGGCGCGCAGCAAGACGAGCAGGGCGCCGTCGCCCCCTTCGGACGGGCGCGTCGCGCAAAAGGCGATCACTTCGTCTTTTTGCACCAGCCAGCTGTGCACCATGGACTTGAGCACCGGTTCCTGGCTTTTCGAGCCCAAGCCCTTGCCGTGGATCACACGCACGCAGCGGTACTGGCGCTGCTCGGCCTGGCGCAAGAAAGCGCCGATGCGCTCGCGCGCGTCATCGCGCCGCAAACCGTGCAAATCGAGGTCGGCCTGGATCGGCCAATGTCCTTTGCGCATCTTGCGCACCACATCGGGGCCGACCCCGGCGCGGGTATAGCTGAGGGCCGGATCTTGCGCCATCAAGGCGTCCACCTCGAACAGGTCCGACAGCGATTCGCGCAGCACGGCGCGGTCGTCCTCTTCCTGTTGGCGCGGCGTCAATGGCGCCTGGGGGGCGGGCGGCGCCAGCCGGTCGCGCTGGGGCATGGGCTTGACTTGCCCCACGCTGCTGCGAAACAGATCGGCTTCCTTGGCCGCCACTTGCTCGCGCGCCCGGCGCTCGGCGGCGGCCTGGGCGCGCGCCGCGTCCTGCTCCTTGAGCGCGCCGCGCAAGGATTTCAGATCGGCGAAGTCTTTCATCGAAGCCATAGGGGGCGCGGGCGGGCCGCTTACTCCTGGCCTTCCAGATAGCGCTGGGCGTCCAGCGCGGCCATGCAGCCGGTGCCGGCGCTGGTGATGGCCTGGCGGTAAATATGGTCTTGCACGTCGCCGGCGGCGAACACGCCCGGCACGCTGGTGGCGGTGGCCATGCCCTCCAGGCCGGTCTTGGTCTTGATGTAGCCGTTGTGCATGTCGAGCTGGCCTTCGAAGATGCCGGTGTTCGGCTTGTGGCCGATGGCGATGAACACCCCGTGCAGCTTGATCGGGCTCAGTTCGCCGCTGTGGGACTTGACGATGATGCCGGTCACGCCGCTATCGTCGCCCGTCACTTCTTCCAGGGTATGGTTGTATTTGATCTCGATCTTGCCTTCGGCCACCTTGGCATGCAGGCGGTCGATCAAAATCGCCTCGGCGCGGAATTTGTCGCGCCGGTGGATCAGGGTCACCTTGTTGGCGATGTTCGACAAGTACAAGGCTTCCTCGACGGCGGTGTTGCCGCCGCCGATGACGGCCACTTCTTGGTTGCGGTAGAAAAAGCCGTCACACGTGGCGCAGGCCGACACGCCCTTGCCCATGAAGGCCGTTTCGCTCGGCAGCCCCAGGTATTGAGCCGACGCGCCGGTGGCGATGATCAGGGTGTCGCAAGTGTATTCATGGCTGTCGCCGATCAGGCGGATCGGCTTTTCGCTGAGCATGGTGGTGTGGATATGATCGAACACGATCTCGGTGTTGAAGCGCTCGGCATGCTGGAGCAGGCGCTGCATCAGATCCGGACCCTGCACCCCCATCGGGTCGCCCGGCCAGTTTTCCACGTCGGTGGTGGTCATCAACTGACCGCCCTGTTCCACCCCGGTCACCAGCATCGGCTGCAAATTGGCGCGCGCGGCGTACACCGCCGCGCTATAACCGGCGGGACCGGAACCGAGGATCAAAACGCGGGCGTGTTTGGCAGTGGTCATGGCGGGCTTCTTAATGAGTGAGATTGGTCAATTGGGGGCGTACGCCGCAAGAACAAGCTTGCTCGGCATTCCCAGCGTCAACAAATGGATGCGGCGGCCGGGGTGCTCGGTTGACTCGGCAAGCGAAATTGCACTCGCGCAAGCACTGCCCCGATTATAGTCGAAGCGGCGCCGGCGTATGAATCAACGGGCCGACGCCCCCCTATATGGCTTAGAATATGGGGATATGGCCGCCCCCGAGCCACAACTTGCCGAAGTGGACCCGCCTGACATAGTATGACAAAACCTAGTTCCCCGACAACATCTACTTCTAGTTACAAGCGGACTGCGACCGAACGCCCACCCCTGCCCAACCGTCTGGTGCGCCTGCTGTCGGAGGCGCGCTGGTTCGTGCTGGCCGCGCTGGCCCTGTATTTCGTGCTGATCTTGCTCAGCTACTCGAAAGCGGACCCCGGCTGGTCGCATTCGAATCCCGTGCCCAAGGTGGCCAATCTGGGCGGCAGCGCCGGCGCCTGGCTGTCGGACTTGCTCTTGTATATCTTCGGCATATCGGCCTGGTGGTGGTGCGTCTGTCTGTTGCGGATGGTGTGGAACGGTTACCGCCGCCTGACCCAGACCTTCTTGCTGGAAAAGGAAGCCGATCCCGAGCACCATCACGAAGCGCTGATCCGCGGCGCCGGCTTCGTGCTGCTATTTATCGGCAGCGTCGGCCTGGAATACTTGCGCCTGTACTCGCTGCACGTGGCCTTGCCGCGCGTGCCGGGCGGCGTGCTGGGCCAGCTGATCGGCCACAAAGCCCATCTGGCGCTCGGTTTCACGGGCGCCACCTTGTTCCTGCTGCTGCTGTTCGGCCTGGGATTGAGCTTGTTTTTCCATATCTCCTGGCTGGCCGTGGCCGAGCGCATCGGCGGCGCCATCGAAACGGCGATCGGCTGGTTCGTGGCCCGCTATCACGACCGGCAAGACCGGCGCCAGGGCGAGGTGGCCGCCGTCAAACGCGAGGAAGTGGTGGTCATCGAGCGCGCCAAGCATGTGGAAAAGCATGTCATGGCCGCGCCCGTCAAAATCGAACCGCAGATGGCGCCGGTGGTCAAATCCGAGCGGGTGGAAAAAGAGCGCCAGGTGCCGCTGTTCCAGGACATTCCTGGCGACAGTAAGTTGCCGCCTCTGGCGTTGCTCGACGAGGCCCCGCCCGTGCTGGAAACGGTGTCGGTGGAAACGCTGGAATTCACCAGCCGCCTGATCGAGAAAAAACTGTCCGACTTCGGGGTCGAGGCCAAGGTGGTGGCCGCCTATCCGGGACCGGTGGTGACGCGCTATGAAATCGAGCCGGCCACCGGCGTCAAAGGTAGCCAGATCGTGGGCTTGGCGCGCGACTTGGCCCGGTCGCTGTCGCTGACCTCGATCCGGGTGGTGGAAACCATTCCCGGCAAAAATTGCATGGCCCTGGAGCTGCCCAATCCCAAGCGCCAGATCGTGCGTCTGACGGAAATTGTCGGCTCCAAAATTTACCATGACGGCGTGTCGAGCTTGACCATTGCGCTGGGCAAAGATATCGCCGGCAAGCCGGTGGTGGCCGATCTGGCCAAGATGCCCCATCTGTTGGTGGCCGGCACCACCGGTTCGGGCAAGTCGGTGGGCATCAACGCCACCATTTTGTCGCTGTTGTATAAAGCCGATCCGGCCGATGTGCGCCTGATCCTGATCGATCCGAAAATGCTGGAAATGTCGGTCTACGAAGGCATTCCCCATTTGCTGGCGCCGGTGGTCACCGATATGCGCCAGGCCGGCCATGCCTTGAACTGGGCCGTCAACGAGATGGAGCGGCGCTACAAGCTGATGAGCAAATTGGGGGTGCGTAACCTGGCCGGCTACAACGCCCAGATCGCCGAGGCGCACAAGCGCGAAGAGCACATTCCGAATCCGTTCAGCCTGACCCCCGACTCGCCCGAACCGCTGGAAAAATTGCCGACCATCGTCATCATCATCGACGAGTTGGCCGACTTGATGATGGTGGTGGGCAAAAAAGTGGAGGAATTGATCGCCCGTATCGCGCAAAAGGCGCGCGCGGCCGGCCTGCACTTGATTTTGGCCACCCAGCGCCCATCTGTCGATGTGATCACCGGTTTGATCAAGGCTAACATCCCGACCCGGATCGCGTTTCAGGTGTCGTCCAAAATCGATTCGCGCACCATTCTCGACCAGATGGGCGCCGAAGCCCTGCTGGGCATGGGCGATATGTTGTACATGCCGCCCGGAACCGGTTTGCCGGTGCGCGTGCATGGCGCGTTTGTGTCCGATGAGGAAGTGCACCGGGTGGTGAAGTATTTGAAGGCGCAGGGCGAGCCCAATTACATCGACGGCATTTTGGAAGGCGGCACCGTGGAAGAGGGCGGCGCCGAGGGCGCGGCGCCGGGCGAAGGTGGCGGCGAGGCCGATGCGCTGTACGACCAGGCGGTGGCGGTGGTGCTCAAAAACCGGCGCGCGTCGATTTCGCTGGTGCAGCGTCACTTGCGCATCGGTTACAACCGGGCCGCGCGCCTGCTGGAACAAATGGAACAGAGCGGCGTGGTTTCGACCATGCAATCGAACGGCAACCGTGAGATTTTGGTGCCGGTGGCAAACGCCGAATAATTGACAAGGATAAGCATGACCGCATTCAAACGCAGCGTGGCGCGGGGCCCGGCCCTGGCGCTGGCCTTGGCCGGCCTGATGGTGGGCGGCAGCGCCGGCGCCAGCGCGCTCGATCAGTTCAAGACCTTTGTCGCCAGCACCAAGTCGGCCAAGGGCGATTTCACCCAACGCCAAGTCAAGCAGGAAGGGGCAGGCACCAAGACCTCGGCGCCGGCCAGCGGCACCTTCGAGTTCGCCCGGCCTGGCAAGTTCATCTGGTCGTACGTGAAACCGTATGAACAGCTGTTGCAAGCCGATGGAGAACAACTCTTTATTTACGATAAGGATTTGAACCAGGTCACCACCAAAAAGCTGGGCGACGTGCTGGGTTCTTCGCCGGCCGCCATCCTGTTCGGCAGCAATGACCTGGACAAGAATTTCACCCTGGCCGAGGCGGGTACGCGGGAAGGCTTGGAGTGGCTCAAGGCCACCCCCAAATCGAAGGACAGCACTTTCGAGGAAATCGGCATCGGTTTGCGCAATGGCGTGCCCGAAGCGATGGAATTGCGCGACGCTTTCGGCCAGACCTCGCTGTTAGCGTTCAAGAACTTCCAAAAAAATCCCAGCGTCAGTGCCACTCATTTTAAATTTGTCATGCCCAAGGGCGCCGACGTCTTTAATAATTGAACTGCCGGCGCGGGCGCCGCGCCACGCCGCCGCCGGCCGCGGCATGTTCCCTTACATCCGGCATATTTCATGGCTGATCTTTTTAGCACCGAACCGCGCCAACCCCTGGCCGAGGCGCTGCGCCCGGGCACCTTGAATGACGTCATCGGCCAGACCCATTTGCTCGGTCAAGGCAAACCCTTGCGCCTCGCCTTTGACGCCGGCAAGGCCCACTCGATGATTTTATGGGGCCCGCCCGGGGTCGGTAAAACCACCCTGGCGCGCCTGATGGCGCATGCCTTTCACAGCGAATTCATCGCCCTGTCGGCCGTGTTCGCCGGGGTCAAGGATATCCGCGCCGCCATGGAGCAGGCCCAGCTGAACCTGGACCGGCACGGCAAACACACGCTTTTGTTTGTTGACGAGATCCATCGTTTCAACAAGGCCCAGCAAGATGCCTTGCTGCCCTTCGTCGAGTCGGGCCTGGTCACCTTTGTCGGCGCGACCACGGAAAACCCTAGTTTCGAAGTCAATTCCGCGCTGTTGTCGCGGGCCCAGGTGTACGTGCTCAAGTCGCTTGACGAGGCTGAAATGCGCCAGTTGCTCGACAAGGCGCGCGGCGCCGCCTTGTCCCACCTTACTTTCGACCCGGTCGCCGTCGACACCTTGATCGGCTTTGCCGACGGCGACGCGCGGCGCTTTCTCAATCTGCTCGAGCAAGCCGACACGGCGGCCGGCTCGACCGGCGTGAGCCTGATTGACGCGGCCTTCGTCGACAATGCCTTGACGCTCAATTCGCGCCGTTTCGACAAGGGCGGCGACCATTTTTACGATCAGATTTCGGCGCTGCACAAGTCGGTGCGCGGCTCCCATCCGGACGCGGCCCTGTACTGGTTTTGCCGCATGATCGACGGCGGCGCCGACCCCAAATACCTGTCGCGCCGCATCGTCCGCATGGCGTGGGAAGACATCGGCCTGGCCGATCCGCGTGCCCTGACCATGGTCAACGACGCGGCCGCGACCTATGAGCGGCTCGGCTCGCCGGAAGGCGAACTGGCGCTGGGCCAGGCGGTGGTCTACCTGGCCATCGCCGCCAAGAGCAACGCCGGCTACAATGCCTACAATCAAGCCATGGCGTTTGTTAAGCGCGACAAATCGCGCGAGGTGCCGGTGCATCTGCGCAACGCGCCGACCAAGCTGATGAAAGAGCTGGGTCACGGCCACGCCTACCGTTACGCGCACGACGAGCCGCACGCTTATGCGGCCGGTGAACGGTATTTGCCGGACGACATGGCCGAGCCGGGCTGGTACCAGCCGGTGCCGCGCGGTTTAGAAAGCAAGATCGCCGACAAACTGGCCTGGCTCAGGGAGCTGGACCGCAAGGCTGACGACTGAGGACACCCTATGCGGCAATGGACGATCGACGGCGTGGAAGTGGTGCTGGAAGGCGAGGGCGAACATACCATTGTGATGCTGCACGGCTGGCCCGACCATGCCCGTCTGTGGGATGGCCAAGTGGCGGCGCTGCGCGGGCGTTTCCGCTGCGCGCGTTTCACCTTGCCCGGTTTCGCGCCCGGCCAGCCGCGCCGCGCCCACAGTCTGGCCGAGACCACCGCCCTGATCGAGCGCGTCGTCACGCGCGTGAGTCCGGACCGGCCGGTCACCTTGCTATTGCATGACTGGGGCTGCATGTTCGGTTACCACTTTCAACAACGTCATCCGGACCTGGTGGCGGGCGTGATCGCCTGCGACGTGGGCGACGCCGTCTCGCCCGCCTGCCGGGCCGCACACGGCTGGCGGGCCAAGCTGATGATCGCCGGCTACCAGCTGTGGCTGGCGTTGGCGTGGCGCATCGGCGGCGCGCCGGGCGACCGGATGAGCCGCTCGATGGCGCGTTTTCTGGGGGCGCCCGCCGCGCCCGAGACCGTGCATTCAGGCATGAATTATCCCTATTACATCACCTGGACCGGCGCTTACGGTGGCTATCGGGACATGGTGCCGTTCGCCGCCGATTGTCCGACCATGTTCATCTATGGCACGCGCAAGCCGTTCATGTTCCATTCGCCACAATGGCTGGCACAGCTGACCGGACGGCCGGACAACCAGGTGTTGGCCTTGCCGACCGGCCATTGGGTGATGTTGCGGCAGGCTGACGTGTTCAATCGCGCCATGCTCGCTTGGCTGGACCAGCGCGACACGCCCATGCGCGCCGCCGCGGTCTAAGCATGGATGCCGGCGCGCCACTGCTGAAACCGGTGGCGCCAGCTTCCCGGCGGCGTAGCCCTGACGGGCGGGCTGATCGCCACCCGGGCGCCGTGGCTGATCGATTCGATCAGTAACACCCCATTGTTAGGCACCTCGAATTGGCTACCGGCGCGCAGCATGAAATCGGAGCGCTCGCCATACACGGTGATCCAGGCCAGGCCGGACAGGCAGGCGATGCGGTGCCCCGCCAGATTGCACAGGCGTAAAGGGCGATGTTGGCTCAAATCGTAGGCGATGGCGCTGTCGGCGCGGTCATTGGTGCGGTTCATGTGCTGCTCCTGTGGGTTGAAACATGACTCCACAATAGCGGTGCGGGATGGACCATAACAGATGCAGCAAATCGAAATTGTGATCATCACAGTGGCCAATCCTATAAACTGTGATGGTCAAAAATCGGGCAAGCTGTATCTGTGCCGTATCGGCGCGCATGCGGCACAATGGATGATGTCTATGCACACCAATCTCTACGAGAGCCTGGCCAACGAGCTGGGCGCCATGATCGCCAAACGCATCTTCGCGCCGGGCGACCGCTTGCCCTCGATCCGCCACCTGGCGCAGCAAAAGCGCTTGTCGGTCAGTACCGTCATGCAAGCGTTGCGTCTGATGGAAGACCGCGGCTTGGTCGATGCCAAACCGCAAGCCGGCTACTACGTACGGCACCGCGCGCGCATGCTGGCGGTCATGACCGATACCGAACACCTGAAAGAGCCGGCCTATGTCGGCATCAACAATTTGCTGATGCGCGTGCTCAAGGCTAACGAGGCGCCCCACATCATGCAGCTGGGCTCGGCCTGGCCGCCGGACGAGCTGCTGCCGATCAAACGCATCCAGCAAACCATCAGCGCCATGTCGCGGCGCGACCCGGCCTTGTTGTCGCGTGTCAGTTGCGTCGATACCAATGAGCCGGCGTTCCAGCGCCAGATCATGCGGCGCGCCCTCGATTGGGGGCAGATGGAAGCCGATGAAATCGTTGTCACCAGTTCATGCACCGAAGCCATCAGTCTGTGCCTGCGCGCCGTGGCCAAGCCGGGCGACACCATCGCGATCGAATCGGCCACTTATTTCGTGCTGCTGCAACTGATCGAAAGCCTGGGCATGAAGGCGTTGGAAATTCCGACCCATCCCAAGACCGGGCTATCGATCGACGCGCTCGACGTGGCCTTGCGCGCAGGGCTGGTGCAAGCGTGTTTATTCATTCCTAACTTGAACAACCCGCTCGGTTGCATCATGCCCGAGGAAAACAAAAAACGGCTGGCGCAGATGCTGGCCCAATACGACATCGCCATGATCGAAGATGACGTGTACGGCGACCTTTGTTTTGGCAACGAACGACCGTGGCCCGTCAAGGCTTATGATACGGCCGGCAACGTTTTACTATGCTCGTCGTTTTCCAAGGCCATCAGCCCGGGCGCCCGTATCGGTTACGTGGTGGCCGGTCGTTACGCGCAGGAAGTGGCCTTGCTGAAAATGGTGTCGAGCGGCGCCAGCAGTCACTTTCTGCAAGCGGTGGTGGCCGATTATCTGGCCGGCAGCAGTTACGACAAGCAGGTGCGCAAGATGCGGCGTGTGTTGGCCCAGCGCATCGCCCGCATGTCGGACGCGGTCGCTGAAACCTTTCCCCACGCTTGTTCCCTATCCGAGCCCCAGGGTGGTTTCGTGCTGTGGATACAAATGCCACCCGAAGTGGACGCATTGGCGCTGCATGAATGTGCAATCAGGGAAGGTGTGGCTTTTATGCCAGGTCCCCTGTTTTCCGCCTCGGGCAAATTCAGCAATTGCATTCGCCTCAACTGTGGCAACGCCTGGAGTGCCGACATCGAGCGCGCGATCGGCAAGCTGGGGCGGCTGGTGCACCGGGCCGCCGAACGCGCCGAACTGCCCTGTCTGGCCTAATCAGTGCGCTGGCGCCCGGCCCCTGGCGGCAGGGAGGATGTCACAACATCCCGGTGCCGCTTTTTTACGCTTGGGGGCCCGTTTCCTGCGCTTTGTCGCACGTCGGTGGCATGCCGACCTTTGCTTGGCTACAGTAGAACCATACCAACTAGCCAAACAAGGGAACACATCATGAACATCGCCAAAAACATGGAAGCCGTTTTTCTGGTCGCCGCCGTCCTGGCCACGGCCGTCAACCTGGCCACGGCCGGCGTGCCCGCCTTCACCGCGCATCAAACCGTGGCCGCCGCGCATCAGCCGAGCCAGCCTGCCATGCCGGTGGTGGTGGTCAGCGCCAAACGTTTGAGCGCGACGCAAAAACTGGCGGCGCTGTGAGCGCCACACGGCGCGGCCGGAACAGTTGATCGCGCTGCCGGCCGCGCTAATATTGACTACTCGCAGCGACACGGCTTGGTACAATTGCGCTTTCGACATAGCGGCAATTCCCATGATAGACATTCAATTACTGCGTAAAGACATCGATACCGTGGCCGCCCGCTTGGCGACACGCAAATTCAAGCTCGACGTGAGCGGTTTCAATGCCCTGGAAGCCGAGCGCAAGGCGATTCAAACCCGCACCGAAGAGTTGCAAAGCAAGCGCAATACGCTGTCCAAACAGATCGGCATGCTAAAGGGCAGGGGCGAGGACACTGCGGCCGTGATGTCGGAAGTGGCGGGCCTGGGCGACGAGCTCAAGGCCAATGAAACGGCACTTTCGGCCGTGCAAGCGAAATTGAGCGACTTCATGCAGTCGGTGCCCAATTTGCCGCATGAATCGGCGCCGGTGGGTCCGGACGAGAGCGCCAACCTGGAAGTGCGCAAGGTCGGCACCCCGCGTCTGTTCGATTTCGAGGTCAAGGACCACGTTGACGTGGGCGCGGCCCTGGGCCTGGACTTCGACTTGGCCACCAAATTGACCGGCTCGCGGTTTTCGGTCATGAAAGGCGGTATCGCCCGCTTGCATCGCGCCCTGGCGCAATTCATGCTGAACACCCACACCGATGAGCATGGTTATACCGAGTGCTACACCCCCTACATGGTCAACGCCGACTCCTTGCGCGGCACCGGCCAGTTGCCCAAGTTCGAAGCCGACTTGTTCTCCGTCAAAAAAGGCGGCGTCGAGGGCGAGGGCGAAACCTTTTACCTGATCCCCACCTCGGAAGTGTCGCTGACCAATATCGTGCGCGACGATATTCTGAGCGCCGACAGCCTGCCCTTGAAAATGACGGCCCACACCCCGTGTTTTCGATCAGAGGCGGGCAGCTACGGCCGCGACACCCGCGGCATGATCCGCCAGCACCAGTTCGACAAGGTGGAAATGGTACAGGTCGCGCATCCGGAGCAATCGTATCAAGTGCTCGATGAAATGGTCGGTCATGCAGAAACCATTTTGCAGCGACTGGGTTTGCCGTATCGCGTGTTGGCCTTGTGCACCGGCGACATGGGCTTTACCGCCGCCAAGACCTTCGACCTGGAAGTGTGGCTGCCGGCTCAGCAGACCTATCGCGAAATTTCTTCGCTGTCGAACTGTGAGGCATTCCAGGCACGGCGCATGCAGGCGCGTTTCCGTAACGCGCAGGGCAAGCCGGAACTGGTTCATACATTGAACGGTTCCGGCCTGGCGGTGGGGCGCACGCTGGTGGCGGTGCTGGAAAACTATCAGCAAGCCGACGGCAGCGTCGAGATCCCAGCCGTGTTGCAGCCATACATGGGCGGCCTGACCCGGTTGACCCCTTCGGCCTGATGAGGTAGGGCGGGCGGCGGTGCGGTGAAAAAAACCGCACTTTCTGCTTTTTGACCCTTCCGTTTTTTTATGACCCTGCTATAATCTCGTTCTCGCAGCAGCAAGCGAGTAGAAGTGAGCAAGTGTAGTAAGCAGGAAAGGTGGCAGAGTGGTCGAATGCGCTGGACTCGAAATCCAGTGTACATCTTTGGTGTACCGTGAGTTCGAATCTCACCCTTTCCGCCATGAATTCAAGTAGTGAGAGACAAAACACAGCCACCTTCGGGTGGCTTTTGTTTTTACTACTCTGGTAAAAATCTGCCATCCGTCGACCAAGCGCTGTTCTGGGATAAGAGCAACTGGCAGTCGTTGTGCTTCACACACCATAGCCGAGACAAGCAACGGGACGAGGCAACTGGATGAGCGACGCCAAGGCCGCTGAGCGCATCTTGACCATTCTGAAGCCTGAATGTTGCGCCAGCACAGGGGAAAACTGCTCTTCAGGTAAAGTTGACGGTTCCCAAAGACCGCCAGCGAACGCCAGACAATAATTCCCAGGTAAATTCAAACAACCTGGAGAATGAAATGGCAATCGACGTGTACCTGCAAATCGACGGTATCAAAGGCGAGTCAGCCGACTCCGCGCACCAAGGCTGGATTGAACTTAGCTCGGCCATCTGGGGAGTGCTTCAGCCGCGCAGTGCCACTGCATCGACTGGCGGCGGACATACTTCCGAACGCTGCGAGCATCAAGCATTGATGCTCACGAAATTGGCAGACTCATCCTCACCAATCTTGATGCAGCACTGCTCGATGGGTAAGACCATTGCCAAAGCCAAGTTGGAATTTATGCGCGCCGACGGCGATGGCAAACCGGTGAAGTATTACCAGGTCGAGCTGGAAAACGTCATGATCGCAACCATTACGCAGAGCGTCCATGAAGGGAGCATCCTGGGCGATTCCATCGGCCTGCACTTCAGCAGGATAAAGTGGACGTACACCCAGCAGAAGGTCGGCGGTGGGGCTGGTGGTTCGACCTCTGGCGGTTGGGACTTGGCCGCGAACAAGATCGCCGCTTGAGGTGCGATCATGGGCGCACTTTTGGCTGATACCTACGAAGGCGATGAAATGCATGCTTGCCTCTTGACCCCTTTCGATTTTAAGCAAACCTACGTTGTGGTCGTTTCGGGAGCAAAATGGAACCCCTGCGGCCATACGATTCTGAATACCGGGGGCGGCTGGTATTTTCACGTTGCCGGACCCGACAATGTTCCGAGGTTTATGAGAGAGCCAGGATATCTGCGTTATTTAAAAGAAAATGGGAAACGCGAAATCCGTCGCAGCTTCTTAAAAATCCCCAACCCCATCGCGGCGCACCGAAAGTTAGAAGAACTTCTAGCAAAGCGGTGGTTATGGTTAGGTTTGCCGCACAATTGTGCTGCATTTTTAGAGGAAATTGTGCAGGCCGGCGGAAGTAAGGCGGGACTTTATTTCAACTGCCCGACGATTGAGGAGTTCAGGTGACTCGGCGAATGCTCAACTCCCTGGGGATCAGGTCTCTAATCGCAATCGGCGCCGCTTTTCTTGCTCTGCTAATTGCTTACTTTATAATCTCTCTCATTAACATCAATTTAGATGCCGCTTTCGGCATTCTTTCAGGTACCTTTTTGGGGACCGCTTCGGCCACGGTGGCGGCGCTAATTTTCAGTGGTCGAAGAGGTGGGGCGGTGGTGATGATCCTTCGCATCGTCGCTTCTCTTACTGTCGCAATGTTGGCCGCAGGGCTTGCCGCAACTGCGCTCCTCCGTTTCGCATCGGGAATGTCTGATGGACTCGGGTTTTGCATTCTTTCTGTCACCGTGATTGGCGTGTCTGCCACAGCCTCGATTGTCCTGGCTCGCTCGTCATCGAAATAACGAAGGCGCGCACTGCACAGCAGATCGTCCAGCGAGGCGCCTCGGCCAGTCCCAATAGGGGCGCCCCACCTAAGCGGTAAGCCAGCGGCGTCCTGTCCAGCTGCCGCCCGCATCTGCACAATCTGCCCATGTTCAACACGATGGAGACGGGTCATGACAGCGAAGGCAACCAAACAATCGAGCAAAGAAGAGCAATGGCAGCAGCGGCTGGCGCGGTTTGCCGCGAGCGTGCAGCGGGTCAAGCAGTTCTGCCAGGCCGAAGCGGTGTCGGCCACGTCGTTTTACCGCTGGAGTACGTTGTTGACCAAGGGCGCCCGGACAGCGCAGGCCGCCGGTTTCATCGGGTGGATATACCCACGGTTTAATCCATCCGGGGGCGGAGCAAAGACTGGCAGTGAATCAGTATCCAGCTGAACGCAAGGAAGCCATCCTTCGGCAAATGATGCCGCCACAGAACAGGCCCGTGTCGGCCCTGGCGAAGGAGAATGGCATCTCGGAACAGACGCTTTATACTTGGCGACGAAATCTACAGTCTTAGGGAGTGCCGGTGCCGGGAAATGGAAAGAATGCCGTGGTGTGGTCGTCGGCAGATAAGTTTGGGGTGGTGCTGGAGGCAGCACGCATGAACGAGGCCGAACTGGCTCAATATTGCAGGGGCAAAGGCTTGTTCGTCGAGCAGGTTGCAAACTGGCGAGAAGCATGCCAGCAGGCCAACGAAGCGCCGGCCGAGCGCTACCGCGAACTGCGCGAACAAAGCAAAAGCGACCGCAAAGAAATCAAGCAGCTGAAGAAAGATTTGCAGCGTAAAGAGAAGGCACTGGCAGAGGCAGCAGCGCTGATCATTTTAAGAAAAAAAGCCCAGGCGATCTGGGGGGAGCCCGAGGACGATTGATCGGCACCCCAGATCGCCAACAGGTAATTGCATTGGTTGAAGAGGCCGTTGAGGGCGGCTGTCGGCGGGCACAGGCCCAACAAGCCCGCCACGCTACGCCCTTACACTTTGCCGCTGCATCAAGTCGCGCGCCGTCAATGGACTTCTTCGACAGCTTCAATACGGCACTCATCGATATGTATCGCATCGCCTCTCGGCGCATTGTCGCCATTGACGCGCACGAACGACATCGTCATCGCGCTCAGATCTTGGCCGCGAAAGCGCAGCAGCAGAGAGGTAGCGGCAAAGCTGAGCGTTGTTGCCGCGTGGCCCATCCGTTGATGATGGCGTAAACCGGCCAACTGAAACGGTCCCAACGTTCCCAGATAATGGGTATCGACATCATTGATCGTGTCCCGATCGCTTGGCAAATTCAGATAGAGCTTGTAAAAGTAGCCGCCGCCCAGGCCGGCGGCGGTGACGCGCGGCTGGTCGAGCACCACCTCGAGTCGGGTATATGGCGGCGCCGAGGAATCGGACGGTGCGAAAGGCGATGCGTCATATTTGGCCAGCACCTGTTGCAAGATGCGGTGAGCGGGCTGAATTAAAGGTAGCGCCGCGCTCACGGATATATGGTCGAGCGTCACTTTGCCGGCGCCACCCAGGCAAAGCCGGCTGGCACCCCGCTGGCGCATACCGATGGGCGCAAATGGGCCGATCGGTGGCCGTTTCAGGCGCGCGCCAGGCGGGTTACTCTGCTGCGCTTGCGGCGACGTCGCGCGCTCCTGCTCCTGGCTCGCGGTCTGTGCCGTCGACGCGGCCGGATTGATGATGGCTAACGGTAATTGGCTTGGTAATATCTCATTGTGGTAGTAATAACTAAACAGATTATTGCGGGTGTCATAAGTGCTACGGCGCGGCAGGCTGGGCGCGCTCGCATAGTTGAACATGCCATTCCAATAGGCGGCCAATCTGGGCGGCATCTGTCGGCCATTTCCGGCCGCCACCCAGGCCGACCAGAGCCGGTCGATATTGGCGTGGTGCAGCCAGAAGATGGGGTCCAGCGGCGATTGCATGTCGGCCATCAAGCCGCCGATGATGTCATGCACGGGATTATGCGGCGCGTCTTCTATACTCGGTTCGTAGGCGTCGGCGTAACCGCGCGGTAGTGCTGTCAGGTTGTTGGCGAATGGCGTCAAAGTGAGGGCCGGCGCGACGTTGCTGTTGGTACGCGGCACGTACAACGGATTGGTGCTGGCGGAGTCGAGAAATTCGGCCGGGATGCTTGGGGTGGTGTAATAGTCCCAGTAGGGCAGGGTGAGGCCGGGGCGGCCAGAGACGAGGCGCAATTGCCGTTCGAAATAGCCCAGATAACCCCGGTGCCAGGCGAGGAAGTAGGCTATGCCGTGCGGGCAACTGTTGACGTGGATATTGCTCCAATAGCCCCAACTGGCGGGGCTGGCACTATTGGCGTTGGCGCGCATGGCTTTGATGGCGTCGCGATAGGCGGCGTAGTCCGGCCCCAGCTTGAAGAGGCTAAAGGGCAGCCGTTTGCTCGGCGTGCCGGTGCGCGCCGCATCCGGTCGCAGGGAAAGCAGGAGCAAGCCGCCAAATGACTGTTTGAGCACGGCACGGCGGGACAATTTCGTATACATGGGGAGATTCCTGAAGTGGTGGTGAGGGGAGGACATACGGCCACCGCTGGCGCCCGATGTGGTGCGCTGGCGATGCGGTGCGGGAACGGGGTGTGACTCAGCGCGGCGGCGGTCTGTTGCAGACGCGGCGCCAGCGGGCCGCCAGCGCGCCGATGACGGCGCCAAGCGCATGCATGGCGCGCTCCAATGCCGCGCACCAGCGCGCTAGCCCATGCTGATCCCGACCCTTGCCCTTTGCAAGAGGCAGCAAGGCCCATGTCACGCGCCGACGGTAGTGGCGGGCGGCCAAGCCGATGTGGCCCAGGTCGAGCCAGCGTTGCATAGCGGAGCGGTACACCAGCACGCTGTGCAAATCGCGGGGCGCGGCCAGGAAGCGCGTCTTATACTCGTTGCCGCCTGCCATCAGGCTGCATTCGCGGGCGCCGCGGGCGATGCATTCGTTAAAGGTGTAGAGCAGGATCAGCGTGCCCAGTCCGTGGCTATCGTAGCGCGGGTCGTGGGCGACGATGTGCATGAAAAAATTGTTCCCGACGCGGTAGCAAATCTGGCCGCCACAGATCTGGCCGTCGATCCAGGCCAGGCCCACCATACCGTATGCGGCCACCAGCTCGACAATGCGCCGCGTCTCGCTTTCGTTCACATAGGCCGGCCGGCCCTTGCGCGCCATCCTGGCCGCCGCCAGCGCGATGATGGCGCGAACGGCCGCTTCGCCGGCGGCCGTCGTGTCAAGGTTGGTAAAGCTAAATGTGGGAAAGTCGCGCATGATTTTGCGCTCGCAACTGCGTAGGTTGTAGCGCATTTTTTGCCCCAGCGCGGCCATGTAGAGCGGCACGCTGGGGGGCAGGCGTAATACCATGTCTTCTTGGCACCAGTATTGTCGATGCGGCAGTGTCAGCGTGCGCAGCTGGCATTGCAGCGCGAAAAATACGATTTTCCGCGCCGTTCGATGGTGCGCGAACAGCGCGGCGCACAGCTCGGCGAGGTCAACTTCGCCAAGCGCGATATGTTTATTGAGTACCTTGATCACCTGCCCTTGGCGGCGGAACAAGAATACGGCACGGACACGGCCGCCGCTGCGCTTGACGTAGGTGCTGGCGCCGGCGATTTCGTTATAAATCGTATAGCGGCATTGGGTGGTGTAAATGTTTTCGTACAGCCGTTCCAGTTCGGCGGCGACAAAGCCGGGAATCGCTTCATCGTAAATGTCGATTGTGGGGTGATCGGCCAAGCCGTACGGCGCCGCGCCCGGAGTACGGTCGGCACCGTGATGCATGAGGCGGAAAACGGAGGGCGGGATCGGGCGAGTCACATCGGGCTCCAAAAATCAGTCAGGCAGATCCCTGGGCGCCATTCACGCCGCAAGGTCCCGCCACAGCGGGAACCCAGATTTTGAAGTTTCGACGGCCCGGGCTGTCAATCTAGATCAACAGATATCTACGATCGCCTCGATTTAGCTGAGCCCAAAGGAAATAGTTTTCGCCGCACAGCGTGGTGCGTAAAGGTGGGCGACGATATCGGCCGGCGCGGTAATCGGTGGCCATCAATTAGGCCCCGCGAGCGATGGAACCGGGGACGCTTGGCACGAAGCGCATGCACAGATGTTCGGTGTCGCAGGGCGGGCCCATCGCGCAGCACGGGCGCGGTGTGCGAGGGGGGCGCCGCAGCGGGTGCCGCGCGCGCGGCGCCCCGCTGGGCATGGCGTTAAGGCAGGGTCAGGATCACTTTGACGGTGTCGTCCACCGCCGATTTTTCGATATAACCGATCGCCTTCGGGTCGGCCGCCACCGCTTTTTTCACCTCGGCGCTGGACGCATATTCCTTGGGCGGCGTGGCTTTCCCGGTGAAAATGAGCTTGGACCACAGGGCCTTGACCTGGGCCGCGTCCTTGTCGGCCACCTTGCGATAAAACTCGGCGCGGATGGGTGAACCGTCGAGCTGATCGATGGGCGTGAATTGATTCGATTTACCGAGAAAAAATTGAGCCGCTTGCTCGGAAAACATGCGGCTGGCGGCGTTTTGCTGGCTGACGATCACCACCGTCTCGGCGCCGGCCGGCAGGCTCAGCGCTGCCAGCGTTGGCAGAAAAATAATCTTCATCAAGGTTTTCATGGAGGGGTCCGATCAGAAAACGAAATCAAGGGTGGCGCCGACCACCGTGACGGGGCGGGTATAGCCGGTGACGGGGCCAAGCAGCAAACCCGTCTTGTATTTAGGCTTGACGCGGTCGATCTGCACCTTCAGGGCGACCGACTTGGCAAAATCCCAGCGCACGCCGATCAAGTCCGAACTCTGATCGTTCGGGCCCAGCAAACCCCTGATCGCGCCGCCCAAGGGGCCGCCGCGCGGGAAATTGGCCGGCACGCGCGCGGTCGGGGTCCCGCTTGTATAGTTGGCGTGCGCATAGTAGGGTAAAACCGTGCCAATCCGGTAACCGAGCATGGTGTACCAATAATTGGTGGGCGGGATATGGGTCGGATCCTTGGGACGACGCTGGCCATACTCCGCTTGCATTACAATATTGCGCCAATCCATGGTGGTGCCGATGGCGGTAATGTCGATTTTTTTGTCCGATAATATCAAGTCGGAAGCCAGATCGCGAAAGCCCGCCCTCGCGAGGACCGCGCTCAGATTGTTAAGCGGCGCGATATCGTTAGAGTTGACCTTCACCTTGACGTGGCTGAAGCGGAACAGGAATGGTGCGTATTCGGCGGTGACTACGAAGCCATAATTTGGTGCCCGATAAGTGGAATTGGACATGCCGACAAACAGTTTTCCGCGCGAGACGCCGACAAATGGCTGGAGCGTCACACTTAAGTCGCCCACGGTACGCTGATAACTGAGGTCGATGCCGTCGGTACTTTCAACCGGGGCTTGACTGTACACTTCAATCGGCGGGCGCATCATGCTATTGGCATAGCCGACATTTTGGTAGTCCGAGATGAGAAACGTCGGCAGCACGATCCGGCCCACCCGCACGCTGAGATCATCATTGATCCGCGCTTTCAGAAAGGCCCAGGTCAGGTCCGTGGTGAAGCCCGGTGTCGGCCCTTTGCGCGTCAGGATCTGGACCGTTCCGGATAACCAGTCATTGGCTTTGTAGTTCATTTGCAATCCAAGATTGCTGTCCAGTCCAATACGCGCGTCTTCGCCAACGCCTTCAAGCTGGTTGTAGCGCACAAAGCGGACTTGATCGGTATTTGACTTGGCCATGCCCAGCGTGCCGAATCCGCTTAGCGTCAAGTCGCCTGAATCGAACACGCCCGCATGGGCCGGCATGATGGCGGCGGCGCACACCGCGCCGACGGTAAGTAATTTTTTCATAATTCAATTCCTTAAGGTTGTCTGCCATTTTCAAGCTTGCTGCGCTTTGCTGCCCTACATTGCATTAGCGCGATGCAACATGCGCGTGCCTTGGTAAACATTAGAGGAATTCGAATGGAAAATAAATTAGAAACGAAGAAAATGTAGCGGTTTTCATCCGCTGTGGTATTTTTGTTTGTAAATAATATAAATTAATTAATTATATGGATTTTATTGATCATTTCAGTCAACGTTCACATAATGTCAAAGGCGTTGGGGTGGGCCGGAGTTGGTAACTGGCTTGTGGAGAGGGAGTGAAGTCTGGAGCGATGCGTGCGTCATCGGACGTGCCTTCGAATTGATTGTAATGCACAAAACGTAGCTGCTCGGCATTGGCCTTTGCCATGTTCAATGTGCCCAAGCCGCCGATAGTCAATCCGCCCGTGTGGAAAGCGCCCGCATACGCTGGCACAGCCGCATTGACAGCACACCCGATACCGACTTTGAATGGTTTATTCATGAGGCCTTATTTCTTTTGGTTAACTTTTCCGACAAGTTCGTAGACGGCATCGCTACGATCTTTTTCCAAATCAATACCATGGCGGCCTTATATGGCTAGACATTAAAATGAATCAGGTCTAAAGCAAAATGAAAAACGATTAAAACCGTATCGATAATAATATTTGTGGTTTTTTTGTTTGGAAATAATATTGATTACTTAATTTTGCATGCCAAGGCGGGCGTGGCGCCGGGGTCGGTGCTCGCACTGAGCTCGCCAAGGCTCGTGCCGCGACCAGCGCGCGGTCGATCATCTTGGCGCTTGCTCCCGGTCGGCGCCGCGTGCGCGGCGGGCCGCAGCGAGCGCCGCTACCGATATCGAAATGTAGATCAATTGTTCATTTATTATTATTGGACCGACATCGGTCGCATGGTTATGATCTGGCCAGGAAACTAGCCGGGCACACGATCCGGCGGACCATCCGCATGCACGGCGATCGGCACCGTCATTTGCCGAACCAAAATAACGGAGACGATATGAATGTAAGCAAACGACACACCGTGCTGGCTCTGCTGATCGGCGCGCTGGCCGCGCACACCGCAGGCGCTGTCGCCGCCGACAAGAAGTTGGTGCTCGGCTTTGCCCAGGTGGGCGCCGAGAGCGAATGGCGCAGTGCCAACACCCAGTCGATCAAGTCGACCGCCCAGAAAGAAGGCGTCACGCTCAAATTTTCCGACGCCCAGCAAAAACAGGAAAACCAGATCAAGGCGATCCGTTCTTACATCGCGCAAAAGGTCGACGTGATCGCCTTCTCGCCGGTGGTCGAATCGGGCTGGGATACCGTGTTGAAAGAAGCCAAGGCCGCCAAGATTCCCGTCATCCTCACCGACCGTGGCGTCGATAGCAAGGACAGCTCGCTGTACGTGACCATGATCGGCTCGGATTTCATCGAGGAAGGCCGCAAGGCGGGCAAGTGGCTGGTCGAGAAATTCAAGGATAGCAAAACCCCGGTCAATATCGTCGAGTTGCAAGGCACCGTCGGTTCCGCGCCGGCCATCGACCGTAAAAAAGGTTTCGAGGAAATCGTTTCCAAGGAAGCGAATTTCAAGATCATCCGTTCCCAGACCGGCGACTTTACCCGCACCAAGGGTAAGGAAGTGATGGAAGCCTTCCTCAAAGCCGACAGTAAAAACATTAACGTGGTGTATGCCCATAACGACGATATGGCCCTCGGCGCCATCCAGGCCATCGAAGAAGCGGGCCTCAAGCCCGCCAAAGATATCGTGATCGTCTCCATCGATGGCGTAAAAGGCGCTTTTGAAGCCATGGCCGCCGGTAAATTGAATGTGACCATCGAATGCAGCCCCCTGCTGGGACCGCAACTGATGGCGACCGCGCGCGATGCGCTGGCAGGCAAGGTCATTCCAAAGCGCATCATCACCACGGAAGGCATTTTTCCGATGGAAGTGGCGGCCAAGGAATTGCCTAACCGTAAATACTGATGTAGCGAGATTGATCGAACGGGGGCGCCGTCCACGGCCGGTCGCCCTTGGGCAGGCCTCCAGACATCCAGACATTGAGCCCGGCCGCGCGCCGGGCAACGGGAATCGAATACCATGGCAAGCACCCAGCCCTTTGCAGCGGCCGGCGGCGTCATCGATCGCTCGATCGGCGAGCGCCCCGATGACGGCGCGGCCGCGCCCATGCTGGCCATGCGCGGCATCGGCAAGCGTTATCCGGGCGTGCAGGCGCTCTCGCAAGTCGGTCTGCGCCTGTTCGGCGGCGAAATCCATGTCCTGATGGGCCAGAACGGCGCCGGCAAATCGACCTTGATCAAGGTCTTGACGGGCGTCGAGCAGCCCGATGCCGGCACCATCGCGCTGCGCGGCCAGACCATCCGGCCCTCTTCCGTGCTGCAAGCGCAGTCGCTCGGCATCAGCACCGTGTACCAGGAACTCAATCTGTGCCCGAATTTGTCGGTGGCCGAAAATATCCATATCGGCCGCTTTCCCATGCGCGCGTTCGGCATCGACTGGCGCGCGCTGGAACGGCAGGCCGAGCGCATCCTCGGTGAGCTCCATATCGTCATCGACGTCAGCCAGCCGCTATCGCAATATTCGGTGGCGATCCAGCAGATGGTGGCCATCGCGCGCGCCGTCAGCGCCGAGGCCCATATCCTGATCCTCGACGAACCCACCTCTTCGCTCGACGATGGCGAGGTGGCGCGCCTGTTCGGCGTCATGCGCCAGTTGCGCGCCAAGGGCCTGGCGATCCTGTTCGTCACCCATTTCCTGGACCAGACCTACGCCGTGGCCGACCGCATCACGGTGCTGCGCAACGGCGAACGCGAAGGCGAATATCTGGCCGCCGATTTGCCGCGTCTGACATTGATTAACAAAATGGTCGGCCGCGAGATGGCGCCCGACCCGGGCGGCGCCAAAACCGCGGCCGCTGCCGCCGGTGCGGCCGATGGCGCCGGCTTGGCGCCCGCGCCGTTCCTGGCGGCCGAAGGTCTGGGCCGCGCCGGCTCGATCCAGCCGCTCGACTTGGCGCTATTCCGCGGCCAGGTGCTGGGCCTGGGCGGTTTGCTCGGTTCGGGGCGTAGCGAAATCGCGCGTCTTTTGTTCGGCATCGATCACGCCGACAGCGGCGCCTTGCGGGTGGGCGGACAGGCGGCACGCTTTCGCTCGCCGCAGGACGCGGTGCGGCATGGAATCGCGCTGTGTCCGGAAGAGCGCAAAACCGAGGGCATCTTCGCCGAGCTGTCGATCCGCGACAATATCACCGTCGCGCTGCAAGCCAAGCGCGGTTTGCTGCGCTATCTGCCGATGAAGCGCCAGCGCCAGCTGGCCGACCAGTACATCGCGCAGCTTGGCATTCGCACCCCGGACGCCGACAAGCCGATTGGCCTGCTCTCGGGCGGCAATCAGCAAAAAGCCTTGCTGGCGCGCTGGCTGGCCACCGACCCCGCCATGCTGATACTGGACGAGCCGACCCGCGGCATCGATGTCGGCGCCAAGCTTGAAATCATGGACTTGATCGTGGCTCAATGCCGCAAAGGCATGGCGATCCTGTTCATCTCGTCGGAAATGAGCGAAGTGCTGCGCATCAGCGACCGCATCGCCGTCCTGCGCGACCGCCACAAGATCGGCGAGCGCGGCGCCGGCGACATCGATGAACAGGGGATTTACCAAATGATCGCCGGAGCCCAGCCATGAGCCACAGTCCCCGCCTGCCGGTCTGGCAAGCCATCAACCGGCACCGCCTGTTTTGGCCGGTGACGACGCTGATCTTGCTGGCGCTGCTCAATGTCAGCTTCAACCACGCGTTCTTCCATGTCGAGATCAAATCGGGCCACCTGTACGGCAGCGTGATCGACATCGTCAACCGGGCCGCGCCCATGATGCTGGTGGCGCTTGGCATGACCCTGGTGATCGCCACGCGCGGCATCGACATCTCGGTCGGCGCGGTGGTGGCCATGTCGGGCGCGGTGGCGGCGGTGCTGATCGCGGCCAAGCTGCCGCTGGCGCTGGCCGTGCTGGCCGCCTTGGGCGCGGCGCTGCTGTGCGGCGTGTGGAACGGCGTGCTGGTGGCCGGCGTCGGCATGCAAGCCATTATCGCCACCCTGATCCTGATGGTGGCCGGGCGCGGCCTCGCCCAGTTGATCAGCGGCGGCCAGATCATCACCATCGACCACGAGCCGTTTTTCTATATCGGCACCGGCTTCCTGTTTGGACTGCCGTTCGCGCTGTACCTGGTGCTGGCGGTGTTTTTGCTGCTGATGGTGCTGATGCGCCGCACCGCCCTGGGCCTGTTCATCCAGGCGGTGGGCATCAATCCGCAGGCGGCCCGCTTCGCCGGCATCAATGCGCGCGCCCTGATCATCGCGGTGTATGCGTTTTGCGGCCTGACCGCCGGCGTGGCCGGCCTGATCGTGGCCGCCAATGTCAAAAGCGCCGACAGCAACAACGCCGGCCTGCTGCTCGAACTGGACGCTATTTTGGCCGTGGTTCTGGGCGGCACCTCGCTGGCCGGCGGCAAATTCAGCCTGACCGGCAGCTTGATCGGGGCGCTCATCATCCAGACCCTGACCTACGCCATCTATTCGATGGGCGTGCCGCCCGAAGTCAATCTCGTGGTCAAAGCCGCCGTCGTGTTTTCGGTGTGCCTGATCCAGTCCGACACCACCCGCGCGCTGCTGCTGCAATGGCTGCCGCGCCGCCAGCCAGGAATATGACCATGCGTTTGCCTTTCATGCACGCCCGCGCCTTGCCGCTGGCCGTCACCAGCGTGCTGTTCCTGTTCATGTTCGGCTACGGCTCGTTCAGCTACGACGGCTTCTTTTCGCCCCAGGTGTTCCTCAATCTGTTCATCGACAACGCTTTTCTGTGCGTGGCGGCGATCGGCATCACCTTCGTCATCCTGTCGGGCGGGATCGATCTGTCAATCGGCGCGGTGGCCGCGCTCACCACCATGGTGTCGGCCATCCTGGTCCAGCACCACCACTGGGGCGTGTGGCCGGCCACCTTGCTGGTGCTGGCCATGGGCACCGTGTTCGGGCTGGCGATGGGCGTGATGATCCAGGTGTTTCAACTCCAGCCCTTCATCGTCACCCTGGGCGGCATGTTCCTGGCGCGCGGCCTGTGCTACGTGCTCAGTATCGACTCGATCTCGATCACCGAGCCGGTCTACACCGCCATCTCGCAGCATAAGATCATGCTGGGCGCCGAGGCCTTCATTTCGGTCAACGTGGTGATCGCGCTGGTGGTGCTGGCGCTGGCGGTGTACCTGGCGCACTACAGCCGTTTCGGACGCAGCGTGTACGCCATCGGCGGCAACGAGCGCTCGGCCTTGTTGATGGGGCTACCGGTGGCGCGCACCAAGATCCTGGTGTATACCCTGAGCGGATTTTGCTCGGCGTTGTCGGGCGTGATGCTGACGTTTTATATGTTATCCGGCTACGGCTTGCACGTGCAGGGCATGGAGCTCGACGCCATCGCCGCCGTGGTCATTGGCGGCACCCTGCTCACCGGCGGCATCGGCTATGTGGCCGGCACGGTGGTCGGGGTGCTGATACTGGGGATTATCCAATCGCTGATCATGTTCGACGGCACCTTGAGTTCGTGGTGGACGCGCATCGCCGTGGGTGGCTTGCTGTGTGTGTTCTGCGTCATGCAGCGCGTGCTGGAACGGGCCAAGCCGCGCCTGGCCGCCACGTCCGGCCCGGCCGGCGGCGCCCGCGCCGCGCCGCCGTCGCCGCCATCGCAAGCGGTGGCTTCGGCGCGCGCCCAGTCGCCGCACGCGGCGGCCGTTCCCACTTCGGGCTAACGGCCACCGGCGACGCCCAAGCGGCGCCAGCGTAATGTTGTGGTCTTGCTAGCTGCTAGCGCGGCGCCCATTCCGGGGTCAATGTAAACCGCACTTGCGCGCGGGCGCCCGGGGCCAGCACGGCGCCGCCCACTTGCGCAGGCCGATAGTGGCCCAGATTGAGCCAGTCGGTGCAATTGCTGACCGGTTCGATGCAAAAATGATCGGCCGCCTGCGGCGAGTACAGCACAAAGTAGTCGAGCGGGGCGTCGGCCCGCAAGGTCAGCGAACTGGCTTGCGTCAAAGGCGCGGCGGCCGGCCAATCGACCCGCGCGGCATGATCCCATCCGATAAAATTATTGTCCTGCACCACGTCGGCCAACAGCACGCCGGCGCGCATCCGTTCCAGCAGGCGCGGCTGTTCCAGCCCGGTGGGCATTACCTGGGCATCGCCGCCCCACATCGCTTCGACCGAGGTGGTCAAGGTGGTGCCGGGGCGGTGCGGCAGATATGGATGGTGGCCCAGCCCGTACGGCATCGGCGCCGACCCCCGATTTTCGATCTCGATGTCCACCGTCAGCGCGCCGCCGCGCAGCGCGAACGACTGCGTGGCGCCAAACGGGTAGGGCCACACGTCGCCCGGATAATCGAGCTGTAGGCGGGCCGCGTCGGCGCCTTGTTCCAGCACGGTCCAGGCTTGTTGCCAGCCGTAGCCGTGGATGGTGTGCGGCGAGCCGCCCCGGTTCGGCGGCAGCGCCACCGGGCGACCCTCGAACGTGAAGCGGCCGTCGCGGATGCGGTTGCAGAACGGCACCAGCGGAAAGCTGGCCATGCCTTCGGCCTGGCCGTCGCGCAGCGCCTGCGGCGTGGCCGGGCGCAGCCAGTGATGGATTTGGCCTTCGCGCCGGCTGTAGAACGCGGCGATCGAGCCGCCGATGCCGGGCGCGATGTCGAGATTGAGCTCGCGCTCGGACAGCGAGATGAGGGAAGGGGGGGCGGGTGCCGTCATGGTGGTCTATCGTAGCCGAGGGAGGCCCATGGTATGCAAAGCGGGGCGGCCCCGCAATCACTTTTAATCGGCCGCCGATCACCGAAGTGGTATCGATTTTTGGCGCGCTTCGGTTACCATGGTTCAGGTTGGCCGCGCTGTCAAGACGGCCGTTTTCCTCCTCGCCATCGTTAGCCTGTCATGACCCTGTCTTCAAAAAGCGCGCTCGTCTACTCAACCGAAAGCGGGCGCATGTGCCCCGCCTGCCGCCAGGCGCTGGCCGCGTGCGCGTGCAAGACGCAAGCGAGGGCGGCGCCGCTCGGCGACGGGGTGGTGCGGGTGATGTGCCAAACCAAGGGGCGCGGCGGCAAAAGCGTCACCGTCATCAAGGGCTTGACGCTGGACGACGCGGCCTTGACGCTGCTGGGCAAACAATTGCGCACCGCATGTGGCGCGGGCGGCACCGTCAAGGATGGCGTGATCGAGGTGCAGGGCGAGCATGCCGAGTTGGTGATGGCGTTGCTGACCAAACACGGTCACCGCCCGAAACGGGCCGGCGGCTGAGTCGCGCCCGGGGCGTATAAATTTTTATTTTTTTGGGGAACTTTACTTATTTGTTGTGTGTCAAACCTAGCTGAGCCGTTTAGGCAAGCTCGGCCACGCGGGGCACGCTAGTGACGCTAGCCACGCGGGCAACGTAGACGGCCGCTCCCAGCGAGGTCGACATGACAGACAGTTTTTCCTACCACGACGCGTTTTCGCGCAATCTGGGCTGGGTCACGCCGGCCGAGCAAACGGCGCTGCGCCAAAAGCGGGTGGCCATCGCCGGCATGGGGGGCGTGGGCGGGGTGCACCTGCTGACGCTGGCCAGATTGGGCATCGGCGCCTTTCACGTGGCCGATTTCGATACCTTCGATATCGCCAACTTCAACCGCCAGGCCGGCGCCACCGTGTCCAGCCTGGGGCGGCCCAAGGTGGACGTGCTGGCCGAGATGGCGCACGACATCAACCCCACCTTGTCGCTCACGCGCTTTCCCCAGGGTGTCAACGAACAGAATATGGCGGCGTTTTTGGCGGGGGTCGATCTGTATGTGGATGGCCTGGATTTTTTCGCGTTCGACGCGCGCCAAGCCACCTTTGCCGCCTGCGCCCGGCTGGGGGTGCCGGCCATTACCGCCGCGCCGCTGGGCATGGGCACCGCCTTGCTCAATTTCATGCCGGGTAAGATGACATTCGAGCAGTATTTCCGGTGGGGCAAACGTTCGAACGAAGAGAAAGCCCTGCGCTTTCTGGTCGGCCTGGCGCCGGCCGGCCTGCACGGCGACTATCTGGTCGATCCCGCCGCCATCAATTTGCAGGAGCAGCGCGGCCCGTCCACCATCATGGGCTGCCAGTTGTGCGCCGGGGCGGCCGCCACCGAGGCCCTCAAAATTCTGCTGGGGCGCGGCAAAGTGCTGGCCGCGCCGCACGGCATGCACTTCGACGCCTATCACAACACGGTGGCGCGCACCTGGCGCCCGGGCGGTAACGCCAATCCTTTGCAGCGTATGCTCATGCTGCTGATCCAGCGCCGCCGCGCGGCACAAAGGTCTTGATCATGGCCCTCGATCCGGTTTTGGAAGATATCCTCGATCTGGCGCGCTGGGCGCCCAGCGGCGACAACACGCAACCGTGGCGCTTCGCCGTGGTCGACGCGCGCCGCCTGGTGCTGCACGGTTTCGACACGCGCCAGCACTGCGTCTACGATCTGGACGGCCATCCCAGCCAACTGTCGCTGGGCGCCTTGCTCGAGTGCCTGGCGATTGGCGCCAGCACGCATGGCTTGCAGATGCACGCGGCGCGGCGCGCGGCCACGCCGGACACCGAGCCCACCTTCGACATCGCTTTTGCCGCGGCGCGCTCGCGCCAGGCCGACCCACTGGCGCCGTATGTGCGCGTGCGCAGCGTGCAACGCCGTCCGCTGCGCACGCGGCCCCTGAGCGCGCAAGAGAAGGCGCAGCTGGAGGCGGCCCTGCCGGCCGGCTTCGAGGTCCTGTGGCTGGAGGGCCTGGCGCGGCGCTGGGCGGCGGCGCGCCTGATGTTCAACAACGCCAAGCTGAGACTGACCATGCCGGAAGCGTATCAGGTGCATAGCAGCGTGATCGAGTGGAACGCGCGCTACAGCGAAGACCGGATTCCCGACCAGGCCCTGGGCGTGGACCCGATGACGGCCAAGCTGATGCGATGGATTATGGCCAGCTGGCGCCGCGTCGAATTTTTTAACACTTATCTGGCCGGCACGCTGGCGCCGCGCCTGCAAATGGACTTGGCACCCGGCCTGGCGTGCGCCGCCCATTTCGTGCTGCTGGCCGAACGGCGCCCGCGCGGCATCGACGATTATGTGGCGGCCGGGCGCGCCATGCAGCGCTTTTGGCTCACGGCCACGCGCCTGGACTTGCAGTTGCAACCGGAATTGACGCCATTGATCTTTGCGCGTTATGTGCGCGAGGGCCGGCTGTTTTCGAGCATGCCGGCCATGCAGCGGCAGGCGCAGGCGCTGTCCGGCCAGTACACCGCGCTGCTGGGGGCCGCGCCTGGCGAGCGCGCCGTGTTCATGGGCCGCATCGGCGCCGGCCGCGCGGCCAGCGCGCGTTCGACCCGGCGCCCGCTGGCCGATCTGCTGCTGCCGCCGGGCGCTTGAGCGTACGCCGTGCCGGCGGCGAAGCGGCGCGTCGGACTGGCAGATCCGAGCCGCACATCTTTTCTCACACGACTAACAGGGAGGCACCACCATGCGCAAGATATCGGCCGGCCAGACCGTTTTTTTTCTCCTTCTACTGAGTCTGATTGTGGTGCTGGCGATCGGCAGCGCCGCTGTGCTGCTGGGCGATGTGGCACTGGGCGACTTTCGCGGCGTGGCCTTGAGCGGCGCGGCGCTGTTGTTGATTTACCTGTACGCGTTTGTGGTGTACCGCCTGTTTTTAGCCTGCCTGCCGCTGCGCGAGGGAGCGCTGGCGCCCGGGTCGCGCGACGAATTCGTGGCCAACGTCAACATCCTGTTTTATCTGCTGGTGTTCAATTCCCTCATTCGCAGTCACGTGCTGCCGGTGCCGCTGCTTCGTCTTGTGTATCTGGCGCTGGGCGCGCGGCTCGGCGCCAACAGCTATAGCGCCGGCGCGATCCTCGATCCTCCGCTCACCCATATCGGCCGCAATACCCTGATCGGGCACGACGCCGTCATTTTCGCCCACGTCATCGAAGGCCATAAAATGGAATTGCGCTCGGTGCATATCGGCGACGGGGTCACCATTGGCGCCATGGCCATTGTCATGGCCGACGTCCATATCGGCCACGATGCGATCGTGTCGGCGGGGGCGGTGGTGACCAAGGGCAGCCGCATCGGGCCGGGGGAAGTGTGGGGCGGCATGCCGGCCCGCCTGTTGAAGAAAAGCGCATTGGCCGCGTCGGAGCGCGACCCTGTCCGCTAATCCGGGCGCGGGCCGCCCTTGCGCGGGCCGCCCTTGCCGGCGCCGGACCCGGGCAAAAAAAAGCGAGGAATCATCCTCGCTCAAGACCTCCGCGGCTAATAAGGGATGCCGGATCGTTACACCGATTTGCGGCGGTTGATGAAGCCCAGGCCGGCCAAGCCCAGCCCGAGCAAAGCCAGGGTGCCCGGTTCCGGCACCTGGGTGATCGCCAGATCGACGCTTTCCACCGCGTTGAGGGTGAGCGTGTAGGTGCCGGCCGCCAGCGGGTTGCTCAAGGCGGCGAAGGTGCCGCCGCAGGCGGTCGAGCTGCCGGTGCCGGTGGGGGCGCCGCAGCCGTTCGGATCGTAGGTGAGCAGGGTGCCGGCGGTGAGGGTGTTGGTGGCCAGGTTGGTGTTCAGATTGGCGCTGTCGGCCGTTTCAGTGCCGCCGGTGATGCCGGAACCGACGACGCCGTCCGGCGCCCAGTTGAACACGGTCGCGCCGACGGCATTGGTGATGCTGAAGGTGACCACCAGGTTGGCCGTCGACGAGGACAGCGGCCCGGCCAGCGCGTCCAGGAACACTTGCATATACGGGTCGGCCTGGAAGTTGAAGGCCAGGGTGGCCGTTGGCGAACCGACCGTGAAAATCACCGAAAAGCCGGTGGTCGAGCCGTTCCGGCCGGACGCGTCTGCGCTGCCGCTGCCGGCCACATAGGACTCGGCCACGTTGGCGGCCTGAGTGCTGGTGGCGCCCGGCGGGAAGGCGGGAAATTGGGTGCTGATGATTTGCGCATCGCCGCGCGAATAAGACGGGCCGCCTTGGCCCTGCTGGGTGAAGTTATTCGGGCCCAACGTGACGGCGCCCACCGCGGCCTGGGGCGCGTCGAGGAAGCCGCTGCCACCGGTGATCACGCTGCTGCCGTTCAAGGTGGCGGTCGAGCGCGAGATGTCGGTGGTGCCGGCCACCGTGACCGAACCGGTCGGGTTGGTGATGGTCAGGCCGAAGATATTGTCGTGCGAATAACCGTAGGCGGCGGCGTGGGCGCCACCGGCTGTGCTCAGCATGGCCAAGGCGGCGACCATGGGCATTAATTTCATCGTAAAGCGTGTCATCTTGGATTCCTCACATGGACCAGTTGATCGGGTTGGCATTTCTTGAACCGCCGTGCGGGCCGCTCATGCACAGGTAATAGCAACTACCTTGCCAGGTAAGGAAAATCGTTTGAAATCAGTCGCTTGCGATGGCGTGGCGATGCTGTTTTGGGCGCGTTGTAAGAAAAGCCGACACTGCTTTTCCGTTTATTGGGACGCGTGAACAGGCGACGCAAGCAAGCTTTCCATGGTGGCAAGCAAACGCTGGTCCGGATGGTAATGGGCAAACAAGGCGCCGATCCGGCTGGCGCTGCCCGCCATGGCTTGGTCGGCCAGCATGTGCTTGACCGTGTCGCGCAGGGCGCGTTCGTTCAACCGGTCGGCCCGCAGCAGGGCGCCGGCGCCGGCGGCGATCAGGCCATTCATATTCAGGTACTGGTCCAGGTTGCTTGCAATGCCCAGTACCGGCACGCCAGCCGCCAGCGCCTGTTGACTGGTCGGGCTGCCGCCGTTGCAGATGACCAGGCGCGCGCGCCGGGCGGCCGCCTCGCCCGGCAAATATGCGGCCACATGCGCGTTGGCGGGCGCCTGGCCGGTTTCGACCTTGCCGGCCGTGGCCGCCACCACGGTGATGGGCAAGTGCGCCAGCGCGCGTAACACTGGAGCCAACAGGCGGCCCTGGCCCGAACTGCCGAGCGTGACGTACACGATCGGCTTGCCTTCAGGCAGCTGATGCCACCACGAAGGCGGCGCCACGGGCGGCGACCATAGCACCGGGCCCAGGTAGGAATGGCTGGGCGGCATACCGACCGGCCGAAACAGTTCGGGCAAGTCGGCATACAAGGTATGGTCGGCGTCGGTGTACACGCGCCGCAAATCTTGCCCCAGCGGCGCCAGGCCGAAGCGGGTGCGCACTTGGTTCAGCGGCGCGGCATGCGAGGCAAAAGCCACCGGCCTGGCCAACTGGAACAGGGGATTGGCCAGCGCGATGGGCACAAAGCGGGTCAGGGGCAGGGTGGGCACCGTGTAGCGCTGGCGCACAAACGGGCTCCAGTAAGCGTTAATCACGGCCACATATGGCACCTTGGCCAGACGCGCGCTCACCGACAGGGACAGGCGAAAGTCGCCCACCACCACGTCGGGCCGCACCGCGTTGAGGACGCGCAAATCGTCTTCGACATAGCGCAGCAAAGTAGCTTGCCGATATACCGGCTTGCCGGCGGCCAGGGTGGCAAGGAACTGTTCGCTAGAGATACTATCGATGCGCCATCGTGTGAAGTCCGTGTCGGCGAAACAAAAATCGTAACCGTCCGCGCAAGCGAAATGCACCGCGAAGCGTTGCGCATCGAGTTCCCGCGCCAAGGCGAGCAAACGGCCGACGTGGGCCATGGTCACGGCTTCGGCGACAAATAGAATTTTTTTCCGTTCCATAGCATGCCGCCTAGCGCTTGAACCCATCCTTCATCTGTATTGGAGAACAATCCGCAAGTTTGGACCACGCCGCGCGCATCGAGTTCCAGTCAACCTGAACATTATTGAGGCGCTTGGCGTTGCTGGCCCCATCATGCGGCCAGCTAAATAGGGAGACCGTGCGGTATCGAACCAATTACCCGGTCTGGCTATGGCAGAATGAGTTCAGCTACTGTGCGCGATCGCAGGTCCCCATGGGCCGGCATGGACAGTTTCACGACAGGAGAAAATCATGACGACAACGCAGACAGAGAAACACATGGGCCGGTTCGGGCATCGCGCCGGGCCCGGGGCGGCGGCGTATTGGCGCGCGCATTCCACACCCGAGCCCGATGAGGCGCCGACACCGGGGCCGGTGCCGGAGAACCAACCGCCGCCGGAAGAAGTGCCTGACATGGACCCGGTGCCGATTCAAGAACCGATGCCGCACCAAGTTCCCATCAAGGCTTGACGCGAGCGCTGCTTGCCGGCCGTCCCACTTCAGCGCTTCCCTCAGCCCTGCGCCGATCGCTTGGCGCGTCCCGCTCCGCTTGCCGCTCATCGGGCAGGGGCGTCGGCAAGGGCGGAATTTGCCTGATCATGTCTTCTGTCTCTTTCTGGCCCGGCGTTTTCTCGCCGCTGCCAATGTCGGCCTCTTCCCATAAATGCTTGCCCTGCTCCGGGTGAGCTTGTTGTGCTGACTGATTCATGGTGTGCTCCTGCATGCGGTATGGCGGGCCGGACCGATGTGGTCAGGCCGGCCGGAATGTGACGGATCACACTGTCGTGGTGCTTGGAACCAGGCGACAGCTTGCGACACCCATCTTAGCAAGCGCGCATGGAAAGCGGCGCGCCGGTGAAAATCTTAATTCTTAGCTAATTTTGTTAGCGGGCTAGCAAATTGTTCTCAAAGGCCACTTTTACAACGCTTTTGTTGCCACGCGGATACAAATAAAAACATATATGCGGGCGGTCATACGGCGGTCATGAAAGTCTTTTTATAATGACTGATCGCACCATATTTTTGTACCTGGAGATAATCATGGGTAATTCTTTACACAATAAAATCTACCTCGGCCGGCGCATGCCTGCCTTCGGTCCCAAAGGCATGGCCGCCTTGCTGCTGCTGGCGCTGGTGGCCACCGGTGGGGTCGCCTGGCTGGCGTATGAATTGGCGAAATAAGTCGCTGTACGCGCTGGCGATCGAGGCGATCGCGATCAGTCGAGTCAATTGTTAAGTATGCAATAAATAGCGCCGGCTGGCCGGCGCCGTCACGGCAAATGCTTTTGCCAGTTGCTGTAGACCGGGCGGGCGCGTACCATGAGGGCCGCAATCAGTGGCTTTCATGGAAAACAGCAATGAAGAATGAAAAATTAACCGGCGACGAATATGACGCGCTCGAGCAAATCGGACGCGGCGCCAAGACGGAACGGGTGAGCGCCTGCGTTGCCCGCAATACCAAGCGTTTGTCCGGACTAAAGCTGGTCAGTTTCGCCAAAGATGGCCGTTTGTCGCTCACCGACAAGGCACAACAAACCCTGTTCGTGCGGCGCTGCATCCTCGGCTTGCGCGCCGTCGCCGCCGATCCCGCCGCCAAGCTGGAAGCGGAAGTGTCGTACTTTCTCGGCAAGAAAGCCCACATCGTGCCCGATCCGGCCGGAACGGGTTTTCACATCACCGACAAGGGCCGCGAATCGCTGGCCGACATGGCCGCTCAAGGTTGGTAGTGGCGCGCTCGTTTCATACGATGGGATAACAGATGGATGCTGCAAACTGGTCGGCCCACGAGCTGACCATGACGGTGTTAATGACACCGGATATGGCCAATTTTTCCGGGAACGTGCATGGCGGCACCATACTGAAGCTGCTCGACAGTGTCGCCTATGCCTGCGCCAGCCGGTACGCGGCCAGCTATGTGGTGACCTTGTCGGTCGACCAGGTGACGTTTTTGCAGCCTATTCACGTGGGCGAATTGGTCACGTTTTTAGCGTCGGTCAACTACACCGGCACCACGTCGATGGAAGTGGGGATACGGGTGGTGACGGAAAACATCCAGCAGCGTCTGGTGCGCCATGCGAACAGTTGCTATTTCACTATGGTGGCGGTGGACCATGACCGCAAGCCGGTGGCGGTGCCGCCGCTCACGCCCGTGACGGCCGAGCAGCTGGCCCGCTTCGAGCAAGCCGGGCTGCGCAAACTGGCGCGCCAAAAGCTGCGTACCAGCAAGCACTGACACGCTCGGCGTAAAAATAGCATTAATAGTTACAAGATTAATAGTTGCGTCGTCTATTCGGATAGACCAAGGCCCGGATCGCGATCTCGGGCGGCACGTTCGAGGCCCACAGGAAAGCGGCGGCGAAACGCAAGCCGATCGTCGGCACCGCGTCGATGGCTTGGTTGACCAGTTCGCGCGTTTCTTGGTCGATGCGGGCGTCGAACTTGCGCTGTTGCCCACCATTGCTAAATTGGTCGTTCATAGTTTCCCTCGGTAATGCCGTTGCAGAGGTTCCAGCGAATCGATATCTGGCATATTTGCTACCATTTTCGGAAGGTTGCGCCAGTTCTCCACGCTTGTAAAGACATGAAGCATCATAGCAGTTCGGCAAAATAGTTTCCACATGGATATATTTTGAGGTGGTCGGGGCGCTACTGCGCGTCGTTGGCCTGGCTTGGCTACGAATTGGCCGCTGTTACGGGCTAAGCGCGGCTTGCCGCCATATGACGCCACGGTCCGAACGGTTGCCCAGGGGCTGCCCGCCGCCAGAATTTATTGCGTCATCTGTTGTATTTTGGGCTTACCGCCTTAGCACCTTACCACCCCGGCCCGCGCCACTGCGGCGCCTCCTTGCGACAGCGCCAGCGCGAACTCGATCCGGTGGTTGACGGCGAAGCCGACACGCATCCCGCGCAAGCGCGCCTCGCCTGGCGCGATCTGAAACCGGCCGGCCGGCCACGCGGGCGGCAGTGGCGACGGCATCGGATAAATGGCGGGCGCGCGGGTTCGATGATGGTTCGGTGGCGTAAATTCTGATAAGCTCGTTCAGACCCCCGGCCGCCCTGCGTGGGGCGGCCCATGCTGGCACGGCCCGCTGCGGCCGGCGAGCCGCAAACGGGCATGCAAGTTGCGATAAAAATGAAATGGACGCCGCACCGCGTGCCGGTTCCCCTATACTTCGGCGGGCAGACCGATATCGGTGCGCGAGAAGCAGCGGTGCTCTGGCGCTTACCAAGGAGATAGGCATATGTTTCTGGATCATCCGACGATCACCGCAACAAACAGTATTACCGAGCCAGACCGGCTTGAGCGGCTGACCCGGGTCTACGGTTATGTGGCGGCGCTGGCCGACCAGAACGGCGACGCGCGCTTCATCGAAAAAGTCTCCCAGATCCACGACCACAAGGGCACCCTGATCGTGTTCTGGCACGACGTTCCCAACGAACAGGAAAAATCGTATTTCGTGCAAGCCTGGGCCAGCAAAATCGGCGATGGCAGCAGCAACGTCGAACACGAGATCTGAGCGGCGGGCCGCGCCGCCACACCATGGACATCAACACACTGGTACTGGTTTTAGCGCTGGGCCATCTTAGCCTGGGCGCGACCCTGCTGCTGTCCGGGCATGGCGGCGCGCCCTTCACATTGCCGCCCTGGACGCTGGCCAAATGGGTGCAGGGCCTGGCCTGGCTATTGATTTATTGGCGCGGCGCGCTGCCCGAGCCGCTGGCCTTCCCCGTGGCCGACGCGTTGTTGTGCGCCGGTGTGGCGCTCGACGCGGGCGTGCTGTGGGAAGCGGGCGGGCGCGCCGGCTGGCGGCGCCCGCTGGCCGCCGCCGTGGCCGCCGCGGCCGCGCTGCTCATCGCGCTATACGGCTTGGGCGCCGGCCCGGCCTTGCGCGCGGCCGCCACCTCCGCGCTGCTCGGCGCCTTTTTTCTTGGCGCGGCGGCGGCCCTGGGCCGCGACTGGCGCGGGCCGGCGCCTTGCAGCGTTGCCTGGCGCTGGTGATGGCCGCGCTGGCCGCGCCGATGCTGGCGCGCGCGGCGCTGATGCTGACCATGCCGGCCTGGGCCGACGCGCTAGCGTGGCGCGGCGCCGGCTTGATCGCGCTCTACCTGATGATGCTGGCCCATGGCTTCGGCCACCTGCTGCTGGGGCGCGCGACGCTGCAACGGGAGCTGGACCGTCTGCAAGTGGTCGACGGCCTGACCGATGTGCCGAACCGGCGCGGCTTTTACGCGGCCCTGGGGCCGTGGATGGCGCTGGCGCGCCGGCCCGGCATGCCGACCGCGGTGATCCTGCTCAACCTGGACCATTTCAAGCGCATCAACGACAGCTACGGCCACCCGGTGGGCGACACGGTGCTCAAGTCGATGGTCGAGGTGTGCCGGCGCCAGCTGCGCGACAGCGACTTGATGGGGCGCCTGGGCGGCGCCGAGTTCGCCATCCAGCTGCCGCGCACCACCCTGGCCGACGCGCTGCTGGTGGCCGAGCGCGTGCGCGGCGCCGTGGCCCAGATGCCGGTCAAGACCGAGCGCGCGGTGATCAACCTGACGGCCAGCCTGGGGGTGACCACCATTCGCGCCGAGGACAGCACGGTGAGCCTGTTTCAGCGCGCCGACGCCGCGCTGCGGGCGGCCAAAGAGGGCGGGCGCAATCGGGTGGCCGAGGCGGCGCCGGCGGGCGCGCTGGAGCCGTGAGCGCCGTGCGCCGCCTGTCATCAAGCGGTCACGCAAATGGCTTACTATATTGGCAATTTTAAAATACGGGAATTGTCTTCCGAATGATACGAAGACGAGCACCATCGAACAAGACGTGACCGCCCCGGCGCTCATGCGAAACAGAAGAGGCGGGTATGTACGCAGCAGTGGATTTGGGATCAAACAGTTTTCGCTTGCATGTCGGTAAACACGACGGCGACACCATTCGCGTGCTCAAGAGCGTGCGCGATCCGATCCGGCTGGCCGCCGGCCTCGACGCCGATGGCAACCTGACCGAACAAGCCATGCAGATCGCGCTAACCTGCCTGCGCAATTTCCGCCTGATCCTGGCCGCCTATCAGCTCGACGCGGTGCGCGTGGTGGCCACATCGGCGATGCGGGTGGCGCGCAACGGCGGCGCCTTTCTGCCGGCCGCCGAGCAGGCGATCGGCTATCCGATCGAAATCATCTCGGGCGAAGAGGAGGGCCGCCTGATTTACATGGGGGTGGCCAATGCGCTGGGGCAGGCGACCGAACGGCGCCTGGTGATCGACATCGGCGGCGGTTCCACCGAATTGATTTTGGGACGCGGGGCCGAGATCGAGCGGGTCGAGTCGTTCAGCGTCGGCACGGTCAAGCAGAGCCTGGCGTTTTTTGTCGGCGGACGGATCGACGCCCCTTCCTTCGAGGCGGCGATCCTGTCGGCGCGCAGCCATTTCGAGGATGGCGCGCCGCCCTATCATCCGCAGCACTGGAAAAACGCCTATGGTTCGTCCGGCACCATCCGCACCATCGCCGACATCATCGCCAAGAACAATCTGGGGCGCGGCGATCTGTCCGGCCCCAGCCTGGACGCGCTCAAGCGCCGCTTCATCGAATTGGGCCAAGTCGGCCGGATCGACATGCCGGGCCTGAAGCCGGACCGCGCCGGCACCATCGTGGGCGGCCTGGCCATTTTGATCGGCCTGGTGCGCGAGCTGGGCATCGACAGCCTGGCGCCGATCGAAGCCGGCCTGCGTCTGGGCGTGATGTGGGATCTGTATTTGCGCTCCACCAAGCGCGACCGCCGCGAGCAATCGGTGCGCGGCTATATGCGCAAATTCCATGTCGACCACGGCCGCGCCGAGCGCGTGGCCGAGCTCGCTGGTATGTTGTTTGCCCAGCTCAAGCCGGGCGCCGAGACGCTGGCCAAATGCCTGCGCTGGAGCGCGCTGCTGCACGAGGTGGGAATGGCGGTGTCGCAGACCGGCTATCACAAGCACGCCGCCTACATCGTGGAAAACGCCGACCTGCCCGGTTTTACCACACTTGAACAGCGCACCATGAGCCGCATGATCGTCGGTCAAAAGGGCAACCTGCGCAAGATCGACGACAGCCTGGGCGATCCCGATTTCGCCAAGGCGGTGCTGGCGCTGCGGCTGGCCATTTTGCTGATGCACTCGCGGCTGGAGGCCGACGTGGGCGAACTGCGGGTGCGCATGAAGCACCGGATCGAGCTTGAAATCAAGCGTGCCTGGCTGGTCGAGCATCCCACCGTGTCGTACTGGATCGAGAAGGAGCAGGAATGCTGGGATGATGTGAAGGTGGACTTCAGCGTACGCACCAATGTTTGAGCGAGCTCAGCCACTATTGAGGTAGATCAAGCACGTACTTCAGGATTGGTATATATTGTTTATATTAATAACCTGGAGGATGTATGACCAAAACCGCCCCGCTGAAAGCCGCCGCCAACGGCAAAGTAACGCCTTTCCCGACCACCGCCTCGATCAAGGCGCCGCTGCGCAGGGCCAAGGCGGAGCCCAAAGCGGCGGCCGTCAAGCCGACGCTCAAGGCCCGCAGCGCCCCCGCCAAACCGGTCGAACCGGTGCCGTTCCCGAAAAGCGGCGAGGTCAAAGCGGGCGGCAAGCCGGCCGCCGCCAAGCCGGCCGCGGTCAGGGGCGCCGCCAAACCGGCGCCGAAGACCGCCAAAGCGCCGGCCAAGGCTACGCGCGGCGCGGCCGTGAAGCCGGACGCCAAGACCAAGCCCGCCGTCAAGGCGAACGTCAAAGAACACGCCAAAGCGGGCGCCAAATTAGCCAAGCCGCCTGCCAAGTTGGCCGTCAAAGCCGGCGCCAAGCCTGCCGCAAAACCGGCCGGCAAAGCAGCCGCCAAGCCGGCCGCCAAATCGGCCACCCGGGCGCAGTCAAAAACGGCGGCCGGCGCTCCGGCCAAAGTCGAGCCGGCGCGCAAGCCGAAACTGGTACGCGACAGTTTCACCATGCCCGAGGAAGAATACGCGGTGCTCAACCTGGTCAAACGGGCTTGCCTGAAGGCCGGTTTCGAGATCAAAAAAAGCGAATTGCTGCGCATCGGCGTGGCGCTGATCAGCCAGATCGACATGGCGACCCTGCAAAGCGTGCTGGCGGCCCTGCCACAACTGAAAACGGGCCGTCCGAAAAAAGAGTGATGGTTCAAGCCGGCGCCGGCAGTTGCGCCAGCAAGGCTTGCATGGCCGCCCGCAAACCGGCCTCGATGCTGCCGCTGGCCGGGTCGAGCGGCAGCATCTCGAGCAGAAACCGCAGCGGCAGCGTGACGGCGTCCGGTTCGCCGATGGCGCCGTAGCGGCGCAGCGCGTCCTGATACAAGCCGACGATTTTCTGACGTTCGACCTGGTCGAACACGGCGGCATACGGCGGGCCGTCGTAGCTGGCCCACAACGCGCCGATCAGCGCCGCCTGCATCTCGACACTCACGTCGATCAGGCGGCGCGCCTCGATGTAGCGGCGCTGCGCATTGGCCACCGCGCCGTGCAGCAGCCGGGCCAGGGACGGGTGCATGTCTTGCCAGGCCACGCCGCGTCCGGCCGCCTTCAGCAGGAAGGCCCCGGCCAGCGCGTTGAAGATGGTTTCATAGTCGGCCGAGCCGCTGCGGCTGGTCGATTCCTCCAGCGCGCGCCGGTAATTGTCGGTCATCGCCTCCAGCGCTTCTTCGACCGGCTGGCCGCGCTGGCGCGCCAGGCGGGCCCGCAGTTTCCAGTACACGCCGCGCAGCGCCAGGCGCTCGGCGGTGGGCGCCAGCGCCACCAGCAGGTCGAGCCGTTCGCGCCCGCTGCGCATCAGCGCTTCGCCCTGTTCCGGCTGCGCCAGGGCGGGCCGCTCGGCGCCCGATTCCAATCCCAGCAGCGCGGCGCCCTGGCGAATTTCCATTTGCGCCAGCGTCTCCAGGGCATGCAAGGTGAGCTGGCCATCGGCGGCGCCCTGGGCCGCGCGACCATGCTCGATCGCGCGCAGGGTATTGTCGATGCCGCCCAGGTCGGCCCGTATCATGGCCATTTTCTCGCGGATCTCGGCTTGACCGTAAAAACGGGCGCGGGCCGCTTCTTCCATGCCGAGCAGGCGCTCCTGGATGGTCTTTTTACGCGCCGCGTCGGCTCCGGCGATGCGCGCGTGCAGCGTATCCAGGTCGGCCAGCAACTGGCCGTCATAATGATAGTCGGGCGCGCGCCACGGTTTCGATTCGGTGTTGGGGAAGCGGTAGCCGTCGTCGCCGTAGGCTTGGTAGGCGCCCCAGGTATTGGAGGCCGGATACATCAAGTAGGTCGCTTCGCGCGCCAGGCGCACCGCGTCGCCAAACACCTCGCCGCCCAGCATTTCCTGGTAAAAGCTGTGGGCGAACGTGCTGGCGGCCTGGTCGTCCACCCGCCAGCCGGCCGCGATCACCGCCTTGGCGCCCATTTCGATGAAGGCGGTGGCCAGATTGGCGGCCAGTTTGGACCAGGGCGCCGAAGCGTCCGGCCGCATGTCGCCCAGATGGCAGCAGTTGATGAAGACAAATTGCGGCACCTGTTTCAGTTTGCTGATCTGGGCCGCCGTCAGGCGTGTTTTCGGCCCCAGCACCAGGCCGGTGTGCGGGCTGCTGGGGCCTTCCACCTCGCCATGGCCGGCCAGGTGGATCGCGAAATAACTTTCGTCGAACAGATGCACCAGCACTTGCTGGGCCTTGGGCCGGTACAAGTCCACCACCCGGTAGCCGTTGGCGTTGAAAATGCGCGCCACGTCCTGCGCCTCGGTCTGGGCGGCCGGCAGCTCGGCCAGACCGGAATCGGTGTCGCCCACCACCAGCACACTGTTGCTGGCCGGGCTGATGGCGCGCGGCCGCTCGCGCAGGCTGGCCAACTGGCGCACCATGCCGATCCGGGTCGAGAGCGGATTTTCCTCGCGGTCGGCCTCGTCGCGCATCAATTCCCAGGGATAGATCGCGGCGCTCTGGTCCAAGGTCAGCAGCAAGCCGCGCATCTCGGGAATGGCCGCTTTCAGGCCGGTCGGCAGCATCAACTCGTAGAGCGCGCGCGACAGGCCGGGCTGGTCGGTGGTGTTGTCGGTGGCGTCCATGATCAAGCCATCGACGGCCTGACGCTGGGCCGGCTCCTCGTCCACGCTATTGTGGGCGCGGTCGGTGACCAGGGTGAAGCGCAGCGCGCCCGAGGTGTCGGCCGCCACGATGTGGACCCGGCGCCAGCCGCTGTCGCCGCTTAAGGCCGGCAGCGTTCTACGGTAGCCGCCGGCGCCGCGCCCGATCCGGCCGTCGAAGGCGATCGCGTTCTGGTAGCGTGCCTCGCGCCCGATGCGCTCGATGGCGTCGGCCGCGCCGATGGCGCGCGCCTCCGACTGTTCGTACAAGGTGAGGTGGACGATGCGGCTGCGCAGGCCGGCGTCTTGCAGGCGCCGGTTGGTCAAGCCCAGCGCGTCGATCAGGGAGCGCATGCACAGCGCGATGCTCAAGCCGCCGTAGCCGGAGCCGGACAGCAGGCTGGCCACGCGCAGGCGCCAGCGGCCGTCGGCGCCGTCGCCGGCCGGCCCGGGCGCGCCGCCGTCGGCCAGCTGCTCGTGGCTGGTGGCGTATTCCAGCAAACCGCCGGCGAAGGCGCGCGTCAATTCGCCCGGGGTCAGCTCGCCCACCGCGCCCATGCCGATCACGATCGCGCCCAGCGGGCGGCGCCCGCGGCGCGCTTGCAGCACCACCAGCGCCTCGTCGGGACGCTGCGGAAAGCGCCCCAGCAGGTACACTTGCTGGAGCCGGCCGTCCAGCAGCCGGTCCAGAAAGGCCAGGCTGCCGCGCAGCGATTCGTAGGCATAGCTGCCCAGCATCACCGGCACGTCGGAAGCGGACACGCTGCCGTGGACCATTTCAAGTGTGACCGCGCCGGCGGCGGCGCGCGTGGCGACCAGCGGCGCGCGCGCCGCGCCCATGGCCGCCGCCAGCACCTCGTCGGCGCTCGGGTAGAGCGGGCGGGCGCCGTCCGGCGCGGCGCGAAATTGCGGCATGCGCCCGCGCGGCGCCGGCGCGCTATCGGGCAGCAGGTTGGTGCGGCCCGTTTCGAGCAGCTGCTGGTACGCCGGAAACGCGTCGGCGCGGGTCAGCAGATCGCCATGAGCGGCCCTCACATACCAGGCCCGCACGCCTTTTGGAATGGCGCCTTCCCAGCCCACCCGGCCGTCGCCGTCATGACCGTAGGCGATGGCGATCCGGCCGTCTTGCAGGCGCACCGCGACCGGGGTTTCGGCGTAACCGGCCACGTAACTGGTGTGTTCCGGGTCGAGCGGGGCTTGTTCGATCAGGGCGGCGGTGGCGCGCGCGGCCGCCAGCGCGCACGCCGTCGGCGCCTGCCAGCCGTCATCGAGGCTGGAGCGCGGATCGCCGCCCGCCCAGCCGGCCCAGGTGGCGCCATCGAAATAATCGTTGCCATCGCTGGCGCGGCCGTCGGCCAACGGCCATGGCAGCATTTCCAGCACGCCGGGAAAGTCGCGTATCAGCCCGAGCAGCTGGCGCCGGCCGTGCTTCCAGCCCATCCAGCCGGCCAGCATTTGTACCAGATCGTCGCGTCCCAGCAGCAGGCAAGCCATGGCGTGCGTGCCGCGGTTGGGGGTGGCCAGTTGCAGCAGGCGGCTACCCGGCATGGCGGTAAAGCGCGCCCAGTGCGGCGCCAGCGCCAGGCGCGCCACCAGGCCGCCGCTGGAGTGGGCCACGATGCGCAGCGGCTTGGCGCGCCGCTCGGCGTCGTCCATGGCTTGTTCAAGCAGGGGCGCAAAAGCGGCGCCGGCCTCGCGCAGCGACAGGCGCCAGTCGTAGCTGAACGGGCGCACTTCCTGGGTCTGGCCGAGGAACTGGGCCAACGGCTCGTGATACTGCTCGATCCAGCCGCCGCGCGCGATGTGAGGCTGGCCGGCCGCCATGCGTTCGATCTGGCCTTCGGTCAGGTTGACCGGATCGAACCAGACGCGTTGCGCGCCGATGTGCAGATGGCTACCCATGATCCCGGGCAGCAGCAGCACGATCGGACCTTCGCCGCGCCGCTTGCGTGGCGCGCCGCGCGCGATGGCGCCGTAGCGCGCGCCCTCCAGGGTGGTGAACTGCCGCTCGTCGCCGGCCAGGGCGGCCAGTATCAGCTCGGCCGATTCGGCGCGGTCGAAATAATTGAGGTGGCGCGCCTGGGGGCCGCTCAGCAGCGCCTGACGCAGCGCCGGCAGGCGCGCCGCGCCGCCCGCCATCGAGGCGGTGTTGACCACCAGGTCGGTCTGGCCGCCATAGAACACTTCGGCCGTGCATTCGCCGAGCCACTTGAGCAAGCCATGGGCGCTACAGTCGGCGGCCAGCACGTGCAGACTGGCGCCGATGCGCACGTCGGCCGCGTTGAGCAGGGCCACCAGGGGCGAGTCGGGCATCATGGCCTCGATCCCGGGCAGGATGCGGGCGTCACAGCGCTGCTGCACCACCGCCAGCAGGAAAGCGCTGCCGATATCGTATACCTCGGCCACCGGCTTGAGCGCGGGCAGCACGCTGCCGGCCAGTTGCAAGCCATGGCCGAGCAGGTTGAACATCACGCTGGCCCAGCGGTCCAGCCGGCCCGAGGCCAGCGTGGTGCCGCGCGCCGGGCAGCCCACCCGCACGAAACGCTCGATGCGCGGCGCGCGCTGTTTCAGTTCCAGGTTGAGCTGGACCAGCAGGGCGGCGTCGGCCTCATGGCCCAGCCGTCCGGTGCGCGCCGCCTGGGCGGAAAAGCGGGCGATGTCGTGCGCATTGAACGGATCGACGCCGACGTTGTTGTCGCCCGCCGCGCCCTCGACGGCGGTGAGGTCGGCGGCGGCGCGGCTGTCGCTGCGCTGCGCGCGCGCCAGCAGTTCGCCCACCAGGCCGCCGCGCGAATGGGTCAGCAAGTGCAGCACGGCGCCCGGGGGCAGCAGGCGCGCCAGCGCGAGCGCGTTGGCGATCGGGCTGTCGGTCAGGGTGCGGTGTTCGAATCCGTAGATGCGGTTGCCGTATTGCGCGGCCAGGCGCGCGGCCAGGCCGCCGTTCCACAGACCGCGAAAGGTGCCTTCGGTGGAAGAGGCCGAGCCATGGATCAGCAGCAAGATAGGCTCGGCGGCGGGCGCCAGCGCCGTCACCGCTGTTAATTCCCAGCGTTCGGTGGCGCAGCGATACAGGCCGAGGCGGTGCTCGAGCTGGCGGTCTTGAAAGGCGCCGGCGGCGGCCAGCGCCGTCATGCCGGCGGCGCCGGCGCGGTACACCCGCAGCGCCTTGAGCATCCAGGCCGCCGCGCCGTCGCGCCCGCCCGTGGCCGGCAGCGGCGGCCCGCCGGGGCGCAGCGCCTGGCCAACCAGAATGGTGCGGGCCGCGATGGCCGCGTCGGCCGCGCTGTCAGCGTCGTCCACCGCATGGTCCGCGTCGGACGCCCGTGCCAGCCGGGCAACGTCCGCGCCGCGCCGCTTGCCGTTGTGGCCGTTGTGGCCGTTGCCCGGCTGGCCCAGATAGCGCGGCAAATCGTCGCTGGCGGCCAGCAGGCTGGTGCCGTCGTTCATGATCAGTTCCACCACATCGGCCGGGCCCACCTGCACCACGGTTTCGACGCTGCCCACCCCGCGCGCGCCGGACAGGATGTAGGTGTCGGCGCGCCAGCTCGGCCCCACCTGGCTGTCGCCGATGCTGGCATGCGGATCTTGCGTCAAGCGCAGCAGCACGCCGGCGTGCGCCAGCGGCGACACCGGCCCCGGCGCGGTCTCGCTCATCTTAATAAAAGTTGGAAATTGCGATCATGGTGCAACCTTCGCGCGCCAGCGACGCGACTGCTTTGAGCAAGCGCAAACAATGCGGCGAAAACCGCCTTGCGTTCCATTGCGGCGCGCGCTACACTTCATTTTACCGATTGGTAAAGACTAGTCCGACCGGTACAGCGTATATCGGTACAGTGTATATCGGTACAGCGTATATAGCGCCTACAGCGCCCGCCGCTGCCCATTCGCGCACTGCCCATCAATGCTTCATCGACTGAAAGCCAGGTGACCCATGACCCGTCCGCCCCTCCCGCCGTTCAACCTCGATAGCGCGATCGAAAAAGTGCGCCTGGCCGAAGATGGCTGGAACGGCCGCAATCCGGAAAAAGTGGCGCTGGCCTATTCGGAACAGAGTTGGTGGCGCAACCGGGCCGAATTCGTCCAGGGCCGCGCCGCCATCGCCGAGCTGCTGCGCCGCAAATGGACGCGCGAGCTCGACTATCGCTTGGTCAAACAATTGTGGGCCTTTGACGGCAACCGCATCGCCGTGCGTTTCGCCTACGAATTCCACGACGATTCCGGTCAATGGTTTCGTGCCTACGGCAACGAAAACTGGGAATTCGATGACGATGGCTTGATGCGCACCCGTCACGCCAGCATCAACGAGGCGCCCATCGCCGAGTCCGACCGCAAGCTGCGCTGGGAAGGCGGCAAACCGCGCCCGGCCGACCATCCCGGCTTGAGCGAACTCGGCTTTTAGGAAGCGTGATGGCCCGAACGGTCGCCGAACGCGCCGATGTGGTGCCGCGCCTGGCGGAAGTGTTTCGCCAGCACGGCTTCGAAGGCGCCAGTCTGGCCCGGCTGTGTCAAGGCAGCGGGCTGGGCAAGGGCAGCTTGTACCATTTTTTCCCCGGCGGCAAAGACGAGATGGCCGACGCCGTGCTGGCCCATATCGACGCCTGGTTCGGCCGGCATGTGTTCGCGCCGCTGCGCGGACAGCCCGGCGGGCGGGCCGGCATCGACGCCATGTTCGACGCGGTGTCCGCCTATTTCCAATCCGGACAAAAAGTGTGCATCGTCGGCCTGTTCGCCCTGGGCCAGGAACGCGACCGTTACGGCGCGCGGGTGCAGGCTTACTTCGCCCAATGGGTGGCGGCGCTGGCGGCGGCGCTGGAGCAGGACGGCAAGAGCGCGCCGCGCGCGGTGAGTCTGGCCGAGGACGTGGTGGCCGGTATCCAGGGCGCGCTGGTGCTGTCGCGGGCGTTGGCCCGGCCGGAGCTGTTTGCGCGCGCGTTGGCCGACATGGCGGCGCGCTTGCGATAAGGCGATAGGGCACGACGGCGCAAGAGCGTCATGCCGCAAAAGCATCAAGTTGCAAGGGCGTCGGGGCAGGGCGGACTCGGCAAGGCGAATGGGAATTGTTACCATTTCCGGTGACGGCGCGGAGCCGAGGGATGGGAACATGCGGGCTGGAAGTGTGTTGCGAGGAAACGCGCAGCAAGGTTTGGGCTGAACGTTGTGTATTGCGGAAGGCGACCGAGGAACTCAGTGACCCAATCGAACCACTCACTATGGATGACTACACCACCGACTACGACAAACTGCAACTTGCTCTTCCCTGCGCACGGCATATACTAGCGCCGAATACCGCGATGCCGGCGCCTGGCATCGCACGAGCAGTCAGGGCAGTCAGTGCATCGAAGCGGTGGATAACTCTTTCAACTCGCGGATGCTGAGCTCCGATTTCTCGTGCATGCGCAACAGGATCGTCGCGCCCACCGACAACTTTCGGTGCCGTATTTTACTGATGATGGGCGGCTGAACTTCCAGCACCCGGCATAGTTCCGCGTCGTTTTTCAAGTTCATCTTTTCAATCAAGGTATCGAGCAACTTGTTAGGCACGAAACTCGATGGTTCGAGAGCGCGCGCACGATTCATGGCCTCGATCATTTCCAGCTTTTTTTGCCGTACGTTCATTTACTCCTCCTAGTGGTTGTGAAAACAATGGCCCCTGCTGCAATGCCTTATGGAAACTGGTGTTTGCTTAGCAGTATTTTGCATTTCCGGCTTGATAACCAATCAAGTTGTTTCAATGATACTACGACGGTAAATATTTTGGAATATTGTGCAATGATTTAAGTGATAGTTTGATCAAAACGGTTGACGAGTGTTGTTTCTTGTAGGCCGGATTTGGTCAGTACCAATTTTCGGTCGGCCATGTCGGCCGCCGCATGCGAGTGCGTGACCATGATCGCACAGGCGCCCGTGGCCTTGATTTCGGCCCGCAGCAGCAGCAAAACGGCGCGCGCGGTGTCCGGATCGAGGTTGCCGGTGGGCTCGTCGGCAAGCAGCAGGGCGGGCCGATGCACCAGCGCGCGCGCAATCGCCACCCGCTGCATTTCGCCGCCCGACAATTGATGGGGGAAGTCGGCGCCGCGCCCGCCCAGGCCGACCGCCGTGAGCATCTGGGCCGCGCGTTCGGGCGGCAAGCCGTTCAGCAGCAGCGGCAGGGCCACGTTTTGTAGCAGCGTCAGATGGGGCAGCACGTGAAACGCTTGGAAGATAAAGCCCATCTTGCTGCGCCGAAGTAGGGTGGCGGCGTGGTCGTCCAGGCCGGACATGGCCACCCCATCGATCAGGATCGGGCTCGTTTGGCCGGGGTCGGGCGCGTCCAGGCCCGCGATCAGGTTGAGCAGGGTGGACTTGCCGACCCCCGAGTCGCCCATGATGGCCACAAACTCGCCGGCCCGGAAGCGATAGGACAAGCTGGCCAGCACTGTATGCCCGTTGGTGTACGATTTGGATAATTGACGCAGTTCGAGCATGACGGCTTCCTGAACGATCGTGAAGGTGCAAGGCTGGCTAGCGGGTCACGGCCCGCCGCAGGGAAAAGCTGATGGCGTCGACCGCGGCCACCAGCAGCAGCATGGCCAGGATCACGCTGGCCGCCTGCTGGGTTTGAAACAGGGAGAGGTGGTATTTCAGCATCTGGCCCAGGCCGCCGGCGCCCACCACGCCCAGGATGGCGGCGGCGCGGATATTGTTCTCCCAGCGGTACAGCGTATACGACAGCATCTGCGGCAACGCCTGCGGCAAGGTGGCGTAAAAAAACGCCGCCAGGGGCGCCGCGCCGTTGCCGCGCAGGCTCTGCTCGGGCAGGGGCGCCACGTTTTCCAGCGCGTCGGCGAACAGCCGTCCCAGCACTCCCGTGGTGTGGGCCGCCAGCGCCAGGGTGCCGGCGAACGGTCCCAGGCCGGCCGCGATCAGCAAAATCGCGGCCCACACCAGTTCCGGAATCGAGCGCAGGATATTGAGCAGCGCGCGGCTGGCCGCGCGCGCGCCCGCGCCGAAGCGGCCGGCGGCCGGCAGCGCCATCAACAGGCCGGCGGCCGCCGCCAGCAGCGTGCCCAGGGCCGACATCGACAAGGTCTCCAGAGTGGCCCAGGCGGTTTTGCGCAAAAAGCGCGGCGCCAGGTCGGGCGGCGCGAAACCGGCTAAAAACTCCAGTGTGCCGCGCGCCGCCTGCGGCGTGAAAAAGGCCGCCCAGCGCAGCGGCAGCGAGGCGAAGCTGGCCGCCACCAGCGCCGCCAAAATCAATCCCAGCGCCCATCCCGACCAGCGGCGCGCAGGTGGCGCCGGCGGCGCGCCGTGCGCTTGCGTGTGCGGTGGCGGGCGCATTATCGAAGCCGCTTTCTCAGCATGGCCGACACCAGATCGGCCGCCGCCACCAGCAGCACGAACACCAGCAGCATGGCCGATACTTCGCCGCCGGCCAGCATCTTCATCGACTCATCCATGCGTTGACCGAGGCCGCCGGCCCCCACGAAACCCATCACCACCGAGCCGCGGATCGCGCATTCCCAGCGGTAGACCGTGTACGACACCAGCTCCGAGGCCGCCTCCGGCAAGGCGCCGTAGCACAGCGCCGCCAGCCGCCCGCCACCATTGGCCAGTATCGCCTCGCAGGCGCGCGACTCGGACGACTCCAGGATTTCGGCATATACCTTGCCCAGCATGCCGCAATAGGTCAGGGCGATGGCCAGCACGCCGGCGGTCGGCCCCAGGCCGACAATGCGCACCAACAGCAGCGCCCACACCAGTTCCGGCACGCTGCGCAGCAGCACCAGCAACCAGCGCACGCTCTGGCGCAGCAGCACCCCGGCCGGGCGCATGCGTCCACCGCCCAGGCGCGAGATCGACAGCCGCTGCGTCACCAGCAGGGTGGCCGGAATGGCGCCCAGCAGGGCCAGACTCAAACCGGCGGTGGCGATGGCCACCGTTTGCCAGGTCTCGCGCAGCAGCATGACCAGAAACGCCGGCGTGTGCGCCGGCGGCAGGAAGTCGGCCAGAAACCGCCAGGCCGCGCCCAGGCTCTGGCGATCGAACAGGATGGACGGGTGAAACTCGCTGAGCGCGGCCATCGGCCACAGCACCACCACCGCCAGCAGCGCCATGCCGACCCGCCCGCGCCAGGCCGGGTCGGGATGGCGCGCGCGCGGGCGCGATGGCGTGGCCGCAGACATGGCGCCGCTCAGCAGGCGCCCATGAGCAGGGGCTCCGGCGCGCGCGGCGGGGTGGACGGCGCCGTCTTTTCATTGAGGTACAAAGCGCCGATCATGGCGTCGGTGACCGCCTCGCGCGGCAAATCGAACACGATGCGGCCATCCTTCAAGCCCACGATGCGGTCGAAGTGGGCGCGCGCCATCTCCACCTGATGCAGGCTGCATATCAGGGTGGCGCCGCGCGCCGTCGCTTCGGCCCGTAGCACCTCCAGCGTGAGCTGCGCCAGGCTGGGATCGAGCGCCGACAAGGGTTCGTCCACCAGCAGCGCCTGGGCCGACGACAGCAGCAGCCGCGCCAGCGCGCAGCGCTGGCGCTCGCCGCCGGACAAGCGGTCGACCCGCGCATACAGTTTGTCGCCCAGCTCGAAGCGCGCCAGGGCGGCGTGGGCGGCGTCCGGGTCGGCCGGGCGCAGCAGCGACAGCAGCGCTTGCCACAGGCTCCACTGCGGCAGGCGTCCCGCCAGCACCGCCGTGACCACCCGCTGGCGCGGCGGCAGCGGCGGCGTTTGCGGCGCCAGGAACAGGCGCGCGCGCAGCCG
>JAZKGI010000011.1:0-305794 GCA_040385995.1 Pseudomonadota bacterium
ATACGCACACTACGTGAAATGGGGGCGCTCAAGAGTTGTGTATAACGAGGTGGGTGTAGAGAGCGCAACGATGGGCCAGTTTTATAGACAAGTGAAAGAGCCGAGTTTAGTCCACTTCGAAACGGAGATCATAAGCTTTCTCCAATACCCGAAGGTTCTAAGTACTGTCCAGAAAATTATCGAGTTATGGCACCCGCTATTTGCTTCGGTTGAGCCGGTTTTTTACGACGCCGTTTTCAAAAACCGACCTAGTGTCGGCTGGATGCTGTACTTGCCTAGCGTGTTGACCACGCGGCAGGTTCCCGAGGCCGCTGCTCTCCTGCCTATCATGAGCAAAGACGAGGAAGGTGGCCAGGTTGGCACGATAGTAGTTAGCGTGACGGATAAGACGTTCTCCGATCAAAATCCTGAGCATGTCAAGATCGCCAATGCCATCGAGATCCGCTTGGTAGATCAGGACTTGCTGCCACGCTTCGCGGACTTATAACAACGCCAATGAATTGCTGAATTCCGTAACGATATATATCGGCTGTTTTATCGTAAGCGACTTCAGAAATCGAGGTTTTATTTAGGCCATGAAAAAAAGACCATATATTAGCCACACAATGGAAGTTAGATATCATGATGGCCAAATAGGAGCCTCATCCATAGAATCCCAGATGGAATGGGTTTTTAAGCTGCTTCGGGAGACCCCATCGTTAGACCCGTTGTTGCGGCCTACACATTGGTACATTGCCACGGGAGAAAGAGATTCATCCTATCGTTACGTTGCATTTGACGACAAAGGGCCTACCGCTGCCGCACTCGCAGCGATCCGTGATGACAACACCGGAAGCACGGCGGTGCAGAGCTTTTCGCTGTGGAATGGGGAAGAGGACCATACAAGAGGGGCTTCGATCACTTGCCTTTTTAACCAGCAGGATGGGCGCTCGTCCAGTCTGAGCATTAGGTTGCGGTCCGAGCCCGATGGTTTCAGATTGGAAAGCACGGCGAATTGTATAAAGTTGCTGTTAGACGTGGTGCAGATTTACAAGCCGCTTTATTGTGCCTTCTGCCCCGGGCAATACGATTCTGTATTCCCGGATCGCCCACCCGTAGGATGGATGATTTATCTGCCTAGAGTGTTAACCGTCAAGCAAGTGCCAGAGGCCCGCGCGCTTGTGTCAGTGCTGGGGAAAGACGAGAGGGGCAAGGACAAGCAGACTGGCACCATCGTCGTTAGCGTGACGGACAAACCGTTCTCCGATCAGAATTCTGACCATGTCAAGCTCGCCAATGCCATCGAGATCCGCTTGGTCGATCAGGACTTGCTGCCGCGCTTTGCGGATTTGTGACGATGCCAGCGACATAATGCGCCGGCGCCGGTATTGGCCTTTTTTCTCCTCTGCGCGCCGCTAAGTCCACTCCTCTGCCTTCGCTCCTACGATTTTTGTAGGCGGCGTCCTATGGCGCCTCTTTGGGCCGCACCGTACAGTTACGGTCAGAATCAGCCGGACAAGCAGTGCGGGACCCGATGCCGTTTGCCTTCTATGCGCGACCGTCGGTCCGCTGTTGTCTGGGTGTGTTGGTGAGCACGCTTGCCGCCGATGGATGCGGATTGATACGGGAGTATAAAATGCAGCAAGTAACATCTGGTGCCAGCACGGCGCCACGCCGCTCTGCGGCCACGTCGGAAATGTCGCAGGACGGCGCATCCCGTGCGGGCATGCTAAAACCAGGCATGTCCCCAACGGGCATGTCCCCGACGGGCACGTCCCCGACGGGCATGTCCCCAACGGGCACGTCCCCGACGGGCATGTCCCCAACGGGCACGTCCCCAACAAGCACGTCACCAAAGAGCAAAGTGCCCACCGCTGCCTCCCGTACCCGCGCCGTCAACAAGCTGCTGCGCACGGTATTTGGCGTCGATCAGCTGCGCGACGGTCAAAAGTTGGTGATCGATAGCGTGCTTGAAGGGAAAGACACCCTGGCGATCATGCCCACCGGCAGCGGAAAATCCTTGTGTTATCAAATCCCGGCATCGATTTTGAGCGGCACCACCGTGGTCGTCTCGCCCCTGATCTCCCTGATGAAAGACCAGCTGGAGAAACTGGAAGAAATGGGCATCCAGGCTGCCCAGCTCAACAGCAGCTTGGCGCGCGAGGAAGAGCTGGCGGCCCTCGACAGCATACGCAGCGAGCGCAGCAAAATCGTATTCTGTACTCCTGAACGGCTGACCTCGCCAGAGTTCCTGGAAGTCTTGCAAGCCATCCCCATCGCGCTGGTGGTGATCGATGAAGCCCACTGCATTTCACAGTGGGGGCACGATTTCCGTCCCGCCTATCTGGAGCTGGGCGCGGCCATCGCCGCGCTCGGCCGCCCGCCCATCCTGGCGTTGACTGCCACCGCCACTGAAGACGTGGTGGGCGATATCGGCAAGCAGCTGGGCGCCTCAAAAATAAACGTGGTCAACACCGGTATTTACCGGCCCAATTTGCGCTACCGGGTGATCCAGATCACCAACGCCGACGAAAAAGTGGCCGAGGCGCTCAGGCTGGTGCGCGAGACGCCAGGCGTAGGCATCATCTATGCCGCCACCGTCAAGGCGGTCGAGGAAATGCACCGTCAGCTGGAGCAGGCCGGCGAGAGCGTGACCTGCTATCACGGCAAACTCCCGGCCCGCGAGCGCAAGCTCAACCAGGATTTGTTCATGACTGGCGAACGCCGCGTGATGGTGGCCACCAATGCTTTCGGCATGGGCATCGACAAGAGCGATACCCGCTTCGTGCTGCATTTGCAAGTGCCGGCCAATCTGGAAGCGTATTATCAAGAGTCGGGGCGCGCCGGGCGTGACGGTTTGCCGGCCGATTGCATCTTGCTCTACTTTCAAGACGATAAGCGGGTACAACAATTCTTCCTGGCGAAAAATTACCCTACCGCGGCCGAGTTGCACGTCATTTTCGAGGCGGCCAAGGAACTGTCGGACGGGCGCGCCAGTTTTACTTTCGACGAGTTGAAAGCCCTGCTGGAGAATTTGCATGCCAGCAAACTGCAAGTGTGCCTGAAGATGCTCAAGGATGGCCGTCTGCTGCGCCAAAACCGCAAGCTGGCTTATCTGGCCCGGCCAGGCCCGGTGCCGGCCGCCGTGTTCGAGCAATTGGCCCAGGTGTATGTTGACAAGCAGGAGCGCGACCGTGCCTCGCTGGAACAGATGGTGAGCTATGCGCAAAGCGGCTTTTGCCGTTGGAAGGTGTTGCTTGACTATTTCAGCGACAAGTCCGATTTCGACCGCTGCTGCACCTGCGACAATTGCTTGTCGCCGCCCCAGGTGATGACGGTGGAGGCGCACAGCGAGGCGCCGGCGCCGCTCATGGCCGCGTCCGTCCAAGGTCAGCCGCCGGTTGCGGAAACGCCGCCGCCGCCAACGATCACCGTCGGTAGCCAGGTCAAAGTGCCCAAGTTCGATATCGGCACGGTGTTGGCGGTGGCGGGCGACAAGATCACCATTGAATTTCCTGAGCGAATGACCAAGACTTTCATGGCGGAATTCGTGGTGCCCGCTTGAGCGTGGGCTAAGGCGCAGCATGGGCCGCGCGGCGCGCGCCTACGTGAGATAGCGGACAGATGCGCGCAGCCGTTCTGCCTACAATGTGACATCGGGTCGAACGGAAAGTAGAGTCTCATGAGTGACATGGTGGTGGTGCGCAAGGAAGGCCTGTACTGTGTGCCGGGCCAGTTTTATATCGACCCGTGGCGCCCGGTCGACCGCGCCGTGATCACGCACGCCCACGGCGACCACGCGCGCATGGGCCACGGCCATTATCTGAGCGCGGCCAGCGGCGTCGGCATTCTGCAATCGCGCCTGGGCCCGATCCATATCGACGGTTTGGCATACGGTCAAACGCTGGAGCACAACGGCGTGACCATCTCGCTGCATCCGGCCGGCCACGTGCTCGGTTCGGCGCAGGTGCGCATGGAGCATCGGGGCGAAGTATGGGTCGCCTCGGGCGATTATAAAATCGAGCCGGACGCCACTTGCGCGGCGTTCGAGCCGGTGCGCTGCCACACCTTTATCACCGAATCGACCTTCGGTCTGCCGATCTACCGTTGGCAGCCGCAGCAGCAAACCTATGACGATATCAATGCCTGGTGGGCAAAAAACGCGGCCGAGGGCCGCACCAGCGTGCTGTTCTGCTATTCCTTCGGCAAGGCCCAGCGCGTGCTTAGCGGCCTCAATCCGGCCATCGGTCCCATCATCTGCCATGGCGCGGCGCAAGCCTTGAACCAGGTCTACCGCGACGGCGGGGTGGCGCTCGCGCCCACCATCATGGTGAGCGACTTGACCGACAAGGCGACGCTGAAAAGCGCCATCGTGATCGCGCCGCCGTCGGCGGCCGGCTCGCCCTGGATGAAGCGCTTCGGCGACTATAGCGACGCCTTCGCCAGCGGCTGGATGCTGCTGCGCGGGGCGCGCCGGCGGCGCGGCGTGGACCGCGGCTTCGTGCTGTCGGACCACGCCGACTGGCCAGGCTTGATGCAAGCGATCGGCGCCACCGAGGCGCCGCGCGTGATCGTCACGCATGGCTCGATTCCGATCATGGTGCGCTGGTTGCAGCAAAACGGTTTGCAAGCGGGCGGCTTCGACACCGAATACGGCGACGACGAGGCCGGCGAATCGACTGCCGCCGAGGGGGCCGTGCCCGCTGCCGACGCCGCCCCTGTCGCCGAGCTGGCGGACGGCGGAGACGGCCATGCGTGAATTTGCCAGCCTGTATGCGGAGCTCGACGAGACCACCGCCACCAACCGCAAGCTGGAGGCACTGAAGCAGTATTTTTCCCATGCGGCGCCGGAAAACGCGGCCTGGGCCGTGTACTTTCTGGCCGGGGGCAAGCCGCGTCAGGCGGTGCCCATCAAGCTGCTGCGCCAGTTCGCCACCGAGTACGCCCGGCTTGACGAGTGGCTGTTCGAAGAGTGCTATCACGCCGTGGGCGACTTGGCCGAGACCATCGCCCACATCTTGCCGGCGCCCACGCGGCGCAGCGACATCGGCTTGGCCGAATGGATCGAGCGCCGCATCGCGCCTTTGCGTGGCGCCGCGCCGGACGTGACGCGCGCCGCGCTGTTCGATTTTTTCGACCAGCTCGACACGCGCGAGCGCTTTTTGCTCGTCAAGCTGATCGGCGGCGGCTTCCGGGTCGGCGTCTCCCGGCTGCTGGTCACGCGCGCGCTCAGCGCGATCGCCGCCGTCGACAGCAAGGTGATCGCACAGCGCCTGATGGGCTGGACCGACGGCAGCGTCAGCCCGACCGCCAAGGGTTTTCTCACCCTGATCGGGGCCCAGTCGGATCAGGAGCACGCCATGCGCGGCGGCCAGCCCTATCCCTTTTTTCTGGCGCACCAGCTGCAAGCGGCGCCGGCCAGTCTGGGTCCGCTCGATCAATGGCAGGTGGAGTGGAAGTACGACGGCATGCGCGCGCAGTTGGTGTGCCGCGACGGCCAGCGCTGGCTCTGGTCGCGCGGCGAGGATCTGATCACCGAGCGCTTCCCCGAGCTGGCCGCGCTGCGTCTGCCCGAGGGCACCGTGATCGACGGCGAGATCCTGGTCCGGCATGGCGATAGCGCGGTGGCGCCGGCGCCCTTCGCCGACCTGCAAAAGCGCATCGGCCGCAAAACGTTGTCGACCAAGCTGCTGGCCGATCTGCCGGCCGTGCTGGTCGCTTACGATCTGCTCGAACTCGATGGCGCCGACATTCGCGCGCTGCCGCAGCACGAGCGGCGCGCCTTGCTCGAACAAGTGGCGGCGGCCTGCGCCGCCCCGCAGTTGACGCTCTCGCCGCTGGTGGCGGCGCCCGACTGGGAAGCCTTGGCCACGTTGCGTCAAGCCTCGCGCGCGCGCGGGGTGGAGGGCATGATGCTCAAGGCGCGCGAGGCCGGCTATGGCGTGGGCCGCACCAAGGACGTGGGCACCTGGTGGAAGTGGAAGATCGATCCCTACACCATCGACGCGGTGCTCATTTATGCCCAGAGCGGGCATGGCCGGCGCGCCTCGCTGTACACCGACTATACCTTCGCGGTGTGGGATCACGATCCCGACCAGGACCAAGGGCACACCAAAGGGCGCAAGCTGGTGCCGTTCGCCAAAGCCTATTCCGGTTTGACCGACGCCGAGATCGCGCAGGTCGATAGCGTGATCCGCAAAACCACGATTGAAAAATTCGGCCCGGTGCGCAGCGTCAAACCGAGCATGGTGTTCGAGATCGGCTTTGAGGGCATCGCGCTATCGAGCCGTCACAAGGCCGGCATCGCGGTGCGCTTTCCGCGCATTTTGCGCCGGCGCGACGACAAAAGCGTGGACGAGGCGGACACCCTGGACGCCTTGAAAGGCCTGTTGGCGGCAGCTTCATGAGTGAAGGTTTGTCGCAGGAGCGCCTCGGTCAGTGGTTCGAGCAACGCGGTTGGCAAGCCGCGCCCTTCCAGCGCGAGGTGTGGCGCGCCGCGCTGGCCGGCCAATCGGGCCTGCTGCACGCGAGCACCGGTTCCGGCAAAACCTACGCCGTGTGGTTCGCCGCCCTGTTGCGCGCGGCCGCGCTACCGGTGCGGCGCAAGGCCGGTCTGCGCGTGCTGTGGATCACGCCGATGCGGGCGCTGGCGGCCGACACCCTGCGCGCGCTGGAGGAAACCGGCGCCGAGCTGGCTCCCGGCTGGCGCTTGGCCGCGCGCACCGGCGACACCACCGCCGCGCAGCGCGCGCGCCAAGCCAAAGCGCTGCCGGACGTGCTGGTGACCACCCCCGAAAGCCTGACCCTCTTGCTCAGTAAAGCCGACGCGCGCGAGCAGTTCGCGCTGCTCGACATGGTCATTGTCGACGAGTGGCATGAGCTCATGGCCAGCAAGCGCGGGGTGCAAACCCAGCTCGCCCTGGCCCGCCTGCGCCACTGGCATCCGGGTTTGACCACTTGGGGCTTGTCGGCCACATTGGGCAATCTGGCGCAGGCGCGGCAAGCCTTGCTCGGGTCGGACGGCGGGGTGCTGGTGGAAGGCGTCTCGCGCAAGGAAATCGTGGTCGACACCCTGATTCCGGCCCAGCTGTCGCGCTTTCCGTGGGGCGGCCATCTGGGCATCCAGATGCTGGCGGCGGTGATCGCGGAGGTCGAGCGCAGCCAGACCACGCTGGTGTTTACCAACACCCGCTCGCAGGCCGAGATCTGGTATCAGAACATGCTGGAGGCGCGGCCCGACTGGGCCGGCGTGATCGCGCTGCACCACGGCTCGCTCGACAAGGCGGTGCGCGAGTGGGTGGAACAGGGTTTGAAAGGCGGCCAGTTAAAAGCGGTGGTGTGCACCTCCAGCCTGGATCTGGGCGTCGATTTTCTGCCGGTCGAGCGGGTGCTCCAGATCGGCAGCGCCAAGGGGGTGGCGCGCCTGCTCCAGCGGGCCGGGCGCAGCGGCCACGCGCCGGGCCGGGTCTCGCGCGTGACGCTGGTGCCCACCAACAGTCTGGAGTTGCTGGAGGCGGCCGGCGCCAAGGCGGCGGTGGCGCGGCGCCAGGTCGAGCCGCGCCCGGTGCCGGACAAGCCGCTCGATGTGCTGGTTCAGCACCTGGTGACCATCGCCCTGGGCGGCGGCTTTCGCTCCGAGCAGTTGTATCAGGAAGTGCGCTCGGCCTGGTCGTATCGCGATTTGAGCGCCGACGAGTGGCAGTGGGCGCTCGACTTCGTGGCGCGTGGCGGTCAGTCGCTCACGGTGTATCCGGAATACCGGCGCGTGCTGGCCGACGAGGAGGGCGTGTACCGGGTGCCCGACGCGGCGCTGGCGCGACGCCACCGCATGAGCATCGGCACCATCGTGTCGGAGTCCTCGATGCAGGTCAAGTACATGCGCGGCGCGACGCTGGGCAGCATCGAGGAAGGCTTCATCTCGCGCCTGAAGCAGGGCGACCATTTTCTGTTCGGCGGGCGGATTCTCGAATTCGTGCGGGTGCACGAGATGACCGCTTTCGTGCGCCGGGCCACCGGCAACAAGGGCGCGGTGCCGCGCTGGCAGGGCGGCAAAATGCCGCTGTCGTCCGAGCTGGCGCATGCCGCGCTCGAACAGCTGCGCCTTGCCAGCTTGGGTCAGTACGCGGGCCCGGAGATGCAAGCCTTGAAGCCGCTGCTGGACATTCAGCAGCGCTGGTCGGCGCTGCCCACGGCCGACAGCCTGGTGGTGGAAACCATGGTCAGCCGCGAAGGCCGCCATTTGTTCCTGTATCCGTTCGCCGGACGCGCCGTGCACAGCGGACTGGCCGCTTTGCTCGCTTACCGGATGGCGCGCATGCAGCCGGCCACGTTTTCCATCGCCGTCAACGATTACGGCTTCGAATTGCTGGGGCACGAGGGGTTCGAGCCCGGCCCGCTGTTCGCCGGCGCCACCGGCGCCCAGGTCGGCTTGTTTAGCACCGACGATTTGCTCGAGGATGTGCTGGCCAGTTTGAACGCGGCCGAGCTGTCGCAACGGCGCTTTCGCGAAATCGCCCGTATCGCCGGGCTGATTTTCCAGGGCTACCCCGGCCAGCCCAAGAGCGCGCGCCAGTTGCAGGCGTCGTCCTCCTTGTTTTTCGAAGTGTTCCGCAAACACGACGCCGGCAATATGCTGCTCAGCCAAGCCCAGCGCGAGGTGCTGGAGCAAGAGTTGGAGCTGGGCCGGCTGCGCGCCACGTTGCTGGAATTGCAGGACCGTCGCATCGCCTACCATCCGATCGCGCGCGCCACGCCGTTCGGCTTCGGCTTGATGGTGGAGCGTTTCCGCGAAAAGCTGAGCACTGAAAAACTGTCCGACCGGGTGGCGCGCCTGCTGAACGAGCTGGAAAAGGCGGCCGCATGACGGCGCACCGCTGCGAGATCGCCGGCGAGACGATGCTGCTGCTGGCCGCCAAGGCGATGTACTGGCCGCGCAAGAAAATGCTGATCGTGGCCGACATCCACTTCGGCAAAGCGACCGCGTTCCGCGCGCTGGGGGTGCCGGTGCCGGGCGGGACCACCGGCCAGAACCTGGCCGCGCTGGACGCCATGCTCAACGCTTACGCGGTCGACGAAGTGGTGTTTCTGGGCGACTTTTTGCACGCCCGCGCGGCCCATGCGCCGGCCGTGCTGGGCGCCATGGTGGCGTGGCGCGAGCACCGTCCGGCGTTGCGCCTGACGCTGGTGCGCGGCAACCACGACGCGCATGCGGGCGACCCGTCTGCCCTGCTGCGCATCGACATGGTCGACGAGCCGCATCACGTGGCGCCGTTCGCGCTGTGCCATCACCCCGATCTGGCCACGCCCGCCTATGTGCTGGCCGGCCACGTGCATCCCGTGCTGCACTTGCGCTCCGGGCGCGACGCTGTGCGCCTGCCATGCTTTCTGCTGGGCCAAACGCGCGCCGTGCTGCCTTCATTCGGCGCTTTCACCGGTGGCTATGGCATACGGCCCGAGCTTGGGGAGCGCGTGTTCGTGGTGGCGGACGACACCGTGTTTCAGGTGCCGCCGACCCACTTGGCATCGCAGCTGGTCGGGACCGGCGGCGGAAAATAGGAGTAGTCCTACGTGGCGCTCGGTCGGGCTCCTATGCCGGCGATGCGGTCACTGGGCTAACATGAATTGCTGAATTGACAGTATGTTTTTTTTGGCACCGCGCGGGCATGCCTGTCCCGGGGCCGCTTGAGAGGAGAGCAATCATGACAACGTATGAGCAAGGAACGCCGGGCGCCGCCAATGCGGGCAATAGCCAGGGCACAACGGGCGCCGACCGGCAAGGCGAGCAGAACTTTGTGCTGGTCGATCCCGAGCAAGGCCTGGAAATTGGTGACGAAAGTTTTATCCCCACCGAAGTGAGGCGGGTCGAACGCGCCGGCAACCGTCAAAGCGGTGACGGCGGTGACAGCGTGCAGCAATCCCCCGATGTAACCGGCAGCACCGGCGTCTGAGCGGACGCACAGCAAATTCTTTATTCACTTTTGGAGCCAAGTATGACTGGAACAACGAAACCCATGAAAAAAATCGCCATCGGCGCCTTCTTGACACTCCTCGGTGGCGTGGCTCTGAGCAGTTTGGCCCATGCGGCCGACAAGTACGACGAGACCTTCCTGGCCAAGGCGGCCGATGCCGGCAGCACTGAAATCGCCGCCAGCAAAATTGCACAGACAAAGGGTTCCACTCCGGAAGTGAAGACTTTCGCCGAATCGATGGTCACCGACCACACCAAGGTGGCGGAAGAGTTGAAGCAACTGGCGGCAAGCAAGAAAATCACCGTCAGCGACGAGCCGAGCAAGCCGCACCAGGCGGAAATCGGCAAACTGAACGGCTTGGATGGAAAGAAATTCGATCAGGAATATGCGAAGAAAATCGGTGTGGATGCGCATAAAGATGCCGTAAAACTATTCACCGAGGCCAGCAAAAAGGCCACCGATCCCGATGTGAAAGCCTTTGCGACCAAGACCTTGCCCGCGCTGGAGCATCATCTTCAGATGGCCACCGAATTGCATACGGCTGTGAGTAAGCACTAAGCACTAAGCACTAAGCACTAAGCACTACTTGCCGCCCGCCCAAGGGACGTACGCAACGCCACAATGTCAGCGTACGCCACCCGGGCGGGCGGTTTTGTTTTCATGTGTCTTCTTTCATCACACTTCCGCTACCGAAGCGAGCATCGGCTGGTCACGGCAGGGAGCGGGAAATGAAACGCCTCGGCAGGAACCGGGCGAGGTGAAGTGGCCCGGATAATCATCCCTATCCGGGCAAACTGAACGCTAAACCGCGTGCTTACAGGTCGATCTTTTTATGTTCGCCGATGTCTTTAGGGCGCTCGCCCGTGAGCGCGGCTTTGGCCATGGCAAACAGCTGGGTCATTTTGCTGGAATGCGAATCCCAGTATTCGGCCGCATGCATCTTCACTTTCAGCAGCATCAAGTGCGGGTCGTCCAGGCCGCCCGGGAACCATGCCTTGACAATCGGATTCCACAACTCTTCGGCCTTCTGGCGGTCGCGCAGCAATTCGGCGTAACCGGAGACGGAGATATATAGGCTGTCGTGGATGTCGGCGAAGGTGACGTTGACCTGGGGATTGGTCAGCAGTTCGCGGGTGAACGGGTGTTCGTCCGAGACGATGAACCACATGTGACCTTGTTCATCGACTTGCTGCTGGGTCAGGGGACGGCTGGTCAAGATACCGCTGGCATCGCGCGTGGTAAACATGCCGAAATCGATGTGTTTGATTTTAGCGGTCAAGGTGTCGAGCTGGTCTTTTGTGTATTGAGTCATTGCAACCTCCAAGGTATGGGCGTGAATATGCTGAGCAAGCATGACGATAAGCCATCGCGCCGCACCACTCTGTACGGCAACGTACGCTGGGCGCGTTTGCCGGCGCGAGACGGTTGACTTTATAAATGATAATCATTATCATTTATGGCGTCTTGATCATGATTGTTGCCGTATGCTAATTTTTTAGCAAGAACGGGCAAGCATCTGGGCAGGCCGGGACGGCCACACGGCCGCTGCCGTTACCAAAGGGAAACGCCATGCAGGCAATCGACGGGATCACCGACCAGGCACGCCACAGCAAGCGGCAGGCCAGCCGCGCCGTATGGCTGAAGAATCTGCATCAATGGCATTGGGTCAGTTCGGCACTCTGTCTGCTCGGCATGCTGCTCTTTAGCGTGACCGGTTTCACCCTCAACCATGCGACCCAGATCGAGGCCCGACCCGCCGTTACCAGCAAGAAAGCCACGCTGCCCTCGCCCTTGCAGCAACAATTGCGTCAATTTGCCGCTCAACACGACGGTGCCAAGTCACCCTTGCCGCCTGCCGCCCGGGCTTGGCTGGCCGCCACCTGGTCGGTCGATGCCGGGGCGCGCCAGGCCGAATGGTCGCGCGACGAGGTGTATTTGCCGCTGGCCAAGCCGGGCGGCGACGCCTGGGTACGGATCGGCATTGAGGATGGCGCCGTCGAATACGAGTTGACCGACCGCGGTTGGATCTCCTGGCTCAACGACCTGCACAAGGGGCGCAACACGGGGGCGGTGTGGAGCTGGTTCATCGATATATTCGCCGCCGCCTGTCTGGTGTTTTGCCTGACCGGCTTGTTGATTTTGAAGTTTCACGCGGCCAAGCGGGCATTGACCTGGCCGATGGTCGGCTTGGGCATCGTGATCCCTTGCGTCATCGCGCTTTTGTTTATCCATTAATTTTTACAGGAATACCATGAAATTACGCTATTCGATGGCGCTCGGCGTGCACCTGGTGGGCGCTTCGGCCATGGCGGCCGATCTCAGCGTCAAGCTCGACATCCCGCAATTGAACGTGGCCGAATACCACCGCCCCTATGTTGCGGTGTGGCTGGAAGGCACCGATCAAAAGGTGGTGGGCACCCTGTCGGTGTTGTATGACGTGAAAAAGAAAGACCAAGGCGGCACCAAGTGGCTCAAGGATGTGCGGCAGTGGTGGCGCAAGAGCGGGCGCGAACTGGCCATGCCGCTCGACGGGGTGAGCGGCGCCACCCGCGCGCCCGGCCAGCATACGCTCACTTTCCCGGCGGCCAAAGCCACCCTGGAAGCCTTGCCGCCGGGCGCCTATCAATTGGTGGTGGAGGCGGCGCGCGAGGCGGGCGGGCGCGAGCTGGTGCGTGTGCCGCTGCAATGGCCGCCCGCCTCGGCCCAGAGCTTGCCCGTCAAAGGCAAGGAAGAACTTGGTAATGTTGTCGTCCAACTCACCCCATAATGCTGTTTACCGGAGCCACCATGGCCTTTTCCTTACCGCACACTCTGCTTGCCGTCAGCTTGGCCGCCCTGGCTGTCCAGGCCCACGCGCACCGTCCCTGGATGCTGCCATCGGGCACCATGATCGAGTCGAAAGACGCCTGGGTTACGGTCGACGCCGCCATCTCGGACGACCTGTTTGACATCGATCACCAGCCGCTCAAGCTCGACGCGCTGGAGATCACCGGCCCCGATGGCGCCCGGGTGCAGCCGGACAATGTCGGCCTCGGCCATTTGCGCAGCACCTTCGATGTCAAACTGGCCAAGCCCGGCACCTACAAGGCCAGCATCGTCACGCGCGGCGTGATGGCCAGCTATCAATTAAATGGCGAAATGAAGCGCTTTCGCGGCACCGAAGACAGTTTCGCCAAAGAGCTGCCGGCCGGCGCCGCGGACGTGAAGGCGACCCGAATGTTGAGCCGGATCGAGACTTTCTTTAGCGCCAACAGCACCAATGAGGTGGTGTTCAAGCCGAGCGGCGTCGGTCTGGAGCTGGTGCCGCTGACCCATCCCAACGATTTGCGGGCCGGTGAAGCGGCGCGTTGGCGATTTTTACTCGATGGCAAGCCGGCCGCCAATCAGGCCTTCAGCCTGGTGCCGGGCGGGGTGCGTTACCGGGGCGTGCTGGGCGAGATCCGCCACAGCACCGACGCCAACGGTGAACTCAGCTTCACGCTGCCGGCGCCCGGCATGTATCTGGTCAGTAGCAGCTGGCCGGCGGCCGCCGAGCCGGGCGCCGCCGGTCCGGCGCCGGCGCGGCGCCTGAGCTACGCGGCCACGGTGGAAGTGCTGCCGCCCTAATGGACGGGCCGCACGCGAACGCCGGAGCGGCACAGGCGCGCCGGGTGATCCTGCCGGCACGCATCGGCGCGCCCACGGCGCCGGCCGGCATGCCGGTGCGCGTGCTGCGCGGCGAGACCATGGGCACCACCTGGTGCGTGCGCGCCGTGGAGGGCGGGGCGGCGGTGCGCTTGCAGGAAGCGTTGCAGGCCCAGCTCGACATGGTGGTGGCGCAGATGAGCCATTGGCGCGCCGATTCCGCCTTGAGCCGTTTCAATGCCGGCCCGGCCGGTAGCTGGCATAGTCTGCCGCCGGCCTTGTTCGAGGTGCTGGCGTTTGCCAACGACGTGGCGCGCGACAGCGGCGGCGCCTACGACCCGGGCGCCGGGGCGCTGGTGAACGCCTGGGGTTTCGGCCCGTACGGGCGCTTCGATCAACCTGACTTTCGCGCGCCGACGCCGCGGCAGATCGCGCTATTGCTGGCGCGCCGCGGCGGCCGTCCGATCGCGCTGGAGGCGGCCACCCGGCGCGCCTGCCAGCCGGGCGGGGTGCTGCTCGATTTGTCCTCCGTGGCCAAGGGCTATGGCGTGGACCTGCTGGCGCACTATTTGGAGCAGCTGGGCGTGCGCCATTACCTGGTCGAGGTGGGCGGCGAGTTGCGCGGCGCGGGCACCAAGCCCGATGGCCAGCCGTGGTGGGTGGGACTGGAACCGGTGACGGCCGACTCCACTGCCGACACGCATCGGGGCGACACCCCGGCCCCCATGGTGGTGGCCCTGCATGGCTTGTCGGTGGCCACCTCGGGCGACTACCGGCGCTTTTTTTTGCGCGACGGGGTTCGCTATTCGCACACCATCGATCCGCGCCGCGCGCTGCCGATCGACCATCAGTTGGCGTCGGTGACGGTGATCCACCCGCAATGCATGGCGGCCGACGCCTGGTCCACCGCGCTCACCGTGCTGGGGCCGCAGGCCGGTTTGGCGCTGGCCGAAAGCGCCGGTTTGGCGGCGCGGTTTCTGGTGCGGCGCGGCGCCGGCCTGGTTGAAGTGACGAGCAGCCATTTGACGCGCATGCTGGCGCCATGATGGATGCCATCGCGCCGGCGCGCCTGCTCTGGCTGACCGTTTTGCTCACGGCGTATGCCGCGCTTTGCCTGCTGACGTGGCGGCGCTGGCGCCGCCAGCGCCAGGGGCCGCCGTCGGCCACCCCGGCCGACTGGATCGTCGCTTACGCCAGCCAGACCGGCCAAGCGGAGGAACTGGCGCGCCATACGGCCGCCAGCCTGGCCCTGGCCGGCATCACGGTGCGGCTGTGCGAGCTCGGTCAGGTGACGGCGGCGGATTTGGCGGCCGCCGAGCGCATGCTGTTTGTCGTTAGCACCTACGGCGAAGGCGACCCGCCCGATCAGGCGGCCGCCTTCCTGGCCGGGCCGATGGCGGCCGGCGTGCCGCTGACCGGGCTGCACTACGCGGTGCTGGCGCTGGGCGACCGTGGCTACGCCCAATTCTGCGGCTTCGGCCGCGCGCTCGATCAATGGCTGGCGGGGCAGGGCGCGGCCAGGTTGTTCGATGCGATTGAAGTGGACCGCGGGGCGGCGGCGGCCATCGACCGCTGGCGTCTGGGTTTGAGTCATCTGGCCGGCACCAGCGACGCGCCCGACTGGAGCGCCCCCCCGTTCGCGCCCTGGCGCCTGTGCGAGCGCCGCCTGATCAACGCGGACAGCGCGGGCGCGCCGCTGTACCATCTGGAGTTCGAACCGGTGCAGGCGGCGCTGCCGGACTGGCGCGCGGGCGACCTGGCGCAGATCGCCGCGCCGGCCGATCCCGACCATCCGCGCGAGTATTCGGTGGCCTCGATTCCGGCCGACGGCCGCCTGCATTTGCTGGTGCGTCTGCATCGGCATGCCGATGGCGGTGTGGGCGTGGCGTCGGGCTGGCTGGCGCTGCAAGCGCCGATCGGCGCGCCGATCGCGCTGCGCCTGCGCGCGCACCGCCGCTTTCGGCTGGAAGGGAACGCCGCGCGCCCGCTGATCCTGATCGGCAATGGCAGCGGCATGGCCGGCCTGCGCGGCCACCTGCGCGCACGGGCCGCCAGCGGCCAGCATGGCAACTGGCTGCTGTTTGGCGAGCGGCAGGCGGCCCATGATTTTCATTACCGGCCCGAGATCGAGGCATGGCGCGAGGCGGGGCTGCTCACGCGTGTCGACGTGGTGTTTTCGCGCGACCAGCCGGCGCGCCTGTATGTGCAAGACAGGCTGGCGGCCGAGGCCGAGGAAGTGCGGCGCTGGCTGGCGCGCGGCGCGGCGATTTATGTGTGCGGCAGTTTGGAGGGCATGGCGGGCGGCGTGGATCGGACCCTGGAACAGATCATCGGCCGCGCGCGGCTTGACGCGCTGGCGGCGCAGGGGCGCTACCGGCGCGACGTGTATTAATGGGTCTGGCGCGCGCAGCCGACGACCCCAAGTCCGACAGGCTGCTAGGCCGGCGCTTCGGCGCCGCTCATTTCCTGCAAGCCGCGCGCCAGGCTGGAGATGCTCGGATTGTCGATGAATACGCAGCGTTTGCCGTGTCGTTTGCAGTGATCCTTGACGCGCCAGTAGGCGCTGTGGCTGATGCAGCCAGTTTGGCAAATGACCACATCGGCCGCGGCCAGGCTGGAGTCGAGCAAGCCGACATTGTCCTCGAGACCGCCGTCGTGGTGCGCGAACTGCGCGCCCACTCTTTCGATCAAGGCGCGGTAAGTGGCCACGTTGCCGCTGCGCCCACCGACGCACAGTACGCTCTGGTCGACCAGACGGATCGGCATTTTCATCGTGCGCGCCGGTGCCGGCGGCGTGGTCGCCCCGACCAGCGTTGGCGTCTCCCGCCCTGCCTCGCGCGGCCCGGCCTGGCGCGGCCCGGCCTGGCGCAACTCGGCCAGTTGCTGGCGCCAGGCTCGCTCACGCTCTTCCATTTGTCCCAGCCGTTGTACCAGTGTGGCGCGCGAGGCCAAGCCCGGAATGGAAGCCTGTAACTCCGCCAGTTCCATCTGCAAGGCGTCGATCACGCTGTCTTTGCCAATCGCGGTGGCGCGCGCTTGCATCGCTTGCGCGTCGTGGCGCGCCTTGTCCGCGTTTTTTTCCAGCAGCAGGGTGTGGGTGCGCTGTTGCAGCCGCGCTAATTCGGCGCCGAGCCGGGCGTTTTCTTCGACCAGGGCGTTAAATTTTCCCAGGTCGGCGCGCACGCAGGCGCCAGCCTGGTGCTGAATCATGTGCAAGTCGCGGCACAGTTGTTCTTCCATCTCCGCATCGCAGCGCGGATGGGTGAGCGCGGCCCAAAACGCGCCCGCCACGTCGCCCTTGGCCATCGCTTCGCGCCACAACTGGCTGACCCGGGCGCCGTCTTTTGCCGCGCGAAAGCGCTGCACCACGCCGACATAACGGCGCTCCAAGTCTTTTTGGATGGCCTCGGACAAGCCGTTGCGCGCGGCGCATTCGCTGACCGCGCCCACATGCACCTCATAGTCGGACGCCTGCACCGTGCCGCCCGTGCGTTTGCCGATCAGTTTGCGCAGCGCGCCCAGCGGCAAGCCGACCCCGACCAAAGGGCAATGGCAGGCATGCGACAATTCCCAGATGCGGCGCCGGCGCGAGCTCTGGGCCGGCACGGTTTGGCATGCGGTCGCCGGCGCTGCCCGATCGGCTTGTTGCTTATCGCACATGCTGCGCTCCCGCCCGGGCCGGCCGCGCGCGCGTCGTCACGCGCGTGCTCATGATCGCACCGGCAGCGCGGGTTTGTCGGCGCTGGCCGCCTTGGCGGCGGCCTTGGCGCCGGCCGCGACCCGGCTCAGAAAAGAGCTGGCGGGCGGACGTGGCGCCTGGCGCTCGATCACGCCGGCCCACTGTTCCGACAATTGCTGGCAAGTAGCCTGAAGCACGGGCGCCAGCCCGGGCAGATCGGCCAGCGCGTGCAGATGGCGTTCGATCACGGCCGCCAGCTTCAGACAGGCGCCCTGCTCGGCGCTGCGCGCCGTGTAGTGGGACATCAAATGCAGTACGGCCGAGAGCATCAGCTCGGGCTGGCGGCTGCCAGCGTGCGGGGTGAGTAAAACGGATTCGATACGGTTGGCCATCAAACGCTCCTGGTGGTGGGCTGGCGATGGCACGACGAAAGCGGCCTGGCTGGCTGGTGGGAAAGGGCGCCGGGTGGCGCCTTGCCTGAACGGCTCAGGCGGTAAGAATCAGCTTGTTCAATTGCGTCAAACGCAGGCGATAGACACGCCCGGCGTGTTCGATTTCGACTTCTCGCCCGCCTTGCATTAGTGCCCCGCTGGTGGTGCGCGGAACGGTTTGTTGCGGTGACGCGACGCCTTTGGCGGCCGCCGATGTGCGCGGCGCGGCGCCAGGCGAGGAAATACATGATGCAGGCGGAGTGGACATAAATACGCGTTATTGAGAATGATTCGTATTTGCATTATTGATGAGGCTGGCCGCAAATGCAAGTGCTATTTGCCGCCGCGCCGCGCCGGCTTGACCGACAAATAAAAAAGCCCGGTCCAGTTGCACTGGCCGGGCGGGTGACGGGCGGAAACGGTTATATTGTGGCGAGCAACTGCACTGGCGCCACCGGCTGGGCGTCGGCGGCGCCGGCTTTCAATTTGGCGGCGGCCAATTGCTTGGCGCGCGAGCGCGACGGCGGCAAGCGGCGCAGCGTCTTGAGCGCTTCGGCGTCCTTGATGCCGATGGTACGCTGGTCCACGCTGATCAAGCCGATTTCATTGAAGGCCGACAGGGTGCGGCTGACCGTTTCAAGCGTTAGCCCCAGGTAGCTGCCGATCTCGTGGCGCGTCATGCGCAAGTTGAACAATTTGCTCGAATATCCCATCTGGGCGAAGCGGTCGGCCAAGGACACCAGGAAACGGGCAACGCGCGCCTCGGCGGACAGGGCGCCCAGCATGCCGATCATGGCTTGCTCGCGTACCAGTTCGCGGCTCATCACGCCGTACATGACATTTTCCAGTTCCAGATGGATGCGACCCAGGGCGGTCAACTTTTTAAATGGCAGCAAGATCAAGTCGCAATCGGACAAGGCCACCGCTTCCGACGAATAATGCTTGGAATGGATGCCGTCCACCCCCAACATGTCGCCCTTCATGGGAAAGCTCAATACTTGTTCATTACCGAATTCATCGATCAGCACGGTTTTCAAAAAACCGGAGTTGACGATATACAAGGTATCGAACGGTTGGCCGATGGTGTGCACACGTTGGCCCGTTTTGAATTGCACATGTTGAAACAGTAATTCATCGGCAGCAATGGAACAAGCAGTGGAAATATGCAGCAGATCGCACACCTCTTTTAAATTCGACCACAAACGCCCTTGGCGCTGGCGGCCTGCTTCCATTGAAGAGGTCTGCACAGCCGACGGCGAAGTGGCGCGGATTTCAGACGTTTGCGTTGACAGCATGCTCATCTCCTGGTGACAGGTATTTCAAACTTCGGAATTGGACAGAACCTGCGCCCCGTGGCGGACTCGATTGGTCGATTAGACCGCGCAACCTTAGCTGTGTTCAGTCCCACAGGCGGCTCATTGAGAGCTGTGCTAAACAGCTTGCAACTTGATTCGCTCAGGTTTCAGTATGCCAACGCGGGACCTTGATTGATATCAGCGGCGGCTGAATATGGCGGTAGGAGCTAGCGCGATAGCCGTAGGATTGCTCCTACAAGCAAGGCGATGTGAGGACATTCCGGCAGAAAAATACGGAGTGGCGCGGCGCCGGCCGGCGATGCGGCCGGACGATTCAGGTTTTAAATGGCGACAACAAACGGTGCGCGACCGCATATTGCACCATTTCGGAAAGCGAGCTCATGCCCATTTTCTGCATGATGCGGGTTTTATGCGTGCTCACCGTTTTCACGCTCAAATGCAAGCTGTTGGCGATTTCGGTGATCGACTTGCCCGCCACCAATAGCGAAAACACCTCGAATTCCCGGTCCGACAATTGTTTATGCAGCAGGCTTTCATTGGGCATCATGATGTTGAGCACCAACTGCTCGGCCACCTCGGTGCTGATATAAGGGCGGCCCGAGGCCACCTTGCGGATCGCGCCCACCAGCTGGGTGCCGGCGCTCTCCTTGGTCAGATACCCCTGGGCGCCGGCGCGGATGGCGCGCACCGCGTACTGCTCTTCCTCGTGCATGGTCAGGATCAGGATCGCCAGCTTGGGGGCCTCGCTCTTGATCTGGCGGATCAGGTCCACGCCACTGCGCCCGGGCATCGACAAATCGAGCAGCAACAGGTCGAAGCCGCCCTGGCGCACATGGGTGAGCACCTCGAAGCCGTCGATGGCCTCGCCGACGATATCGATGTCGGGCGCGCCGTCGAGGATGCGTTTGAGGCCCTCACGCATGATGGTGTGGTCGTCCGCGATGACAATTCGTATCATAGGGTAAAAGTGGGTGCTCCGGCCCGCGCAGCAAGCTGGAAAAAAAGATTAATCAAAGGCATCACTTGTCTATACTACTATAAAGCCGGACACTTTGTTTATTGCTCAACATTTCGCCGCATAGATCAGGCCGTCGGCGGCTCGTGTATGAGCCGGTGCACCAGCACTGGCATGGGCGAATGGTGCAAAACCTTGCTGGTGACACTGCCGAGCAATAACTGGCCCCAGCCGCTGCGCCCGTGCGAACCGATAAAAATCAAATCGCAGCTTTGCTGTTTGGCCACCTCGACAATTTTAAGCGCGGTGCGGTCCGAAAACGCCGTCAACGCGCTGCAATGGACACCTTGTTTGGCGGCCGCCGCGCGGATGGTTTCCAAGTGCCCGCCGCCATTGCGTATCATGGCGGCCCGATATTCTTCCTCGCTGGGATAACTCGGCGGAATAATTTCAACATAGACGGGGTATTGGTATTCCGGCGCGACATACAGAGCCAATATCTGGGCCTGCATTTGTTCGGCGAAAGCGACTCCGGCGCACGCTGTGAGATTCGATACCGCCGAACCATCGGTCGTGATCAGAATTTTCCTATACATGGTCCGTCCTCCGTGAAATTTTCTGCGCGCGGAACGCCTACACCATGCGCCATTGTAGCCTTGATGGACAAGCTTGATTTCATGTAAAGACTTGATCTTTATCAACAATATTGCAGCTTTTGCACAGACAAGGCCGGTAAACACCGCCCTTGCCGGATCAGATGCGACAGTCGGCAGGCATTTTTGCAAATAAGAACCTGATTTATGCGTGAGCCGGTGCAATGCTCAAAATCCGATGTTAGTATTTCAGAATACAACGGTATGCGCGGTTTTCAAGCGGGGCGCGCTCAATTTCATTTAGCGTTGCGCGGGCAGGTATCCGGCGCCCAAGGCTGCGCACCCCGGGTGCGCGCAGGCGATACAGCCTGGCGTCATAAAAGGTAGGAAGTTTCCGACACCAGCTTGCGATACGCGATGTTCAGGCGACACTTTTTACAAATTATGGAGAAGCAGGGACTATGACCAATGCCGCTGATGATTTCGACGCCTTATTCGATGAAGTATCCGCGCAACGCGCGCCCACCGCGCCCGAACCGGCCCCCGCCCCCGCTCCCGCCCCCGCCGAAGACGATTTCGAAGCCCTGTTCGACCAGGTCGCCGCCGCCCCGGCCGCCGTCGTGAGCGCGGCCGCGCCGCCGCCGGCCCCGCCCCCGGCGTCTGAAGCGGCCGGCGCGGGCGAAGCGGGCGCCGAGACCGACAAGCCGATGTTCGAACGGCTCGGCGGCATCGTGCGGCTGCTGCACGATTCGCTGCGCGAACTCGGTTACGACAAGGCCTTGAACGAGGCTTCCTCGCAAATCGTCGACGCCCAGGACCGGCTCCAGTATGTCGCCAACCTGACCGAGCAGGCCGCCAACAAGGTGCTCAACACGCTCGACGACGGCATGCCGGCCCAGGACGCGCTGTCGAAAAAAGCCAAGGAAATGGATGCCCGCTGGAGCGCCCTGTTCGCCGGCAAATTGTCGCTGGAAGAGTTTAAAACCCTGGCCGGCGACGCCAAACAGTTCGCCCAGACCGTGACCGAGGCCACCGAGGCGGAAAAAGCGCGGCTGCTTGAAATCATGATGGCCCAGGATTTTCAGGACATCACGGGCCAGTTGATCAAAAAAGTGGTGCTGATCACCAAGACGGTCGAGCATGAATTGGCCGAGCTGCTGCGCGACAACGCGCCGCCGGCGGTGCGCGAAAAACTGGCCCATAAGCCGGTGCAACTGATGTCCGGTCCGTCCGCGCCTTCGGTCGCGCTCGATCAAGACAATGTCGATGACCTTCTTGCCGATCTGGGATTCTAATGGACGATATGCTCAAGGATTTTGTCGTCGAGGCGATGGATCTGGCGGTCAACGTTGAAGAGCATTTATTGCATCTTGAGCGAGAACCGAACAACAAGGAAACGCTGAACGCGGTGTTCCGCTCCTTCCATACCATCAAGGGTGGCGCCGGCTTCATGAATTTGCCGGCCCTGGTGGCCGCCTGTCATCTGACCGAGAATCTGTTCGACGCGCTGCGCACGGGCGCCGCGCCGGTGACCCCGATCGCCATCGAGGCGGCGCTGCAAGCGTCCGGTTTCGTGGCCGACCAACTGACCGAACTGGCCAACGGCAACGCGCCGGAAAGCTTGCCGGCCATGCCCAAGTCGCTTGAATTGATTTTGACCAATGCCATCGAAGGCAAGAGCATGGCGCCGGCGCCCGCTCCGGTTGCCGTCCCGGCCACCCCGGCCGCCCCCGCGCCGGCCGCCGCCGCCACCGATGGCCTGGACTGGGAAGCGATGTATGTCTCGGTGGTGCCGGCCGGCACCCATGTGGCCGCGCCCGCCGCGCCCGCGCCGGCGCCCGCCAGCGCCGCCCCGGCCGCCCCGGCAGTCGCAGCGGCGCCCAGCGAAGGTGTCGCCGCCGCCCAGGCCGCGGCCGCCGCCAAGCCCGGCGCCAAGGGTTGGGACGGCGTCGACCGGCGCGAGGAAAAAGCGGAAGTGCGTAGCGCCGCCCCGGTCAAGGAAGACAGCATCCGGGTCGACGCGGTCAAACTCGATGCCTTGCTGGAAGTGGCCGGCGAATCGGTGCAAGCGGCCAATCAAGCCTCGGTGCTGCTTGAGCGCCTGTTGCAATTCAAATTCGAGGGTCAAGCCGCCACCCTGATGGCGACCCTGGCCGAAACGCTGGAGCGGGCCTCGCGCTATTCGACCGAGTTGCAGCGCGCCACTTTGGCGACCCGCATGCAGCCGGTCGGGCGTCTGTTCCAGAAATTCCCCCGTCTGGTGCGCGAACTGGCCAAGGACCTGGGCAAGGATGTCGAGCTGACCATCGAGGGCGCCGAGACCGAGGTCGACCGGGTAGTGGTCGACAGCCTGTACGACCCGCTGGTGCACATGCTGCGCAACGCGCTCGATCACGGCGTCGAGTCGCCCGAGGAGCGGCTGGCCGCCGGCAAGCCGGCCAAGTCTTACATTTCGCTCAAGGCTTGGCAGGAAGCCAATAGCGTCATGATTGTGCTGCAAGACGACGGCAAGGGCATGGACCCGGCCAAGTTGCGCAAAAAGGCCACCGAAAAGGGTTTGATCAGCGAAAACGCGCAGCTCAGTAACGACGAATGTTTTCAACTGGTGTTTTTGCCCGGCTTTTCCACCAAGGACGTCGCTTCCAGCGTATCGGGGCGCGGGGTCGGCATGGATGTGGTGAAAACGGCGGTGGAGAAAAACCGCGGCGCGATCCATATCGATTCCAAGCTGGGCGCCGGCACCAAGTTCGCGATCCGGCTGCCGATCGAACTGTCGATCGTGCCCACCATGCTGGTGTCGACCTCGGGCGCGGCGCTGGCGCTGCCGATGGCGGTGGTGCAGCGCGTGGTCGAGCTGCCCGAAACCTTCATGGAAGTGGGCGGGGCGCCGGTGCTCAAGGACCAGGGCCGGCCGTTGCCGGTGCGCTCCCTGGCGGCGGCTTTGGGCTACGAACTGTGCAGCGAGCGGGTCGGCATCGTGGTGGCCGCGCCCCAGCCTTACATCCTGGCGGTGGCCGCAGTCGACGGCACCGCCGATCTGGTGATCAAGCCGATGACCGCCATCGCGGTCGAGGGGATCACCGGCACGGCGCGCTCGGCCGAGGGCGAACTGGTGCTGGTGGTCGGGCTATCGTTCTTGATGGATGGCTGTCGCGGCGCCGTGCGCATGGCGGCCTAGCAGCCGGTCGGACTGGGGATCGTCGGCCGTAAAATGATCTGGAACGGTTCCTATTTCGCCGCTTTCTCGGCCAATGGCTCAGCGCCCCGACCAGCCCAGCCCAGCCTCGCCCACCGCCGCCGACGCCCCGCGCGCCGGCGTTTTTTTCGTCGATTGCGACGCGCGTCGCCGCCCGGATGGCGAGCTCGATTTGCGCGGCGTGCCCCATCGCCCCCCATCGGCGCGACCGGCCATGGCGGCGGGCGGCCCGGATATGGCATAATCGGCGTGGATAACTCACAACAGGCTGTGGCAACTGCATAATACGATGAAGACCCTATACGACAAGCTTTGGGAATCCCATGTGGTGCGCGCCGAAGACGACGGCACCACCATTTTGTACATCGACCGCCACCTGGTGCACGAGGTGACCAGTCCGCAAGCCTTCGACGGCTTGCGCGAGGCCGGCCGCCAGCCCTGGCGCGTGTCGGCCAATCTGGCCGTGGCCGACCATAACGTGCCCACCACCGACCGCGCCGACGGCATCGCCGACCCGGTCTCGCGCTTACAGGTGGAAACGCTGGACAAGAACGCCAAGTCCTACGGCCTGACCTATTTCAACATGAACGACAAGCGCCAGGGCATCGTGCACGTGATCGGGCCGGAGCAGGGCGCCACCCTGCCGGGCATGACGGTGGTGTGCGGCGACTCGCACACCTCCACCCACGGCGCCTTCGCTTGCCTGGCGCACGGCATCGGCACCTCGGAAGTGGAGCACGTGCTGGCCACCCAGACCCTGCTGGCCAAAAAATCGAAGGCCATGCTGGTGCAGGTGGACGGCGCGCTGCCGGCCGGGGTGACGGCCAAGGATATCGTGCTGGCCGTGATCGGCCGCATCGGCACCGCCGGCGGCACCGGTTACGCGATCGAATTTGGCGGCGCGGCCATCCGCGCGCTGTCGATGGAAGGGCGCATGACGGTCTGTAACATGGCGATCGAGGCGGGCGCGCGCGCCGGCATGATCGCCGTCGACCAGACCACCATCGACTACGTCAAGGGTCGGCCGTTTTCGCCGGCCGGGCCGCACTGGGAACGCGCGGTGGCTTACTGGCGCACCCTGCATTCGGACCCGGGCGCGCGCTTCGACCTGGTGGTGCACTTGAACGCGGCCGAGATGCTGCCGCAGGTGACCTGGGGCACCTCGCCCGAAATGGTCACCTCGATCGACGGCCGGGTGCCCGATCCGGAGCAGGAAAAAGATCCGGTGCGGCGCGACGCGATTGAAAAGGCGCTGCTCTACATGGCGCTCGCGCCCAATACCGCGATCGCCGATATCCGCATCGACAAGGTGTTTATCGGTTCCTGCACCAATTCGCGCATCGAGGATCTGCGCGCCGCCGCCCAGGTGGTGCGCGGCAAATACCGCGCTTCCAACGTCAAGCTGGCGATGGTGGTGCCGGGTTCCGGCCTGGTCAAGGATCAGGCCGAGCGCGAGGGGCTGCACACCATTTTCCGCGAGGCCGGCTTCGAGTGGCGCGAGCCGGGCTGCTCGATGTGCCTGGCCATGAACGCCGACCGCCTCGAGCCGGGCGAGCGCTGCGCCTCGACCTCGAACCGCAACTTCGAGGGCCGCCAGGGCCAGGGCGGGCGCACCCATCTGGTGTCGCCGGCCATGGCCGCCGCCGCCGGCATCGCCGGCCATTTTGTCGACGTGCGGGCCTTGCGCTGAGCGGGCGCCGCCGCGCCATATTGTTGATACTTAAATTGAGGTAAAAATGAAGAAACTGTTCGCCCTATCGCTCGCCGCGCTGCTGTTGCTGACCGGTTGCAACACCATGTCCGGCTTCGGCAAGGATGTCAAAAAGGTCGGCGAAAAAGTCGAAGAAGCCGGCAAAAAATAACCCTCGCGGAGGGGCGGGCCGGACGGCGCCGCCCGTCGGCACAGCGTGAGCACATCATGGATAAATTCACCATTTACGAGGGACTGGTGGCGCCGCTGGATCGGGCCAATGTCGATACCGACGCCATCATTCCCAAGCAGTTTCTCAAATCGATACGGCGCAGCGGCTTCGGTCCCAATCTGTTCGACGAATGGCGTTATCTGGACCACGGCGAGCCGGGCCAGGACAATAGCGGCCGTCCGCTCAATCCCGATTTCGTGCTCAACCAGGCGCGCTATCAGGGCGCCTCGATCCTGCTGACCCGAAAAAACTTCGGCTGCGGCTCGTCGCGCGAACACGCGCCGTGGGCGCTGGACCAGTATGGCTTTCGCGCCATTATCGCGCCCAGCTTCGCCGATATCTTTTTTAACAATTGCTACAAAAATGGCTTATTGCCAATAGTGTTGCCCGAAACGCAGATCGATCATCTGTTTAATGAAGTCAAAGCCTTCCCCGGTTACAAGCTGGTGGTCGATCTTGAACAGCAGCGCGTGACCACCAGCAATGGCAGCGTCTCCTACCCGTTTCACATCGACGCCTTCCGCAAATATTGCCTGATGAATGGATTGGACGATATCGGCCTGACCCTGCGCCACGCCGACGCCATCCACAGCTTCGAGGAGCGTCATCTGGCCAATCAACCGTGGTTGGCGAACGTCATCTAACATTTGATCGCATAACATGAAAATTGCCATACTTCCCGGCGACGGCATCGGCCCGGAAATCATCGCCCAGGCCGTCAAGGTGCTGCGCGCGCTGGACGAGCCGTTCGAGCTGGAAACGGCCCCGGTGGGCGGGGCCGGTTATGCCGCCCACGGCCATCCGCTGCCGCCGGCCACCCTGGCCCTGGCCCAGGCCGCCGATGCGGTGCTGTTTGGCGCCGTCGGCGACTACCAGTACGATAAGCTGGCGCGCGCGCTGCGCCCCGAGCAAGCGATTTTGGGGCTGCGCAAGCAGCTCGGCCTGTTCGCCAACCTGCGCCCGGCCATCTTGTATCCCGAGCTGGCCGACGCCTCCACCTTGAAACCGGAAGTGGTGTCCGGGCTCGATATCCTGATCATCCGCGAATTGACGGGCGACATATATTTCGGCCAGCCGCGCGGCGTGCGCGAGTGTCCGGACGGCGCCTTTCAGGGCCAGCGCGAAGGCTTCGACACCATGCGCTACGCCGAGGGCGAAATCCGGCGCATCGCCCACGTCGCCTTCCAGGCCGCGCAAAAACGCGACCGGCGGGTCACCAGCGTGGACAAGGCCAATGTGCTCGAAACGTTCCAGTTCTGGCGCGACATCGTCACCGAGGTGCACCGCGAGTACCCGGACGTGGCGCTCGAGCACATGTACGTCGATAACGCCGCCATGCAACTGGTGCGCGCGCCCAAGAAATTCGACGTGCTGGTGACCGGCAATATGTTCGGCGATATCTTGTCCGATTGCGCCGCCATGCTGACCGGCTCGATCGGCATGCTGCCCTCGGCCTCGCTCGACGCCAACAACAAGGGCTTGTACGAACCTTCGCACGGTTCGGCGCCCGACATCGCCGGCAAGGGCATCGCCAATCCGCTGGCCACCATCTTGTCGGCGGCCATGATGCTGCGCTATTCGCTAAACCGGGCCGAGCAGGCCGACCGGATCGAGAACGCCGTCAAATCGGTGCTGGCCCAGGGTTACCGCACCGGCGACATTTACACGCCCGGCACCACCCGCGTCGGCACCGAAGAGATGGGCCAGGCCGTGCTGCGCGCGCTGGCCTGAGCTGCTTCCATAAAAAATCGATAAAACGGCGGGCCGGACCCGCCGCATCAGAGGAAATAACATGAAATTAGTAGGCTTGGTAGGTTGGCGCGGCATGGTCGGTTCGGTCTTGATGCAACGCATGCAGGAAGCGGGCGATTTCGCGCACATCGAACCGCTGTTTTTCTCCACCTCGAACAGCGGCGGGGCGGCGCCGGCGATGGCGAAAAACGAAACCACGCTGCAAGACGCCAACGATATCGCCCAGCTTCAACGCTGCGACATCATCATTTCGTGTCAGGGCGGCGATTACACCGGCGCCGTGTTCCCGCGGCTGCGCGCGGCCGGCTGGAACGGTTACTGGATCGACGCCGCCTCCACCTTGCGCATGCAACAAGACGCGGTGATCGTGCTCGATCCGGTCAACCTGGGCGTGATCAAGACGGCCCTGCACAAGGGCGTGAAGAATTATATCGGCGGCAATTGCACGGTCTCGTGCATGCTGATGGGCTTGGGCGGCCTGTTCCAGCACGACCTGGTCGACTGGATGAGCTCCATGACCTATCAGGCGGCCTCCGGCGGCGGCGCCCAGCACATGCGCGAGCTGCTGACCCAGTTCGGCACCATCAACGCGGCCGTGCGTGCGCTGCTCGACAATCCGGCCGCCGCCATCCTGGAAATCGACCGCCAGGTGCTGGCCACCCAGCACGGCTTGCCGGCCGAGGACATCAAGCAATTCGGCGCGCCCCTGGCCGGCAACCTGATTGCCTGGATCGACAAGGATCTGGGCAACGGCCAGTCGAAGGAAGAATGGAAGGCGGGCGCCGAGACCAACAAGATCCTGGGCCGGGGCGCCGACTTCGGCAGCGTGGCCATTCCCGTGGACGGCTTGTGCGTGCGCATCGGCGCCATGCGTTGCCATTCGCAAGCGTTGACCATCAAGCTGAAGAAAAACGTGCCGCTCGACGAGATCAACGACATCATCGCCAGCAACAATGAGTGGGTGAAACTGGTGCCCAACACGCGCGAAGCGTCGGTGCGCGACCTGTCGCCGGCGGCCGTGACGGGCAGCTTGACGATTCCGGTGGGCCGGGTGCGCAAGATGGCGATGGGCGACGACTATCTGTCGGCCTTCACGGTGGGCGACCAATTGCTGTGGGGCGCGGCCGAACCGCTGCGGCGCATGTTGCGCATCGTGCTCGAGGCGTGATCGGCCTCATGCCAGGGCGCTCGCGCCGGCCTGGCGTCAAGACGCGGCATGTTTCGATGGTCGAAAAAAAGCTGAGTTTTGGTCAAAATTAGGCATAGTGTTCACAGATCGCCCCTCTCTAGGGTGGAAAGCGCTTGCAAAGCTTGCACGCGCCTCCCCATGATGATATGTTGAGACTTCTGGGAAACTATTCGTTTCCCCCGTCAACCAAGATGCCGCCAAATATGCATGTAAACAATCGCCCCAGGATCGTCTCCTCCGCGTTGAAAACCCTCACGAGCGCCGTCGCTTGTGCCGTCTTATTGTCCCCGGCGGCCCACGCCGCCGGGCTCGGCAAGCTGACCGTGCTGTCCTCCCTGGGTCAGCCGCTGCGCGCCGAAATCGAATTGACCTCGGTATCGAACGAAGAAGCGGCTGCGCTGGTTGCGAAACTGGCCCCTGCGGACGCGTTCAAGGCGGCCAATATCGATTTCAATCCCACCTTGCTGTCGCTGCGTTTCACGGTGGAGCAACGGGGCGGGCGTCAATTCATCCGCATCTTTTCCTCGCAGCCGGTCAACGAGCCGTTCGTCGACATGCTGCTGGAATTGAATTGGAATAGCGGCCGCCTGGTGCGCGAATATACCTTCCTGCTCGATCCGGCCGACATGCGCCAGAACCAGCCGGCGCAGGTCGCCGCGCCGGTCGATATGGCGGCCCGCGGCGCCGCCGCGCCGGCCGCCAAGCCGGCCGCCATCGTGCCCGGTGGCGTGAGCACCGCCGCCGTGACGGCGCCAAGCGGCGCCAAGCCGGCCCGTGGCGGCAAAAACGCGCCCACGGCCGACAAACCGGCCGCCGACAAGCCGGCCGCCGACAAAGCCGAGCGGGCCGATAAGGCGCCCAAAGGCGAGGCCGGCGACTACAAGGTCAAGCCGGGCGACAACCTGGGCCGCATCGCGGGCCAGTTGAAGCCGGCCGAAGTGTCGCTGGACGTGATGCTGGTGGCGCTGTACCGCGCCAATCCGGAAGCGTTCGTCGGCAACAATATGAACCGCTTGCGTTCCGGCCAGATTTTGACGGTGCCGGACGCCGGCACGCTGGGCGGCACCACTCCGGCCGAAGCGAAGGGCGTGGTGGTCGCGCATGCCGCCGATTTCGCCGCCTACCGCAACAAGCTGGCCGGCCAGGTGGCCGTGGCGGCCCCGTCGAAGGCGATCGAGGCCAGCCAAAGCGCGGCCGGCAAGATCACCGCCAAGGTGGCCGAACGCGCCACCGCCGCCAATGAATCGAAAGATCAGCTCAAGCTGTCGAAGGCCACGGGCGGCGCCTCCAACGCCGGCACCACCGCCACCGCCAGCGTGGAAGAGAAGATCGCCAAGGAAAAGCAAGTGGCCGAAGCGGCCACCCGGGTCAAGGAATTGGAAAAGAACGTCAGCGATCTGGAACAGCTGATGGCGGTCAAAAACAAGACCTTGTCGGCCCAGAAAAAGCCCGCTGCCGCCTCCGCTCCGGCCCCGGCGCCCGTGGTGGAGCCGGCTCCGGCTCCGGCTCCGGCTCCAGCTGCGGCTCCGGCTCCGGCTCCGGCGGCCGTGCCCACGCCGACCCCGGCCCCGGCGGCCGCGCCAGAAGCGGCGCCAGCCGCTCCAGCGGCACCGTTGGTGGCCGAACCGCCGCCGGCCGAACCGGCTCCGGCTCCGGCTCCGGCGCCAAAACCAAAACCGGTGGTGGCCAAGCCGCTGCCGATGGTGGCGCCCACCATGCTCGACACCCTGTCGGAAAATATCACCACCATCGCCATCGCGCTCGGGGTGTTGTTGGCCGGCGCCGGCGCCTTGATCGTATCGCGTCGCCGCAAGAACGCCTTGCCGAGTGGCGACACCAGCATCTTGGGCGATCCGGGCACCCAGGCCCACTCCCTGTTCGCCGAAACGGGCGGGCAAAGCGTCGATACCAACAATAGCGTGTTCAATTCGAATTTCACGCCATCGGCCAGCCAGCTCGACACCAATGAAGTCGATCCGGTCGCCGAAGCCGATGTGTATATCGCCTACGGCCGCGATGCCCAGGCCGAGGAAATTCTGAAGGAAGCGCTGCGCACCCATCCCGACCGCCATCCGGTGCGTCTGAAGCTGCTGGAAATCTATGCGGCGCGCAAGGATAGCCGCTCGTTTGAAATTCAGGCTGGCGAGCTCTACAGCATGACCAAGGGCAGCGGCAACGAATGGGCGCAAGCGGCGGCCTTGGGCATGACGGTGGACGCGCTCAATCCGCTGTATGCCAATAGCTCCGCCACCATCACTCCCGAAGCGCAACTCGGGAAGGGTGGTGCGCCGGATTTTAATACGGTGGCGTCGACGGTGGGATCGAGGCCTGCTTCCGTGCTCGACTTTGATTTGAGCCAAGGTGGCAACGATGCCGACCACTTCGCGTTGGATGATCTGGTCGCCCCGGCCGACTTGGTGCCGCAGCACAGCGCCGCGCCGAGCCCGGCGCCTGCGGTCACGCCGCCCGCCCCGAGCGCCGCCGCCGCGCCGGTGACGGCCGCAATGGCCGAGGAAAACTTCCTCGACTTCGACCTGGGTGGCTTGAACGAAGATACGGTGGCCAAGAGCGCGCCCGACACGCCGAAAGCGGCCGCGCCGGCCGCCGATCCGCTCGACATGGCCTTCAATTTGCCGTTCGACGCCGCGCCGCAAGCACCGGCTGCGGCGGCCGCCCCGAAAGCGGCGGCGGCCGACGACGGCATGGATTTCAATCTGGACTTGCCTTCGGAGCATGCCGCTCCGAAAGCGGCGCCGGCCGACGATCTGGATCTGATGAGCTTTGATTTGCCGGAACAGCCGGCCAATAGCGTGGCTGTCGAAACCGACTTGTCGGCCGACGACTTCTTCGCCAAGCACGACGCCGCGGCCCCCGCCGCCGCGCCGGCCCCGGCCGAGGCGCCCGAGTTCGATTTGTCGGGCATCGATCTGGACCTGGAAATGGCCGAGTCGCAATCGCATCTGACCCCGGCCCCGGCGCCGGCCGGCGTGGACGACCCGCTGTCGGCGGTCCACATGGAGATGGACACCAAGCTCGATTTGGCCATCGCCTACCAGGAAATCGGCGACAAGGAAGGCGCGCGCGAGCTGATCGACGAAGTGGTCAAGGGCGGCAGCGATGCCCAAGTGGCCAAAGCGCATTCGATGCGGGCCTTGCTGGGCTAAGCGCGGGCGGGGTGGCGCCATGCGCGGTTGGCATGGCGCCGCTGGCATCGTGGCACGGCCGGCCCTTGCCGGCGGTGCTCAAGCTTGGCATATAATGTGCCGACCCCGCTTAACAAAAGGCAGCACTTGAAACGCATCGCATTAGGTGTGCAGTACGACGGCACCGCCTGGCACGGCTACCAGAAACAGGCCGACGGCCATACCGTGCAAGACCAGCTCGAAGCGGCGCTGGCCCAATTTGGCCGGGTGCCCCTGGCCACCACCTGCGCCGGGCGCACCGACACCGGTGTGCACGCGCTGGAACAAGTGATCCACTTCGATACCGACCTGACCCGCGACACCCATGCCTGGGTGCGTGGCGTCAATGCCTTCTTGCCGGACTCCATCGCCGTGCGCTGGGCCTGCGAAGTGGCGTCCGACCCCGAGCAAGAGTTTCACGCCCGCTTCAGCGCGCGCGCCCGCACTTACCACTATCTGCTGTATAACCATTCGACCCGGGCGCCGCTGCTGCACGGGCGGGCCGGTTTCACCTTCCGCCCGCTCGACATCGGCAAAATGCAAGACGCCGTGGCGCCCCTGCTGGGCTGGCACGACTTCAGCGCCTTTCGTTCCTCGCAATGCCAAGCCAAGTCGCCCGTCAAGTTGATGCACGAGATTGGCATCGAGCGGCGCGGCGAGCTGATCGTGTTTACCATCCGCGCCAACGCTTTCCTGCACCACATGGTGCGCAACCTGGTCGGCTGCCTGATCTACATCGGCAACGGCCGCCAGCAAGCCGGTTGGCTGGGCGAAGTGCTGGCCGGGCGCGACCGCGCGGTGGCGGCGCCCACCTTCATGCCGGACGGCCTGTACCTGGCCAAAATCGATTACGATCCCAAATGGGGCTTGCCGCAGGAAAGCTGCGCGCTGCCCTGGTTCTAGCGAGAGACACCATGCAACGCACCCGCATCAAAATTTGTGGCTTGACCCGCGCCGACGATGTGGCGGCGGCGGTGGCGGCCGGGGCCGACGCGCTGGGCTTTGTGTTTTACCCGCCCAGCCCGCGTTATGTGACGCCCCAGCGGGCCGCCGAGCTGATCGCCGTGCTGCCGCCTTACGTGACGGCGGTCGGCTTGTTTGTCAACGCCAGCGTGGCCGAGCTGACCGAGGCGTGCCGCCTGGCCCCTCTGCAATTGCTGCAATTTCACGGCGACGAGAGCGCCGCCCAGGCCGCGCGGCTGGCCGACAGCGTGGCCCGGCCATTTGTCCAGGTGGCGCGCATCAAAGCCGACACACGCGGCGCCGATTTGCTAGAATACGAACAGCGCTACCGCGCCGCCAGCCGGCGTTTCACCGGCCTCTTGCTCGACACCCATGTCGAAGCCTACGGCGGCGCAGGAAAGGTATTTGATTGGTCTCTCATTCCAAAAGAACTCGCGCCTCGGGTCGTTTTAAGTGGTGGCTTGAGCGTACACAACGCGACTGACGCGGTGGCACGTGTTCGCCCTTACGCGGTCGACGTCAGCAGTGGCGTCGAAGCGGCCAAGGGCATCAAGGACGCGCACGCGATCGCCGCCTTCGTGCGGGCCGTGCGCGCCGCCGACGCCATTTTAGAATAGAGAGATTTTCCCATGACAGCCTTGCCCGCACGCGGCCCCGCCGCCCCCTTGTTCCACGCCACCGATTACCAGTTGCCCAACGCGCAAGGCCACTTCGGCCCGTATGGCGGCTCCTTCGTCGCCGAAACGCTCAGCTTTGCGCTGGCCGAGCTGAACGCCGCCTATGCCCATTACAAGGACGACCCCGTCTTCCTGGACGAGTACCGCTACGAACTAAAGCATTTTGTCGGGCGTCCATCGCCGATCTACCACGCCAAGCGCTGGTCGGAACTGGCGGGTGGCGCCCAGATCTTTTTCAAGCGCGAAGACTTGAACCATACCGGCGCCCACAAGATCAATAACGTGATCGGCCAAGCCCTGCTGGCCAAACGCATGGGCAAGCCACGCATCATCGCCGAAACGGGCGCCGGCCAGCACGGCGTGGCCACCGCCACCATCTGCGCCCGCTTCGGCCTGGAATGCGTGGTGTATATGGGGAGCGAGGACGTCAAGCGCCAGGCCCAGAACGTGTACCGCATGAAGTTGCTGGGCGCGACCGTGGTGCCGGTGGAATCGGGCTCGAAAACGCTGAAAGACGCGCTCAACGAAGCCATGCGCGACTGGGTCACCAATATCGAAAACACGTTTTACATCATCGGCACCGTGGCCGGACCGCATCCGTATCCGATGATGGTGCGCGACTTCCAGGCCGTGATCGGCGAGGAATGCCTGGTGCAGATGCCGGAAATGACGGGGCGCCAGCCCGACCATGTGATCGCCTGCGTGGGCGGCGGCTCGAACGCGATGGGCATTTTTTACCCCTACATCGACCAAAAGGACGTGCAACTGATCGGCGTCGAGCCGGCCGGCGAGGGCATGGAGACCGGCAAGCACGCCGCCGCGCTCACGGCCGGTGTCGCTGGCGTATTGCATGGCAATCGCACCTATCTGCTGCAAGACGAAAACGGCCAGATCATCGAAACCCATTCCGTCTCGGCCGGGCTCGACTACCCGGGGGTGGGGCCGGAACACGCCTGGCTCAAAGATAGCGCCAGGGCGCAATACGTGACCATCACCGACGAGGAGGCGCTGGCCGCCTTCCACCAGTGCTGCCACATCGAAGGCATCATTCCGGCGCTGGAATCGTCGCATGCGCTCGCCTACGCGGCCAAGCTGGCCGCCACTTTGCCCAAGGATAAGATCATCTTGGCCAATCTGTCCGGCCGCGGCGACAAGGACATGCACACGGTGGCCCAACGGCTGGGGCTCGACTTCAGCTAAGGCTGGCTAGCCCTACGCCCTGCCCGGCGCCGTGTTGGCGGCGCCGGGATCACCGCATTCACCGATCTCACACTACAATCGAGCCCCCATGTCCATGATTTCCGCCACCTTCGAGGCCCTCAAGGCCCGCAACAAAACCGCCCTCATCACCTTCATCACGGCCGGCGACCCGGCGCCGGAATTGACCGTGCCGCTGATGCACGCCCTGGTCGAGGGCGGCGCCGACATCCTGGAACTGGGGGTGCCGTTTTCCGACCCGATGGCCGAGGGTCCCGTCATTCAGCGCGCCTGCGAACGGGCGCTGGCCTTCGGCGTGAGCATGAAGGATGTGTTTGAGTACGTGCGCCAATTCCGCGCCACCAACAGCCACACCCCGGTGGTGGTGATGGGGTACGCCAATCCGATCGAGCGCATGGGGCCGGCCGCCTTCATCGCCGCCGCCAAGGCGGCTGGCGCCGATGGCGCCATCGTGGTCGATTATCCGCCCGAGGAATGCCGCGACTTCGCCGCCGCCATGCGCGCCAGCGGGCTCGATCTGATCTTCCTGCTGGCGCCGACGTCCAGCCCGGAGCGCGTGGCCCAGGTGGCCGAGGTGGGCGCCGGCTTTAGCTATTACGTCTCGCTCAAGGGCGTGACCGGCGCCGGTCATATCGACACGGTGGAAGTGGCCGCGCGGCTGACGGCGATCCGCAAACTGGTCAAGCTGCCGATCGGGGTTGGCTTTGGCATCCGCGACGGCGCCACCGCACGCGCGGTGGCCGAGGTGGCCGACGCGGTGGTGATCGGCAGCCGTATCATCCAGGAAATCGAAAACGCGCCCAAGGACGGCGCGGTGGACGCGGTGCGCACCTTCGTCGCCGGCATTCGGAGCGCGCTCGACGCTTAAGTTCACGTATGCATGGTGAAACTAGCAGAATGGTGTCGCCGTCCGCGACGGGCAGTGGTGGTAGTGGCGGCTTGCTTTGTAGCTTAGCTCGTCGTCGTACAAAAACCAACTTGCGTTATGTCAAGAAGCTGCCTCGAGGTCACAGCTGGCCGTCGCGAGGGTGCCTTGCAATGCTTAAGCGACATCGTTTGCGTGCCCGGTATTCGACAGTACGGTCCTAACCGGCTACACTAGCGCCACCAAAGCGAGCTGTCTCGCATCAAACAGGCGTCCCGGCTATAGGCCGTAGACCCGTTCATCGCAGTCGCGCGACAGGGCGCGGCGCGTCAGACTGCCGCCGCAATCGCACCCTACAGGGGTCTAAGGAGAACTATATGAGTTGGTTGGAAAAACTGCTGCCACCGCGCATTCAGCGTTCCGACGCCGCCGCGCGCAAGACCATGCCCGAGGGGCTGTGGGTGAAATGCCCATCTTGCGAGGCGGTGCTGTATCGCACCGATCTGGAATCGAATCTGCACGTTTGCCCCAAGTGTTCCCACCATATGCGCATACGCGCCCGCGAGCGGCTCGACAGCCTGCTCGACGCCGGCGGCCGCTATGAAATCGGCCAGGAAATCCTGCCGGTCGATACGCTCAAGTTCAAAGACAGCAAAAAATACCCGGACCGCTTGAAGGCGGCCATGGAAGCGACCGGCGAAACGGACGCCATGGTGGTCTTGGGTGGCGCCATCATGAGCTTGCCCGTGGTGGTGGCCTGTTTCGAATTCGAGTTCATGGGCGGCTCGATGGGTTCGGTGGTGGGCGAGCGTTTCGTGCGCGGCGCCCAGATCGCGCTGGAGCAAAAAGTGCCGTTCATTTGCATCACCGCCACCGGCGGCGCGCGCATGCAGGAGGGCTTGCTGTCGCTGATGCAGATGGCCAAGACCACCTCCATGCTAACCAAGCTGGCCGAGAAGAAACTGCCCTTCATCAGCGTGCTGACCGACCCGACCATGGGCGGCGTGTCGGCCTCGTTCGCCTTCATGGGCGACGTGGTGATCGCCGAGCCGAAGGCGCTGATCGGCTTCGCCGGCCCGCGCGTGATTGAAAACACGGTACGCGAAAAGCTGCCGGAGGGTTTCCAGCGCGCCGAGTTCCTGGTCACCAAGGGCGCGGTCGACATGATCGTCGACCGCCGCAAGATGCGCGAAGAAATCGCGCGCCTGCTGGCCTTGCTGCAAAACCAGGCGGTGGAAGTGCTGGCCTAACGGTCCGCCAGCCGGCGGCCGACCGCCGTTCGGCGCTTGTTGTATACTGGTGTTTCCATGCGCGCGAGCTTGTCCCTCGCGCGCAGTCATTTTCAAGTCCTTCACCTTGCCTCGCGTCCTGCTCATGCACACCGTTCCGACCACACTGCCGCAATGGCTGGCCCTGCTGGAAAGCCGCCACGCCGAAATCGAGATCAATCTGGGCCTGGACCGGGTGCGCGCCGTCAAAGACCGGCTCGGTCTGCGGTTTTCCTGCCCGGTGGTGATGGTGGCCGGCACCAACGGCAAGGGCTCCACTTGCGCCATGCTGGAATCGGTGCTGCTGCGCGCCGGTTACAAGGTCGGTCTTTACATCAAGCCTCATTTTCTCGACTTTAACGAGCGGGCGCGGGTCCAGGGCGAGCTGGCCAGCGACCAGGCCCTGATCGAGAGCTTTGCCGTGGTGGAAGCGGCGCGCGCCGACACCGACCTGACCTATTTCGAATTCACCACCCTGGCCATTTTGCACCTGCTGGCCGGCGCCGGGCTGGACGTGGCGATTCTGGAAGTGGGCCTGGGCGGCCGGCTCGACGCGGTCAACGTGATCGACGCCGATGTCGCCATCGTCACCAGCGTCGATATCGACCACACCGATTATCTGGGCGACACGCGCGAAGCGATCGGCTTTGAAAAGGCCGGCATTTTCCGACCCGGCAAGGCCGCCATTTGCAGCGATCCGGTGCCGCCCCAATCGCTGATCGCGCATGCCGAGGCGATCGGCGCCGACCTGTGGCTGATGGGGCGCGACTTCAATTATTCCGGCGACAAACAGCAATGGAATTACGGCGGCCGGGTGCAGCGCCGCAACGCGCTGGCCTATCCCAGCCTGCGTGGCGCCAACCAGATTTTAAACGCGGCCGCCGTGCTGGCCGCGCTGGAAGTGCTCAAGCTGACGTTGCCGGTGGGCGCCCAGGACGTGCGCAGCGGCTTGGTGATGGTGGAGTTGCCGGGCCGCTTCCAGGTGCTGCCGGGGCGGCCCACCGTGATCCTCGACGTGGCCCACAACCCGCACGCGGCCGCCACCCTCAACCAGAATCTGGGCAATATGGGTTTTCATCCCTATACCTACGCCGTGTTTGGCGCCATGCGGGACAAGGATATCGACGGCCTGCTGGCGGCCATGGCCCCGCATGTCGATCACTGGTGTCTGTGCGGCTTGCCGTCGGCCCGCGCGGCCGGCGCCGCCGAGCTGGCGGCCAAGGTTCAGATCATGTTGTCGAACAAAGAAAATAGCCAGGAATGCACCTTCCAAACTTTCCCTGATCCGGCACAAGCTTTTGCAAATGCACTGAGCCGGGCCGGTGAGAATGATAGAATTGTGGTCTTTGGGTCGTTCCTGACCGTCGCCGGCGTGATGGCGGCAAGAAAATCCTCACTCCACTGAAAATATACGCATGGGCTTGTTCTCCTTTCTCCGCAAAAACAAGCAGCAGGCCGGCGCGGCGGAGGGCGGTTACACCGCGCGCGCCGACGACAAGGAAGTGAGCGCCCTGGCGCGCGCCAAGCGCGCCTCGCACGCCGGCGCGTCAGCCGGCGCGCGCCGGGGCGGCAAGGAAGCGGCCGATCCCGTGCTGCCGGAAAAAAAACGCGCGCGCCGCCGACTGGTGGGCGCCGTCGCGCTGGCCCTGGGGGTGGCGGTGGGCTTGCCGATGGTGCTAGATTCCGAACCGAAGCCCCTGAACGCCGATATCGCGATCGACATTCCGCCCAAGGACAAGCCGGCCGACGCCGCGCCCGCCTTGCCGGCCGCGCCGGCCAACCCTGCCAGCGCAGCCAATACCGGCGCTTCGCGCGTGGCCGCCAGCGCCGCGCTGGACCAATCCGAACAGATCGTCTCGGCCGTGCCGGACGCGCCGGCCAAAGCGCCGGCGGCCGGCCCCGTGCCCTTGCCGGCCGAACCGCGCGCGCAACGCGAGCACGCCGACCTGAAACCGCCCGTCCCACCTAAACATGAAAGCAAGCCGGCCGCGCCCAAGTCAGGCGCGCCTGGCTTGGGCGCGCCCGTCCTGGCGGCCAAGCCTGCACCCAAGGCCGAGGAGCATGCCGAGCGTGTCGACCATGCCGAGCACGCCGAACCGAAACCGGCCAAGGCGGGCGAGGACGCCGCGCGCGCCATGGCCATTCTGGAAGGCCGGCCCAACGCCAAGGCGCAGGACGAGGGCGGCGCCAAGTTTGTGGTGCAGGTGGCCGCGCTGGCCACCCAGGACAAGGTCGATGAATTGCAGGGCAAGCTGAGGGACGCCGGCATCAAGTCCTATACCCAGCGCGTGCCGACCCCGGCCGGTGAACGCACCCGCATCCGGGTCGGCCCGTTCGCCAGCCGGGAGGAAGCGGAAAAAGTGCGGGCCAAGCTGGCCAAGATCGGCTTGAGCGGCAGCCTGGTGCCGGCGTGACCGGAGCGGTGCGGCGCGGCGGCGGGGTAGGGCGGACGTGACCATTTTCGATTATCTGGTGCTGTTTATCTTAATCGCTTCCGTTATCATCAGCACCCTGCGCGGCTTGATCAAGGAAATCCTCTCGTTGCTGAGCTGGGTGGTCGCCTTTGTGGTGGCCAACGTCTACGGTCCCGTGCTCGCGCCCATGCTGCCGGCCGTGGTGCCGGGCGGGGCGCTCAGATTGTTGGTCGGCTTCGCCGTCTTGTTTGTCGTCGTGCGTATCCTGATGGCGCTGCTGACCCTGGCGCTGGAAGCTTTGATCGCGGCCACCGGATTGAACCTGGCCGACCGCGGCCTGGGCGGACTGTTCGGTCTGGCGCGCGGTCTTGTGATTGTATTAGCCGGCGTCATATTGTGTGGCATGACGGCGATCCCGCAACAGCCATTCTGGAAGGATGCCTTACTGAGTCCCCTCGCCGAAACCGGCGCGCGCACCCTCAAGCCGTATTTGCCGGCCGCTTACGCCAAGCATGTGCAATTTTGAATTCTTTAAATCAGTCGTACCAGTCTAGGAGCACACCATGTGTGGCATCGTCGGCATCGTTTCCCATCAACCCGTCAACCAACTGCTCTACGATGCGCTGCTGCTGTTGCAGCATCGCGGGCAAGACGCGGCCGGGATAGCGACTAATCACAGCAGCATGTTTTCCATGCACAAGGCCAACGGCTTGGTGCGTGACGTTTTCCGCACTCGTAACATGCGTTCCCTGCAAGGCAATTCGGGCATCGGCCACTGCCGCTATCCGACCGCCGGCTCGTCGAGCGAGGAAGAGGCGCAGCCGTTTTATGTGAACGCCCCGTTCGGCATCACGCTGGCCCATAACGGCAACCTGACCAACTGGGAACAGCTGCGCAGCGAGATGTTCAAGAACGACCGGCGCCACATCAACACCGATTCCGATTCTGAAGTGCTGCTTAACGTGCTGGCCCACGAAATCCAGCAAGCGACCACCGGCTTCACGTTGGACCCGGCCGCCGTGTTCAAGGCGGTCGGCATGGTGCATCGACGGGTGCGCGGCGCCTATGCGGCGGTGGCCCAGATCGCCGGCCTGGGTTTGCTGGCTTTCCGCGACCCGTTCGGGATCCGTCCCCTGTGCATCGGCTCCCATGAAACCGACAAAGGCACTGAATACCTGATCGCCAGCGAATCGGTGGCGCTGGAAGGGGTGGGCTTTCACTTCATGCGCGACATCGCGCCGGGCGAGGCGGTGTTTATCGACCTCGATGGCAAACTGCACAGCCAGCAGTGCGCCGACAATCCGAGCCTGAACCCCTGCGTGTTCGAATTCGTTTACCTGGCGCGGCCCGACTCCATCATCGACGGCGCCTCGGTCTATGCCACCCGTCTGAAGATGGGCGAGTACCTGGCCGAAAAAATCCGGCACGAATTCAAGGATGGCGAAATCGACGTGGTCATGCCGATTCCGGATTCCTCGCGCCCGGCCGCGATCCAGCTGGCGCTGGCGCTCAATATCGCCTACCGCGAAGGCTTCATCAAAAACCGCTACATCGGCCGCACCTTCCTGATGCCCGGCCAGGCCATGCGCAAAAAATCGGTGCGCCAAAAGCTCAACGCGATCGGCTCCGAATTCAAGGACAAAGTGGTGCTGCTGGTGGACGACTCCATCGTGCGCGGCACCACCAGCCGCGAGATCGTGCAGATGGCGCGCGAGGCCGGCGCCAAGAAAGTGATCTTCGCCTCGGCCGCGCCGCCGGTGATCTTCCCCAACGTGTACGGCATCGACATGCCGACCCGCGACGAATTGATCGCCTACGGACGCAGCAAGGAAGAAGTGTGCCGCGAAATCACGGCCGACGCCCTGGTGTATCAAGACATCGACGCCCTGAAACGCGCCATTTCCGACGTCAATCCAGCCTTGACCAGCTTCGAGGCGTCCTGCTTTGACGGGATCTACATCACCGGCGACGTGTCGCAGGCGTATTTGGACCGTCTGGAGCATGCGCGTCACAATCCGAAGGCCGCGCCGTTTGAAGACGCGGCCCGTTCGCAGCTCAATTTGAACTTGGCCACCAGCGAGGCATAAAGCCCGGTTTCCGCCGCCGGCGCCATGCGCGCCGGTGTTTTAGTATGCCTGGCGTCTGCTTGCCTGCGGCGCCGCACGCCAAGCTTGCCTTGAACCCCCCATCATGAACGATCAAAAAACATACGGCTTCACCACCACCATCTTGCACAACGACCGGCGCAAGGAGATCGAACACGGCTCGCTGCACAAGCCGGTCCACCATTCGGTGGCGTTCGGCTACCGCGACGCGCGTCAACTGGCCTCCGTCTTTCAGGGCAAAGAGCCGGGTTTCCGCTACGGACGCCAGGGCAACCCCACCGTCTCCGCGCTGGAAGACAAGGTCAGCAAGATGGAAGACGGCGTGGCGACCTTGTGTTTCGCCACCGGCATGGGCGCTATCGGCGCCGTGTTCCAGGCCCTGCTGCGCGCGGGCGACCACGTGGTGTCGTCCGCTTTCCTGTTCGGTAACACCAACAGCCTGTGGCAGACGGCGGCCGGGCAGGGCGTGGCCGTGGCTTTTGTCGACGCCACCGACGTGGACCAGGTGGCGGCCGCCATCACGCCGGCGACGCGCATGGTGTTCGTCGAAACCATCGCCAATCCGCGCACCCAGATCGCCGACTTGAAGCGCATCGGCCAGTTGTGCAAGGAGCGCGGTATTTTATATGTGGTCGATAACACCATGACCACCCCGTATCTGTTTCGCCCCAAAAGCGTGCATGCTGGGCTGGTGATCAACGCGTTGACCAAGTCGATCGGCGGCCACGGCAACGCGCTGGGCGGCAGCCTGACCGACACCGGCATGTACGACTGGAGCCTGTTCCCGAACATCGCCGCCAACTATAAAAAGGCGGCGCCGGCCCAGTGGGGCATCACCCAGATCCGGGCCAAGGGTTTGCGCGACTTCGGCGCCTCGCTCGGGCCGGAAGCGGCCCACCAGATCGCGGTCGGCGCCGAAACGCTGGCCTTGCGCATGGAGCGCACCTGCGCCAACGCGCTGGCGCTGGCCTCCATGCTGGAAGCCGATCCGCGCGTGGCGGCCGTGTATTACCCGGGCCTGGCTTCCCATCCGCAGCACGCCCTGGCCGGCGAGCTGTTCCGCGCCTATGGTTCGCTGTTCAGTTTTGAATTGAAGGAGGGGATCGACTGCTTCGATTTCTTGAACCGGCTGCGCCTGGCCATCCCGGCCAGCAATCTGGGCGATACCCGCACCCTGGTGATACCGGTGGCGCACACGATTTTCTTCGAGATGGGCGCCGAGCGGCGCGCCTCGATGGGGATCGCCGAATCGCTGATACGGGTCTCGGTCGGCATCGAGGACGAAGCCGATTTGCTGGAAGACTTCCGCGCCGCCCTGGCCGACTAGGCTTTGCCGGCGGCGCGCCGGTTCAATGCCAGGTGCGCATCAAACCCACGGCCAAGCCTTCGAGCGCGAACTCGTCGGCCTCCGGGTCGACCCGGATGATCTTGAAATCGGGATTTTCCGGCAGCAGTTCGATCAGCCCGCCCGTCTTGCGATAACGCTTGACGGTGACGTCGTTGCCGATGCGGGCCACCACGATCTGGCCATTCTTGGCGCTGTCGACCTTTTTCACGGCCAGCAAATCGCCGTCCATGATGCCGGCGTCGCGCATCGATTCGCCGCGCACCTTGAGCAAAAAGTCGGGCCGGGCTGAAAACATGGCCGGGTCCACGCTGTAATTGGTTTCCACGTGTTCCTGCGCCAGGATGGGCGAACCGGCGGCCACCCGGCCGATCAGCGGCAGCGACATCATCAGGGGCAGCGCCACCACCGGCGCTGCCGGCCCGGCCGCCGCGCCCAGCAAGCGGATGCCGCGCGAGGTGCCGGGCGCGATTTCGATGGCGCCCTTGCGGGCCAGGGCCTGCAAATGCTCCTCGGCCGCGTTGGCCGATTTGAAACCCAGTTCGCGGGCGATCTCGGCGCGGGTGGGCGGGAAGCCGGTGTTCTCGATCGCATCCTTGATCAGATTCAGAATTTGTTCTTGCCGTGCAGTGAGCTTGATCATTGGTCGCGCATAGTGAAATGCTGTCTATATAAACAGTCTGTATTTTTGTACAGTATCGGTTACATTGCAAGCATATTTCTTGGTTTTCGCAAAATAAACGCCAGCCCGTGCGACGCCCGTGGCCGCGGCCTTCGGCCCGGGCGGCGGGGCCGGGCCGCAGGCCGCGGCGGGCCTTGAAGTTGTTGCCGAAGCAGGCTATAATCGCCGGCTGACCTTCCCACACTCGTCTTGACGCCGAGGTGGGCGATTATTAATCCGTCCTAAAGGAGTTTGCATGCGTCACTATGAAATAGTATTTATCGTCCATCCGGACCAGAGCGAGCAAGTGCCCGCGATGATCGAACGTTACAAAGCCAGCGTGACCACGCGCGGCGGTTCGGTTCACCGTGTCGAAGATTGGGGCCGCCGTCAAATGGCTTACTCGATCCAGAAGCTGGCCAAAGCACATTACATCTGCCTGAACATCGAGTGCGACAATGAGACCCTGGTCGAATTGGAAACCGCGTTCAAATTCAATGATGCCGTGTTGCGTCACCTGACCGTCAAGCTGAAAAAAGCTGAAACCACGCCGTCGCCGATGATGAAATCGGTACAGCGCGAAGACGCGGCCAAGAGCCATCGTACCGAAGCACCAGCCGCCGCTCCGGCCGCCGCCGCCGCTTAATTTTAGTTCGGGAATGCCGCACTGAACCAGCTAGACGTTGTCGCCATCATTGCCGAGCGCGAGGTATTGCGCTATACCCCGGCAGGCATGCCGATTGTGAATGCGATTTTGCAGCACAGTTCGCAGCAGATGGAAGCGGGTATCGCCCGCCTGACCGAGTTTGAAGTCGCCGCGCTGGCCGCTGGCGAAATTTCAGGCAAGTTCAGTCAGGCCGCCTTGGGCGGGCTGTATCGGTTCACGGGATTCTTGGCCAAAAAAAGCCGCAATAGCAAAAGCCTGGTGTTTCACATCATTGATTTTAGTGCGGTCAATTCAGACTAGCGCATTTATTAGATACAGGAGCCTCACATGGCATTCGGTAAAAAGTTCGACAAAAACAAGCTCAAGCTTAAAGAAAAGCGCAAACAGCAAAATCCGCTGTTCAAACGTAAGAAATTCTGCCGCTTCACCGCGGCCCACGTTGAACAAGTCGATTACAAAGATGTCGATACGCTCAAAGATTTCGTCCAGGAAAACGGCAAGATCATGCCGGCACGCTTGACCGGCACCAAGGCCCATTACCAGCGTCAGGTCGATACCGCCATCAAGCGCGCCCGCTTCCTCGCGCTGCTGCCCTACACCGATCTGCACCACGCGTAATACGGTCAGATAATCCTGGAGAAGAACTATGCAAATCATTCTGTTAGAAAAAGTCGTTAATCTCGGCAACCTCGGTGAAGTCGTGAAGGTCAAGGACGGTTACGCCCGTAACTTCCTGATCCCGCAAAAAATGGCCCGTCGCGCCACCGCCAACGCGGTCGCCGAATTCGAAGTCAAACGCGCCGAACTGGAAAAAGCGGCCGCCGCCAAATTGGCGGCCTCGCAAACCCAGGGCGAAAAACTGACCGGCATGACGGTGCAGATCGCGCAAAAAGCGGGTGTCGATGGCCGTCTGTTCGGTTCCGTCACCAACTTCGATATCGCCGAAGCATTGAGCAAGCAAGGTTTTGCGGTTGAAAAATCGCAAGTGCGGATGCCTGCCGGCCCTCTCAAAACCGTGGGCGAGCACCCGGTTTCGGTTGCCCTGCACACCGACGTCGTGGTCGAAGTGACCATTGCCGTTGTTGGCGAAGCAGCATAAAACCAATGCCGGCCCCAGGGCCGGCGGTGGCGCAAGCGATTGTGAAAAAGCCGGGTTCGCCCGGCTTTTTTTGCGCCAATTTTTTTTGGCGAGGCGCCGAAGCGGGTATAATTCGCGCCATGAATGTGCCATCCGATCCGCAAGTCGATTCCCTCCGAATTCCACCGCACTCCATCGAAGCAGAACAGTCCGTCATAGGCGGTTTGCTGCGCGATAATGCGGCGTTCGACCGTATCGCCGATTTCATGCATACGGAAGACTTTTACCGCTACGATCACCGCATCATCTTCGAACAAATCGTCCGGCTGATCAATGGTTCGCGCCCGGCCGACGTGATCACCGTGTTCGAGGCCCTCACCTCGCTCGGCAAGGCGGAGGAAGTGGGGGGCTTGGTGTATTTGAACGCCATGGCGCAAAATACGCCATCGGCGGCCAATATCCGGCGCTATGCCGAGATCGTGCGCGATCGTGGCATTTTACGCAAGTTGATCACGGTCGCCGACGAGATTTCCGGCCAGGCGTTCAGCCCGCAAGGCAAGGAAGTCAAACAGATGCTGGACGAGGCGGAATCGAAGATTTTCGCCATCGCCGAGCAGGGTTCGCGCGGCACCCAGGGCTGGATCGCGGTGCAACCGCTGCTGACCCAGGTGGTGGAGCGGATCGACGAATTATATAGCCGCGACAACCAGAGCGAGATCACGGGCGTGCCCACCGGTTTCATCGATCTGGACCGCATGACGTCGGGTTTGCAACCGGGCGACCTGGTCATCGTGGCGGGACGTCCATCCATGGGCAAGACCGCATTTTCCGTCAATATCGGCGAAAACGTCGCCGTCGAGGCTGGCTTGCCGGTGGCGATTTTTTCAATGGAGATGGGCGGCACCCAGTTGGCGATGCGTATGCTGGGCTCGGTCGGCCAGCTCGACCAGCATCGCTTGCGCACCGGCCGCTTGAACGACGAGGATTGGCCGCGCCTGACCCATGCGATTCAAAAGATGAACGAGGCCCAGCTCTATATCGACGAAACGCCGGCCTTGAACCCGATCGAATTGCGGGCCCGCGCGCGCCGCCTGTCGCGCCAGTGCGGCAAGCTCGGCTTGATCATCGTCGATTATTTGCAGCTGATGACGGGCAGCCAGCCGGGCGATAACCGCGCCTCCGAGATTTCGGAAATCTCGCGTAGCCTGAAGGGCTTGGCCAAGGAATTGCAATGCCCGGTGATCGCGCTGTCGCAGTTGAACCGTTCGCTCGAGCAGCGGCCCAATAAGCGTCCCGTGATGTCGGACTTGCGCGAGTCGGGCGCGATCGAACAGGATGCCGACGTCATCATCTTCCTGTACCGCGACGAAGTCTATAACCCCGATTCGCCCGATAAGGGCACGGCCGAAATCATCATCGGCAAACAGCGTAACGGCCCGATCGGCGCGGTACGCCTGACCTGGATGGGTCAGTACACCAAATTTGGCAATTACAGCGGCGGCCTGGCCATGTATCAAGGCGACTGAGCCAGCCGCCCACGCCATCACCGGCGCCATGCCCGGCGCCGGGCTTCTACAGCAGCACCCCGAATCAACGAACGGAGAATGACATGTTTGGACGCCTCATGCCCACCGAGGGTAAATTTTTTGACTTGTTCAACCAGCACGCCGAATTATGCGTCAAGGGCGCCAAGGAAATGCTTGGCCTGATGACCAATTTCGACGATCTGGAAAATCGCGTGCACGCGATCGAAAGCATCGAAAAACAGGCCGACAAGATCACCTATGCCACCGTCGACATGCTGCACAAGACGTTCATCACGCCCATCGACCGCGACGATATCCATAAACTGATCACGCGCATGGACGATATTTTGGACTTGATGGAAGACGCCGGTCAGACCGTTTCGCTGTACGATTTGAAAGCCGTCACGCCGGAAGCCAAACGGCTCGCCGAGCTGGTGCTCGCTTGTACCGAAAAGGTGCGCGACGCGGTCGCGCTGCTGCACAATATGGACAATTCGCGCAAGATCGTCGCCATCTGCGAAGAGATCGACCGGCTCGAGTCCGACGCCGACCACGTGATGCGGGCCGCCATGTCGAAACTGTTCCGCGACGAGCCGGACGTGCGTAATTTGATCAAGCTGAAGGCGATCTACGAAATTCTGGAAACCGTGACCGACCGTTGTGAAGACGTGGCCAATATCATCGAAGGCATCATCGTCGAAAACGCGTAAAGCGGGGCGCCGGCCGCGTCCGGCGCGCCGCCTGTCATTGAATCAGAAATCGAAAAGAGCCATCATGCACACCCTCCAAATCAGCATCTACGCGCTCGGCCTGTTGGTCGCCCTGGCGTTGGTGTTCGACTTCATGAACGGCTTCCACGACGCCGCCAACGCGATCGCCACCGTGGTCTCGACCGGCGTACTCAAGCCGCAAACGGCGGTGGCCATGGCCGCCGCCTTCAACTTCATCGCCATCTTCGTGTTTCATCAGCTGACCGTGGCCGCCACCGTGGGCAAGGGCACCATCGACCCCGGCGTGGTGGACCAGTACGTGGTGTTCGGCGCCCTGATGGGCGCCATCGTCTGGAATCTGGTGACCTGGTACTACGGCATTCCATCCTCCTCCTCGCACGCGCTGATCGGCGGCCTGGTGGGCGCCGCGGTGGCCAAATCGGGCACCGGCGCGCTGATCTCGGCCGGCTTGATCAAAACGGTGGTGTTTATCGTTCTGTCGCCGCTGCTCGGCTTTCTATTCGGCTCGCTCATCATGCTGCTGGTGTCGTGGATTTTCGTGCGCTCGACCCCGCGCCGGGTCGACAAATGGTTTCGTCGCCTGCAACTGGTGTCGGCCGCCGCCTATAGTCTGGGCCACGGCGGCAACGACGCCCAGAAAACCATCGGCATCATCTGGATGCTGCTGATCGCGGCCGGCTATTCCAGCGCCAAGGAAAGCGTGCCGCCGCTGTGGGTGATCGTGTCGTGCTACACGGCGATCAGCTTCGGTACCCTGTTCGGCGGCTGGCGCATCGTCAAGACCATGGGCCAAAAGATCACCAAACTGAAACCGGTGGGCGGTTTTTGCGCCGAAACGGGCGGCGCCATCACCCTGTTTACCGCCACCGCCCTGGGCGTGCCGGTATCGACCACCCACACCATCACGGGCGCCATTGTCGGCGTGGGCGCGGCGCAAAAGATGTCGGCGGTGCGCTGGGGCGTGGCCGGCAATATCGTCTGGGCCTGGATCTTCACCATCCCGGCCTCGGCTTTCGTGGCGGCGATCGCCTGGTGGGTCGGGCATCACATCATGTAAGAGGTGACCGGGGCTGCGTACCGCGCCGGCCGCGTTTAGTGAGGCGCGAACGCAAGCAACCTTTGCAGCCGATGTGGGACGTGGAAGCGTTTGATGCCCTGCAGCGCCGGCAGGAGACCCCCCTCCGATGTCTTGCTCACTTTGATGGCGGTAAGGCCGATTCTATTTTTAATGTCGGTCCTGGCGCCGTTTGCTAACAGTTTTTCGGCGGCCTCGTTGTTCTGCCTGCCGGCCGCGCGTATCAGTGCCGTGTCGCCTTCTCTATCCTTGGCGTTCACATTGGCCCCCGCTTTGATCAGCGTATCCATCATTTCCAGGTCGTTGCGATCGGAAGCGAGCATCAGCGGTGTGACGCGGTCCAGCGTTGCCAGGTTGCAGTTGGCCCCGGCCTTCAACAGCAGCTGCAGGGCTTGCGCATCGCCTTTTTTGGCGCAAAGGTGCAGCGCGGTTTCGTTGTCCAGATTGACGGTGTCGATGATGGCCCCGGCATCGATCAACAGACGCAGCGCGTCGTGTTTGCCCGCGAGCGTGGCAAGAAGGATGGGGCTACTCCTGTAGTACGAAATGGCGTTCACATCGGCGCCGGCGTCGCGCAGCATGGCCAGGGCGCCTGTGTGCCCCGCCTCGGTAGCGTACATGGCGGCCGTGTTTCCCTTGTTGTCACGCTGGTTGCAGTCGGCGCCGTTATCGATCAGAGCGCGCAGCGTGGCATCGTGGCCGTCGGCGGCGGCGTGCATGGCGACGCTCATGCCTTGCGCATCCCACCCATTGAAGTTTACACCTTGCTGGCCCAGCAGGCCGATGGTGTGCACATCGTTGAACTGGACCGACAGTGTGAGCGCGGTGTTGAGCGCGCGCTCGTTGCGGGGCGCCATATTCAACAAATGCTCGGCGAAGCTGCCCAGCCAAGGGTGTGGCAGGGAAGTGATCTGGTTTTTCCGGCACTGGCTACCCATCTCGCGCAACACATCGTGCAGCAAATGGCTGTGGACATCTGGCGAGATGCCTTGCTCGAGCACCTGCCCGACCAACAGGTCCGGCCTCAGATTGAGCAAATCGTCCACCCCGAGCCGATTGCAAGCGCCTTCCTTGTTTACCCAATACATCCTACCAACTCGTACGACATCGCCGCCCTGCGCCGCATCGCCGAGTTTGAGACTGTCGCCGAAATCGACCAGTTTCTTGTCGCGTAATTCGTGCAGGAAATGATGTTGCAGTTTGGTCGTTTCGCGTGCCACTTGATAGGCATAGTCATCGCCCACCGGTTGCAGATAGCTTTCTTGCGACACCATGCCGAATTCGCGTTGTAATTCCCCTTCGGCAAGGTTTTTGCTAACATTGAAAGCGTGCGTAAGGGCTTTGCCTTCGAGCGGCGCGCCGATGTCGACCTCGGCGTCGGCCAGGCCCCCTCTCATGCGGTCGAGGTAATTGTCGGCCAGGATGGCGCTCAAGGATTCCGGTCCCAGAGCGGCCTCAACCTTTTTATAGCATTCTTCAAGTTGATGTTTAGATATACCCTGCTTGTGCGCGTCGGGATCCTCTCGCTGCGGAAGGCCCAATTCTTTTGCGATGTAATTAAAATGGGCGTCAACCACATGGATGTGGTTGCCCGGCTGGTTATAGAATATGCCGCTCGTGTACTCATTGATTAGCGCGTCCAAGGACTTGATGAGAGCGTTGTAGGCGGCGTGCTCGATGCCGCCGTTGCTAAATTGTAGGGTGTACATCGCCTCTTTCACCACCGTCATCAAGCCGCCCGGGCACACCGCCAACTGTGGCGCCATCGCTTTGATCGCATCCACGCGTTTTTGCATCGGAATCGCTTCATCGCGCAACAAGGTGCGGATGGTTTTAAACATCTCCTTGCCAGCCCCGAAGATCAACGGTTTGTCGTCTTTGTACTGCCCTTTAAAATAATCGTCGTTGCGGTCGAACAGATGGGTCTTGAGCTGCTCGAAATTCAGTAACGACGTTTCCCTTGCTGTCGGGTCCATTTGCTTTGTGTTTTCCTTGAAGAAGACGAGGATGTCCTCAATCTGTTGCTGGAATTCGAGTTCGACGGCCCTATGGTCGAGGCGCACGGTTTTAACGGAATCGGGCTGTTTGCCGCCCACACTTTCGCTTTTTGCTGGCTGTGCCGTTTCGCGCGCCGATGCCGGCGGCGCCTTGCCGACGGCGAAAATGGTGGGGGTCAAACTGGGATGGATGTACGTGATGGTCATTTTGGTCGAAAATACCGGTTCATTTGGTTTGCGGCCCGCCAGAAGGGCGGCTTAAGCGAGCTGTATTTTCCAGCCGTATTCATTAGTTTCCGATTCATGCAAGCGGTTCCACTCGACACGGCGAAAGGCGCCGGTTCAGGGTAGATGAGCATTGCAGTGGCCGCTGCCGGCCGCGCCTCGCCGGCCGCGCCTCGCCGGCCGCGCCTGCCAAGCTGTGGCCGAAATTGACCAATTGCTTGTCGCGTAGCTCGTGCAGGAAATGTTGTCGCAGTTCGGTCGTGTCGGGCGCCACGCGATAGACATCGCTGTCGCCCCCCTGTTGCAGATATTTTCTTGCGACACCATGCCGCGTTCGCGTTGTAATTCCCCCTCGGCCAAGTCCCTGCCGACATTGAAAGCGTGGGTAAGCGCGGGGCCTTCGATCGGCGCGCCGATGTCGACCGTGGCGTCACTGAGAGCCCCTTTCGTTCGGCTGAGGTAATTTTCGGCCAGGGTGGCGCGCAACGCTTCCGGTTCCATTTGGGCCAAGAGTTAGGTTTGCAAGTATGGCCCGTTTGGGTCATTATTCCTGGCAAACAAACATTGATCTGATTAGGGAAATATGCCTTAGTTCATATGTTAATGGTGTCGGATTACTTGGCATCTAGTGATCGTTTTTTTTGCTCAGGGTCACCCACGCTCCAAACAAGCGATATCGGTTTGATTGGCTCTGTTGGGCTCTATGCCATTTCTTTTGAAAAATTTTCTATAATATTGGATAATGATTCGTTTTTTAAAATTGTGGACGATGAAGCTGAATTTGAAAGGGAATTTTCATTATTTTCACAGTCAAGTTTGATATAAATCCGATAATTTGCGACTGGAATTGAGCATGCTAAAGCGCGCGTGCTACCGCATCCTCCTCGGAGTGCAGCGCCGCCAGCACCTTTTCCCTGCACTGCGCGATCTGTGCCTCATCGATGTCGCCCGCCACGGCGCCGGCGTGCGGATTTTTCCGCTCCGGCAAACCCATTGCTTGCGCAACATGATTGAAATACGTGGTCAGCAAGGCATTTTGGTTGCCTTTATAGCCGGGGTGGGCAGACTCGACGTGATCGCTGACGAATCCATTAATCATGTGCAACTTGGCCTTGTATGCCTCGCGCCAGATTCCGGCGTAGCGATAGTGCAGCGTCGCGTTGGCGTGCTCCAATACGGCGTTCAGCACTCCGGGGTCCCGTTCCTTCAGATGGGGTGCGATGGTGTGAATCACGTCCAGGCGTTTGCTCAGCGGTATTGTGGGATTGCTAAGTAAACTGGCAAGGGTTCGAAATTTTCTGTGCAAGTTGCCGTAGACCAGCACCTTTTTCTTACCAAATACATCGCTTTTCAAGTCAAACAGATTGCGCTTTAAGGTGGCGAGGTTTGCGGCCATGTCGGCCGCCGCCTGCGCCTGCAAGGGCGGCTTGGCCCCGCCGCCGTGGCGCGCGACGAAATCACCAATGCCATCGAGCAGGGTCGTATATTCCTGCTTGAAGATGTCGAAGTCGGCGCTGGCGACAAACTGGGGCATCTCCGGGGCGTGGTATTGGCGCGAATAGGGACCGAATGGCGGCGCGCCGCGCGCCACCTGGGGCGCGGCTGCGCGCTGCGCGGCAACAATAAGTGGCGCGATGGCCCGGCGGATCGTTTCCATGAAAAGCCTTTAAAATATTTGCCGCCGTCCGCTGTGGCGGCGTGCCTTGGGCGAACTAGCCCCTGCGCTATCAGTGGTTCAAAACGCGAAAAGGTTGCATGGCCGGAGGCCGGCGCCGCGACGGTGCGATGGGCTTGACCTTCCCATCGTGGCATAGTCGATCCTGATCTTATCGAGTCCATCTTAGGCCACGCCATGCATGCCACTTTGATTGAAGCGGCCGCCCGCCCGCCGGCCCATACGCTCACCGTGCGCATCGACGGTATGCGTTGCGCATCCTGCGTGGCCCGGGTCGAGCAGGCCCTGGCGAGCGTGCCGGGTGTGGCGCGAGGCAGCGTCAATCTGGCGACCGAAACGGCGCGGGTGGAGTCGGCCGCGCCGCTTGACGTGGCCCTGTTGGAGCGCGCGCTGTGTCAGGCCGGCTACCGTCTGCTGCGCCAGGACGTGGCGCTCGACATCGGCGGCATGACGTGCGCATCCTGTGCGGGCCGGGTCGAGCGGGCTTTGCGCAAGGTGGCCGGGGTGGCCGATGTGCGCATCAACCTGGCCAACGACAGCGCCCGTGTGAGCTGGGCCGGCGGGGCCGATGTCGGCACGCTGATCGCGGCGGTGGCCGACGCCGGCTATCAAGCGGTGCCCCATGAGGACCCGTTGGCAAAGCAGGCTCCTGCCGTGGCGGGTGGCGCCGCCCGCAAGGGCTGGCCGGTGCTGCTGGCCGCCGCGCTGTCGCTGCCGCTGATGTTACCGATGCTGGCCGCGCCCTGGTCGGGCGCGCACGCCGGCATGCCGCTGGCGCCGCCGCTCTGGCTGCAATGGGCGCTGGCCACACCGGTGCAGTTTTGGCTGGGCGCGCGTTTTTACCGGGCCGGATGGCACGCGCTGCGGGCCGGCACCGGCAATATGGATTTGCTGGTGGCGCTCGGTACCAGCGCGGCCTATGCCTTGAGCGTGTATCAGTGGTGGGTGGGCGGCTCCGGGCATGGCTACTTCGAAGCCTCGGCGGTGGTGATCACCCTGGTTTTATTCGGCAAATGGCTGGAGGCGCGCGCCAAGCGTCACACCGCTTCCGCCATCGACGCCCTGCGGGCGCTGCGTCCGGCGCTGGCGCGGGTGCGGCGCGGCGCCAGCGACGTCGAGCTGCCGCTGGCGCAGATCGCGCTGGACGACCTGGTGGTGATCCGGCCCGGCGAGCGGGTCGCTGTCGACGGCGCGGTGGTCGACGGCAGCAGCGAGGTGGACGAGTCGCTGCTCACCGGCGAAAGCCGGCCGGTGCCAAAGCGGCCGGGCGACCGGGTGACCGGCGGCGCCATCAACGGCAACGGTTCGCTGCTGGTGCGCACCGGCGCCGTGGGCGGCGACACCGCGCTGGCCCGCATCATCGGGCTGGTCGACGCCGCGCAGGCGGCCAAGGCGCCGATTCAGCGGGCGGTGGACCGGGTCAGCGCGGTGTTCGTGCCGACGGTGCTGGCGCTGGCCGGCTTGACGCTGCTGGGCTGGTGGCTGGCCGGCGCGCCGCTCGAGCAAGCCATCATCAACGGCGTGGCGGTGCTGGTGATCGCCTGCCCGTGCGCGCTCGGGCTGGCCACGCCGGCCGCGATCATGGTGGGCACCGGGGTGGCGGCGCGGTACGGCATCCTGATCAAGGACGCCGAGGTGCTGGAGGTCGCGCACCGGGTGCGCACAGTGGTGTTCGACAAAACCGGCACCCTGACGATGGGCCGGGCGGCGCTGACCGTGTGCGAGCCGGTCGGCATCGCGCCGCAACGTTTGCTGCAACTGGCGGCCAGCATGCAACGCGCCAGCGAGCATAGTCTGGCGCGCGCGGTGCAAGAGGCCGCCGCCGCCGCGCCGGATGTGCCAAGTTTACCGGCCGTCGCCGTCACGGCTGTGCCGGGGCGGGGGCTGAGCGCCGTGGTCGACGGCGTTCAGCTCAAGCTGGGCAATACGCGCTGGATGACGGAGCTGGGCATCGGGCTGGCGCCGCTGGCCGACCGCGCCGCCGAACTGGAACGCGGCGGCCATACCGTATCGTGGCTGGCGCAAGATGGCCACGAGGGGGCCCCGGCCAGCGTGCTGGGTCTGCTGGCGTTTCGCGACCCGATCAAGCCTGGCGCGCGCGCGGCGGTGGAGCGCTTGCACCGGCTGGGCATCAAGACGGTGCTGCTGAGCGGCGACAACCAGGGCAGCGCCGACGCGGTGGCGCGCGCGTTGGGCATCGCCGAAGTGGGCGCGGGCCTGCTGCCGGCCGATAAAACGGCCAGAATCGGTCAGCTGCGGCAGGCCGGCGAGCGGGTGGCGATGGTGGGCGACGGCATCAACGACGCGCCCGCGCTGGCGGCGGCCGACATCGGCATCGCCATGGGCGGCGGCACCGATGTGGCCATGCAGGCGGCCGGGATCACCCTGATGCGCGGTGACCCGTCCCTGGTGGCGGACGCCCTCGACATCGCGCGCCGCACCTATCGCAAGATCTGGCAAAATCTGTTCTGGGCTTTCGTCTACAATCTGATTGGTATGCCGCTGGCCGCCTTCGGCTGGCTCAACCCGATGCTGGCCGGCGCGGCCATGGCGTTCAGTTCGGTCAGCGTGATTGGCAACGCCCTCCTGCTGCGGCGCTGGAGGCCGGCGGACCAGGTGGCCGACGAAATGGCGGGCGGGCGCGACGCGAAAGGCGACATATGAATATCGGACAAGCGGCAAGTCGCAGCGGCGTGTCGGCCAAGATGATACGGTACTACGAGAGCATTGAATTGATCAAGCCGGGCCGGCGCACCGAGGCCGGCTACCGCATTTATGACGAGAGCGAGCTGCCCACGCTGCGTTTCATCAAACGGGCCCGCAACCTGGGCTTTTCGTTGGAGCAGATCCGCGGCCTGCTGTCGCTGTGGCAGGACGAGCGGCGCGCCAGCGCCGACGTCAAGTCGATCGCGCTGGCCCATGTGGCCGAACTGGACGCGCGCATCGCCGAACTGAGCGCGATGCGCGACACCCTCAGCGAACTGGCCGCCTCCTGTCATGGCGACGCCCGCTCCGATTGCCCCATCCTGCACGAACTGGCCAGCCGCGCGGCCGGGACCGCGTCCGACATGGGCGCGCCGTCCGCGCCGGCATGAGACCGATTTGTTCCCTTTAAGGACACGCCACCATGTATGAACTTCAGGTTGACAATATGAGCTGCGGCCACTGCGTGGACGCGGTCACACGCGCGGTGCAGGGCCTCGACCCGGCCGCCAAAGTGCGCATCGATCTGGCCGCTAAAACCGTGTCGATCGATTCGCACCTGCCACCAGCGCGGCTGAGCGCGGCCATCGTTGCGGCCGGCTACCCGGTGGCCGGCGCGCAGTAAGGAAGAACCTTAACGGCCTTGACGCCATACGACTACGGCGCCGAAGCGATTGCCGATCAAATTGCAGGCACCGTGGTTTGTACCGGGACAATTATCCCCCAGCCGTCGGTCGCCGGGGCCACCGCAACTACGACAAGTAGATAATAGGGCGGCGCTGTTTAGTGACAGCGCCGATAAGCAGATTGCGCGCGATGCGATAACGCCGGTCATTTTCAGCACCGCTGTAAACGTGTACCAGGCAACCGTTGAAGCGAAGGTTGGGACGATTAACTAAAACGCCCGTAATCAGCCTGCCCACCCCAGACCGTTGCGACATTCGATAGCGCGCAAGCGTCGCGCGCTCGATTGGCAAATGGCGTTGTCGCCCGTACGGCATTGGGCGTGGGTAGCGTAAATACGATCCTGGAGGACAGCGCCACGCTGGCCCAACTCGCCTACGTGCCGGACTGGTTGAGCCACGCTCCGCGGCGGGGCATGGCCACCAGCGCCCGCTGTGCTGGCGCCGACTTGCGCAACATGAAAACGCACCGGCCAGATGTGGCGTGGTGCCCGTTTTTTTCCGAATTCCGTGTGCTCCCCTATAATGGGGACCGCCGCCCTGATCGGCCCCATTCCCGCCATTACCGTGCCCGCCATGTCCCTGACCGCCCCCATCGCCTTGCACACCGTGTTACTGATCGCCACGGCCGGTTTTTTCGCCGGCGTGCAAAACGCTTTGGCCGGGGGCGGCTCGTTCATCACTTTTCCCGCGCTGCTGCTGGCCGGCCTCAACCCGCTGGCCGCCAACATGACCTCGACCGTGGCCCTGTTTCCCAGCCAGATCGCCTCGTCCATCGCCGGGCGCAAGCTGATCGACGATGTCGGCCCGCTCAGCTTTCGCCAGATGTTTTGCATCAGCGTCGCCGGCGGCACCGTCGGCGCCTTCCTGCTGCTGCATACGCCGGTCACCTTTTTCGCCAAGCTGGTGCCGTGGCTGGTGCTGTTCGCCACCTCGGTGTTCGCCTGGGGTAGCTTTCGGCGCACACCGCTGCACGCGGCCGGCGTGATGCCGCTGCCGTTGCTGGTGGCCGTGCAAAGCGCGATCGCCGTGTACGGCGGCTACTTCGGCGGCGGTATCGGATTTTTGATGCTGGCCGCGCTCACCGTGGCCGGCATGCACGTGCGGGCCGCGGCGGCCACCAAAAATATGCTGGCGATGGCGATGAATGGCGCGGCCACCTTGATGTTCGCGTTTTCCGAGTCGATCAGTTGGCCGGCCGCGCTGGCGCTCGCCGTCGGTGGCGTGGGCGGCGGTATCGCCGGCGCCTGGCTGATTCACCGCCTGCCCGAGCGCGTGATGCGCGCCTTCGTGGTGCTGGTGGGCGCGCTGCTCACGGTGTGGATGTTCCTCCGCTAGCCGTTTAGGCGCTGGCGACTGAGCTCAGCTGCCGCCCCGTCCAGCGCGGCGGTGTCCGGGCCCAGGCGCGCGACCAGAAAGTCCACGAAGCTGCGCAGCTTGGGCGGCAGCTGCCGCCGGCTCGGGTACACCGCATACAGGCGCCCGGCAAGCGTGGGATGGTCCGGGTAGACCTGCCTCAGACGGCCACTGGCCAGATCGTCGGCCACCAGCCAATCGAGCAAAAACGCGGCGCCCATGCCGGCCATTACCGCGTGATAAATCAGGGTGGTGTCGCTAGCCTTCATGGCGACCGGCTGCGTCAACATGGCACGCATTTCCGGCACGGCCAGTTTCAGGCGGCCAAATTGCAGGTAATTGGGCAAAATGATTTCCAGCGGCGTCGGATGCTCGGCGCCGTCCTCGGCGCGCGCGCGGCGCAGGTAGTCGGGCGTGGCCACGCAGTGAAACGTCACCGCGCACAGCGGCCGCGCGATCAGGTTGGGCGAGGGCGCCAGCGTCATGCGCAGGGCCAGATCGAAACCCTCGGACACGATATCGACCATCCGGTTTTCCAGATGCAGATCGAGGCGCACCTCCGGAAACGCCAGCCGGTAATCCGCGATCAGCCGCGCAAAACGGGGGGTGGCGCACCACACCGGCGCGCTCACCTTCAATTCGCCTCGCGGGCTGCCGCTGGCTTGCCCCAGCGACGCCACCCCCGCGTCGAGCGCGTCCAACGCCTGCCTGGTCTGCTGGTGGAACAGGGTGCCCGCTTCGGTCAAGCTCATCCGGCGGCTGGTCCGGTTCAACAGGCGCGCGCCCAGCTGGCGCTCCAGGCGCGCCACATGTTTGCTGACCATGGGCGGCGCCATGCGCATGCGCTCGGCGGCGGCCGTAAAACTGCCGGCATCAACGATTTCGCAAAAAACACGCAATCCGGTCAAGTCGAGCTCACTCATGGTTTCCTTTCGAGGACATGGTTCGATGGCGCAGGAGCCATCGATTTCCTCTGGAGGAAAGCATAGCATGTCGGCTTCACCTCTCCCACGCTTTCAAGGACGCGCCATGTCCGCCAGCACCTCTCCTACTTCCAGCAAATTTCTCCCGCTCGGGCTATGGGCCGCCCAAGTTGTGGTGGCGTTCTTGTTCGTCGCCTCCGGGCTGACCAAGCTGTTGCTGCCGATTGCCGATCTCACCCGCATGATGGTGTGGCCGGGCGAGTTTCCGGTGGCGTTTGTACATACCGTCGGGTTGGTCGACTTGGCCGGCGGGCTGGGGATTTTGCTGCCATCGCTGACCCGTATTTACCCGCGTGTGGCGGTATGGGCCGCGCTCGGTTGTGTGGTGTTGCAAGTGCTGGCGATCGGGTTTCATGGCAGCCGTGGCGAGCTGGTGGCCTTGCCGCTCAATCTCGTGTTGCTGCCGCTGGCCATCTTTGTGCTGTGGGGCCGCGGCAAACGCTTGCCGATCCGTGCGCGCGGTTGAGGCAGGACCCGCGCACACCGCGCCATATTGACAAATGACGGTTCGTCATTTTACTATATGACCTTTAGTCATTTCAGGAGATGCCGTGGAGAAGAGCGAGCAGTGGGCAATGATAACGGGAGCATCGGGCGGTCTCGGCATGCAGTTTGCAGAAATCCTTGCGCGACAAGGTTTCAACCTGGTGCTCACTGCGCGGGGCCATGATGACCTTGAAACGATGGCTGCCCGGTTGCGCTCAGCATGCTCAATCAGCGTCAAAACCGTAGCGCTCGATTTTGCGGAGCCGACGGCCGCTGTAGACTTGACCTGTGTACTAGACAGGCACGGCATCAATCTGGACGTGCTTATCTGCAATGCGGGACAAGGGCTTCATGGCGAATTTCTAGCTAGACCGATAGCAGCGACGCTTGGTATGCTACAGCTCAACATCATCAGTCTTACTTGTCTCACACATCTCATCGCGACCAGAATGGCGAAGCAAGGGCGGGGACGTATACTGTTAGTTGCAAGCATGACCGCGTACATGCCGGTTCCTTTGTATGCCGCTTATGGTGCCAGCAAGGCTTATGTCAGAAATTTTGGGGAAGCATTGCATTATGAAATGAGCAATACGGGCGTTACGGTCACTGTCGTATCGCCAGGTCTCATGGATACTGGCTTTCTCTCCTCAGCTGGCGAAGAAACGACAAAAAAGCATAGGAATATGATGATGTCTCCGCAGCAGGCCGCAACGGAGGGATTGACCGCGCTATTTGCCGGGAAGCAGAGTATCGTGGCGGGCCGCATGAATCGGCTGATCGCCGTGCTGACCCGCCTGCTTTCCCGGCGCAGGCAGACCACCCTGGCGGCATGATTTACACAGAAAAATGACGTTGGGATCAAGACATGGCCAGCCACGCTATCCGCATCGAGGAGAAAGAAGCCAGAAGTAAGCACATCCTGGGTGTTGCTCTGGAATTGTTTCTGGAGAACACAAGGCGCCTGCCGACGGTAGACGCGATTGCGAGCAAATCGGGTCTTGCTAAAGGCACGATCTACCTCTATTTTTCGAGCAAAGAACATGTTTTTGCGTCATTGCTTGCGCAACAATGGCATGACCTGCTAAGCGTTGTTAGCGATTGTTTTAAGGCGGAGACTGGCACGCAGCACATGGTCGGTGAATTTGTTTCCAAATTTGGTCGATATCTCAGCTCGCACCCTTACTTTTTGCGTCTGGATTCAATGGGTTATGGCTTACTTGAGGCAAAACTGCCATCGGATCAGTTTTGGGCTTTCAAGACGCAATTTGTCGCCCATCTTAAATCAGCGGGTGCAGTGATTGACCATGCCTTATCACTGGATGCGGGACGTGGTCTCAAGCTGTTGACGCGTAGTTACGCGCTCACCAGAGGCTTGTGGCAGTTAAGCGATCATCCCGACACGCATCGTGCGCACGCGGACTTCGCCGACCATCCTTTTGCGCAAATCGATTTTGATACAGACCTGAAAGAAGCGCTGCTGCAATACTGGGCGGGAGCGGTGGGCGCAGGCTGACCACCGGGGCGGCTCACCAGTAACACGCTTCCAACCGGCCGCGCGTGCCCGATAGCGGCCTGTCCGAAAACAAGTGTTTAGCAAAGCAACTGGTGGCGCAGGCTGTCTTCGTCCTTGCCATCCACGTAAAAAAGCCCCGCCTGCTCGCGCAAACGGGGCTTGTTGGCGCCGCCAACGGCGACGGTATGGTTTGGCTTACAGCACTTCGCTGGCGTGATCGGCCAGGCGCGAGCGTTCGCCGCGCGCCAGCGTCACGTGGCCGCTATGCGACCAGCCCTTGAAGCGGTCGACCACATACGTCAGGCCGCTCGAACCTTCGGTCAGATAAGGCGTGTCGATCTGCGCGATATTGCCCAGGCAGAGGATCTTGGTGCCGGGACCGGCCCGCGTGACCAGGGTCTTGACTTGTTTCGGCGTCAAATTCTGCGCCTCGTCGATGATCAAGAACTTGTTGACGAAGGTGCGGCCGCGCATGAAGTTGAGCGACTTGATTTTGATACGTGAACGGATCAAATCCTGGGTCGCGGCCCGGCCCCATTCGCCGCCATCGGAATCGGACTTGTTGAGCACTTCCAGATTGTCGTCAAACGCGCCCATCCACGGCGACATTTTTTCTTCCTCGGTGCCCGGCAGGAAACCGATGTCTTCGCCAACCGGCACCGTGACACGGGTCACGATGATTTCGTTGTAGAGTTTGGTCTCCAGCACTTGCGCCAAGCCGGCCGCCAGCGCCAGCAAGGTCTTGCCGGTGCCGGCCTGGCCGAGCAGGGTGACGAAGTCGCATTCCGGATTCATCAGCAAGTTGAGCGCGAAGTTTTGCTCGCGGTTGCGGGCGGTCACGCCCCACACGTTGTTCTTGCTGTGGCTAAAGTCGCGCAGGGTTTGCAGCACCGCCGTTTTGCCATTGATTTGCTTGACCTGGCCGTAGAACGAGGCTTCGCCGTTTTTCGGTTCCAGATAGATGAACTGGTTCACCAGCATCGATGGCACGAACGGGCCGGTGACGCGGTAAAACGTGGAGCTCACGCCGTTCTTGTTTTCCTGCCACGACTCCATGTCCTTGCCGTGCTTGTTCCAGAAATCGTCAGGCAATTGCGCGATGCCCGAATACAGCAGATCGGTGTCTTCCAGCACATGATCGTTGAAGTAATCTTCGGCCGGCAAACCCAGGGCGCGCGCCTTGATGCGCATGTTGATGTCTTTCGACACCAGCACCACCGGCCGTCCGGCTTGCTCGCTTTCCAGCGAGCGCACCACGGCCAGAATTTGGTTGTCGGCTTTGCCAACCGGTAAGCCTTCCGGCAAATCGGCGCTTTGCAGGCGGGTTTGGAAAAACAGGCGGCCCTTGGCATCCTTGTTGCCCAGCTTGGACAGCGGAATACCGTTTTCAATCGCCTCGTCGTCCGTGTTGCCAACCAGCGCGTCGAGCGTGCGCGACACCTGACGGGCGTTGCGCGCCACTTCCGACATGCCTTTTTTATGGTTGTCGAGTTCTTCCAGCGTCATCATCGGCAGATAGACGTCGTGCTCCTCGAAGCGGAACAGCGAGGAAGGGTCGTGCATCAGCACGTTGGTATCGAGCACGAACAGCTTGGTCACGCCGGTCTTGTCGGCGGCGCGGCTGGCCGAAGACTTGAGCGGCACTTCCACCGCCTTGTGCTTGGCCGGATGGGCTTTTTCCACCGGGGTGATGGGGGTGACTTTGGCGCGCACGGCCGGCGCCTTGGCCTTGGCGGCCGGCGCCGCAGCTACGACTGGCTGGGCGGGGACGGGCGCGACCGCCTTGGCGGCCGACTTGCCGGCCTTGGCCACGGGCGAAGCGAGCACCGGAACCGGCGCGGCGGCCGGTTTGCTCACCGGTTTGGCAACTACCAGCGCCGGCACCTGGGTGCTGCGGGTCGAGCCGCTCTTGCGGGCCGGCTTGGGCGCCGCGGCAACCGCTTCGATCTCGACTTCGGCGCTGCGCGCGGCCGCTTTCTTGGGGGCCGCAGCCAGGCTGGCCTTGGCGGCCGCTAAACGGTCGGGGTCGGCTTTTGGATAATCTTCAACCCGCAGCAAGGTGGCGGGTTTAGAGGGTAATTTTGGCAGTGGCATCGGGATCTCAATCAAAAAATTTCTGGAATGGTCCGCCCATAGGCTGGGCGTGGGACGGCAGCCTGAATGGGGTGGATGCTAGGGGTGCTGCAAATACAGAACTGCCGGCGGGCCGGCGCGGCCCGGCTTGGCACGGACGCCTTGAACGGGCTGGACGCCCGTCGTGCGGAGGTAGTGAAAAACGCTCTTCGGTGACTCAAAATGGGCGGGTTGGCTCTTCTGCTACGGGTTGATCAGCTTTTTCCGGAAGACGGCACCGCGCAGTCGTTCTGACGCGCCACGAATTCCAGCACTTCATCGACGTGACCTGCGACTTTCACGCCCCGCCATTCTTTCACCAATTTGCCCTCAGCGTCAATGACAAACGTACTGCGCTCGACCCCGCGCACGGTTTTGCCATACATCTGCTTCATCTTCATCACGCCGAACTGAAGGCACATGGCCTCGTCCGGGTCCGAGATCAGTTCGAACGGCAGTCCGAGCTTGGCCTTGAAGCCTTCATGCGAGCGCAACGAATCGCGGCTGACGCCATATATTTCGGTGCCCGCTTGCTGAAATTGGGGATGCAGGTCGCGAAACGCCAGATTTTCCGTGGTACAGCCCGGCGTATTGTCCTTCGGGTAAAAAAACAGCACGGTGTGGCGGGCCGGGCGGCCCGACAGTTGAAAGCGCTGACCGCTTGTCATCGGGGCGGAAAAATCGGCCACGGGGGCCGGGGAGGGGCTATCAGCCACAGGGTCTCTCCTGAACATGCACATCAACGCTGTTGTTGACCTGGCAGCGCAACCAGGGAAGGGATGGACGGCCGCGCCGCTCGACCACGCTCGACCACTACCGCGGCGCGCCTTGCACCATCAGGCTGCCCGAACGTCCCGGCAGCTCGCCCCAGACGATCGGGCAGACCGGCAAGGTCTGCTCTTTCACCTTGGCGTAATAGTCGGCCATCGACACCAGCCGGTAGCCTTGCGCTTTCCATCCGTTCAATAACTGCTCGAATATGGGGGCGAGTTTTTGCCCTTCAAGCTCGGCGTGTAAAGTATATACATGATCGCGCCCGGCCCCGGCCGTCAGCGTGAGCAGATGGGCCGCGATATTGTCGAGCGTGACGGTGCGCCCGTCGATCTCGCGCCCCAGTAATTCGTCCAGGGTGGGCAAGGTGGTGGGCAGCTGCACGCAATCGAACACGCGCGCGCCGTCGCGCAGCCGATGCGGGCCGCTGGCCTGGTCGCTCAAGGCGCCGCGCGCGTCGAGCATGGCCCGCCCGTCCGAGGCATAGCGGTAGCCGGCCCGCTCGTGTTCGGCGAACGCGTGGGCGTTCATTTGCCAGCCGGCCGCGCCGTGGGTGTGGGGCGCGCTGCCGAACACCTGGCTGTGGCGGGCGGCCGCCTTGCGCATCATGGCGGTGGTCCAGTCGGCGCCGCGCTTGGCCACATTGTCTTGCCACAGCACGTGGTCCCAGGTGTGGATGCCGCATTCGAAGCCGGCGTCGCGCACCGCGCGCAACTGGGCGCCGCAGCGCAAGCCGATGTCCGGCCCCGGCAGCAAGGTGCCGTACATGAGCGTTTTCAAGCCATAGTGCTCCAGCACCGAGGTGCGCGCCACCTTGCTGAAAAAGCCGGGCCGCAGCGCGCGCCGCAAGGCCCAGCCGGTATGGTCCGGCCCCAGCGAAAACAAAAAGGTGGCGCCGGCCTGGTGCGCCAGCAGCATGCGCACCAGATTGGCCACCCCCTCGCGTGTGCCGCGATAAGTATCGACGTCGATTTTCAGGGCGATGCAGGGCGCCGGCGCGCCGGCGATAGGCTGGCTCAACATCAATCCATCAGCGCTTTGGCTTGCGCCACCTGGCCCCGGTACGCGTCAAAGATATGACGCAGCGCGTCGGCCATATTGGTGGTCGGTTGCCAGCCCAGTTCCTCGCAGGTGTTGGTAATCTTCGGCACCCGTTTTTGCACGTCCTGGTAGCCGGCTCCGTAATAGGCGCCGGAGGTGGTTTCCACGATCGACACTTGCTTGGCGCCGTCGGCGTATTCCGGATATTGGGCCGCCAGGGTCAGCATCATGGCGGCCAGTTCGCGGATCGAGAAATTATTGGTCGGGTTGCCGATGTTGTAGATTTTGCCGCTGGCCGCGCCGCCCTGGTTGTCGATGATACGCATCAGGGCGTCGATGCCGTCGTCGATGTAGGTGAAGGCCCGTTTCTGGGCCCCGCCATCGACCAGCGAAATGTTCTCGCCGCGCACGATGTGGCCGAAGAACTGGGTCACCACGCGCGACGAGCCTTCCTTGGCGGTGTGGATCGAGTCGAGTCCGGCGCCGATCCAGTTAAACGGACGGAACAAAGTAAAGTTCAAGCCTTCCATGCCGTAGCCCCAGATCACGCGGTCCATCAGCTGCTTGGCGTTCGAATAAATCCAGCGTGGTTTGTTGATCGGGCCGCAGATCAGTTCCGAGTGTTCCGGGTCGAATTCCTCGTCGTGGCACATGCCGTACACTTCCGAGGTGGACGGAAACACCAGATGCTTGCCATACTTGGCGGCCGAGCGCACGATGGGCAAGTTGGCCTCGAAGTCCAGTTCGAATACCCGCAGCGGTTGCTTGACATAGGTGGACGGGGTGGCGATGGCCACCAGCGGCAAGATCACGTCGCATTTCTTGACGTGGTATTCCACCCATTCCTTGTTGATGGTGATGTCGCCCTCGAAGAAATGCATGCGCGGCTGGTAGGCCGGGTTGTCGAGCAAGTCACTGATCCGGTCGGACATCATGTCCATGCCATACACGTGCCAATCGGTCGTTTCCAAAATGCGTTTCGACAGATGATGGCCGATAAAGCCGTTGACGCCGAGGATGAGGACTTTTTTCATGTGAGATTCTCTTGATGTGATGTTCAGTGGACCGCGGCCAAGCGGGCGCGCAATTGTTGCGCGTCGATCGGCTCGCCATCGGCCGCGAGGGCGGCGATGGCCAGCATGCGGCCATCGCCGCACACGCCAAAGACGCAATTATCCACTACTGCCAAGCCCGGTGGCAAACTTGTGGCGGCGCGCGGGCTCAGCCGCGCGCGCACGATCACGTAGCGCCGACCGTCCAGTTCGGTGAACGCGCCGGGGTAGGGCGGCGCCACCGCCCGGTGCAAGTTATATACTTGCTGGGCCGGCAGGGCCCAGTCGATGCGGCCGTCCTCGGGCCGGCGTCCGCCGAAATAGGCGCCCTGGCTCAAGTCGTTCAAGCGCGATGGCGCGCGCCCCGCCAGCAGGGCCGGCAACACCGTCCACAGCGCTTGCTCGGCGGCCACGGTGACCTTGCCGAACACCTCGAAGGCGGTATCGTCGGGCAGGATCGGCACCGCGCTCTGGGCCACGATGTCGCCGGCGTCCGGCTTGACCGTCATGCGGTGCAAGGTGGCGCCCGTTTCGGTGGCGCCATGCAGCACCGCCCAGTTGACGGGCGCGCGGCCGCGAAACCGGGGCAAAAGCGAGCCGTGCATATTGTAGGCGGGCGCCAGTTCCAGCAGGGCCGCCGGCAGCATGTGGCGGTAGTAAAAGCTAAACAGGAAGTCGGGGCCGGCCGCCGCCACCCGGGCCAGCAGGGCCGGGTCCTTGGCATGCTCGGGTGTTACATACGGCAAACCCGCTTCGCGGCATAGGGCCGGCACCGAGTCGAACCAAATGGTCTCGCCCGGGTCGTCCTGGTGGGTCACCACCAGCGCCACGTCAACCCCGCCCGCCAGCAGCACTTTCAGGCAGCGCACCCCCACGTTATGGTAGGCGAACACCACCGCGCGTGGGCGCGCCGCGCCTTGGACCGGGGCGGCCATCAGCGCCCCACCTGGCGTTTTTCAGGCCCGCCGATGGCGCCCATGGCCGTGTCGAACTGGCCGGGCTGGCTTTGCAAGATGGTTTGCACCACATAGCGCGGCCTGGCCCGCACTTGCTGGAAGATGCGCCCCACGTATTCGCCCAGTAAACCGATGCCGAACAGGATCACGCCCATGAAAAAGAAGGCGATCGCGAACAGGGTGAACACGCCCTCGGCCTCGGCCCCCAGCAGGAAGCGGCGGATCAGCAGCATCACCACCAGCGCGGCCGACAGGAAGGACATCGCCATGCCCAGCATGGAAAACATTTGCAGCGGAATCAGGGAAAAGCCGGTGACCAGGTCGAAATTGAGGCGGATCAGGCTATACAGCGAATATTTCGATTCGCCGGCCGCCCGTTCCTCATGCTCGACCACGATCTCGGTCGGCTTACGCGCGAAGCAATAGGCGAGCGCCGGCACGAAGGTGTTGACCTCGGCGCACTGGTTGATCAAGTCGATCACATTGCGCCCGTAAGCGCGCAGCATATTGCCCTGGTCGGTGATCTTGATATTGGTGATGCGTTCGCGCAGCCGGTTCATCATCTTCGAGGCCACCGTGCGCCAGGCCGAATCTTGACGCTTGCGCCGGATCGAACCGACATAGTCGTAGCCTTCGCCGATCTTGGCCACCAGGTTGCCGATTTCCTCCGGCGGATTTTGCAAGTCGGCGTCCAGCGTGACCATGACCTCGCCGCGCGAGGCTTCGAAACCGGCCAAAATCGCCATGTGCTGGCCGTAGTTACCGTTAAACAGCACCACGCGCGTCACGTCCGGCCGCAGGCGGAACTGTTCGGCCAGGATCGAGACCGAATTGTCGCGGCTGCCATCGTTGACGAAAATGATTTCGTAGGCCATGGCCAGCGCGTCGAGCGCCGGATACAGGCGGGCGAACAGGGCGGCCAGGCCGGCTTGCTCGTTATAGATGGGAATGACGACCGACAACTGGGGTTTCATGGGCGCGTCCATCATTTCACCAGGATCGATTTCACCGCCGCCACCGCGCGCATCACGTCCGCCTCGCTCATGCTGAAAAACATGGGCAAGGTCACCGTCAGGCGGCCGATGGTTTCGGCCACCGGGAACATGCCCTCGGTGAAGCCGCGCGCGCGGTACAGGCTGAATAAATGGATGGGCGCGTAATGGTAGCCGGTGCCGATGTGTTGCTCGGCCATGGCGGCCATGAAGGCGGCGCGGGTGCCCGGTCCCCGGTCGGGCAAAATGATCTGGAACAGGTGCCAGTTGCTGTGCTCGAAGTCGGCCACCGGCAGGCTGGCGCCGCTGTCGGCCTCGAAGCGGGGGCCGAAGTGGGCGAAATAGGCGCGCGCCAGATTGCGCCGGTGGGCGCTGATGGTGTCGACCTGGGGCAACTGGCCCAGGCCGATGGCGGCCGCCATGTCGGTCATATTGTATTTGCCGCCCAGCACATCGACATCAATGCCGTCCAGGCCGCTGCGCGAGACCCCTTGCAGCCGGTATTTTTCGGCCAGGCGGGCTTCCTCGGCGTTGTTGAGCACCAGGCAGCCGCCCTCGCCGGTGGTGATGTTCTTGTTGGCCTGAAAGCTGAACGAGACCAGGTCGCCGAAGGCGCCGATGCGCTGGCCGCGCCAGGACGAGCCCATCGCTTGCGCCGCGTCTTCCACCACGCGCAGATCGTGGCGCCGGGCGATCGCGTACAGGCGGTCCATGTCGACCGGCAAGCCGGACAAAAAGACCGGCATCAGGGCCCGGGTGCGCGGCGTGATGGCCGCTTCCAGTTTATCGAGGTCGATATTACGGGTGACCGGATCGATGTCGGCGAACACCGGGGTGGCGCCCACTTCGATGATCACGTTGGCGGTGGCGACCCAGGAAATGGGCGTGGTGATCACCTCGTCGCCGGGGCCGATGCCGGCGATGCGCAGCGCGATTTCCATGGTGCAGGTGCCGGAATTGAAGGTGCGCACCGGACGGCCGCCGACATAGTCGGACAGGGCCGCCTCGAAGGCTTGCACCTTGGGGCCGCTGGTGATCCAGCCCGAGCGCAGCACCTCGCCCACGGCGGCGATGGTGGCTTCGTCGATGGACGGTTTGGAAAACGGCAGGAAGGGCGGGGCGGAAGTCATAGAGTGGTCGGTATGATTGAAATGGGGTGAGGGCCGGGCGATTCGCGCGCGGGCCGGCCAGCAAGCTGGGAAAAAACGTCATGATAAGGCGGCCGGCGCAAACCCGGCGCGCCGCCCGTGCGCTGTCCGCCGCACGGGCCGGCGCCGCTCATGTGCGGGCGATCAGCGCCACGCCCACCAAAATGATGCCGATGGCCAGCAGGCGCTGCATCGACAGCGCTTCGCCCAGGAAATACCAGGCACCCAGCGCGTTGAGGATGTAGCCGAGCGACAGCATCGGGTAGGCGACCGTCACATCGACCCGCGACAGGCCGATGATCCACACCACCACCGACAGCACATAGCACGTGAGGCCGCCGATGATGGGCAGCTGGGTCGCCAGCTTGAGGCCGGTGGCGAACCAGTTTTGCGCCGTCAGGTGGATCGCGCCGACCGCGTTGGTGCCGGCCTTGAGCAAGAGCTGGGCGATGGCGTTCAAGCAAATGCCGGTCATGATGAAGCCGAAAGTGGTGATATTCATTGGTAATGTAAGGTGCGCCTGTATTGACTGTTATTGTTATTGCTTGTGATAGCTCGTTATTGCTTGCTTTGTTTGATTGCTATTGCATTTTGCTTATTGGTTGGCCACCACCATGCGCCGGCTGTCTTGCGCCACCACGCGCATCGGCACGCCGCGCTCGCGCAGCGCGGTGTACAGGTCGGCCCGGATCAGGGCCAGGTCGCGCACGCCGGCCCGGGCGTCCGCGTTCCACTGGGCCACAAAGCTGTCGAGCCGGGCGATGGCCAGCTGCGGCTGCTGCGCGATGCCAAAGGCAAACTCGTCGGTGTACTCGACCAGGGTCATGGTGCGGCCCAGGTAATAGGTCAGCGATTGCTCATACGTGCCCACCGCATAGAACTTGGTGTCGGGCCGCAGTTCGGCCTGGATCTGCGGCAGCAGCGCCAGCCCGGCCCGCGACTTGCCGTAGGGCTCGAAGCCGGCCAGCAGCAGGTGGGTGGCCAGAAAGCCGGCGCCGGCCAGGGTGAGCACCGTCAAGTCGCGCCGCAATTGGCGCGCGTATAGCAGCGCCAGCACGCCGCCGGCCAGGGCCAGGAAGGCCGCCGCCAGCACCCACGGCACATAAGCTTGCATCAGGATCAGCTCGGTGGCCCGGCGCGCGCCGGTGGCGGCCAGGCGCGGCGCCAGCACCAGCCCGACCGCGCCCACCACCGCCAGCGCCACGGCGCCCAGCATGCGCTGGCGGCGCGGCGCCGTCTCCAGGTAGAGCCCGATCAGCATGGCCAGCGCGGGAAACACGGGCAAGATATAGCCGGGCAGCTTGGAATTGGAATAGCTGAAAAAAAGAAAAATGAAACCGGCCCAGATCAGCAGCAGCCGGCGCGGCTGAAAGCGCCGCGCGCCGGCTGGCGGGTCGCCGCGCAGGGCGGCCAGCAGGCTTTGGGGCAGCAAGCCCAGCCACGGAATCAGGCCGACCGCCAACAGGGGCAGAAAATAATGCCAGGCTCCCTCGCGGTGGTGGGTCTTGAGCAGGAAGCGTTCCCAATGCTCGTGAACGAAAAAGAAATGCGGCTGTTCCGGGTTGGCCAGCGCCACCAGCACGAACCAGGGCGCGGCCAGGGCGGCAAACAGCAGCAGCCCCTTGCCCAGGTGCAGGCGCGACCAGATGGTCCAGTCGCGCGCGAGCACGGTGTACAGCACCAGCACCGCGCCCGGCAGCACCAAGCCGATCAAACCCTTGGCCAGCACCGCCAGCGCCATGCCGGCCCAGCAGGCCAGCATCCAGTCGCGCCGCTGGCGCGGGCCGGCCTCGTCGCGCTGGGCCAGCAGCAGGGCGCACAGGCTGATGGTCATCATGGCCGACAAGCTCATGTCGAGCGAGTCGATCTGGCCCGAGGCCACCCAGTACAGGCTCGAGCCCAGCACCAGGGCCGCGTAAAACCCGGCCCGCGCGCCGAACACGCGGCCGGCCGTGAAGCCGGTCAGCAGCACGCCGCCGATGCCGCACAAGCCGGTCCACAGGCGCGCCTGCCAGTCCCCCAGGCCGAACAGGGTGAAGGTGAGCGCGTTCATCCAGGTTTGCAGGGGCGGCTTTTCAAAATACTTCAAGCCGTTCAAACGGGTGGTGATCCAGTCGCCGCTGGCGGCCATCTCGCGCGCCATTTCGGCGTAACGGCCCTCGTCGGGCGGCACCAGGGTGCGCAGGCCCAGCGCGTACAGCGAAAAGAGCACGAAGCCGGCCAGCAGCGACCAGTGCAGCGCGCGCGATTTGTACAGCTCGTTCATCGGGGCGCGCCGTCGGCGTCGTGGCCGATGATCAGCGCCAGGGTCACCTTGCGGCCCTCGCCCATCAGAATGTTGTAAGTGCGGCAAGCGGCGTGGTTATCCATGCATTCGACACCGATGCGGCGCATGGTCAGCGCCGCCGTCAGCCTGGGGTGCACGAAGCGCTGGCGCGCGCCCGTGCCCAGAATCACCACGTCGGGCAGATCGGCCAGGATGGACGCGAAATGGGCTTCGTTCAAGTCGTCGAAAGCGGCCACCGGCCAGTCGCGCGCCGCGCTTTCCGGCATCACGATCAGGCTGCTGCCATAGTGGCGGGCGTTGATTTCGACGCCGCTGGCGTCATAGCCGGTAACGGTTTGATATTGTTTGGTGGCGGTGGGGTGGAGTTTCATCGCGGGAGCTCGGGTGTTGGGCAAATTCGTGGACAAATCGGTCGCGGCGGTGACGGGTTCGGGCGCCGCGCGATAGCATGCCATAGACAGGCGCAAAAGGCGAATGGCAACGATATCAAAATGCCATTCTACCTTGCCGCTCGCTGACGGGGCGCTGCAAATCGTGCCAGCGCGTGATTTTACGCTGTCCCGGCCCGCCGGCGCCAGCCCGGCGCGGCCCGGCATGTCTGGGCTTGCCCGGGTTTGCCTGGGTCTGCCTCTGGGTCTGCCTCTGGGTCTGCCTGATTCTGCCTGATTAAGGTTGATAAAACGGGGCAAGTTCGGCAGAATGGGTATTTTTGCATCGGCTGTTGCCTGCCTGCTCTCGTAGCGCGCGGCCGCGCCGTGCTTCCGTAATGCTTCAGCGAGATGGGAACGAGCGTGCGACCGATTCGAAAATCGAACAAATTGGCCGATGTCTGTTACGACATTCGCGGCCCGGTGCTGGAAAAGTCGCGTCAGATGGAGGAGGAAGGCCACAAGATCACCAAGCTCAACATCGGTAACCTGGCGCTGTTCGGTTTCGATCCGCCCGACGAGATCGTTCATGACATGATCGTCAATCTGCACGGCGCGGCCGGCTACACCGATTCGAAAGGCATGTTCGCCCCGCGCAAGGCGGTGATGCACTACACCCAAAGCAAGAATGTGAGCGGGGTGGCGATCGACGACATTTATCTGGGCAACGGCGCCTCGGAACTGATCGTGATGGCCGTCAACGCGCTGCTCAACAATGGCGACGAGGTGCTGGTGCCGGCGCCCGACTATCCGCTGTGGACCGCCGCCGTCAGTCTGTCGGGCGGCAATCCGGTGCATTACGTATGCGACGAGCAATCGGACTGGTATCCCGACATCGCCGACATGCGGCGCAAGATCACCGCCAACACGCGCGCCATCGTGGTCATCAATCCCAACAATCCGACCGGGGCCCTGTACCCGGTCGAGGTGTTGCAGCAAATCGTCGAGCTGGCGCGCCAGCACCAGCTGATCATCCTGGCCGATGAAATCTACGACAAGGTGCTCTACGACGAGGCCCGGCACACCTCGATCGCCTCGCTGGCCGACGACGTGCTGTTCATCACCCTGAACGGTTTGTCGAAAAACTATCGCTCCTGTGGCTACCGCTCGGGATGGATGGTGGTGTCGGGCGAAAAACGCCACGCCAAGGATTACATCGAGGGCTTGAACATCCTGGCCTCGATGCGCCTGTGCGCCAACGCGCCCGGCCAGTTCGCGATCCAGACCGCGCTGGGCGGGCACCAGAGCATCGCCGAGCTGGTGGGGCCGGGCGGCCGCCTGCTGCGCCAGCGCGACTTGGCGCACAAGCTGCTCACCGATATTCCGGGGGTCAGCTGCGTCAAGCCGAAAGCGGCGCTGTACATGTTTCCGCGCCTGGACCCGGTCATGTACCCGATCGCCGACGATCAGCAGTTCGCCTACGAGCTGTTGGCCGAGGCCAAGGTGCTGATCGTGCAGGGCACCGGTTTCAACTGGATCGCGCCGGACCATTTCCGCGTGGTGTTTTTGCCGAACACGGACGACATGACGGAAGCGTTCGGCCGCATCGCCCGCTTTCTGGACGGTTACCGGCGTCGCCACAGCCTCGGCTGAGGGCGCGCCCGCCGGTGACGGTCGGGCACCGTCACCACCCCAACCACCCGATCAACTTGGCGCCCCCTTGGGGCGGCGCCGTATAGAAAAAGAATGTATGAAACCGATTAAAGTAGGCTTGTTAGGCTTGGGCACGGTGGGTGCGGGCACCTTTAACGTCTTGCGGCGCAATCAGGAAGAAATCAAGCGGCGCGCCGGACGCGCCATCGAGATCGTCAGCGTGGGAGTGCGCAACACCGCGCGCGCCGAGCAGTTGGTCGATGGCGCCTGCCGCGTGCTGGCCGACGTGTACCAGATCGTGGACGACCCCGAAATCGACATCGTGGTCGAACTGATCGGCGGCTACGACCTGGCGCGCGAACTGGTGCTGCGCGCCATCGCCAACGGCAAGCATGTGGTCACCGCCAACAAGGCCCTGTTGGCCCTGCATGGCAATGAAATTTTCGCCGCGGCCCAGGCCAAGGGCGTGATGGTCGCCTTCGAGGCGGCCGTGGCCGGTGGCATCCCCATCATCAAGGCGCTGCGCGAAGGCTTGACCGCCAACCGCATCGAGTGGATCGCCGGCATCATCAACGGCACCACCAACTTCATCTTGTCCGAAATGCGCGACAAGGGCCTCGATTTCGCCACCGCCTTGAGCCAGGCCCAGGCGCTTGGCTACGCCGAGGCCGACCCCACCTTCGACATCGAAGGGGTGGACGCGGCGCACAAGGCCACCATCATGTCGGCCATCGCGTTCGGCATTCCGGTCCAGTTCGACAAAGCCCACGTCGAGGGCATCACCAAACTGCAAGCGGTCGATATCCGCTACGCCGAACAGCTGGGCTACCGCATCAAGCTGCTGGGCATCACCAAGCGCGCCGTGGTCAACGGCGTCGAAGGGATCGAGTTGCGCGTGCATCCGGCCCTGATTCCGGGCAAGCGCCTGATCGCCAACGTCGAAGGCGCCATGAACGCGGTGCTGGTGCAGGGCGACGCCATCGGCGCCACCCTGTACTACGGCAAGGGCGCCGGCGCCGAGCCGACCGCCTCGGCCGTGATCGCCGACCTGGTCGACATCACCCGCCTGGCCACCGCCGACCCGGAGCACCGGGTGCCGCATCTGGCGTTCCAGCCCAACGCCATGACCGACATCGAGATTTTGCCGATGGCGGAAATCACCACCAGTTATTACCTGCGCATCCACGTCACCGACCAGCCGGGCGTGCTGGCCGACCTGACCCGCATCCTGGCCGACGCCACCATCTCGATCGACGCCATGATGCAAAAAGAGCCGGCCGAGGGCGAGACGCGCACCGACATCATCATCCTCACGCACCAGACGCAGGAAAAAAACGTCGAGCGCGCCATCGGCAAGATGGAGGCGCTGGCCACCGTGCTGGGCGCCGTCACCCGCATCCGGCTGGAAAACCTGAGCTGAGCGGCGCCGGGCAGGCGGCGCATGTGCTAGCGCGTCTCCGCTAGCGCGCCGCCGGCGCCGGCTGGTAACCGGTGACGTACGCATAGCAGGTGCGGGCGTCGTCGGCCAGCTCCATCAGGCTGATTTCGCGCCGCTGCCAGCCGCTGAAGTCGGGCAGCTCCGGTCCCGCCGTCACGTCGCGCAAGGCCATGCTCCAGTCGGCGAAGATGCGGCTTTTGGCCTGGCCCTCGACGATGACGCGCAGCTGCGTATGGCGGCCGTCGGCGCGGATGGCCGCCATCACCGTTTGCAGCGCCTCGGCCTGCCCCTCCAGCATTTGAATGAAGTGGCCATTCTGGTATATCAGGCAGCCGGTCACGCCGGCGGCCCGGTTGGCCGCGCGCGCCCGCAGCAGCAGCGCGTCCAGCGCGGCCGACGACATCGGCGCCACGGCGCGGCTGGCATACAACAGGAAATGCAGCGGCGCGCTGGCGCCGCTGGGCCCCTCGCGCAATTCGCGCTCGAGCGTCTCGATCAGGGCCGACTCCGTCATCGGCCGGTGAAAGTGGTAGCCCTGTAGGTAATCGCAGCCGCTGGCGCACAGTTCGCGCTGCTGGGCCGCCGTCTCCACGCCCTCGGCCACCATCTTCAATCCCAGCGCCCGACCCAGGCCGATCACGGCGCGGATCACGGTGCGGCTCTCCGGCAGCCGGTCGATGCCGTCGACAAAGGCGCGGTCGATCTTGAGCACGTCCACCGGCATGCGGGTCAGCTGGGCCAGCGAGGAATAGCCGGTGCCGAAATCGTCCACCGCGACCCGCAAACCGAGTTGCGCCAGTTGGCGCAGCACGCGCACATTGGCGTCGACGTCGGTCATCAGGGCGGTCTCGGTGATCTCCAGCAGCAGGCGGGCCGGATCGGCCCCGCTTTGCCTGAGCAGGGCGCCGAATTCCTCGGCCAGGGTGGCCTGGTCCAGCTGGCGGGTCGATAGATTGACCGAGACGTAGGGCGCATGCCGCCCCCAGCGCCGGCGCCAGTCGGCTTCGGCCCGGCATGCCTGGCCGAACACCCAGGCCCCGATCGGCACGATGGCGCCGCTCATCTCGGCCACCGGAATGAACACCGACGGCGCCACCTCGCCTTCGGCCGGGAACCAGCGCAGCAGCAGCTCGGCGCCGACCATGCGCCCGCTGTCGGCCATCACGATGGGCTGGAAGCGCAGCGCCAGCTCTTGCTGCGCCAGCGCGGTGCGCAAGCCGGTGGTGATGCGCACCCGCTGGCGCGCCTGGGCGTGCACCTGTTCGCTGAAAAACTGCCAGGCGTCGCGGCCCTGCTGTTTGACGGCATACATGGCGGTGTCGGCGTAGCGCAGCATGTCGTCGGCCGAATGGCTGCCGGCCTGGCCGATGGCGATGCCGATGCTGGCCGTCACATGCAGGGTCTGGCCATCGCAATCGAAGGGTAGGCGCAGGCTGGCGCCGATACGTTCGGCCAGCAGCGCCATGCCGGCCGCCTGCTCCGGTGGCGCGAGCTGCTCGCACAGCACCACGAATTCGTCGCCGCCCAGCCGGCCCACCGTTTCGCCGCCGCGGGTATGCTCCAGCAGGCGCGCGGCCACGGTCTTGAGCAGCAGGTCGCCGGCGTCGTGGCCGTGGCCGTCGTTGACCAGTTTGAAGCCGTCCAGGTCCACGAACAGCAGCGCCACGCTGGTGCCGGCGCGGCGGCTGCGCTGGAGGGCGCCGACCAGACGCTCGCGGATCAGGGCGCGGTTGGGCAGGCCGGTCAGCGCGTCGTGGGTGGCGCGCCGGGTCAGTTCGGCCTCGGCCAGCTTGCGCGCGCTGATGTCGCGCATGGTCACCACCAGCGAGATCCGCTCGCCCTCGCGAAACAGCGCGATCGACGCCTCGAGCGGGAATTCGCTGCCGTCGCAGCGGTAGCCGATCAGTTCTTGCCGGCCCGGCGCGCGCCGCTCGCTGGCGCCGCTGTCGATGAAGCGCCGGGTCAGCTCGACATGGCGGGCGCGCGCCTCCGGCGGCAGCAGCAGATAGAGCGACAGGCCCAGCATGTCCGGCTCGGGGTAGCCGAACATGGCGCATAGATCGCTATTGTATTCGGTGATCAGGCCGGCCGCGTCGGCCACCAGGATGCCCAGGTCGGCGATCGACAGGATTTGCTGGGCCGAGGCGAAGGTGCGCGCCGCTGGGCTGGCCGGCGAACAGGTCGCGGCGGGTAGGGTGGACTCGGTCATGGCTCGTTTCTTGGCGATGTAACACGGGCAAATGGCGTGCCGAACGGCCGCCTCCAGCACTCGATATTTACATACGGAAATCTTTTGAGCTTGACTTGCCACAAGGATGGCCGATTGCGCCGGCCGGTGGGTGGGGTCGATACAGCGATAGCGCGGCGGCCGGGCGGACCATGTGCGTTGCCGGCAACTGGGCGGCGGGCGGGGAGCGGTGGCCGCCCGTTTCGCCACGCCGCTCGCGGTCGTTAATGCGCCGGGCCGACGTCCATGCCGTCATACGCGTCGATCTGCTGCGCCTCGGCGAAGCGGTACAGTTCCTCGTTGCGCGCGTGCAGCGTGTCGACCGTGTGATGCTCGACTTTTTCCACATGCAGCCACCACAGGTCGGGTTCTTCGGCATCCGGTTCCGATTTGAGCACCGTCACCAGGCGGTAGCCTTGCGCGGCCAGCAGCGGCACCGCCGCTTCCAGTTTGGCCTTCGACGCGTCCGCGAAAAAATATCCCCACAGCAGGGGTTTCGACCTATCCCAAGGCGCGTTCTGCTCTATATTGGCGAACAATTCGCGCATGTCTTCTTTGGTCATCATGATGTGGCTTTCTATATGGTGGTTCTGCCCGGCACCGCCGCGGCCCAGCGGGATTTTAGCCGCAAATGGCCGGCCTGGGCTGGCCGCCCGCGCTCGGGGTTGCCCCATCCCATTGTTCGCTGATTGTGGATAATGACAGTTGGTTACAAAAAGCCGTGTCGTCGCGTATTTTTTTGCGCTAGGATTGTCTCGCCATAAACTTTATGAAATTAACATTAATAAAAGGGACTTCACATGAAACTTAACAAATTGATCTTTGCATTGGCCGGTATGGTTTGCGCCGCACACAGCCATGCCGACAATTTCGCCCCGTATCCCACGCCCGGCGTCGAAAACAAGGCATGGAAAAAATTCGTGGCGCAGTCCACCGGGCCGGTGGTGGCGTATTTCGTCGGCAGCGAGACCTCGAACGACGAGCATATCCGGGTCGCGGCCAACGGCGCTTTTCTGGGTGGGACCGGCCAAAGCAATCGCCAGCTGAAATATGGCAACAACATCATTTTTGGTCACGTCAACGCCGGCGATGTGGTGTCCATCTTTCTGTCGATTCCAGAGAAAAACGCCGGCGTGTGGTCGCAAAAGCTGATCGTGGGGGGCGGTCAGCCGGCCAATTCCAACGGCGTCTACGTGACCCCGTTCAGTGGCGATCCGGCCTCCGGCATTCCAACCGGCGTCTATGTCGGCTTTGAAGATCAAGCCTATCAATATCAGGGCGCCGATTTTGATTACAACGACAGCGCATATGTGTTTACCAATTTAATCGCCATGCCGGATTAATTGATGGCCCCTCGCGCCGGGCGGTGCGGCGCGCGGGGAAAGCGCACCCGCACCAGCAAGCCGCCGGACGCGCTTTGGTCCAGGGTGACGCTGGCGCCATGCAAGAGGGCGATGTCGCGCACGATGGCCAAGCCCAAGCCGGCGCCGCCCGGATTGCTGGCCAACGTGGCGTCGGCGCGGTAAAACGGCGCGAACACCCGTTCGCGTTCGGCCGCGGCGATGCCGGGACCGCTGTCCTCCACTTCCATCCAGGCCGCTTGGCCGGCGCCCCCATGACCCACCCGCAGCGTGACCGCGCCGCCGGACCGGGTGTAGCGCAGCGCGTTGTCGACCAGGTTGGCGACCAGCTCATGGAGCAGCAGCGCCTGACCGTCCACCGGCGCCGCATGTCGCGCTTCCAGCGACAGATCGATCCGGCCCGTGACGGCCGCCAGCGCCGCCTCCAGCGCCACTTGGCGCACCACTTCGCATAGCGACAGGGTGGTGGTGGCGCTCTGGGCGCCGTGCTCGATGCGCGCCAGCGCCAGCAGACGGTTGGCCAGGTGGACCGTGGAATCGGTGGTGGCGGCGATGCTGGTCAGGATGGCGCGCAGGGCGGCCGGGTCGGACAGGGCGTCCGGCTGGCGCGCCAGTTCGCGCATGGCCAGTTCGGCTTGGGTCTTCAATACCGTCAGCGGGGTGCGCAGCTGATGCGAGGCGTCGGCGATGAAACGGCGCTGGCTGGCGATCAGGTGTTGCAGCCGTCCCATGGCGCCGTTCATGGCGCTTACCAAAGGGCGCATTTCGCGGTGCACCAGGGCCGGGTCCACGTCCGACAGATCGGACAGGGCGCGCGTTTCCACCGCGATTTTGAGCCGCGTGAGCGGTCGCAGCACCAGGCGCACCGCGAACCACACCAGGGTCGCCACCGCCAGCAGCATGGCCGCTTGCCACAGCAGGGTGTCGAACAAGATCTGGTTCGACAGCCCGCGCCGCGCGTCGAGCGTTTCGCCAACCTGGATCAGCGCGATGCCGCGCATGGAATCGTCGTACACCGGTTGCAGCAAGGCGGCGATGCGCACCTGCTGGCCGTGGTAGCTGGCGTGATAGAAGCGCACCAGGGCCGGATAGTTTTCCGAGCGCGGCACGTTGGCCGGCACCGGCGGCAAGTCCGCGTAGCCGGACACCAGTTCGCCGCCGATGCCGGTCACCTTGTAATAGATGCGGCCCAAGGTGTCGGTCTCGAAGCTGTCCAGCGCCACGTAGGGCACGTCGGCCACCACTTTGCCGGCCTGGATCGAGACGCGTTCGGCCAGCGCGCGGGTCGATGCCAGCAGGGCGCGGTCGTAAGCCATGTCGGCCGCGTCGAGCGCGTTGCGGTAGACCCAGACCGCGTTGAGCGCCACCAGCAAAGCCAGGGGCAGCAGCAGCCAGCGCAGCAGCTGGCTGCGCAAACTGCCCAGGGCGCCCGGCGCCCCTTGCGCCATGGGTTTCAGCGCGCCGCCGCCACGCGTGGTTGCAGCAGGTAGCCGATGCCGCGCAAGGTGGTGATGGCGGCGGCGTCGGGCGCGTCGCTTTCCAGCTTCTTGCGCACCCGGTGGATGTACAACTCGATCGCGTCCAGGTTGGCGTCGTCGGCCAGCGCGAACACTTCATCGAACAGTTTTTCCTTCGATACGGCGCGCCCGGCGCGCGTGATGAGCGCTTCGAGCACGGCGTGTTCGCGCGGCGTGAGCGCCAGCGCCTGGCCGATGTAACTGAACATCCGGCTGACGGTGTCGAAACTGAGCGCGCCGCAGTGGTGCACCAGCGCCTCGTTGCCCTGGCTGCGGCGCAGCAGGGCGCGCACCCGCGCTTCAAGCTCGGCCAGCTCGAAGGGCTTGGCCAGATAATCGTCGGCGCCCAGGTTCAAGCCCTGCACCCGGTCGTCCAGGCCACCGCGCGCGGTCAGTATCATGACCGGCGTCTTGCCACGCGGGCCGCCGCGCGCGCGCAGGCGCTTGAGCACTTCCAGCCCGTCCATGCGCGGCAGTGTCAGGTCGAGCAGCACCAGCGCGTAATCCTGGGTATGCAGCAGGGCGTCGGCGTCGGCCCCGTTGTCGGCCGTTTCGACCGTCAAATGGGCGTCACGCAAGGCCTTGGTCAGCCAATGCGACAGCTCGGTATGGTCTTCCACTAGCAGGATGCGCATGTCGTGTCGTTTTTTCCAAACAATCAGTGTAAGCCCGCCATCGCGCCTCGGCCACGCGGCGCCGTCGGGAGCGCGATTTTGTCTCGATTTGGCAACAATGCAAGATATTGAAAGGCAATTGAAAGGAAGTCACTTTTATAGTGATGCTCTGATTTATATCAGTCCCATCACTAATAATTATATCTGTGGAGACCACCAACATGAACAAAAGCGTTTTATCCCTCGCCGCCGCCTTGCTGGCCGTGTCCGGCGCCGCCCAGGCCCAGTCCTCGGTCACGATCTACGGTTTGCTCGATGTGGGAGTGGAAAACCTCAACAACGCCAAGGCTGGCGGGGGCACGCTCACCCGCATCAATTCGGGCGGGATGAACACGTCGCGCTGGGGCTTGCGCGGCAGCGAGGACCTGGGCGGCGGCTTGAAGGCGGTGTTTCAGCTCGAAGGCGGACTGTTTCTCGATACCGGCGCCTCGGACGGCGTGCTGTTCAAACGTCAAGCCAATGTCGGCCTGGAAGGCGGCTTCGGCAAAGTGATCTTGGGCCGCTCCTTCACCAGTGTGTACGATTTCCTGCTGCCGTTCGATCCGCTCGGCTTCGCGCCGTCCTATTCCTGGGCCACCTCGGGCAGCGCCACCGGCCCCAGTAAATACGGCATGACCACCCAGTTCGACAATCTGGTCAAGTACACCGGCGCGGTGGGCGGCTTCAAGTTCGGCGCCACCTATGGCTTTGGCGAGCAAACCACCGGCACCGCCGACAGCGCCAAAATGGCCACCGCCGCCAGCTACGCCGCCGGTCCTGTCAATCTGCTGGCCACCGTCGAACGGGTCAACGGCAATACCGTCCCGGCCACCGGCGAGCGCGATAAAACCACCGTCTACCACCTGGGCGCGACGTACGAAAACGGCCCATTGAAAGCTTATCTGGTGGGGCGCAATTACAAAACCGTGGCCGGCAAGGCGCTCACCGCCGACGTGAAGGCCAATACCTTCTGGACCGGCCTTAGTTACAAGAGCACGGAGGCGATCACGCTGACCGGCGCCGTCTATTATGTCGACGTCAAGAATGTGGCCGCCAATACGGACGCCGACCCGATCATGTATGTGGCACGCCTGCGTTACGCGCTGTCGAAGCGCACCGATGTCTACCTGACCGGCGGCTACACCAAGACCAAACACAATCAGTTGATCAGCCTATCGCGCGACGATGCCGGCTTTGGCGACGCCCAGCATGGCGTCATGGCCGGCATGCAGCACCGCTTCTGAGGCGGTGCGCTCCGCCCGCGCCGTCGCTGCTTTTTTTCCGGCGCGGCGCGCGCTGAAAGCGCATTGAAAGCTTGCGCGGTCTAAGATGGCACACACCGTGGAAGCGAAAGCAAACAGATGAAAAATCCCGTGTCGGCCATGCTGGCGGCGGCCCTATTGACCACCGCGCAGGCGGCGCCGCCGGCGCGGGTCGACTGCATCGTGCCCTCCAAACCCGGCGGCGCGATGGACCTGACCTGCAAACTGGCCCAAAAGGGATTGCTGGCGCTGCCGGCCGACTCGCCCGCGCCGATGCGCATCAGCTATCTGCCCGGAGGCATCGGCGCGGTGGCCTGGCATTCGCTGGTGTCGCAGCGACGCGCCGAGCCCGATACGCTGGTGGCATTCTCGGGCGGCTCGTTGCTCAATCTGGCACAGGGCAAATTCGGCCCGGCCACCAGCGCCGACGTGCGCTGGGTGGCGGCGCTGGGCGCCGATTACGGCATGATCGCGGTGCGCGCCGATTCCGCCATGCGCAACCTGGCCGATCTGGTGGCGGCGCTGCGGCGCCATCCGGAACAAGTGCTGATCGGTGTCTCCGGCACCATCGGCAGCCAGGATTGGTTGAAGATGGCGCTGGTGGCCAAGCAGGCCGGGATCGACCCCAAAGTGCTGCGATTTGTGGCGCTGGAGGGCGGCGGCGAAGCCTTCACGGCGATGCAGGCCGGCCACGTGCAGGTGGTGTCGGGCGACGCCTCCGAGGCCAGCTTGAACGTACCGGCCGCCAGCATCCGGGTGCTGGCGGTGCTGTCCGAACAGCGCCTGCCCGGCGCGTTGGCGGCGGTGCCGACCGCGCGCGAGCAGGGCGTTGACGTGGTGTGGCCGATCATTCGCGGCCTCTGGATGGGGCCGCAGGTGGCCGACGCCGACTACGCGCGCTGGGTGGCCACCTTCGACCGCATGCTGGCCACGCCGCGGTTCGCCGACATCCGCGCCGCGTATGGCTTGTACCCGTTGGGGCCGAGCGGGGCGGGAATGATCGGGTCACGCCTGACCGGGTCACGCTTGACCGATTATGTGAAACAAGCGGTAACGGACTACGGTAAGCGCGCCGGCGAACTGGGTCTGATGCGGTAAAGCTGCACGGCAGTACAACCACAATTTAAAATAACGGAGACAACCCATGATTTTCAAGCACACCACGGCCGCCGCATTGGCCATCCCATTGGTCGCCGCATCGGTCATCGCATTCGCCTCGGCCGCCCAGGCCGCGCTCCCGCCGGGCTATCCGGCCGAGTATCAAAAAATCGTCGATGCCGCCACCAAGGAGGGCAAGCTGGTGGTGTACGGCGCCACCGACAGCAAGGCCACCGCCCCCCTGATCAAGGATTTCAACCTGCTCTATCCCGGCATCAGCGTCGAATACAACGACATGAATTCGACCGAAGTGTACAACCGCTTCATTTCGGAAGTGGCGGCCGGCGGCAACACGGCCGACGCCATGTGGTCCTCAGCCATGGATTTGCAGATGCGCCTGGCCTCCGATGGCTACGCCCTCAAATATAAATCGGTGGAAGCGTCCAAGATTCCCGGGTGGGCCGTGTGGGACGATATGGCCTATGGCACCACGTTCGAGCCGGCCGCCATCGTCTACAACAAACGTCTGGTCGACGCCAAGGAAGTGCCGCAAACGCACGCCGACTTCGCCAAACTGATCGCGCAGCCCAAGTTCAAGGACAAGGTGACCACCTACGACATCGAAAAATCCGGGGTCGGCTTCCTGTTCATGACCCAGGACGCGCGCGAAAATCCCAAGTTCCTGGAGCTCGAACACGCCTTCGGCGAAGCCAAGGTGCGGGTCCAGTCATCGACCGGCACCATGATGGAGCGCATCTCCTCGGGCGAGAACCTGATCGGCTACAACGTGCTCGGCTCCTACGCGCTGGTGCGGGCCAAGACCGATCCGTCGATCGGAGTAGTGCTGCCCAAGGATTACACGCTGATTTTGTCGCGCGTCCTGTTCATCAACAAGGCCGCCAAGAACGTCAACGCGGCCAAGCTGTGGCTCGACTACCTGCTTTCGCAGCGCGGCCAGACCATCATCGCCAACGACGCCAAGCTGTTTGCGATCCGGGCCGACGTCAAGGGCGAAACCACGTCGGCTGAATTGATCAAGCAAATCGGTGCCGCCAACGTCAAGCCGGTGCCGGTGCATCCCTTGATCCTCCAGTACTTGGGACCGGCCAAGCGCATGGCGTTCCTCAAGCAATGGAAAGAGTCGGCCGGCAAAAAATAACTTGGCCACCGCTCGCCGCACGCCGGCGGCGCAGGCCGCGCCGCCGGCTCCCGCTCGCCTTTTCAAGATCGACCAGATGGCCGCCGCGCCGGCGGCCTTCGTTTTACAGGATAACGTACATGCACACTGCTGCCTTGCCGCCGCGCGCGCGGCCGCCACTGAACTGGCCGCGCGGCCTGGTCGTCACGCTTGCCTGCGTCGCCATTTTTCTTCCGCTGATCCTGATTTTCTACCAAAGCTTCTTGTCGGCGCCGTTTTTCATGCCGGCCAAGCAGTTCGGCTTCGACGCCTACCGCTTCATCTTCGACGATCCCGATTTCGGCGTGGCGTTCAAAAACGGCCTGATTCTGGCCGCCGGTCTGGCCGCCATCGCCGTGCCGCTGGGCGGCATGCTGGCCTTCCTGATGGTGCGCACCGACCTGCCCGGGCGCGGCTTGATCGCGCCGCTGCTGCTGGTGCCGATTTTCGTCTCGCCGATGGTGATGGGCTTCGGCTACGTGGTATCGATGGGGCCGGTGGGCTTTTACTCGCTATGGGTCAAGCAGCTGCTCGGCTTCATCCCCTGGAATATCTACTCGCTCTCCAGCATTGTGGTGATCGCCGGCCTGACGCACGTGCCGCACGTGTATCTGTACGCCTCCTCGGCCCTGAAAAGCCTGGGCTCGGACGTCGAAGAGGCGGCCCGCGTGGCCGGCGCCTCGCCCCTGCAAGTGATGCTCAATGTGTCGCTGCCGATGATCGTGCCGGCCCTGGCGTACGCCGGGGTGCTGGTGTTTTTCCTCGGTTTCGAGGTGTTCGGTCTGGTGCTGGTGCTGGGCGACCCGGAGGGCCATCTGGTGCTGGCCACCTATCTGTACAAGCTCACCAACAAGCTGGGCACGCCGTCCTACCACCTGATGGCGGCCGTCGCGGTATGCCTGGTGATGGTGACCATGCCGCTGGTGATGATGCAGCGCTGGCTGCTCAAGTCGGCCAACAAATACGTGTCCATCAAGGGCAAGGGCGCGCGCAGCAAGGCCATGCCGCTTGGGAAATGGAAATGGCTGGCGTTCGCGCTGCTGGCCGGCTGGCTGCTGTTGACCATCGTGTTCCCGCTGTCGGGAATCGTGCTGCGCTCTTTCGTGCAGTACTGGGGCGAGGGGGTGAAATTGGCCGACGTGCTCACGCTCCAGCACTTCCGCGACATCCTGGAGCAGCCCTCGCTGGTGCGCGGTATCGTCAACACCATCTTGATCGGCGTGGTGGGCGGCGCCCTGGCCGTGGTCTGCTACTGCGCCATCGCGCTGGCCATGCACCGCAAGCCGGACGGCATCACCCGCCTGCTCGATTACAGCGTGCTGGTGCCGCGCGCCGTGCCCGGCCTGCTGGCCGGCCTGTCCTTCCTGTGGGTGTTCCTGTTCGTGCCGGCCTGGCTCGACGGCTTGCTCAAGGCTAGCGACAACGCGCCGGCCCTGTGGCTGAGCGCCCACCTGATCCCCCTGCTGCGCGAGGTGCGCTCGACCATTTTCGCGCTCTGGCTGGCCTACTCGGTGGTGTGGCTGGCCTACGGCATGCGCCTGATTTCGACCGCGCTGCTGCAAGTGGGGCCGGAGCTGGAAGAGGCGGCGCGCGCGGTGGGCGCCAGCCGCGGCCAGGTCACGCGCGATGTCACGCTGCCGCTGATCCGCTTCGGCCTGTTGGGCGCCTGGCTGATGGTGTTTTTGATCTTCGAGCGCGAATATTCGACCGGGGTGTACCTGCTCTCGCCGGGCACCGAAGTGATCGGCGCGATGCTGGTGTCGCTGTGGGCCGGCGGCTCGACCGATCTGGTGGCGGCCCTGTCGTTCATTAATATCACGCTGGTGGCGATCGGGCTGGGGATCGCCCTGCGCTTCGGCGTCAAACTGCACAATTAAAACCATAGCATTGAAAACGAGACAATCACCATGAATGAATTGACGGTCAACGAGCTGCATCTCGACTACGGCACTGGCGCCGCCACTAACCCGATCTTGAAGGGGGTGTCGATGCACCTGCAAAAAGGCGAGGTGGTGGCCTTGCTGGGGCCTTCGGGCAGCGGCAAGACCACCTTGCTGCGCGCGGTGGCGGGGCTCGAAAGCGCCAAGGCCGGTACCATCGACATCGGCAGCCTTCGCGTGTTCGATGGCGCCGCCAAGCTGGAAATGCCGGCCGAGCAGCGCAATTTGGGGCTGGTGTTCCAATCCTATGCGCTATGGCCGCACAAAACCGTGTTCGACAACGTGGCCTATGGCCTCAAGCTGCGCAAGATGGGCTCAAGCGAGATCGCCGCGCGCATCAAGGAGGTGCTCGGCCAGTTGGGCCTGGGCCACCTGGCCGAACGCTATCCGCATCAGCTGTCCGGCGGCCAGCAGCAGCGCGTGGCGATCGCCCGCGCGCTGGTGTACAACCCGCCCGTGATCCTGCTCGACGAACCGCTGTCGAACCTGGACGCCAAGCTGCGCGAGGAGGCGCGCGCGTTCTTGCGCGAGCTGATCGTGCGGCTTGGTTTGTCGGCCCTGATGGTGACCCACGATCAGGCCGAGGCGATGGCGATTTCGGACCGCATCCTGCTACTCAATAACGGCAAGATCGAGCAGCAGGGCACGCCGCAAAGCATGTACGAGACGCCCGACACCCTGTTTACCGCCGAGTTCATGGGCAGTAACAACCGCTTGCCGGCCAAGCTGGTGTCGCGCGACGGCGGGCGGGCGCGCCTGGAGCTGGGCGGCGCCACCTTGCACGGCAGCGCGCGCGGCGCCAATGCGGGCGGCGAAGCGACCAGCATGATACGGGTCGAGGAAGTGAAGATCAGCGCGGCGCCCACCGCCAACGCGATCGAGCTGCCGCTGCTGACCTGCATGTACCTGGGCGACCGCTGGGAATGCCTGTTCAAGAGCGAAGTGGGGGCCGATCTGACGCTGCGCGCCTATTCCAAGCACAAGCTGGACGCGGGCCGCTATTGGCTGCACCTGCCGGCCGAAAAGCTGTGGGTGTTTTAACGCTCCGGCGCCTCTCGACGGCGCCATGGCGTTGAGTCAAGCACTGATTCGTTCATGGCGGCGCACTTGGCGCTGAAAATAGCCACGCCTGCGGCCTTGCACATTCTCGCAATAGCCGCTATTGCTGCGATGTGCGCCTTGCCGGCTGACTTTTTCAACTGCCACTTCCATCCACCAGAATCAATCGGTGCTTTCTTAGCCTTGCGCGCCGTTTTATCCCCGCAAGCGTCACGCGCGCCGCGCCGCGTGTGGCCGCGCCGCCCGATTCATCTCGAAAACCACAAGTTTAGTTGCCGCTAGTATATTTATTTTAGTCAATTGAAATCACTTCGTTTATAATTTGAAAAGAACGTTGCCGCCTGTGGCGACGTTGTGGCGCATGGTCGCCCCTTTTTATCAGTGCGGGGATTTACCAGTGATGCGCTCACCTCAACTTCGGTTTTCAATTGCCCGGCACGCCGCCTGGGCGCCCGGCCTGACCGCGCCCCAGCACTGGGCCGAGTGGGCGCGCGCGCCTTTTGCCATCGGCGCCGGCGCCGATCCCGCCGTGCGCGCCATGCCGCCCATGCTGCGCCGGCGCGCCGGCTTGCTCGGCAAGATGGCGCTGGAGGTGGCCTATGCCTGCCTTGAAGGCCAGAGCGAGGTGCCCACCGTGTTTTGCTCGCGCCATGGCGAAGTGGCGCGCGCCGTCGAGCTGCTGAGCGACCTGGCGCGCGGCGAGCCGCTCTCGCCGACCGCCTTTAGCATGGCCGTCCACAACGCCAGCGCCGGCCTGTTCTCGATCGCCCGCGCCGATCGCGCCCATCACGTGGCCCTGGCGGCCGGCGCCAGCACGGTCGAACATGCCGTGATCGAGGCTTGCGGCTTGCTGGCCGACGGCGCCCCGCAGGTGCTGCTGGTCGCTTGCGATTGCCCGCTGCCGGCGCCGTTCGCCGAATTTGAGGATTGCGCCGAGCAGGCGCATGCCTGGGCCTGGCTAATGGTGCCGGCGGCGGCCGATCCGATCGCCCTCAGCTGGCTAGCCGAGCGCACCGCCGCGCCGTCTGCCGGCCTGCCGGGCGGGCTGGACGTGCTGCGCTTTCAGCTGTCCGGCCAGACCTGTCTGGAACGGGTGGCCGACGCCCGCCGTTGGCGCTGGAGCCGTGATGTTTGAGCGGGTAGGGCGCGCCTGGCGCACGCTGGCCACCGGTTTCGGTTTCGCCGCCTTCGGTGTCGGCGGCCTGCTGCTGCGGGTCGCCGTTTTCCCGGCGCTTCATCTGCTGATCTGGCGCCGCCAGCGCCGCGTGGCCGCCGCGCGCGCCGTGATACGGCTGACCTTTCGCGCCTATCTCGGCATGCTGCGGCTGTTGGGCGTGCTCAGCTACCAGGTGAGCGGCCTGGAAAAGCTCGAGCGCGGCGGCCTGCTGATCCTGGCCAACCATCCGACCCTGATCGACACGGTGTTCCTGATGGCGTTCGTCAAGCGGGCCGACTGCATCGTCAAGGCCGAGCTGTGGAACAACCTGTTTACCCGCGGGCCGGTGCGCGCCGCCGGCTACATCAACAACGCCGGCGGTGCCGAACTGGTGGCCCAATGCGTGGCCTCCCTGGAACGCGGCAATAACCTGATCATTTTCCCGGAAGGCACGCGCACCCCGCGCGACGGCGTCATCACCCTGAAACGGGGCGCCGCCAATATCGCCGTGCGCGGACGGCGCGCCATGACGCCGGTGCTGATCGGCTGCCACCCGCCCACCTTGGGCAAGGGCGAACGATGGTGGCGCGTGCCGCCGCGCCGGGCCGCCTTCCGCATCGAGGTGCAGGACGACCTGGCGATTGACGACTTTATCGGAGACGACGGCGCCGAAGTGCTGGCGGCGCGCGCCCTGACCACTTACCTGCAACACTACTTCACGGGAAAATGCCACGGCCATGCTTGAACAGGAAGTCAAGACACTCATCATCGAAGTCCTGCAATTGGAGGATATGACCGTCGACGATATCGACACCGATGCGCCGCTGTTCGTGGAGGGGCTCGGCCTCGACTCGATCGACGCCCTGGAACTCGGGGTGGCGCTGCAAAAGAAGTACGGCATCTCCCTGTCGGCCGATTCGCAAGACACGCGGCGCCACTTCGCCTCGGTCCGCGCGCTGGCGGCCATGATCGACAGTCACAGAAAGAAGTAAGGAGCACGAAATGGCAAACCTGGTGGACCTACATGACATGAGCCACGCCCAGTTGCAAGCGTGGGTGATCGACCTGCTGGCCGAGATGTTCGAGCTGGACCCGGCGGCCCTGACGGGGCAGTCGAACCTGTACGCCGAACTCGATATCGACAGCATCGACGCGGTCGACCTGGCCGTCAAACTCAAACAGCTGACCGGCAAACGCTTGCAGCCGGAAGTGTTCAAGACCATTCGCACCATCGGCGACGTGGTTGACGCCCTGTCGGCCATGAGCACGGAGCAAGCGGCATAAAGCTATGTGGTTAAGTGTATTGACGGCCTGTATAACGCTGCTGTATCCCTTGGCGATCTGGTTCGGCCACGGCCGGATCGAGCCGCGCTGGCTGGCCGGCATCCTGCTGCTGGCCGCCGCCACCCGCCTGCCGTCGCTCAAGCTGAGCGCGGCGGCGCGCTGGTCGGTGGCCGGCGCGCTGGTGCTGGTCGGCTGCGCGACTTGGAGCAATCTGCTGCTGCCGCTCAAACTGTATCCGGTGCTGGTCAACGCCGCCTTGCTGGCGGCGTTCGGCTACAGCCTGGCCGCGCCGCCCTCCATGATCGAGCGCCTGGCGCGCCTGCGCGAACCGCATCTGCCGCCGGCCGCGGTGGCTTACACGCGCCGCGTGACCCAGGTCTGGTGCGGTTTTTTCATCGTCAACGGCGCCATCGCCCTAGGCACCGCGCTGTGGGCCTCGGCGGCGGTGTGGTCGCTGTACACCGGCGTCATCGCCTATGCCTTGATGGGCATGCTGTTCGGCGCCGAATGGCTGCTGCGCCAGCGTTTCAAGCGGCGGCACCATGCTTGAGCCGGACCGCGCCGTCGGCGCCGATGCTTATGCCGATGCCGCGCCCTTGTATGCGCCCGACCTCGTGGCGGGGCTGGCCTTGCGGCTGGCGGCGCGCCCGCCGTCCGAGACGGTGGGCTGGCGCGCGGACGCGGCCTGCGAGCTGGGCCATTTTTGCGCGCGCATGCGCGACTGGAGCGCGCTGCTGCGCGCGCGGCCGGGCCGCCATTTCGCCCTGTATCTGGAAGACAGCCTGGAATTTGGCGCCGCTTTGCTAGGCGCCTGGCAGGCCGGCAAAACCGTCTGGCTGAGCGCCGACACGCTGGCCGCCAGCTGCGCCGCGCTGGCGGTCAAGGTGGATGGCTTTCTGGGCGATTTTCCCGCCGCGCTGGCGCCCCTGAGCCCACCGCCGGAGGTGCCCGGCTCCACGGTGCGGCCGCATGCGCTCGACCCCGCGTTCCCCGCTCTGGTGGTGCACACCTCCGGCAGCACCGGCGCGCCGCAGGCGATCGCCAAACGGCTGGACCAATTGGCCAGCGAAGTGGCCACCCTGGAAGCCCTGTTCGGCCACAAGGCGGCCGGCGCGGCGGTGCTGGCCACCGTCTCGCACCAGCACATTTATGGCTTACTGTTCAAGGTGTTGTGGCCGCTGGCCGCCGGCCGGCCCGTGTACGCCGACAGCGTCAGCGCGCCCGAAGCGCTGGCCGTGCTGCTGGCGCGGCGACCTTGCGTGCTGGTGGCCAGTCCGGCCCATCTCAAACGCTTGCCCGAGCACCTGGACTGGGCCGGCGCGCGCGGCCAATTGCGCGCCGTGTTTTCCTCGGGCGGCCCGCTGGCGCCCGAGGCGGCGCTTCGCTGCGCCAGGCTGCTCGAGCAGGTGCCGGTGGAAGTCTACGGCAGCTCGGAGACGGGCGGCATGGCCTGGCGCCAGCGCGGCATCGGCAGTGACGAATCGTGGCAAGCCTTCCCCGGCGTGAGCTGGCGCCTGAGCCAGCCGGGCCAGCTGCTCGAGGTGCGCTCGCCGCACCTGCCCGACAGCGCTTGGCTGCGCCTGTCCGACCGCGCCATGGCCAGCGGCGGCCAGCGCTTCATGCTGCTGGGGCGGGCCGACCGTATCGTCAAAATCGAGGAAAAGCGCATCTCGCTCGACGCCATCGAAGCGGCCCTGCTGAACCACGACGCGGTGGGCGAGGCGCGCGTGGCGCTGTGCGATCCGGTGCCCGGGGTGCGCCACACGCTGGCCGCGTTCGTGGTGCTAACTGCGGCCGGTCGCGCCCAACTGGCCGCCGACGGCAAACTGGCCATGAACCGGCGCCTGCGCGCGGCCTTGGGCGGCGCGGTCGATCCGCTGGCGCTGCCGCGCCGCTGGCGCTACCTGGAGCGCATGCCGCTCAACGGGCAGGGAAAAACCACCCAGGCCGCGCTCATGGCATCGCTCGGCAAGGCCGCACCGGTCCCGGCGCCACCGCGCCGGCCGCGCTGGCTGCTGCTGGAAAGCGCGCCGCTGCGCGTGGTGCTGGAGTTGACCGTGCCGGCCGAGCTGCTGTACCTGGAGGGGCATTTCAGCGACGCCCCCATTTTGCCCGGGGTGGTGCAGCTCGATTGGGCGATCGCCTACGGGCGCCAGTATTTCGCGCTGCCGCCCCGCTTTTGCGGCGTCCACGCGCTCAAGTTCCAGCATGTGATTCAACCCGAACAGTCGGTGCGCCTGGAGCTACAGCACGATCCGCACAAAAACTGCCTGCAATTTCGCTATGTATCGGCCTCTGGCCAGCACGCCAGCGGACGTATATTATTCGGCCCCGCCGATCTTTCACCTCCAGAGCGCCCATGCTAGACAAGAATTTTTCGCCGCCCGGCCAGACCACCTTCGCGGCCCGCTACGAAGCCCAGAAGATCGCCTTCGGACCGATGGTGTTTCAGTGCGTGCGCTACGCCTGGAAGCGTGGCATGCTGGGCGACTGGCCCACCCTGTATCAGGCCATGGCGCAGCTGCCCGAGCCGGCCAGGTCCAGCCGGTTCGCCTTCGACCACCATTATTCCGACACCTCTTTCGCCGACATTTTGCCCGACGTCTTCGCCACCGCGCCACGGCGCCTGGTGGACATCGGCGCCAACACGGGCAAATTTAGCTGCGCCGGCCATGCTTAAAGTATGCGCGGTGATCCCGGTCTATAACCACGAGCGCGCGGTCGGCGCCGTGGTGGCGAGGCTGCTGCTGCAAGGTCTGGTGTGCATCCTGGTCGACGACGGCAGCGAACCGGCTTGCGCGGCCGAACTCGACCGGCTCACGGCGGGTGGGCAGGGCTGCGTGCTGCTGGTGCGCCATGGGCGCAACCAGGGCAAGGGCGCGGCGGTGTTGAGCGGCATGCGCCGCGCCGCCGGACTCGGTTACAGCCACGTGCTGCAAATCGACGCCGACGGCCAGCACGCGGTGGCCGACGCGGCGCGTTTTGTCGCGCTGGCCCGCCAGCATCCGCACGCGGTGATCGCCGGCTGCCCGGTGTACGATGCCTCGGTGCCGGCGGCCCGCCTGTACGGCCGCTACGCCACCCATGTCTGGGTCTGGATCAATACCCTGTCGCTGCAAATCCGCGACTCCATGTGCGGCTTCCGGCTCTACCCGCTGGCGCCGGCCCTGGCGCTGGCGGGGCGGACCCGGCTCGGCGCGCGCATGAATTTCGACACCGACATCCTGGTGCGGCTGTACTGGGACGGGGTGGAAGTGATCAACCTGCCGACCAAGGTGGGTTACCCGAGCGACGGCGTGTCGCACTTTCGCCTGTGGCGCGACAACCTGCTTATCACACGCATGCACACGGTGCTCTTTTTCGGCATGTTGGCGCGCGCGCCGCGCCTGCTGGCGCGCAATTGGCGGCGCCGATGAAGGGCGTGCCGAAGCACTGGGCGGCCATCGACGAGGTGAGCTTCGTGGCCGGCATGCGCCTGCTGTTCTGGATCTGCCGCGTGTTCGGACGCTGGCCGTTTCGCCTGGTGCTCTATCCGGTGCTGGGCTGGTACGTGCTGACCAAGCCGCGCGCGCGGCGCGCCTCGTCCGAATATCTGCGCCGGGTGGCCGACCATGCGGCCGATTGCGGTCCCGGCTCCGGCTCCGGCCCCGGTCCCGGCCTGGGTGGCGTGCTGCGCCACTTCGGCGCTTTTGCCGAAAGCATCCTCGACAAAATGCTGCTGTGGGGCGGACTTTATCCGCTCGAGCAGGTGAGCCTGTCGGGGGAACAGGTGATGGCCGAGGCGATCGCCGGCGGCCGTGGCGGCCTGCTGATCTGCGCCCACCTGGGCAACCTCGAATTGTGCCGGGTGCTCTCGCGCCGGCGCGCCGGCTTCAAGCTCACGGTGCTGGTGCATACCAAGCACGCGCGCGCTTTTAACCGCATGCTGGGCCGCCTCAATCCGGACAGCGAGCTCAATTTGATGCAGGTGACCGACATGTCGCCGGTCACCGCCATGCTGCTGGCCGAGCGCGTGGCGCGCGGCGAATTCGTAGTGATCGCCGGCGACCGGGTCCCCGTGGCGCCCCGCCCGCGCGTGGCCCTGGCCAGCTTCCTGGGCCGGCCGGCCGCCTTTCCGGTCGGCCCTTACGTGCTCGCCAGCGTGCTGCAATGTCCGGTCTATCTGCTGTTTTCGCTCTCGCGCGGGGCCCGCTCGGAAATTCACTTCGAGCCGTTTCGCTCGGCCGTGCGGCTGCCGCGCCAGCAGCGCGAGCAAGCCATGGCCGGGCTGGCCGCCGACTACGCCGCCCGGCTCGAGCATTTTTGCCTGCGGGCGCCCCTGCAATGGTTCAATTTTTACGACTTTTGGCACGACCCCCGACTGGACCAATCCGATGCATCTCGCTGACCTTTCCACCACCCGCCGCGCGGTGCGCTTCGACCGCGACCGTCTGAGCATCGAAGACATCGCCGCCATCGCGCGCGGCGAGGCCGACGCCACCGTGTCGGCCGACCCGGCGTTTCGGGCCGCCATCGCGCGCGGCGCCGATTTCCTCGACCGCTTGCTGCGCGAGGACGGCACCATTTACGGCGTGACCACCGGCTATGGCGATTCCTGCACCGTGACCGTGCCGCCCGAGCTGGTGGCCGAGCTGCCGCATCATCTATATACCTACCATGGCGTGGGCCTGGGCGAGTACTTCACTCCGGCCCAGACCCGGGCCGTGATGGCGGTGCGCCTGGCCTCGTTGTGCAAGGGATTTTCGGGCGTGAGCGTCGAGCTGCTCGAGCAAATCGCGCGCCTGCTGCAAGCCGGCCTGCTGCCGCTGATTCCGTCGGAAGGCTCGGTTGGCGCCAGCGGCGACCTGACCCCGCTGTCCTATCTGGCGGCGGTGCTGTGCGGCGAGCGCGAAGTGTGGCGCGACGGTCAGCAGGTGGACGCCGCCGTGGCCCTGCGCGAGGCCGGCATCGCCCCTTTGCGGCTGCGCCCGAAAGAGGGACTGGCCATCATGAACGGCACCGCCGTAATGACGGCGCTGGCCTGCCTGGCCTACGAACGGGCCGACTATCTGAGCCGCCTGTGCACCCGCATCAGCGCCATGGCCTCGTTCGCGCTCGATGGCAACGCCCATCATTTCGACCAGACGCTGTTTTCCGTCAAACCGCACGCCGGCATGCAGCAAGTGGCGGCCTGGCTGCGCCACGACCTGCCCACCGATCAGTGGGAACGCAACGGCAAGCGCTTGCAGGACCGGTATTCGATCCGCTGCGCGCCGCACGTGATCGGCGTGCTGGCCGACGCGCTGCCGTTTTTCCGCGGCGCGATTGAAAATGAACTCAATAGCGCCAACGACAACCCGATCATCGATGCCGACAACGAGCGCGTGCTGCACGGCGGTCACTTCTACGGCGGCCATATCGCTTTTGCCATGGATGGCATGAAAAACGCGGTGGCCAATCTGGCCGACCTGCTGGACCGGCAAATGGCGCTGCTGGTGGACAGCCGCTACAACCACGGTTTGCCGGCCAATCTGTCCGGCGCCGAAGGCCCGCGCGCGGCCATCAACCATGGCTTGAAGGCGCTTCAGATCAGCGCCTCGGCCTGGACCGCCGAAGCGCTCAAGCTGACCATGCCGGCATCGGTGTTCTCGCGCTCGACCGAATGCCACAACCAGGACAAGGTCAGCATGGGCACCATCGCCGCGCGCGACTGTTTGCGGGTGCTGGAACTGACCGAGCAGGTGGTGGCGGCGCTGCTGATCGCCGTGCGCCAGGGCGTCTGGCTGCGCTGCCGGGTCGATCCGGCAGCGCAACCCGGGACGGCGCTGGCCGCCATGATGAACAGCCTGGGCGCCGACATCGCCCCGGTCGAGGAAGACCGCCGCCTGGAGCCGGACTTGCGGCTGCTGCTCACGCGCATACGCGCCCGTGCCTGGGAACTGTATGCGTAAGGCCGGCGGCAAGGGCGGGGTGGCCAGCCGCTGGCACGCCGAAGTCGAGATGCAGGTGCAGTTCTTCGACCTGGACCCGATGGAAATCGTCTGGCACGGGCGCTACGTCAAATATCTGGAAGTGGTGCGCTGCGCGCTGCTAGACCAGATCGGCTACAACTACGTCGACATGAAAGCTTCCGGCTATGCCTGGCCGGTGATCGACATGCACCTGCGCTATGTGGCACCGGCCCGGTTCGGCCAGCGCCTGCTGCTGCGCGCCGACCTGGTGGAGTGGGAGAGCCGGCTGCGCATCGAATACCTGATCAGCGACGCGGCCACCGGCCAGCGCCTGAACCGGGCCAGCACCACCCAGGTGGCGGTGCGCATCGCCGACGGCGAAATGTGCTTCGTCTCGCCGCCCGTCCTGTTTCAAAAATTAGGAATCGAACCGATATGACATTACGCATGACCCCACGCATGACCCCACGCATGACAACAGGCATGACACCGCGCCCATCGACCCTGGCGGCCTCGCTGGTCACCCTCATGCTGGCCGCCCTCATGCTGTGCGCTCCAGCCCGCGCCGCCGCGCCGGTGGCCAAGATCTCGGCCATGCTGGCCAAGCCGGGCGTGATGTGCGGCCGCTTCGACCAAACCAAAACGCTGGCCGGCATGAAAAAGCCGCTGGCCTCGAACGGCCGTTTCTGCGTAGTGGCCGGCAAGGGCGTGCTGTGGCGTACCCTGCAACCGTTTCCGAACACTTTGCGCCTCACGCGCGACGAGATCGTCCATTATCAGGGCGAACGGGTGGCGATGCGGATGGACGCCAAGACCGAACCGGTGGTCGGCATGATCAACGGCGTGCTGTTTTCCATGCTGGCCGGCGACTTGGGCCAGCTCGACAAATTGTTCGAGGTGGACGGCACTGCCGACGCCACCGCCTGGCAGGTGGCGCTCAAGGCGCGCGCGCCGGCCCTGGCCAAGGCGGTTGGCGCCATCACCCTGGAAGGCGGCAGCTACGTCAAGCACATCACCATGGGCGACGCCGGCGCCGACCGCACCGACATCGTGTTCTCCGCCATGGTCAGCGGCGCGGGCGCCATGACGGCGGAAGAGGCGGCGCTATTTTGAGCGGCCAGCGCCGTTACGCCATGCTGTGGGCCTTGGTGGTGTGCCTGCTGCTGGGGCATAACGCCTATCTGTGGCTGGGCAAGCGCATCGTGCCCGACACCGACATTCTGGCCCTGCTGCCGGTGCAGGAGCGCGACCCCGTGCTCCAGCAATCGTTTACCCATATGGTGGACGCGGCCCAGCAACGCCTGGTGCTGCTGATCGGCGCGCCCGACTGGCACGACGCCACCCGCGCCGCCGACGCGTACAGCGCGGTACTGGCGCGTCACCCGGAGTTGTTCCAGGCGACCCGGGTCGACCAGCAGACCCAAAGCGACTGGCTGGCCCTGTTTCAAGCGCACCGCCAGATCCTGCTGACCGCCGAACAGGAGGATCAATTGCGGCGCGAGCCGCCCCAGTTCTGGCTCGACACGGCCCTGCGCGCCTTGTATGCGCCGTTCGGCGGCCCCAAACCGGGCGTCTGGCGCGACGATCCCTTCGGCCTGTTCGGCGGCTGGGTCCAGGAGCGGGCGCGCGAAACGCCGGTGCGCCCGCGCGACGGCCATTTGTTCGTGGCCGGCGCGGGCCGCCAATATGTGCTGCTGCCGCTGACCTTGAAATTGCCGGCCCTGTCGATGACGGCCCAGGAGCGTGTGCTGCCGCTGCTGGCGCAGGCGGCCGGCGCGGCGCGCGCGGCCTTGCCGCAGGTGGAGGTGATTAGCGCCGGCGTGATCTTGCATGCGGCCGCCGCCAGCAGCCAGGCCAGCGGCGAAGTCTCCACCATCGGTATCGGCTCCCTGATCGGCATCATCTTGCTGATGTGGTTTACCTTCCATTCGCTCAAACCGATCGCCCTGATCCTGCTCTCGATCGGCATCGGCTGCCTGGGCGCCTTTTCGCTGTGCTGGATCCTGTTCGAACGGGTCCACCTGTTAACGCTGGTGTTTGGCGCCAGCTTGATCGGCGTGGCCCAGGACTACGGCATTTACTTCCTGTGCAACCGCCTGGGCGCCGACCCGGCGCTCGATTCGCGCGCGCTGCTGCGCAAGCTGCTGCCGGGGCTGACTTTGACCTTGCTGGCGGCCGTGATCGGCTACCTGGGCCTGGCGCTGACGCCGTTTCCCGGTTTGCGTCAGATGGCGCTGTTTTCGGCGCTCGGCCTGGTGTTCGCCTGGCTGACGGTGCTGTGCTGGTTTCCGCTGCTGGTGGGCGGCGCCAGTTTGCACAGTGGCGCGCTGGCGCGGCGCTACGGCGCGCTGCTGACGCGCTGGCCGCTGCTGGGGCCGAACCGTGCCAGCCTGGTCGCGGCCGTGCTGTTTGGCGCGCTGGCCGTGGCCGGCATCGCGCGGCTGGGTGTCAACGACGACATCCGCCTGCTGCAAAATCCGCCCAAGCATCTGGTGAGCGATCAAATCAAGTTGGGCAAACTGCTCGACGCGCCGACCCCGGTCCAGTACTACCTGGTGCGGGGCGCCACGGCCGACGCCGTGCTGGCGCGCGAAGAGCGGCTCAAGGCGCGGCTCGAGCCGATGGTGGCGGCCCGGCGCATCAGCGGCTACCAGGCGATCTCGAATTGGGTGCCTTCCGGCGCGACCCAAACGGCCCGGCGCGCGCTGCTGGACCAAAAGCTGATGCAGCCGGGCGGCCCGCTCGACGCGCTGGCCGCGCAAATCGGCGAGGACGGGCAGTGGGTGGCCGACACCGTGGCCCAGCTCAAGGCGGCCGGCGCGGCGCTCACCGTGGACGCGTTTTTGCAGACCCCGGCCAGCGAGCCTTGGCGCCATTTGTGGCTGGGCCAGGTGGATGGCGGCTATGCCAGCATCGTCGCCTTGCGCGGGCTCGATTACGCTGGCATCGCTCAGCTCAAGCAAGTCGCGCCGGGACTGGAAGGGGTGCAGTGGGTGGACAAGGTGGGCGAAATTTCCTCCGTGCTGGGCCGCTACCGCGCCTATATGGGCCTGGTGGTGTTGGGCGCCTACGCGGTGGTGTTCGCGCTGCTGTTGCCGCGCTACCGGCGCCGCGCCTGGCGCGTGCTGGCCCCCACCGCGCTGGCCAGCGTGGCCACGCTGGCGCTGCTCGGCTTCGCAAACCAGCATCTCCAGCTGTTCCATGTGCTGGCGCTGATGCTGCTGCTCGGGGTGGGGGTCGATTACGGCATCTTCATGCAGGAGCATCCCGACCGGCGCGAGCGCACCGCCTGGCTGGCCGTCGGCCTGTCGGCGGCCAATACCATTCTCTCGTTCGGCCTACTCGGCTTGAGCAAGACCCCGGCGCTGCAAGCGTTCGGCCTGACCATGTTGATCGGCACCGCCCTGGTGTGGCTGATCGTTCCCTGTTTTGGCGTTACCACTGAAGGCAATCATGTCACAGCAACAGCAGCAAACCGAGCAAGCTGAATTTACGGCGCTGGCGCCGGCCGGCGTGCCCGACTCCTCCGTTTCGCTCGAACAGGTCGACATTCTCATCGTCGGCGCCGGCCCGGCCGGATCGGTGGCGGCGGCGCTGCTGCGCCAGCAGGGCCGCCAGGTGCTCATGCTCGAGCGCGAGCTGTTTCCCCGCTTTTCCATCGGCGAGAGCCTGCTCCCGCAAAGCATGGCCTATCTGGAGCAGGCCGGCATGCTGCAAGCGGTGGTGGAGGCGGGCTTCCAGTTCAAAAACGGCGCCGCCTTCATGCGCAACGGGCGTTACACCGCCTTCGATTTCCGCGACAAGCACAGCCCCGGCTGGGGCACCACTTACCAAGTGCAGCGCGCCGAGTTCGACCACCTGCTGGCCAAGGAAGCGCAGCGCTTCGGCGCCGAAGTGCGCTTCCAGCACGAGGTGACGGCGGTCGAACTGGCCTGTCCGGAGCAGGGCCGCGGCGCGCGCGTGACGGTGCGCGACCCGCACGGACGGGTGTATCAGGTGGCGCCCCAGTTCATCCTGGACGCGAGTGGCTTCGGGCGTATTTTGCCGCGCCTGCTCAAACTGGAAAAGCCGTCCAACTTCCCGGTGCGCGGCGCCATTTTCACCCATATCGAGGACGGCATCCGCGAGCCTGGCTTCGACCGCAACAAGATCCGCGTGACGGTCCATCCACAGCATTGCGATGTCTGGTTCTGGACCATTCCGCTGGCGGGCGGGCGCTGTTCGCTGGGGGTGGTGGCCGAAACCGCTTTTCTGGCGAGCTACCGGGGCAGCGAGATCGAGCGCCTGCGCGCCATCGTGGGCGAAGACCCTTCGCTGCGCGCGCTGCTGGCCAACGCCATGTGGGACACCCCGGCGCGCCAAATCGTCGGCTACTCGGCCAATGTGGACTGGTTGTGGGGCCAGGGCTATGCGCTGCTCGGCAACGCCGGCGAGTTCCTCGACCCGGTGTTTTCGTCCGGCGTGACGATCGCCTTCAAATCGGCCAGCCTGGCCGCCGCCGCGCTGCAACGCCATTTCGCCGGCGAGACGGTGGACTGGCAGGCCGAATTCGGCGCGCCGCTGCGCCAGGGGGTGGACACCTTCCGCGCCTTTGTCGAATCCTGGTATGCGGGCGGCTTTCAAAACATCATTTTCCATCCAACCCAGCAGCCGGATATCCGGCGCATGATCGCCGCCATTTTGGCCGGGTATGCCTGGGACCAGGGCAACCCCTATGTAAAGGACACCGCGCGCCGGCTGGCCGCGCTGGAGACCTTGTGCGCGCCGGTGTGAGGCCGGCCGGCGCGCTGACGGTGGCGCTGCTCGTTGCGCTGCTGGCCGGCTGCGCCAGCGCGCCGCCGGCCCCGGCGCCGGCCCGGCTGGGACTGAGGCTCGCGCCGGCCGCGCTGGGTCACAGCATCAGCGTGCAGCAGCACTTGCGGGTCGAGCGCGGCGGGCGCATCGACGAGCTTGACGCCGCCCTGGAAGTGGACCCCGGCCAGCTCGACCTGGTCGGCCTGGCGCTGGGCCAGCGCGTGCTCTCGCTCCATTACGACGGCAAGGAACTGAGCACCTGGCGCCACTTCATGCTGCCGGCCCAGGTGCGCGCCGAGGACGTGCTGGAGGATATGCAACTGACCCTGTGGCCGGCGGCGGCGATCCAGGCCGCGCTGCCGGCCGGCTGGCGCATCGAGGAGCAAGGCATGCGGCGCACCCTGTCGTTGGACGGGGTGCCGGTCACCCGCATCGACTACAGCGCCCATCCGCGCTGGAGCGGCACGGTGGTGCTGGAGAACCTGCGTTACCATTACCGCTTGACGATCCAGTCCGCGCCGGACGGATCGTAAGGCGGCGCGGCGCGCCGCGTGGCGGATCGATTGAAGGATGTTTTTTCGGAAGCGACGATGTTTTATCTGAATCACTGCGCCCTGGTGTGCGCGCTGGGCGACACGCATGCCGCCATCAAGGCCGCCCTGCTGGAGCGCGCCGAGAGCGGCGTGGCCGCGAGCGATGCCTATTCGCCCGGCCGCGTGCTGGCGCTGGGCCGGGTGGCGGCCGGGCTGTCCTCGGACGCCCATCTGGCGCCGTCTCAGCGCAGCCGCAACAACCGGCTGGCGCTGGCCGCGCTGGCCCAGATCCGGCCCCAGGTGGACCACGCCATCGCCCGTTTCGGCGCGCACCGGGTCGGGGTGGTGATCGGCACCAGCACCTCGGGCATCGCCGAAACCGAGGGCGCCTTGCGCCATTACCTGGCCGAAGGCGCGCTGCCGGACGGCTTTCAATATGCACGCCAGGAAATGGGCTCGGCCGCGCAGACGCTGGCCGCCGAACTGGGCAGCGACGGTCCGGCCTATGTCCATTCGAGCGCCTGCTCGTCGGCGGCCAAGGCCATGGCCAGCGCGGCCCGGCTGATCGGCATGGGGCTGTGCGACGCGGTGCTCACGGGTGGCGTCGATTCCCTGTGCGGTTTCACCGTGGCCGGCTTTTCGGCGCTCGAATCGGTCAGCGCGGCGCGCTGCAATCCGTTCAGCGCGAACCGCAGCGGCATCAATATCGGCGAAGGCGCCGCCCTGTTTTTGATGAGCCGCGAGCCGGCCGCGGTGGCGCTGGCCGGCTGGGGCGAGTCGTCCGACGGCCACCATATCTCGGCGCCCGACCCCAGCGGCGCCGGCGCGGCCCTGGCCATGACGCAGGCGCTGCGCCGGGCCGGCATCGCGCCGGCGCAGATCGACTACATCAATTTGCACGGCACCGCCACGCCGCAGAACGACGCCATGGAAGCGCGCGTGGTGGCGTCGCTGTTCGCGCCCGACGTGGCGCTGAGCTCGACCAAACCGTTCACCGGCCATACGCTGGGCGCGGCGGCGGCGGTGGAGGCGGCGCTATGCTGGCTGGCCATGCAGGACGATAACCCGCGCGGCCGTCTGCCGCCCCACCTGTGGGATGGGGTGGCCGATGCGGCGCTGCCAGCGCTGAATCTGGTGGCGCCGGGCGCGGCCCTGGGCCGGCCTTTGCGCTGGGCGCTGAGCAGCTCCTTCGCCTTTGGCGGCTCGAACGCCGCGCTGGTGCTGGGACGGGCGTCATGAGCTGGCCGGAAATCGCCACACTGGTGCCGCACAGCGGGCCGATGCTGCTGCTCGACCGCCTGATCTCGGCCGACGCCGACGATCTGGTGGCGCAGCTGACGATCGGGGCGCACAGCCAATTCTTCGACGGCGCCGGAGTCGGCTCCTGGGTCGGCATCGAATATATGGCGCAAGCCATCGCGGCCCATGCCGGCTACGGAGCGCTGCTGCGCGGCGAGCCGGTCAAGGTGGGCTTTTTGCTGGGCGCGCGCCGCTATGAAGTCAAGCGCGAGCGGTTCGCGACGGGCAGCGTGCTGCACGTGCATGTGCACCGCGCCATGCAGGGCGACAATGGCTTGGGCGCGTTCGAATGCCGGATCGAGGAAATCGGCCCCGAGCCGCTGGCCGATGTGGCCAGCGCCACGGTGACGGTTTTCCAGCCAGATAACGTTCACGATTTTTTGCAGGGACATTCCAATGAAGGCGCGGCATGAATATGAACGCTAAGATCGACAAACACGGTCATCCCCAAACCGTGCTGGTCACCGGCTCCTCGCGCGGCATCGGCCGGGCCATCGCGCTGCGCCTGGCTCACGACGGCTACGACCTGGCGCTGCATTGCCGCAGCCAGGTGGAGCAGGCCGACGCGGTGGCGGCGCAGATCGTCGCGCTGGGGCGGGCGGCCCGCGTGCTGCGCTTCGACATCGGCGACCGCGCCGCCAGCGCGGCCGCGCTGGAAGCCGATATCGCGGCCCATGGCTGCTATTACGGCGTGGTGTGTAACGCCGGCGTGGCGCGCGACAACGCCTTCCCGGCCATGTCGGGCGAGGATTGGGACATCGTGTTACAGACCAATCTGGACGGCTTTTACAACGTCCTCAATCCGCTGGTGATGCCGCTGGTGCAGCGCCGCCAGCCGGGCCGCATCGTCACCCTGGCCTCGGTCTCGGGGCTGATCGGCAACCGCGGCCAAGTCAACTACAGCGCGGCCAAGGCCGGCATCATCGGTGCCACCAAGGCCCTGGCGCTGGAACTGGCCAAGCGCGCCATCACCGTCAACTGCGTGGCGCCCGGCTTGATCGAAACCGACATGATCGGCGAGGTGCCGCTGGAGGAGGCGCTCAAGATGATACCGGCGCGCCGGGTCGGCCAGCCCGAGGAAGTGGCGGCCGCCGTCAGCTTCCTGATCGGCGAGGAATCGGGCTACATCACGCGTCAGGTCATTTCGGTCAACGGGGGCATGGCATGAGGCGGCGCGTGGCGGTGACGGGCATGGCCGGCATCAGCCCGATCGGCAACGACTGGGCCGCCATCCGCGCCCGGCTGGGCGCGTACCGCAACGCGGTGGTGCGCATGACCGAATGGGCCGACTACGAAGGCTTGAACACCCAGCTCGGGGCGCCGGCCGCGCCGTTCGCGCTGGGCGAGCGTTATCACCGCAAGGCGGTGCGCAGCATGGGCCGGGTGGCCCTGATGGCGGCGCGCGCCAGCGAATTGGCGCTGGCCGACGCCGGCCTGCTCGAGCATGCGCTGCTCAAGAGCGGCGCGCTGGGCATCGCCTTCGGTTCCTCGGCCGGCACGCCGAGCGCGATCGGCGACTTCGGCCGCATGATGGAAGAGCGCAGCACCAAGGGCATCAACGCCACCACCTACATCAAGATGATGGCCCATACCGCGCCGGTCAATATCGGCGTGTTTTTGGGCGTGACCGGGCGCGTGATCACCACCTCGAGCGCCTGCACGTCGGGTAGCCAGGGCATCGGCTACGCGTTCGAGGCGATCCAGAGCGGCAAGCAGCTGGCCATGATCGCCGGCGGCGCCGAGGAGCTGTGCGCGACGGAGGCGGCGGTGTTCGACACCCTGTTTGCCACCAGTACCCGTAACGACGCCGGCCACAGCACGCCGCGCCCGTTCGACGCCAGCCGCGACGGCCTGGTCATCGGCGAGGGCGCCGGCTGCCTGATCCTGGAAGAGATGACGCACGCCCAAGCGCGCGGGGCCACCATTTATGCGGAGCTGGTCGGTTTCGGCACCAACAGCGATGGCAGCCACGTGACCCAGCCGAACGCGGCGACCATGCAAGTGGCGATGCGGCTGGCGCTGGCCGACGCCGGCTTGACGCCGGCCGACATCGGCTATGTCAACGCGCACGGCACCGGCACCCAGCATGGCGACGTGGCCGAGTCGCACGCCACGTTCGACCTGTTTGGCGGGGCCACGCCGATCAGTTCATTGAAAAGCTATATGGGCCACACCCTGGGCGCCTGCGGCGCGCTGGAAGCGTGGATCAGCATCGAGATGATGCGCGAGGGCTGGTTCGCGCCCACCATCAATTTGGAGCAAGTCGATCCGCAGTGCGCGCCGCTCGATTACATCGTCGGGGTGGGCCGCGCCATCGCCTGCGATTACGTGATGTCGAATAATTTCGCTTTCGGCGGGATCAACACCTCGCTGATCTTCAAGCGCCACCGGCCAGGCTAGTGATGCCGGTGGGCGCTCACTTCCACAGCCAGTTCCAAAATCCGGGCAGCGCAGGCGCGCTGGCCGCGTCGCGCACGGCGCGGGCCAGGGCGGCCCGCTCGATGTCGCCGCGCTGGTCGTAAAACGGTTTGGTGGTGGTGGGCAGTTCCAGCTCGCGCGCCACGTCCACCAAAATCTCCATGTATTGTTCAAGGTGGCGCGCCGTGTAGCTGTTTACGTCATGGAAGGTGACCACCACCGGGTGCGCGCCGTCCACCAAGGGCAGGGTGCCGGCGATCCAGCGCCCGCGCACCAGGGCCAGGTGTTCCAGCATGTTGGAGCGCTTGTGCCAACTGAAATTGACGCCCCAAATTTTGCCGTCGTTGGCGCTCAAGTCCGTCAAGAGCATCTGCATGCCGTGACGATGGTAAGCGTCCAGGGTGCGCGCGTCGTAATTCCAGAACGGCGGGCGCACCAGCTTGGGCGGGCCGCCGCCGGCCGCTTCCAGGTCCGCCACGCCGCGTTGCAGGGACAGTTCCAGCGCTTCCGGGCTCAGATAGCGGTGGTTGCTGTGGCCCGGGGTGGCACTATGGAAGGCCAGCACATGGCCCTGTTCGTATTCGCGCCGCAGCAATTGGCGACCGCGTTCGCTGCCACCGCCGTTCGGCGCCCGCGTCTGAATGAAAAAAATCGCTTTGACGCCAGGCTGAATGCGGTTGTGATCCAGGGTGTCGAGCACCTGGACGGTCGGATTGCGTTGCTCGGCGGCGCTGGGGCCGTCGTCAAAGGTTAGCAGGAAGCGGATGGGATGCAGTGCGGTCCGGGCGAGGGCGGCACGCGGTTCCGGCTCGGCGGGACGCCCGCCCGGGGCGGGCAGCACCGCGCAAGCGCTCACACACGCCGCCAGGGAGGCCACTACAAGATAATGCATAAATTTGACAATCTGTTTTGCCGCTGGTTTCGACACGCTATTCTAGCAAGCCGCATCCGGTAGAATGTGAGCAGATGTAACATTGGTCTAAAAAATAATATATTGTTTCTAAATGTAACCGCACTTGATAATAAAAAAGCCGACCCACGGGTCGGCTTGGATTGCGATGCTTGCGTCGAATTAGAACTTGTAACGCAGGCCTGCGGAAATCAGCGAATTTTTCAACGAGGTATCGTTTTCATCCAGGGCTTTGCCGAAGTTTTCGTATTCGACCAAAACCGAGAAGTTTTTGTCGAAATTGTATGCCGCGCCGACGCCGAACATCAGCGTGGTTTTATTTTTCGTTTGCTCGCCGGTCAAGGTCGCGCTGGTGACGTTGAACTTGGTGCGGTTAGCCGAAGCGCCAACCTTGGCCAGCAAGGAAAATTGTGGATCCAGGTCGTAAGTGGCGGTACCGGCGACGTAAAACGCCTTCGGCTTGATGCTGGCGCTGATGCCTTGGGCGGTCGCATCGGCGCTGCCGAAGTCCACGTAACCAGCTTGCACACCGAACATTTTGTCGAAATCATAGCCGCCAAACACTTTGTAGCCGGTTTCTTTCGCTTTTTCGTCGAAGCCGAAGGCGCTCAATTTTTCTTCCGAACGGCCGGCGCTGGCGCCGACATAAGCGGAACCGGTTTGTGCTTGAGCTTGTGCTTGAGCAACCATTGGCAATACCATGGCGGCGCCGATCAATGCTGCGAAAATGTGTTTTTTCATTTGTATTCCTAAAAAGTGGACTGGACGACTCATCGCTGCAAGCACCTCATGTTGCAGCGCACGAATTCTATCCGGCTCAGGTCGCTTCTTTCAATGGTTTTTTAATAAAAAATAAAATATTCCATTCAGCGTTGTGCGACCGCAACATTAACTGATATATCACTTGGGATATAAAACCAAACCCTTATTTGGGGTGATCGCGTCAATTTCAAGTAAAAAAATGTTTTTAGTTGTTAGCAGGCCGTCACCGCCATGGTTGTCAATTAGAGCGCGTGTTCGCCCCCGATTATCTGACGCAGCCACAGCTTAATCGGCCGGCCCGCGAAGCCGATCGGGCGCGTCACGCTGGCATCGCCCGTCAAGCGCAGCTAGCCCATGTGACCACGAAGCGATGTAAAATGTTGCCTTACGCTATGGTGTCCATCGTCTCGTCTGACGATGGGTGAAACGGGAAGCCGGTGACGGGAGCAGCATGCTCTCCCAGTCCGGCGCAGCCCCCGCTGCTGTAGGCCTGACGAATTTGTCCAACCGCCACTGTGCATCGCATGGGAAGGCAAGGGCAGAAGAGGATGACGGCAAGCCAGAAGACCGGCCATGGCGTTGAAGCTGGTGCAAAACCCGGGGTTCGGTTTTGTCCGTCGCGCATGGTTTTCTCACTCTGATGTTGATTCGATGCCACCCGGTGCGCCGGGTGCATGGAGGCGGCCGTCCGTCCGCGCGCGGCCGCGCCGTGACGCGCCGTTTTTCCACGCCAGCGCTATGCCGACGGCTGCCATATTGCCGCTTGTACCGATCATCGATGTGATCTTTGGAAAAATTATGCGCTCTTCCCGCCTCACCTTCTCGCTGCCGGCGTTGCTGTTGGCCAGCTGCGCCTCGGCCGCCGCCACCGGCCTACCCACGGAAATCACCGTCACGGGCAGCCGCCCCAACCTGATCGGCTTCGCCGACTCCGCCACCGAAGGCACGGTCAGCGCCAGGCAGCTGGCCACCCGGCCGCTGTTGCGCACCGCCGAATTGCTGGAAACCGTGCCCGGCATGATCGTCACCCAGCACTCGGGCGACGGCAAGGCCAACCAGTACTTCCTGCGCGGTTTTAATCTGGATCACGGCAGCGACTTTGCCACCAGTGTGCTGGGCATGCCGGTCAATGTCGCCAGTCACGCCCATGGCCAGGGATATATGGACCTCAATTTCCTGATGCCCGAGCTGATCTCCACCATCCGCTACCGCAAGGGCGTGTACGCGGCCGACGATGGCGATTTTTCCAATACCGGGTCGGCGCGCATCGACTACGTGCGGCAGTTGAAGGCGCCGTTTATCGACGCCAGCGTCGGCCAGCACCACTACCGCCGTGTGCTGGCCGCCGGCGGCACGCGCTATCGGGATGGCGATTTGATGGCCGCCTTCGAGGTGGCCGGCAACGACGGGCCTTGGGATGTGCCGGCCAATCTGCGCAAGCGCAATGGCGTGCTGCGCTTCACCCGCGGCAGCGCCGGTGACGGCTTCGCCGTGACCGCGATGGCGTATGAATCGACATGGACCGCCACCGAACATGTGCCGGCGCGCGCCATCGCCGGCGGCGAGATCGGCCGCTTCGGCGCCTTGTCGGGCAGCGACGGTGGCCGCACCCATCGTTACAGCCTGTCCGGCGAGTGGGCCGCCCGCGACGCGGCCGGGGCCAGCCGCCTGCATGCCTATGTGATCGACTACGGCTTACATTATTTCGCCGCGCCTTCCGGGTTTACCGGCGGGCCGCAGGGCGACCAGCACGAGCAGACCGACCAGCGCACGACCTGGGGTGGCGAGGCCAGGCGCACGGTGGCGTTCGGGCGGTTCGATGTGAGCGGCGGGGTGCAGCTGCGCCACGACTGCATCGGCACGGTCGGGCTATATGAAACGGTGGCGCGCGCGCGTACCGGCACCGTGCGCGAAGACCGCATCGAGGAGACGGCGCTGGGCCTGTTCGTCGAGGCGCGCCGTCAATGGACGCCTTGGCTGCGCAGCACCGTCGGGTTGCGCCGCGATCGGATTGACGCACGCGTCACCGCGCTCGATGGCCGCTTCAATATGCTCAACGGCGGCGCCGCGCGCGCCGGTCAGACCAGCCCGAAACTGGCGCTGGTCTTCGGTCCGTTCGGCCAGCACGCCAGCACCGAGTTGTACGCCAACTGGGGCGACGGGTATCACAGCAACGACGCCCGCGGCGCCACCTCCAGCACCCGCCCCGCCGACGGCGGCCCGGCCGGGAAACTGGCGCTGTTCGCCAAATCGACCGGCGCCGAGATCGGCGTGCGCGGCAAACCGCGGCCCGGCTGGAGCAGCAGCATGTCGCTGTGGCGGATCAAGTCGGCATCGGAGCTCGTTTTTGTGGGCGACGAGGGCGTGACCGAAGCGCGCGGCGCCTCGCGCCGGCACGGGCTGGAATGGTCGAATTACTTCACACCGACCGAGGCGGTCATTGTCGATGCCGATCTGGCGTGGTCGCGCGCCCGCTTCAGCGAAGCGGTGGACGGCGGCGGCGCCCATGTGCCGAACGCGATTCCGCTGACCGCTTCGCTGGCCGTGAGCGTCGACCAGGGCAACAGCTGGTTTGGCGGTGTGCGTCTGCGCTATCTGGGCGCCTACGCGCTGGAAGAGACCGACCAGCATCGCTCCACGCCGTTTTGGCTGGCGAGTGTGAAGCTGGGCTACCGGATGACGCCGAAGCTGCAATGGAGCCTGGACCTGCTTAACCTGTTCGACCGCCGCGCCAACGACATCGAATATTGGGGCGGGGCCTGCACCGCCTCGGAACAGGCTGGCGGCAGCTGCGGCGGCGGCATCGACGGGCGTCTGATCCATCCGCTGGAGCCGCGCAACGTGCGGCTTAGCCTGCGAGCGCAATTCTAAAGGGCCGCGCCATTTACTTGTCGTCGAGCGCGAGCACGATCTCGCGCGTTTCGGCGTCGCGCTGTTTGATGAAGCGCACCATCGAATCGACGGTGACGGTGTCGATCTGGCCGGCCATGCGCCGGTCGAAGGGATGGTCGTCGAACGCGATATTGGCGCGGAACATGCGCCCGCCCAGCCGCGTCATGGTTGGCACCTTGATGGTGATCGGCTGGTAGTTGGCTTGTTTCAGCCAGGATTGCGCCTCGTCCCGCGTTTCCACCTTGCCGGCCGGCGCGCTGGCCGCCGCATACGCTTCCAGCACCCACTGGTTGGAGTTCTGGTATTTGCTGGAGTAGGCATAGGCCAGCATGTTGTAGTGCGCGCCATGCAGCCGGCGCGGCGTGTTCGAGGCGAGCAAACGGGCCAGGCCGGCCTGGATGGCGGGTCCTGGCAGCACGATCTGCGTCTCGTAGGCGTACATATCGTCCATGAAGAAATTGCCCAGTCCCTCGTTATACAAGGCCGAAGCGGCGGTGCCGCATTCATTTAGTTCATGCACCACCGTCCAGCGTCCTTTCGGATGGTCGCGCCAGACCAGCGCCATGTGCGAATAGCGCAGTTTATACTTCGACAGGTCCTGGCCCACGCGCGCGATCATGGCCACTTCGGCGCCCGATTCGTCCAGCGCCTGGCGGGTTTGATGGGCCAGGTTCATGGCCTTGATCACCACGGTCGCGTCGATCGGCTTTTCTTCGCAAGAGCGTCCGGCCAGGGCGGCGGTGGGGGCCAGGGCCGCCAGGCCGAGCGCCAATGCCAGCAGCGACATGGCTTTGCGGGTCATGGTCGCGCTCATGTTATACCCCGGCTTCCACGCGCGAGTGGTGCAGCAGCGAGGTGCCGATTTCGTTGGGGATGTAGGCGATCGCCTTGCCCGACAAAACCAGCACATGGCCGGTCGATACCGCCACCACCTTGACCACCGTGCCGGCCGCCACCGACAAGCCTTCGGCCGCCTTGCCGGTCAGGCGCAGCGAGGCTTGGCCCGCGCTGGAGGCGCCCTTGAGCACCACCACAATACCGTCGCCCACCGCTTCGACGCTGGTCACCACCACGGCGCCTGAGCCGACGATCATCGACATGGAACCCAGTAAAATCACACCCGAGGCTTGGCCCAGGCCTTCCGAGACGCTGGAGATATCCGACGGCGCTCCACCGGCGCTGGCACTGGCGCTCGCGGCGCAGAACAGGCAAATGGACAGGATGCGTTTCATATGTACTCCACAAATGTATGCCGAATTGGCGTTGCCATCATGGTCGATCAACTCGGCGCCGGCAACCAAAAGCGATACCGTAGCGCCAAACCGGCGCTCTGGTATCATTTGCTAATACTTTTCGAGTCCATCGCCACCATGCTGCACGCAACCATCCTGATCGAGGCCCTCAAGCGCCAGCTCAAGACGCGCTCGATCACCTACGCCGAACTGGCGCGACGCATCGGCCTGTCCGAAGCGACTGTCAAGCGCATGTTTTCGCAAAAGAATTTCACGCTCCAGCGGCTGGACCAGATCCTGACCGCGATCGGCATCGACTTCCACGAGCTGGCCTATGTGGCGCGCGACCGGCAAGAGCTGATCGCCAGCCTCACCTTCGATCAGGAGAAGGAGATCATCGGCGACATCAAGTTATTCGTGGTGGCGGTATCGACCCTCAATTTGCTGCCGCTCGAGCAAATGCTGGCCATTTACCGGATCAGCGAGGCGGAAGCGGTCAAGCATCTGTTGCGGCTGGACCGGATCGGCTTTTTGCAGCTGCTACCGAACAACCGCGTGAAGCTGCTGGTGGCGCGTACCTTCGCCTGGATACCGAACGGCCCGATTCAAAATTACTTTCGCGACGAAGCCTACGGCGACTATCTCGACTCGCGCTTCGACGGCGGGAGCGAGTTACTGCGCTTGGTGAACGTGATGCTCTCTAAACGCTCCACCGGCGCGCTGCTTGAGCGCTTAAAGCAGGTGGCCGACGAATTCTCCCAGCAGCACCAGGACGACGCGCGCCTGCCGGCCGGCGACAAGTATGCGATCAGCTTCATGCTGGCGGCCCGGCCCTGGATGCCCAAGGCATTCAAGGCTTTGATGCGGGCGCCGTAGCGCACACCGGCATCCCTATCGCTGCCGCCGGCGCGCTCAGGGAGGAGCGGCTGGCCCGTCCATCTGCTTGAACAGGCGCCAGGCGAAAAATCCGAGCACCGCCACGCCCAGCAGCAGCACGCCCCACAAGGCGGCGATGCGCGCATGGGCCGACGCGCCGGCCGCCTGGGCCAGACTTGCCTCGGCCGGCGCCGTCTTGCGCGTCACCAGGGGCCCGGCCTGGGCCTGCTCCAGATCGCGCAATTCCTGCTGGCCGAAGCCGGGCGCCACCTGGCTCAGGGCCAGCGCCGCCGCTTCGGCCTGATCGCGCCCGAACGCCAGTTGATATGGGGCGTTGCCGTTGGCCAGAAACACCAGGCTGGCGGGCGACCAGGTCAGCCGCAGCCGGGGCGCGACGGCTTGGCCCCCTTGCGGGCGCAGCACCCATTGCGCGTTGTGGGTGGTGGCGATCGGCAAGTCGCCCGAGCGGCGCTGCTGGCCGCCCTGGGTGATCTGGTAGAAAGTGCTGCCGGCCAGCGATTCGAACAGCCAGGTCGAAGGCTGGCCCAATTGGCGGCTCGGCAGCTCGCGGTAGCGTCCCAATTGGCTGGGCAGCACCACGTTCTGCTCGTTGAACTGGAGGCCGATTTGCTCGGTCGGAATGGCGATCGCGCTCTGGTAGACCAAGTCCTGTCCCTGTTGGCCAGGCCCCGGCGTGAGCAGCAGCGTCTCGGTGCGCGGGGCCAGCGCGGTGTGTTCGATCACCTCGGCCGTGACGGCGCCAAACAGCAGCGGCGCGCCCCGTTTCCAGCTCAGGCGCGCGTAACGGAAGCGGGTCGGCTCGAAACCGATGCGGTCGTTGGACAAGGTTTGCGTGTCGCGGTTGACCAGCCAGGTGAGGTCGGCGGTGCCGATGGTTTGCCACTGCTTCAAGTCGTCGCTGACGTCGAGCCAGACCTGGGCGTCGTAGTTGCTGGCGCCGGCCGGCGGCGCGAAGCGCAGCGCCCCAACCAGCGGAGCGGCACCGTCCGCGCCGCGGCTCAAGTCCAGCACCAGGGCGGTCAGCTCGGCCGGCCCGGTGCGGTCCGGCGCTTCGCGGCTGGTGACCGACAGCAGGCGTCCGTCGGCGCCGGTGCGGATATCCAGTCCCGCGGCCTGGGACGGATCGGACGCGCGCGCGCCCATCAGCGGGAACACCTTGACCGGCACATCCTGGCGGCTGGTGCGCGACACCGCCGCTTCCTGCATCAGCGCGAACGGCAGCGGGTTACCGAGCCGGTCGAACAGGCGGATATCGTTCAAGGCGCTCGAATGCGCTTGCAGGTACACCGTTTGCGGCAGGCGGTAGGCGACCACGCCGGCCCGGCCGCTCACGCCCAGCGGCAGGCTGTGGGTGTAGTCGGCCGGGGTATCGGAGGTGGCCGCCGGCGCGCCCGGCGAGGTCGCCATGGCGGCGATCGCGATCAGCACGGCGGCGCTGCGGCCAAGGATGGAAGGTGGCATCGGCATTGGCATCGGCATCTGCATCGTTATCTCATTTCCGGTCGAGGTGTCTGGAAGCGGGCGCGCTTCACAGCGGCGCGGCCGCTGGCGGCGGGGTCTCGTCCGCCGTGGGAACCGTGGGATTGGTGGCAATCGTGGCGATCGTGGGAAATGGCGCCAGATAGCCGATCGCCAGCATCAGCAGACCGACGCCGACGAATGAGACGATACGCTCGATCCCGCCCGCGTTCGACAAGTCGACCGCGAACAGCTTGAGTACCACTAGTCCCAGCAACATGGCGCCAAGACTCCATTGGGTGCGGTTGCGGCGCCCGGCCGCGTGGCGCATCAAGATCAGCGCCGTCGCGCTCCACACCAGCGACAGCATGGCCTGCACAAAGCGCGATGCGAACAGGGCGTCGAAACGGTAAGCGATGTCGCCGTAGTTGGCCACGGTGCGCAGTAACATCAAATTGAGCCACAGGTAGAGCGCGCAGCCGGCCAGCAGCGGCAGGCGGCCACGCCAGACGGGCCAGCACGCCATTTCGTCGCGCAGCAGCCGAGCGCTGGCCACGGTCAACAGCGCGGCGAAGCCCGTGCTCAGATCGAGGGGGTTCAGCAGGGGCAGGTAGGGCAGCGGCGCGGTGGACCCGTTTGAGCCCAGGTTCCACACCGCCACCAGCGCCAGCGACCAGGCGGTGCCGAGCGGGATCAGGCAGTGCCGATACCAGGACGCGAGCGGCGCCAGCGGCCAGCCATCCTCGTTTTCGCGGCAGCGCCGTATCAGCAGGGCCACGACCAGCATCATGGCCCACGCCGGCACCAGGCGCGACCAACCGGCGCTGGCGTACCAGCCGGCTTGTGCGAGCAGGGCGCCTTGCTCGGCGGCCGGTTGCAGCCAGCCGGCGATCAACGCGCCACCGGCCGGCCAGATCATCAGCCAGGGCGCGCCGGTGCGCACCGCGTGCAGCGCTTTCATGACGCGCCGGCCGATTGGCCAGCCACGGGCCGGCCACAGTCGCAACAGATACTCGCCCGCCAGCCAGGCGGCAACCAGGGCGGCCCACGCGGCGGGGTCGGGCGGCGCATCCTGGCCATACTGGAGCGCCAGGATATAGGCGCTTATTGCCGCCAGCGCCACCCAAACGGCGGCGCTGAACCAACGCAGCGCCGGCCAGCCCAGGCGGCGGGCGAGCCAGGCGAAGGCGGGCGCCGTTACGGCCACCGCCATCACATAGAACGGTAGGCTGTCGCTTAAATAGACGGTGACGTACGAGAAATCGTCCGCGCCGACCCAATAACGGCGCGCGGCCCAATCCGAAAAAATGGTCAGCACCGGCCCGTGCCAGGTCAATCCGGCCCAGAGCAGGATGACCAGCGCCAAGCGCCCGAGCGTGGGTTCGCCGCCGTTGACACGGCTGGTTTGGCGGGCAAACAGCCAAGCGCTGATAAACAGCCCGCCGGCCGCCATCAGGGCGCTCGGTAAGGCACCCTCCAACAGCGATAGCGAGATGAAAGGGTCGCGTCGCCATAGCACCAGGCCAAAAACGACGCCGACCAGCGCTTGCACTGCCACCGCGTAGTAGCTGGCGAAGCGCCACTGCATGCGGCGCGCGATCAGGCCCAGGCCGGCCGCCATTGCCAGCGCGCTGAGCATCAATAAATTGAGCATGGTGCCGCCGGAGGTATGCAGCGTGATTTCCATCCAGGTGCCGACCAGCAGCCAGAACGCGGCGCCCGCCAAAAATAGCACCGACAGCGGCGACAGGTCGCTTCGGCTGGCGCCGGCGCTGCCGCGAAAGGTGATCGCCATGAAGAACGCGGTCGCCGACAGGATCAGAAAGCCCAGCCACACATTGGCGTTCTGCCCTCTAGCGCCGTCCAGTCCAAACACGGCGGCGATAAAGTAAAACCAGGCGCCGCACTGGACCAGCAAGCCGAACACCCAGGCCAGCGGCTGGCGTTGGCGCAGGCCGACCCACACCATGGCGGCGCCTTCCAGCGCCCAGGCGGCCGAGGTCCAGCGCCCGTCCAGCGCGAACGGCAGGGCCAGAGTGCCAAACCCGATGCCCAGCGCCAGGAACGATTGCGCCAGCAGCGCGAATTTGCCGCTTTGGCGGCGCCACAGCAGCATGGCCAGCACCGTGTAAAACAGGCCCATGGCCAGGGCGGAGAAGGCCAGGCCGAAGTCCATCGACTTGACCAAGCCGGCCTGTAAACCCATCGCCAGCAACGGTGTGCCAAACACCAGGGTGGCATCGACATAGTGCGCCAGGCGCGGCGCCTGGCGCGCGGCGTAGGCCACGGCGATGACCACGTAAAACACAAAAAACAGGATCAGGAATAGCTGGGCCGACAGATAATCGTCCGCCGTATATTTAAGTACGCCCCAGGCCGTGCCAATGACGAAGGTAAAGCCGAAGCCGAGCAGGTTGAGCATGCGCCATGAACGCTTCAGGGCGATCGCCAGCACGCCGGCGTTAAGCACAGCATAGTAGGTGAACAGGCCGATATGGCTGCCGCCGCCGCTGGAAGCGAGCAGCGGCGCGGCAAACCCGCCCACAATGCCGAAGGTGGCCAGCCAGGCCGCGTTTTGCAGCACCGCCAGCAGGCAGGTGAAAGCGGTAAGGATCAGCAGCAGGGCAAACGCCATGGAAGAGGGCATCAGGTGATACAGGCGGAAGGCGCCAAAGGTGACCAGCATGAGAATGGCCAGCGCCGCGCCCTGCACCGGCAGGCTGATACCCGGCCGCGCGCGCCGGATGCGCCAGGCCCACACCAGCATGCCGATATCGGCCAGGGCCACGCCGGCCAGACGCAATTCGATCGGCACCGTGATTTGCGCCGCCACGTACTTGAGCAGGAAACTGACGCCAATGAACAGGATCAGCAACCCCATTTTGGCGACCAGATTGCCGCCCAGGAGCCAGTCTTTCGCCTTGGCGAACCAGTCCGGTCGCGGCGCGGTCGGGCGGGGCGGCGCGGCGGCCGATTGGTCCGGCGCTGAATCTGCCGGCATCTCGGCCGACTGCATCGAGGGCGCGTCGCCGTTTGCGCGCTCACTAGTCTGGTCGGCTGTGGCGGCAATGATAGGGTCGGCCGCCTCGGCTTCTGCGGTCGGGATGTCGATGGGCGGGGTGACAGCTGGGTCGGGGTCGGAGCGCGCCGGCGGCCGCGGCGTCGGCTCGGCCGCTGCGGTCGATGGTGACGAAACAGGCGCCACCGGCGAAACCGGTTGGCGGGCCATGACGGGGCTGGCGGCCAACACGCCGCGCATACTGAAGTCAGCCTTCGCTGCCATATTGGGCCGGGCCGCTTGCCCGCTGTCGCGTGACGGCGCGTCAGGCGCCGGCGTCGATCGCGTGCTGGTTGTCGGCGTTTCAAGTTCGCGCAGCTGCCTGCGCAGCACGGCCATCTCGCCGGTCAAATAGGTGAGCGTCGCCTCCAGCTGGTCCGCGCTGCGGCGCGCCGCGCCGGCCTTGACCAATGCCAGCAGCGGCATGCCGATTACATACGCCAACAGCAAAATGCCCAGTGCGATGATGCTGTCCATGGCGCCGTTCCTGGTTAATTTGTCCGGCCGGCCGGGCGGCATGCCGCTTCATTATGGTGACCACCGTGGACATTTTATGCGGGCCGGATCGGCGCCAAACGGTTCTAGAGTAGGAATACTATTCCGGCTTGGTTTTGCGCAATCTTGCTGCATGATGGCGTTGTTTGCAGGTTTAAATGATTGTCGGCACCGGCGATGTCCTGTATTTTATCCATCTCACCCACTAAGAATGTTCGCCATGAGTCAAAGCAGTCAGTTCGCTTTATTGTCACAACGCCGCTTCGGCCCGTTTTTCTGGACCCAGTTTTTCGGCGCCTTCAACGACAATCTGTTCAAGACCGCGCTGATGGTGATCTTGGCCTACGAGGCCGCCAGCTGGACCAGCTTGAGCGCCTCGCTGGTCACCAATCTGATTCCTGGGCTGTTCATTTTGCCCTACGTGGTATTTTCGGCCACGGCCGGCCAGCTGGCCGACAAGTTCGAAAAATCCGGTTTGGCGCGCTTCGTCAAATGGCTGGAATTGGCCATCATGGCGATCGCCGCCGCCGGCTGGCTCACCCACACCTTGCCCTTGCTGATCGCGGCCCTGATCGGCATGGGCATCCATTCCACCCTGTTTGGCCCCGTCAAATATGCTTATCTGCCGCAGCAGCTCAAGCCCGAGGAACTGGTGGGTGGCAATGGCGTGATCGAGATGGGCACCTTCGTCGGCATTTTGCTGGGCGAGATTCTGGGCGCGGTGCTGGTGGTGCACAAACCCTGGGGCATCGAGCTGGTGGCCGGCGGCACCATCGTGGTGGCCGTGATCGGCCTGCTGGCCAGCTACCGCATTCCGCTCACCCCGGCCGCGGCGCCGGAGTTGAAGGTGAACTGGAATCCGATCTCCGAATCGATCCGCAATCTGGCGTTTTCCGCCAAAAACCGCACCGTGTTCCTGGCCATTTTGGGCAATTCCTGGTTCTGGTTTTACGGCGCGCTGCTGCTGGCCCAGTTTCCCGTGTATGCCAAGGATTATCTGCATGGCGACCATAATGTGTTCGTGCTGCTGCTCACCGTGTTTTCGCTGGGGATCGGCGCCGGCTCGCTGCTGTGCGAACGCCTGTCCGGGCGCAAGGTTGAAATCGGGCTGGTGCCGTTCGGCTCCATCGGCCTGTCGCTGTTCGGCATCGATCTGTATTTCGCCAGCGTCGCTTACGTCAACACGGAACTGGTCGGCGTGAGCGAGCTGCTGGCCCAGCACGGCGTGCCGCGCATTTTGTTCGACGTGCTGATGATCGGCGTGTTCGGCGGCTTTTTCATCGTTCCCCTGTTCGCCTTGATCCAGACCCGGTGCGACCCCAAGCACATTTCGCGCACCATCGCCGGCATGAACATCTTGAACGCGCTGTTTATGGTGGGCGCGGCCGGCCTGGCCATCGTGCTGCTGGGCCAAGGCCTCAGCATCCCGCAGCTGTTTCTGGTGACGGCGGTGCTCAACGCGCTGGTGGCGGTGTATATCTTCTCGCTGGTGCCCGAATTTTTAATGCGCTTCATGGCCTGGCTGCTGATTCACACCATCCATCGCGTCAAGACCATCGACACCGATCATATCCCGGAATCCGGTCCCGCGGTGCTGGTCTGTAATCACGTCAGCTATGTCGATGCGATCGTGATCGGCGCCGCCAGCCCGCGCCCCATCCGTTTCGTGATGGACCACCGCATCTTCAAGCTGCCGCTGCTGGGCTGGATCTTCCGCACCGCCAAGGCGATTCCGATCGCCCCGTTCAAGGAAGACCCGTGGCTGATGGAAAAGGCCTTCATCGATATCGCCAAGGCCCTGCATGAAGGCGATCTGGTGTGCATTTTCCCGGAAGGCCGGCTGACCCGCACCGGCGAAATGAGCGAGTTTAAAGGCGGCATCGCCAAAATCCTGGAGCGCTCCCAGGTGCCCGTGATTCCGATGGCGCTGCGTGGTTTGTGGGGCCACTTGCTGAGTCGGGGCGACGGCAATGTATTCGAGCGCACTTTCCGCGGCGGCTTGCGTTCGCGTCTGGCGCTGGCGGTGGGGCGGCCGGTGGCGCCGGCCGAGGCCACGCCGGAGCGGCTGTTCGAGCACGTGGCGGCGCTGCGCGGCGACTGGAAGTAACGCGGACAAGCGACCTGGCCGGCGCGGTCAGGGCGCGCTGGCGAGGTCGGAACCGGCGTGCAAGCGCGTGCGCACCAGGGCGATGATGTCGTTAAAGTCCACCGGCTTGATCAAATGGTGGTCGAAGCCGGCGTCGCTGGTGCGGCGGCGCGCGTCGCCCTGGCCCCAGCCGGTGAGCGCGATCATCAAGGTGTCGCGCGCCGCCGGGCGCTGCCGGATCAGGCGCGCGGCTTGGTAGCCGTCCATGCCCGGCATGCCCAGGTCCATCACGATCAGGTCGGGCGTCGCCCGCTCGACCGCCGCCACCGCCGAATAGCCGTCGTAGGCCGCATCGACTTCGAAGCCTTCCATCTGGAACAGCGCTTGCAGCGAATCGGCCGCGTCGCGGTTGTCGTCCACCACCAGCACGCGGCGCGGCGGCGCGCCGGCCCTGGCCACATCTGGCAACGCGGCCGGCTCCAGCCCCCGCTGCGACACCACCGGCAGACGCACCAGGAATTGACTGCCCAAACCGGGGCCGTCGCTGCTGGCCTCGACGCCGCCGCCATGCATTTCAGCGAATTGACGCGCCAGACTCAGGCCAATCCCCAAGCCGCTCGAAATCTGGCCCGACACCGTTTTGCTTTGCTCGAACAGCGAGAAGATGCGCCCGATGGCTTCCGGCTCCAAACCGATGCCGGTGTCGCGGATGGTCACTTGCAGCATGTCGCCTTCGACCCAGGCGCGCAGCGTGACGCGCCCGCCGGGCGGGGTGAACTTGACCGCGTTGGAGACGATATTGGCCAGAATTTGCACCACGCGCGCGTAATCGGCATGCAGCACGACGTCGTGCTCGGGCGCGCTGGTGTCGATGAGGATGCGTTTATTGGTGGCCGGTTGCAGACACAATTCGCTCACGTGGCCCATCACGGCGCTCAGTAACACGTCTTCGCGCTGCAAGGCGATCTTGCCGCTGGTGATGCGGGCCACGTCCAGCAAATCGTCCACCAGCCGGGTCAGATGGGTCACCTGGCGTTCGATCACGTCGCCTATCTTGCCGACCGGGACGGAGTCGGGGTGCATATGCTTGAGCAGGGCCACCGAAGTCTTGATCGGCGCCAGCGGGTTGCGCAGCTCGTGTCCCAGGCTGGCCAAAAATTCGTCCTTGCGCCGATCCGCCTCGCGCACCGCGTACTGGCGCGCGCGTCCGCGCAGCACCGCGTGCGCCGAAGTGATCAGCGTCAGGGTGCGCACCGGGCGTTCGAGCAGCGTCACGTTGCCCAGGTTGGCCACCGCATGGCGCACCGTCATCGAATCGTTGCCGCGATGGGTCAGCACAATGATGGGCAGGTCCGACCAGCTGGGCTGGCGCGCCACATGCTCGCTCAAGGTTTTCAAGGCGCCCGTCGCCAGCGCCTCTTCCACGGTGAGCACGCCGGCCGCGCCCAGGGCCAGCTGCTGCGCCAGTTCCGTGGCCGAGCGGCACACCTGGCTGTCGATGGTAGCCATCGCCAGCACCTTGGCGGCCAGCGGGCCATCCTGCCCCGTGGGTGCGTAGATCAGAAGACGATTTTCCATAGGTGCGTTAGCGGGGCATGGTCTCGGCCGGACCCTCGCCGAGCGAATCGTACGTCGGCACCCCGGTCAAGATGCCGTGGAAACCGGTCAGCGCCGGTCCCACCTCGACCCCGTGCGGGCCGATGGCGAAGCGGCGGATGGTGCGTTCGTGCGAGCTGCCGCGCTTCTTGAACACCGAAATGGCTTGCCGCACTTCGCTGGCGGCCTCGAAATAACGCAGCATGACGACGTTGTCGGCGATGTAACTGGCGTCGACCGTGGTGGTCATGCTGGTGCCCAGCATGCCCTGCTGGACCCCGACCACGATGGTGACCACGCCGCGCTGGCCCAGATAAGTGAGCAGCTCGTGCAGATAGGTGGTCAGGAAGCGTTCGTCGGGCACCGCGTTCATGTAGCCGTTCAGGCTATCGATCACGATCACCCGCACCCCGCGGTTGGTGGCGTCGATCACCGATTGCGAAAACTGACCCGGGGTCAGCTCGGCCGGGTCGATCTGCTGGATCGTCAGCAGCCCGGTGTCGAGCGCGCCGTGCAAATCGAGACCGACGCTGTGCGAGCGGTTGACCAGGTTGTTGCGCGACTCTTCGAACAGGAACATGGCGCATGGTTCGCCGCGCTTGCAGGCGGCATGCACGAATTGCGTCGCCAGCGTCGATTTGCCCGTGCCGGGCGGGCCGGACAGAAGGGTGCTCATACCTTCCTCCAGGCCGCCGCCCAGCAACTGGTCGAGCGAAGCGAGGCCGCTCGAGAGCTGGCGGCGCGGCACGGTCCCGCGCGATTCGGCCGCCACCAGGCGCGGGTAGACCACCAGCCCGCCGCGCTGGATCTGGTAATCGTGGGCGCCGCCGCGAAACGCGATGCCGCGGTACTTCACCACCCGCAGCCGGCGCCGTTCGCTGCCATAGGCTTGATCGAGCAATTCCAGGGTGATCACGCCGTGCGCCACGCTGCGCACTTGCAGGTCGCCGCTATGGCCGGTGCGGTCGTCCAGAAACAGGGTGGTGCAAGAGCGGCTGGCCAGATACTGCTTGAGCGCGAGCACCTGGCGCCGGTAGCGCAGGGGGTTTTCGGCCAGCAGCTGAAGTTCGGAGAGCGAATCGAGCACCACCCGCGACGGGCGGTAGCGCTCGATCGCCGTCAAGATGCGCTGGGTGGTCGAACCGAGTTCGATCTCGGACGGATGGAAGATGGTGTACTGCTGGTCCGGATCGAGCACGTTTTCGGTCGGTATCACTTCTTCGACATGGATGCCGGCCAGGTCCCAGCCATGCGAGCCGGCCACGGCGCGCAGCTCCACCATGGTTTCGGCCAGCGTAATGTAGAGCACCGATTCGCCCTGGCGCGCGCCCTCGTTGAGAAACTGCAAGGCAAACGTGGTCTTGCCGGTGCCCGGCTCACCTTCGACCAGGTACAGGCGGTCGCTGGTGAAACCGCCGGCCAGAATGGAATCGAGACCGGGCACGCCGGTTGACAGAAAATGACTGGTATCGCTATTTTGATTTTCCATGTTGCAATAAGTGAGCGTCGATAAAAGCCGCGCTGTTCGGCGCGGCCGGTCCGGCGTCGCACTGCGTGGTGAGCGCCGAGGTAAAAGAATTAAACAAATATTACCTCAACGCAGCGCGCTGCGACTGTTCGCTAGATCGCTTTCACCGGCGTCCAGGGCGCGCTTGGCGCCAGGTGTCGCTGTCGCTTGGGTTGTGCGCGAGCGGCCGATGAGAAAGGTCAAGCCGGGCGGCGCGCGCACGTTGGCGTGTCAACTATGCGTTGACGGTTTAATACTCCCATTGTAGAATCAAATGATAATCATTCTCGTTAACATCGACGCCCGACCATGCCCACCCTTTTCCTTCTTGTAATCGCGATGCAGTGCTACGTTCCGGTGCGGCACCGGGCCGCGGCCGGGTGGGCGCGCCGCGCCCTGCTGGGGCTGGGCGGTGCCGCTATGGCGGCCGCGCTCGCGTTGAGCGTCCAGGCCCATGGCGCCGAACGGGGCGCTGCCGCTTTCACCCTGAGCCTGATGGCGGCCGGGTTTGCGGCCCCGTTCCTCGCTTCGTTCCTGGCGCCATCGGTCGCGCGCCTGGTCGGCGCCGTGCGCCGTAGCCGCATACGGTTGTGGACGCCGCTTGGGCAGCGTGTGCAGGTTTCGGCCAAGTGAGGTGCCGGGTGCTGGTCTGCTTTTTTGGCAGCCTGGTGCTCGCTATCGGTGCCGGCCTGGCGTGGGCCTTGCACTTTCCCTCCACGCGCAGCAATAATATTTTCTTTGGTGGCATGCTGATGCCGCCGGCCTGGGTGCTGGGCATGCTCTGGTTGTGGTTTAGCAGCTGGAAACAGCTGTGGCTGCGCCTGCTGCCCACGTGCGCGCTGCTCTACAGCGCCATCTTTTTGGGCTACCGCTTTGGCTGAGCAGCCGCAAGCGGCCAGTCGCAAAGCCTGGTATGTACTGCATTCCTGGACCGGCATCGTACTGGCCCTGATGATCTACGTGGTATGCGCATCGGGCTGTGTGGCCCTGTTCGTGCCCGAACTTCAGCTTTGGCAGTATCCCGCTTTGCAACACATCGCCGCGCCTGCCGATGGCGCGGTGAACGTCGAAGCGGTGCTGGAGCAGGCCCGAAAGGCGGACTTGATACAAGACCGCGCCACGCTGCAATTGCCGCATTATTCCAACGCGGTCATCCTGCGCCTGCCGGAGTCGGAGCGGATCGCCGTTTTCGAGCCCGGCTCGGGCGCGCTGCTCGGGGTCCAGCCCGAGGGCTTCGCCCGTACCTTGCGCGTGCTGCACTCCGACCTGTTGTTGCCATTCCCCTTGGGGACGTTCCTGACCGGCTTTTTGGGCGTCGCCATGCTGTTCCTGGTGCTCACCGGGGTGGTCATGCACCGGCGTTTTTATCGTGAGATGTTCACTTTGCGCACGGGCCGCAGCTGGCGTCTGAGCTGGTCGGACGTGCACAAGCTGGCCGGCACCTGGGGCATGGCATTTTTGGGTCTGATGGGATTTACCGGCAGCGTGCTCGGTCTGGCCGGCCTGTTGCTACTGCAAACGGCGGTGGTGGCTTACCGCGGCGATTCCGCCCAAGCCTACGCCGAGATGGCGGGCCGCACCGGGCCGGCCAGCGGCAAGCCGGCGCCGTTGGGGGCGACCGCGCCCATGCTGGCGCGCGACATCGGCGGCGACCCTTTCATTCCGCGTTTTTTCACGGTCGCCAATCTGGGCGACGAGAAGGCCAGCGTCACGGTGGAAGGCGAGCGCCCTGATTACCTGAGCACCAACGAGCGCAAAGTGTTTGATCGCCAGGGGCGGCTGCTGGCCACCCCGCGCGGTGTCGGCAATGGCGCCGGCTGGCGTGTTTATTCGGCGTTGATGCCGCTGCATTTCGCCCAATTGGGCGATGCGGCGTTCAAGTTCGTCTATTTAATATTGGGACTGGCCGCTTGCCTGATGCCGGTGTCGGGCATCCTGCTATGGCTGGACCGGCACCGGCGCGACCACACCATGGCGCGCGCCCATTACCTGATGCGCGGCCTGGCCGCCGGCGTGACGATCGGTTTTCCCATCGCGCTTGCCGTGCTGTTTCTGGCCGCGCGGCTGGCGCCACAGTGGATGGCGCAGCAGGGCAACCCGGCCGTCGCCTTGTTCACGGCCTGGCTGATTACCCTGGTTTGGGCTGTGTGGCGCGCCGAGCGGCCCGATCTGGCGCGTGGCTTGCTCGGATTGGCCGGCATCCTGCTTGTGCTGGTGGCGCCCGTGAACGGTTGGGTGAGCGGCGACTTTTTCCTGTGCGCGCTGGCGCGGCCCCTCAACACCAGCCATGTGGTTGACGCCGTGATGCTGGCGCTGGGATTGAGCCTGCTGGCCGGGCACCGCCACTTAAAGCAGTATTGACGCCTTCCGGCCGCGCGGTGGTGCGGCCATTCCGACGACCGGCTGGCCGCTGCCGCCGTCCAGCCCACCGCGCTTTTTTCACACCGTCTGGTTCACCAACGGGCCCAATTCGTAGCGCAGTTGCGCCAGCACGGCCTGGCGCGCCGACTGGATGAAAAAGTGGTCTCCCGCGAAGCGACGTAACAAAACGGGTTGGCTGGTCTCTTCCTGCCAGTGCGACAGCTCGTCCACGTTGACATGCGGATCGCTGTCGCCGCCATATACGCTGATTGGAACCGTCAGCGGCGTCCCGGCCCGATAATGGTAGTCGGCCGCGAGCGCGAAATCGGCGCGCACCGTGGGCAGCATCAGGGCCATCAGTTCCGGCTCATCGAGCACGGCGGCCGGGGCGCCGTTGTATTGGCGCAGCACGGCGATCAGATCGGCGTCGTTCAGCTCGTGCAGGCGGCCCGCCGACCTGCGGCGCGGCGCCACGCTGCCCGAGACAAACAAGCGGCTTGGCTGGGCGCCGCCCCGGCGTTGGCAATGGCGTGCCAATTCGAACGCCAGCAGGGCGCCCAGGCTATGCCCGAAGAAGGCGAACGGCAAGCCGTCGCCCACCTCGATCACCCGGGCCAGCGTGTCCACCAACGCGGTCAACCCGCGCCTGGGTGGTTCGCCCAGACGCGCGGCCCGGCCGGGCAGCTCGATGGCGCATACTTCGATGTGGGGTCCGAGTCCGGCCTGCCAAGCGTAATAGCTGGCGGCGCTGCCGCCCGCGTAAGAAAAGCAAAACAGGCGCAGACGGCGCCCGGCGCCGGGCTGGCGTACCAGCCAGCGCTCGCGTTCAAGATCCATATTGGTCTCCCCGTTCAAGCGGCGCAGGCATCGCGTCGCGCGGCCACGTGCAGATGGCCGTCCACCAGCTTGATGACCCGGTCCGCATATGAAAAATAGGCATCGTCATGGCTGATGACGACAACGGTTTTGCCGCGCGCTTTAAGCTCGGGCAGCAGTTCGGTGTAGAAAACGCGTTTGAACACCGGGTCCTGGTCGGCCGCCCATTCGTCGAACAAATAGACCGGGCGGTCTTCCAGGTAGGCGGCTACCAGCGCCAGGCGCTTGCGCTGGCCGGTCGACAGATTGGTGGTGGAAAAGCGGCCATCGACGATTTTGACCTTGTGCTGCAATCCCAGCGCGGCGACGAAATGCTGCGCCTGCTGTTGGCGCGCCTCGCTCGCCGCGCCGGGCAGGTGATCGAACAAGTGGAAGTCGGCGAAGACGGCCGAAAAATGCTGGCGGTAGGCGTCGCGGTTGGCGTCGGTGACATCGACCCCGTTGAGCGCCACGGCGCCCGCTTCCGGGCTGTATAGCCCCAGCAGCAGCATCGCCAGCGTGGTCTTGCCGCTGCCATTGCCGCCCACGATAAAGGTCAATTCGCCCTGGGGGATGCGTAGATCCAGGGGGCCCAGCATGAAGCTGCCGTCGCCGCCCTCGCCGGGGTAACGGTGACACACGCCTTTGAGCTCGATCGACAAGGCCACGCTGGCGTCGAAGGCGGGCGCGCCATCCGCGCTTGCCGCCGGCGGCAGCAGTTCCTGGTCGAGCTGGCGGATCTTGGCCAGCGAAAAACCGGCTTGGCGCAAGGTCGGCAGCGCGGTCATCAGGTCGATGATGGGCCGGATCAGGAACAGCAAGGTGATGGTGAAGCCGCTCAGGGTTTCGGCTGGCAGGCGTAGCCAGTGCGGTATCACGAACAGCATCACGCCGATATTCAGATAGAACATCAGCGTGCCGATGTTGGCCACGATGGCGTAACCACGCATGCCGCGCACGAAGCGGCGCCGGAATTCGGCGGCGCCCGGCGCCAGCACGCCGCCGACGAATTCCCGGCCACGCTCGGTATTGAGTTGCAGCTCGCGCGCGCCTTCGATCAGGCTGCGAAAGTGCTGATACAGCACGTCCTTCTGTTCCCGCACTTTCGCCAGATGGGCCAGCGGGCGCCGCTCGGCCAGGTGAAAGCCGAACAGGCCCACGCTGAGAAAGGCGGCCAGCATCAGCAGCATCGGCCAGGACAGCCAGGCCATGTAGGCCAAGCCGCCGCTAACCACAATGGCGTTGATGAACAACACCGGAATGAACTCGAAGGCATTGGTGAAGGTGTTGATGTCTTCGGTGAGGATCACCAGCAGGCGGTGCTTGCCCAGCGTTTGCTGGCGCCGCACCGAAGTGGCCAGCAGCTTGGCGCTCAGGTCGAGCCGCAGCCGGTAGATCGCGCCCTGGGTCAGGTGCAGCAGGGAGATTTCGGCGGTCAGTTTGGACACCAGCATTAACAAGCATAGGCCGAAAAAGGCCAGGCCGAACTGCCACAGGCGGTCCGGCGCGTTGATACCTTTGTTAATCACGGCCACCAGCGCCGCGCCGCTCAAGCCGGCGACCGCTCCCGCGAGCGTGGCCAGCAGCAGCAGAGGGCGCGATTGGCGGTAGAGGTAGGAAAGCAGGTTCATTTGGCGAGATCCCGGTGTGCCGCGCGCAGCACGGCGTTGAAGGTGGCGCCCAGGGCGGGGTGGCCCAAAATGTCGTCATGGTCGCCTGGCACCTGGACGTGGTGCGCGCCGCTCGTGCTATGGCGTGCCCATTGCGTCGGCAGGTCCGCTTGCCCGGCCAGGGTGGCCTCGGCCCACCATAGATACAGTGTGGCCGACACGGTGGGCGCCGCGTAGCCGGCCACCCATTGGCGCGCATGATCGAGCGCGTCGAGTGTGGCCTCCACAATGGCCGACGGTGCTTTCAAATCCATCTGGTTGGCCGGGCACCAGCGGCCGAACGCCTGGCGCAGTTGCGCGATCTTGCCCATGCCGGGGTCCAGCGCGGCCAGCGCCTGACGCGCCGCGGGCGTGTTGGCCAGGCGACGGCAACTGTCTTCCGTCAGCTCTTGCATCATCAGCCGTTCTAGGGCGTCGCTATCCATACCCTGGTCGCCCGTGCCGAAACCGCTGTCGACAATGGCCAGCAGGCCGACCGATTCGCCCGCCCGCTCGATCAGGCTGGCCATTTCCAGCGCCAGCAAGCCGCCCATCGACCAGCCGCACAGGAAATAGGGCCCGTGCGGCTGCACGCTTTTTATCTGCGCCACGTAGCGCCGCGCCAGCTCGGCCAGGCTGGCCTGTTGCGGGCCCACGCCATGTTCGAGCACCAGGCCGTACACGCCTTGGCCGGGCGGCAGCGCCGCGACCAGCGGCGCGTAATGCGCCACGTCGCCGCCCGGCCGGTGCAGCAGAAACAGGGGCGCTTGCAGCCCGTCGCCATCGCGCAGCGGCAGCAGGGAAGAGGTTGAAGATGGTTGGGCGAGCCGCGCTGCCAGCGAGCGGATGGTCGGATGGCGAAACACGACGCCGACCGCGATATCGCATCCCAGCGCCGCTTTGATCAGATGCACCAGGCGCACCACCAGCAGCGAATGGCCGCCCAAGGCAAAGAAATCGTCATCGATGCCAGGCGCCTCGCAGCCCAGCAGTTCCTCCCATATGGCTACCAGCCGCGACTCGGCCGGCGTCGCCGGCGCAGCGTAGGGCGCCCGCTGATGGCTGGCGCGCAGGGCCAGCAGCGCCTTGGCGTCCACCTTGCCGTTGGCGCCGCGCGGCAGGCTGGCCAGCGCCTGTATGTCGGCCGGAATCATGTAGTCCGGCAGCCGCAGCGCGAGCGCGGCGCGTAGCGCGGGCAGCTCGATGGGGTTCGGGGACTCGATGAAGCCGCGCACCAGCGTGGCGCCGTCGCGGGTTTCGGCCACGGCCACCGCCAGCGCGGCACCGCTGGCATCGCGCAGGGCCGCTTCAATTTCGCCCAACTCGATCCGGTGGCCGCGCACCTTGACCTGCGCGTCGGCCCGGCCGGCGAACATGAGCGTGCCATCCTGGTCGAGGTAGCCGATATCGCCGCTGCGGTACAGGCGCTGCCCGTTCAGCAGAGGATGGGTGGCGGTGATGAATTTTTCCGCGTTCAGTTGCGCACGGCCGGCGTAGCCGGGGCTCAGGCCCGGACCGGCGATATGGATCTCGCCCAGCATGCCGCGCGCGGCCGGCGCGCCTGCGGCGTCCAATACATACACCCGGGTGTGCGCGATGGCCCGTCCAATCGACACTTGCTGGCGCAGTTCGGCCACGCTGCACCATACCGACGCTTCGGTCGGGCCGTATTCGTTGTACAGGCGCGCACCGGGCCAGCTTCGGTGGTGCGCCCGCACCAGTTCCGGCGCGCAGGCTTCGCCGGCCACGATCACGGTCGATAGCGCTTGCGGCGGCGCGCCGGCTTGCTCGAGCATCATCGCGTACAGCGAGGGCAGGGCCAGCATGTGCGTGACCGCCTGGGCCCGCACGATCTGGGCCAGGCGCGCCGGATCTTTTTGATCGTCCTGGCCGCAAATGAGCAAGGTGCCGCCTTGGGCCAGACTCCAGAACAGGCCCGCGATCGAACTGTCGAAAGCAAATGATGACAGCAGCAGAAATGTGCGCACCGGATCGGGGTAGTAGGCCACCCTCGCGGCCAGCGAATGGAGGGCGTTGGCATGGGTGATCTGCACCCCCTTGGGCTGGCCCGTGCTGCCGGAGGTGTAGATCAGATAGGCGCAGTCTTCCCTGCGCGGGCCGCCCGCTGGCGCGCCCGACCTCGGCGCTTCCAACGGCGCGCACGGCGCCGACCAATCCAGGGTATCGATCGCGATGGCCCGCTCGCGCAGTGACGGCGGCAAAGTCGGCAGCAGAGCGGCGTGGGTGACGATCGCCTGCGCCTGGCAATCGTCGAGGATGAATTGAATCCGCTGCGCCGGATAGCCCGGATCGATTGGCACGTAACAGCCGCCCGCTTTGAAAATGGCCAGCATGGCGACCACCGCGTCCACATCCCGTGGCAGCAGGTGCACCACCCGCGCTTGCGGCGCCAGGCCGCGCGTCACCAGCTGCGCGGCCAGCCGTGTCGAGCGCGCGTCCAGTTCGCGGTAGCTCAATGGGCCGCTCGATCCCTGCACCGCCGGCATGTCGGCGCGCGCGGCCACCTGCACGCTGAAGCATTCGACCAGGGAAGTCATCGCGTTGATCGCGTCATAGCGTTGCCGCTGCTCGGCGCTGAGGGGTGGGCTGGCGCACAGTCGCTCGGCCAGTACCTGCTGCTCGCGCTGGCTGCATGCCGATAGCGCGGCCAGCGGCCGTCCCGGCTGACGGCATGCGTTGTCGAGCAGGGTGGCCAGTTGTTCGCTCAGCACGGCGACGGCGGCCGCGTCATAGACGGCGCGGTTGACATGCCAGCATAGGCCGCCCTCCGCGCTCTCGAGCAGAATCTGAAACGGCGCTGCCGGCGCGCACACGCGCTCGACCTGCCAACCCGCTTGCGTCAGGGTAGGGCAGGCCGCTGCCAGCGACCGGAAACCAAGCGCGAAGGGCTGCTCGACCAGGCTGGCCGGATAACTGTCGCGCCATTGCGCCAGCAGCGCGCACTGGCGTTCCAGTTCGCCGCACAAATCGGCGAAGTCGCGCGCGGCCAGGCGGTCCACCGCCAGCGGCAACGCTTCCCCATACAGCCCTAGCGCGTCTGCCGTCTCGGCGCCGCGCTGCTGCGCGTCGAAGCCGATGGTCAGCCGTTCGGCGCCGCTGTGCTGGTGACACAGCGCGATCCAGGCCGCCAGCAGCACCAACTGCGGCGCGATGCCGCTGTCGCGCGCATAGGTTTTCCAGCGCCGTTCGATGGTGGGATCGAGCGGGCACGCGAACGCTTCATGCTTGATCGACGCTTCATGCCCGACCGCGCCAAGGGCGGCCCCCGGCCGCAGCGGCAGCGCCTGTGACGCGAGGCCCTGTTGGCGCAGAGGCTCGATCAGGGGCGCCCAGAAAGGATGCGGGTAATCCTGGTTTTCCTGCACCTCGGCGCGCCAAGCCGCATAGTCGGCGTATTGCAGGGCCACCTCGTCAAGCGGCCCACCCTGGTAAGCCGCCAGCCACTGGCGCGCCAGTGCCGTCATGCTGGCCGCATCGGCCTGGAAGGCCGGCAAACGCAGGCAGAGGCGCGACGCGCCATCGGCGTCCGGCAGCATCTGTACGCCGGCACCTTGCGCATCCTGGTGCCACGCCAGATCGGCCGAGTCGGCGATCACTTGCATCGGCAGCGCCATGCCCGGCAGCTGCCGGTATGCGGTACGTAGAATTTCGTGCCGCGCCACCACCTGCGCCAGACTGGCGCGCAGGCGCGCCAGGTCGAGCGGTGCCTCGATGCGCAGCCACAGGCCGGCCGGCGGCACCGCCGTGGCGCCGTAAGCCTGCTGCCAGCGCCACTGGCTGGCCTGCTGGGGCGATAGGGCATAGCCTTCAAGGATGCCGTCGGCCGGCGCGGAAAAATAAGGTGAGTTCAATGTCATTCCTTTCAAATCGAAACAGGCTTGCGGCGCACGGCGCCCAGCGTGGGGCGCGATGCGGCCTGTGACTGGTGCCGTTTCAGCAGTTCGCCCTGGGTCAGCTGCTCGCATATCTGGCCTACCTCAAGCTGCTCGCCGGCGACCATCATTTCCACAGTGGCGCCGAACAGCGCGTGCAGCTGCGCGATCGCGGCCGCAGGGTAGCGCTGGCGTGCGTAGTCGTAGACGATGGCGTAGGCGTCACCGTCGGGAATCACCTTGATCAGCAGGTCGAGTGTCGTATCGGCCGCTTCCAGGTCGAGTTCTTCCACCCCCAGCCCGTCGAGCAGCAGGTCGCGCTGCGGCGCGTTTTGCAGTATCAGCTTGATCTGGAAAAACGGCGCACGTTGCGCGTCGCGCTGCGGCAGCAGGTCCGCCACCAATGCTTCAAAGGGCAAGTCCTGGTGCTGATAAGCGTCGAGCGCGATACGGCGGCAATCGGCTAGCAAGCCGGCCACGGTTTGCTCCCTGTTCAAACGGCAGCGCAGCACCAGCTGGTTGACGAAAAAGCCCACCATGTCTTCCGTCTGCCCATGATGGCGATTGGCGACATCGGTGCCGATCACCAGGTCGGTGCCACCCGTTTGCTGATGCAGCAGCACGTTGAGCGCGGCATACAGCACCATGAAGGGCGAGGCTTGGTGGCGTTCCGCACACTGGCGCACCGATAGCGACAGGGCCGCCGGCAGCGCGGCGCGGTGGCGTCCCGCCTGGGCGCCACCCGCGGCGGCGCCCGCCGCGCCCGATCCGGGCAGCGCCAGCGGAGCGGGCGGGTTGGCGAGCCGCGCACGCCAGTATTGCAGCTGCCGCTGCCCAAGCGCGCCAGCGAGGTGGCTGCGCTGCCACTGCGCGTAGTCGGCGTACTGCAAGGGCTGCGGCGTGAAGCGGGGCGCCGCGCCGGCGCACAGCGCACGGTAAGCCTCGGCCAGATCGTTGACCAGCAGCGCCAGCGACCAGCCGTCGGCGGCGATGTGATGCAGCGCGATCGACAGGTACCACTCGGTGTCATCGACCCGCAGCAGCTCGGCGCGCAGCAGCGGCGCCCGGGTCAGGTCGAAGCCCCGTTCCAGCGCGCTGCGGATCGATTGTTCAACGTCGGCGCGCGAGATGGCGCGGCAGTCGCGTAGCGGCAGCTCGAAGCGGGCAGCGGCCGCGATGCGCGCCTGCGGCACGCCATCGACGCTCTCAAAAGCGGTACGCAGCACTTCATGCCGCGCCACCAGCGACTCGAATGCGCGGCGCAGGGCTTCGGCGTCGAGCTTGCCGGTCAGGCGTAGCGCGAATGGCAGGTTCAGCGCGCCGCCACCGGGCGCCAGCTGCTCCAGGAACCACAATCGCTGCTGGGCGAACGACAGCGGCGGCGTAGCGACGCCCGGCGTGGCGACGCCCGGCGTGGCGACGCGCGGCGCGGCGGGGCGCGGCACGGCCGTGATTGGCGCCATAGGCTGCGCCGCTTCGCCAGCGCCCAGCAGGTCGAGCGCGCCGGCCAGCGCCGCCAGCGTGGGGTGATCGAACACCGCGCGCAGCGGCGGGTTGAGGGCGAACCCGGCCCGTATGCGCGAAGCGAGCTGCGTCGCCAGCAGGGAATGGCCGCCCAGCGCGAAGAAGTTGTCGTGCCGGCCAACCTGTTCCACCTTGAGCAGGTCGGACCAGATCGCCGCCAGGCGCGTTTCGCTGCCGCCGCGTGGCGCGATGAAAGTGTCCGCGCCGTCCGCGCCGTCGGCGTGACCGGCCATCTGCGTCTGACGCGCCAGCGCGATGCGGTCAAGCTTGCCGTTCGCGTTGAGCGGCATGTGCGCCAGCTTGTAGAACAGTTGCGGCACCATGTACTTGGGCAGCGCTTGGCCAAGGAAGTGGCGCAGTTCGTCCTGCTCGGCCGTGGCGTCCGTTTTGGCCTGCCAAAACGCCACCAGCCGCTGGCCGCCATCGGCGCCCGGCACGGCCAGCACCGCCGCCGCGCCAACCGCCTGGTGGCGCGCCAGGCGGTTTTCAATCTCGCCCAGTTCAATTCGATGTCCCTGCACCTTGACCTGCTGATCGCGGCGGCCGAGAAATTCGATGGCGCCATCGGCGCGGTATCGTCCCAGGTCGCCGGTCTTGTAGAAACGGGCGCCCGGCTCGAACGGGTGCGTGACAAAGACGGCGGCGGTCCGCTTTGGATCGTTCAGGTAGCCGCGTCCGACGCCGGCGCCCGAGGTGCAGATTTCACCCGGCACGCCGACCGGCTGCATGCGCAGCGCCGCATCGAGCACGAATAGCTGATTATTGGCCGTGGGCCGGCCCACCGGCATGTGCATGCAGTCTGGCGCGGGCGGGCTGTCGATCGCATGGAAGGCGATGTTATCGGCGCATTCGGCCGGACCATACAGGTTCATGAGCGCAACGGCGGGGAAGCGCGCCAGCCAGCGCCGGCACAGCACCGGTGGTAATGCCTCGCCGATCGACATCAGCCAGCGCAACGACGCCATGCCGGCCGACTGCCGATCGGTGTCGAGCATGGCCCGGAGCATGGAGGGCACGATTTCAAGCAGCGTAATGCGCTCCTCGTCTACCGCCTGCATCAGGCGTTCCGGGTCGTGCGCGACCGCGTCGGGCAGGATGTGGACCGTGGCCCCGAACAGCGGCGCGGCCAGGAACTGCCAAACCGAGATGTCGAATGCGGGTGACGCCGTTTGCGCCAGACGGTCATGCTGGCCGAGGCCGATGGCGGGCAGCTTGCCAAATATATTATTGAGCATGCCGCGCTGCTCCACCATGGCGCCTTTCGGCTGGCCGGTCGATCCCGAGGTGAAGATGACGTAGGCCAGGTCGCCCGGCGCGCTGGGCGCCTCGAGCGGCGCGGCGTCCCCATGCAGCGCGCAAGCGCGCGCGTCAAGGCACAGCGGGCGGCTGGCGCTCAATGCCAGTGCCTGGTCGGCCAGCGCCGCGCCTTCGCCGGCAACGAGCAGCAGCGGCGCGGCGCTCAGCTCGAGCAGCTCGGCCAGCCGCTTTGGCGGGTGGTTCACGTCCAGCGGCTGGAAGGCGGCGCCCGCTTTGAGCACGCCAATCATCATGGTCAGCAGGTCCAGACCACGTTCGGCCAACAGGGCGACGATGGTGTCGGTCCTGGCCCCGCGCGCCGACAAGGCATGCGCGAGACGGTTCGAGCGCAAATCGAGCTCGCCGTAGCTGAGCGTCTGTCCCCCGCAGACGGCGGCGGTGCGCTCGGGGTGACGCCGCGCGGTTTGCGCAAACAGTTCGCCATAACTCGAATCGAGCGGGAACGGCTGCGCGCTGTCGTTCCACGCGGCCATCGCGGCGCGCTCGGCGGCCGGCAGCATGCCGAGCTGGCCGATGGCGCGGTGGGGATTATCGATCATTTGCGCCAGCAGTTCGCGCAAATGGCCCAGCATGCGGTCGATGCTGGCGCGTTCGAAACGGGCCAGCTGAAAGGAGATACGCAGTCCCAGGCGCTCACCCGGCATCGCCATGACCGTGATCGGGTAGTTGGTATGGCTGCGGTCATGCAGCATGTCGATATTGGCGTCGAGCGCGCCGGCCGCCGCTTCTGCGCTGAACGGCGCGTTCTCGAACACGACCAGCGTGTCGAATAGCGCACGCCCGCGTTCGACCTCGCTGCATCCCTGGATCTCGACCAGCGGCGTGTGTTCGAAGTCGCGCAGCGCCAGATTGCGGGCCAGCAGTTGCCGCAGCCAGGCGTCCAGCGGCTGTTCGTCGGCGACGGCCACCCGCAGTGGCAGTGTGTTGATGAACAGGCCGACCATATCCTGCGCGCCGAGCAGTTCGGCTGGCCGGCCGGCGACGGTCACGCCGAACAGTACCTCGGCGGCGCCGCTGTAGCGGGCCAGCAGCAAAGCCCACGCTCCCTGGACCCAGGTGTTGACGGTGAGCTGGTGCTGCTGGCACAGCTGCTGCATGCGGCGCGTCTGGTCGACACTGAGCAGGGCCTCGACATCGGCGCAGTCGTGCGTGGCGCCGGCCGCTTCCACCTTGGCCACGGGAAGGCTGGTGGGTTCGGTGAAGCCGGCCAGTTCGCTGGTCCAGAACGCGCGCGCGGCGCCGCCGTCCTGGGCCGCCAGCCAGGCGATATAGTCGCGGTAGGGGCGCACCGGCGCGAGCGCGGCAGACTCGCCGCGCGACGCGGCCCGGTACAGGCCGAGCAAGTCTTCCATGACCAGTCCGAACGACCAGCCGTCGCTGAGAATGTGGTGGTAGCTGCGCGCCAGTTCGAAGCGCCCGTCCGTCAGCTGAAACACGCGCAGGAAGGTCAGCGGCGCGCGCGCCAGGTCGAAACCGCGGCGCGATTCGGCCGCCAGTTCGGCCTCCACCCGCAGGGCCTGGGCATCGGCGTCGAGCGTGCGCAGGTCGTGCCACGCGAACGAGGGGGCCGGATCGCGCCGCACGCACTGCACCGGCGCCAGGTCGCCCTGCCACCAGAACGCGGTGCGCAATATCGGATGGCGGGCCAGCAGTTGGTCCCATGCGCTTGCCAGCGCATCGCGCTCGAGAGGGCCGTCCCAGCGATAGCGCTGCTGGACCAGGTACACGCCGCTGTCGGGCGCCATCAGGGTGTGCAGCAGCATGCCGTGCTGGGTGGGCGCCAGCGGATAGACGTCTTCCACCGCGCCCCAGTCCAGCGGCAGGGCTGCGGCATCGATACCGGCCGCAGCGCACAGCGCGAAGGTGGACGCGTCGGGCGTTGCGTGCGGATCGTCGTGCAGCGCCGCCAGTTGCGGCAGGCGTGCGAGCAGGGCCGCGCCCGTGCCGGCCAGCCGCCCCTGGCAGTCGAGCACCAGCCGGCCCTGGCGCAGGCTGGCGCCGATCTGCAAGGCGTGGCCGCTGGCCGGCGCGGCGCTGGCGGCGGTGATGGCGCCCAGCACGCCGAACGGGGCGCGGTGTGCATCCCAGTCGCCGCTGAAGCGGACCCCGATCTGCGGCGCGGGCAAGGCGCGCAGCGGCTCTTGCAGGTAGTCGTTGTCGGACAAATAGCGCAGCACGCCGTAGTCGCCTTGCAGGGTCTCGATCTGCGCCGCCGTGGCGCGCAGCCGGCCCGGCAAGCCCGGTTCCCCGGGCGCGCGCAAAAAGCAGGGCACGCCGTGCGACAAGGCGCCGGCGATGCGTTGATCGGGCGCTCTGCCGCCCGGCAGGTCGATCGGCAGTACTTCGCCCGCGAATTCGGCGCGCAGCGCGGCGGCGATCAGCGCCGGCCAGCCCAGCCGCATGCGCCGGCGCAGCCGTTCCAGCTGCGCTGTGTGCTCGGCCCCCAGCGTAAAGCTGCCCGGGGCGCCGTCGCCGTCCGCTTCGTCGATGCGCGCCACCTCGGTATCGGCAAATCCCAGCCAGTGTTCCCATGCTTCGTCCAGTTCGTCGCCATGGGCGCGGCTGTTTTGTTGGGTCGTGCATTGAACGAAATCCTGCTCCGACGGCGGTAGCGCCAGCGGGCGCCCGCAAGCCGACTGGGACAGCGCCAGGTTCAGGTCTTCCAGCAGTACGGTCCAGGATTCTTCGTCGGCCATCAAGCCGGGGATCGCCAGCAGCAAGGCGCGCGAGGTTTGCGTCTCCAGCAGCCAGGCGCGCGGCGCCGTCACCGCACCGGCCAGCGCGGCCAGCGCCGTCACGTCCTCCAGCATCGACGGCGCCACCGGGCGCGACTCCAGCGTGACCGCCGTGTCGGCGAGGCGCTGCCGCCACTGGGCGCCACTATCCTGTTCAATGTGGAGTCGCAGGCATGAGTGATGCGCGCACAGCGCCGCCAGCGCGGCCTGTACTTGCTGCTCCGATACCGGGCGCTCCAGCGCGACACAGCGCCATGTGACCGGCGGCGCGCCGCTCTCCAGGCGTGCGCGCTGGCCGGCCGACAGCGGCAGTGTGGGCGAGCGTTCGGCGGCCGGTGCCGCCCCGGCCACGCCGGACGACAGGTGCGCGCTCAGTCGCGCCACGGTGCGGTGCGCAAACAGCTGGCGGGGCGTGATCTTGATGCCGTTTTGATTGGCGCGCGCGATGATTTGCAGGCTCAGGATCGAGTCCCCACCGAGCTCGAAGAAGTCGTCGTCGATGCCGATCCGGTCGCGTTGCAACACGCCCTGCCAGATGCCGGCCAAGGTGGTTTCCAGATCGGAGCGCGGCGCCACGTGTCGGCGCGCCGAGGGTGCGGCGCTGTCGGGCAGCGGTAGCGCGCGCGCGTCGGGTTTGCCGTTGGCGTTCAGCGGAATCGCGTCGAGCTGAATGAAGGCGGCCGGAATCATGTGCTCCGGCAGCCGCGCCGCCAGGTCGGTGCGCAGTTTGGCCGACGACAGCGAGGCATCGGCGACCAGATACGCCAGCAGGCGCGGCCCCTGCTCTGGCAGCTCGACCAGGCGCGCCAGCACCTGCGCGATGTGCGGCGACAGCTGGCGGATCTGCGCTTCGACTTCGCCCAGTTCCACCCGGTGTCCGCGGATCTTGACTTGGCTGTCCACGCGTCCGATGAAGGCCAGCTCGCCATTGGCCAGCCAGCGCACCCGGTCGCCGGTGCGGTACATGCGCTGCGCGCCGCCGCTGAACGGATCGGCGATGAAGCGTTCGGCCGTCAGCGCCGGCGCGCCCAGGTAACCGGTGGCCAGCGCGGCGCCGCCGATGTAGAGCTCTCCCGGCACGCCGCCGGCGACCAGCTGCTGCGCCTCGTCGAGCACATACAGGCGCCGGTTCGGCAGCGGTTTGCCAAGCGGGATGCCGGCACCGAAGGCGCGGCCGTCGAGCCGGTTGACGACGGCGCCCACCGTGCTTTCGGTGGGGCCGTAGTGATTAAATATGCGCAGCTTGGGCGCCAGCGCGGCCACTTGTTCCAGCAGCGCCGTGTCGAACGCCTCGCCACCGAATATCAGCGTGTGACTGGGCAGCAGGTCGGCCGATGGGTGGGCCGCCAGCAGGCCGCGCAGGTGGCTTGGCGTGATTTTCAGGACCTCGACCTGGGCCTGATGCAGGAAGGCGGCCAGGGCGGCCGGCTGGAACGCGGTCTCTTCATCGACCAGAATCAGGGTGCCGCCGCCGCACAGCGCGCCGAACAGCTGGGTGTGGCCAAGGTCGGCCGCGACGGTCGATAGCAGCGCGTAGCGGCTGGCAGGCGCCGGCGCCAGCGTATGCAGCACGCCGCTCATATAGTCGACAATGGCGCGGTGCGGCAGCAGCACGCCTTTCGGCTGGCCGGTGGAACCGGAGGTGTAGATCAGGTAAGCCGGCTGGCCGGCATGCAGGCTGGCCACGCGGGGCCGCGCGGGTGATGCGTCGGCGGGCACCGCGTCGACGCGAATGACGGCGGCCGGGGAAGCGAGGCTCCAGTCGTGCTGGCAAACCACGTGGCGCGCGCCGCTGTCGGCCAGCAGGGCGGCCAACCGTGCGGGCGGCTGTTTCAGGTCGAGCGGGAGATAGCATCCGCCAGCCTTGAGCGTGGCCAGCATGGCGATCACAAATTGTGGTGAGCGCTCCAGCGCGATCGCCACCACGTCGCCGGCGGTCAGGCCCAGCGCCAGCATATGGTTGGCCAGCCGGTTGGCTTGCACTTCAAGCTCTGCGTAGGTGAGGGTGCCGGCGGGGCTGGTCACGGCCGCCTGTTGCGGCGCCGCGTCGGCATGGCGTTCGAATAGCTGGTGCAGGCAGCACGGCGGCACCTCCAGCGCCGTTCCGGTTCCCCATGCGAGCAGGCGCGCCTGCTCGGCGCCGTCGGCGCGGGCCAGTTCCTGCACCGGCGTGGCGGCGTGCGCCGGCATGGCGCGCAACAGCGCGTGCAAGCGCGCGATCATGGCGCGCACTTCGGTCTCGCCGAGGCGGGCACGCTCGTAGCTGAGCGTGAGCTCCAGTCGCTCGCCCGGCGCCACGATCAGCGACAGCGGATAGTTGTTGCGGCCCTGGGTCAGGGTGACATCGCCGCCATCGCCGCCGTCGGCGGCCGCTTCGGCGCTGCTGAAGGTCAGCCCGCCGGCGCCGGCGCCCAGCGCTTCGTCGAGCGGGAAGTTTTCAAACACCAGAATCGAGTCGAACAGGCTTTGTCCGGACGCGATGGCGCTGTAGTTGCGCAGTTTGGACAAGGGCGAATATTCGAACTGGCGCAGTTCGATGTTGGCGTCTTGCAGGCGGCGCAGCCAGTGGTCCAGCCGCGGGCGGTCGGACCAGCCGGTGCGCAGCGGCAGCGTGTTGATGAACAGGCCGACCATGTCGTCGGCGCCCGCCAAGGTTTGCGGTCTGCCGCCCGACGTTACGCCGAACAGTACTTCTTCACGCCCGGCGTAGCCGCCCAGCAGGAGCGCCCATGCGCCTTGCACCACCGTGTTGAGCGTGACCTGGAGCGCGCGCGCCAATTGGGCCAGGGCGTCCGTTTCCTGCTTCGAGAGCAGCAGCTGCTGTTCCGCACATGGCGCGCCGGCCGGCGCCTCGCGGCTGGACACCAGCGCCGGCAACGGCGTCGGTTCAGCGAAATCGTGCAGTTGGCCGCGCCAGTAGGCTTCGGCGGCGTCGGCGTCCTGCTCGGCCAGCCAACCGATGTAGTCGTGATAGGCGCGCACCGGCGCCAGCGCCGGGCTGGCCCCGCGCCGCAGGGCGTCGTAGATCGCCAGCCAGTCGCGCAGCGCGAGGCCGACGCTCCAGCCGTCGAGCAGGATATGGTGGAAGCTCCAGATCATCTGCCATCGGTGTTCCGCCAGGCGTACCAGGCAAACGCGCATGAGCGGCGCCTGCTCGAACGTGAAGGCGGCGGCGCGCTGTTCCCGTTCCAGCGCTCGCAAAGCCGCGGCCTGGTCGGCGCTGCCGCGCCAGTCCAGCTCTGCCAGCGGCAGCGGCAGCGCCGTGTGCACCACTTGGAAGGCGTCATCGAGGTCTTCCCACAGGAAACCGGTGCGCAGCACCGCATGGCGCGCCATCAGCTGGCGCCACGCCTGGGCGACATGCGCGGGGTCGAGCGCGCCTTCGATCGCCAGGCTGACCTGCTGGTGATACACGCGCGAGGCGGGATCGTAATTGTGCTGAAACAGCAGCCCCTGCTGCAAAGGCGACAGGGAATAGACGTTTTCGATATTGTTCATGTCAGTTTGCTGAGTAATTTGTTAAGTGTCTGCTGATTCATGCCTTTGGCCATCGGGAAATCCGATGGCGTGAAGGCGCCGCTGCTGTGCTGGCAGTGATCGATCAGCCGGCGCAGGCGCTCCATGTATCGGCTCAATAGCTGCTGTTGCTGGTCGCGGAGCAGACGCTGGCCGCTGAAACGCCATTCGACCTGGAGCACGTCGTGATGGATGGCGGCCACGAATTCAAGTTCGTGCGTGCGTTGGTTGGCGCCGGCCTGCTCGGGCGGGGTGGCGTCGTTGGCCAATGCCAGCAGGGCGCCGCTGTCGCCACCGTCGATGCGGCCCAGGTAATTAAACAGCACCGGGCTGCGGGGACGGCCGGCGAGCGCACCGTCGGCGCCGGCCAGATAGCGCAAGGCGCCGTAGCCGAATCCGTGTTCGGGAATCGCGCGCATCTGCTCCTTCACGGCCTGAATGAGCTGTGCCTCGGCGCCGCCCGCCGGCAGCGCCAGATGGACCGGATACAGCGTGGTGAACCAGCCCACGGTGCGGCTCACGTCCAGGTCCGCGAACCGGGATTGGCGTCCGTGGCCTTCCATGTCCAGCGTGATGCCGCCGGCGCCGCTCCATTCGCACAGGGTGGCGGCGAGCGCGGCGAGCAGCAGATCCTGGACCTGGGTGCGGTAAGCCTGGTGGGTCTGGTGCAGCAGGTCGGCGGTGGAGGCGGCCGACAGCTTATCGAGCAGGGCCACCTGGTCGGCGACCCGGTTGGCGCCGTCCGGTCGCGCCACCGGCAGTGCGCTGGCGGCCGGCTGGGCTTCCCAGTACGCGCGCTCGGCGGGGGGCGCCGCGTGCTGGCCCACCCGCTCGGCCCATTGACGCACGGAGCTGGTTTTGGCCGGCGCGACGGGCGCGCGGCCATACGCGTTGGCGAAGTCCTCCAGCAGGATGCGCCATGAGACGGTATCGACCACCAGATGATGGGCGGCCAGGTACAAGCGCTGCTCGCCCCCGGGCAGGTGCAGCAGCGCGGCGCGCAGCAGCGGGCCGCGCGCCAGGTCGGCGCCGGCCGAAAAATCGGCCAGCGCCTGGTCGATGGACTGCGCGGCGCCCACGGTGCGTTCGCCGAAGGCATAGGCTTCGCGCGGCTCGCCATAGTGCTGGCGCCATTGCCCGTGCTCGCGTGTGAACCGCAGACGCAGGGCGTCGTGTTGTTCCACCAGGTGGGTCAGCGCGGCGTGGATCGGTTCCGCCGTGAGGGGTGCGTGGGGGCGCAACAGCACCGATTGGTTCCAGTGACCGGGATCGGCCAGGTCCTGTTCGAAGAACCAATGCTGGATCGGCATCAGCGGCACCGCGCCGCTCAGTACACCCTGCTCGGCATCGAGCGCGGTGGCGGTGCCGGCCACCAGTGCGAGTTCGCCGACGGTGCGCTGCTGGAACAGCTGGCGCGGGGTGATGGCGATTCCGTCGGCGCGCGCCTGTGCGATAAATTGTAGGCCGACGATGGAGTCGCCGCCCAGCGAGAAGAAATTGTCGCCCAGGCCCACCCGTTCCAGCTTGAGCAGGTTTTCCAGCAGCGCGCACAGGGTGCGCTCGGTGGCGCTGGCGGGCGGCCGGTATGCGGCCTGTTGATCGGTCCATGTGGGCGCCGGCAGGGCTTTGCGGTCGATCTTGCCGTTGCTGGTGAGGGGTAGCCGTTCCAGTACGACGAAGGCGCTCGGCACCATATAAGAAGGCAGTTGTGCGCGCAGGGCCTGGGCCAGTTGTTCGGCGCCGGGGGCCTGGCCGCTGGCGGGCACGATGTAGGCGATCAGCTGGGTGCCGGTGACCACGGCCACCGCCTGCTCCACGCCGGCCAGGGCGGTCAGCCCGGTTTCGATCTCGCCCAGTTCGATGCGCAAGCCGCGCAGCTTGACCTGGTGGTCGAAGCGGCCCAGGTAGACGATATTGCCGTCGGCCAGAAAGCGGCAGCGGTCGCCGGTGCGGTACAAGCGCGCGCCTTCCTGGAACGGATGGGCGACGAAGCGCTCGGCGGTCAGGTCAAGGCGGTTCAGGTAAGCGCGCGCCAGGCCGGCGCCGCCGATATAGAGTTCGCCCACCGCGCCTTGCGGCAGCAGGCGCATGGCCTCGTCCAGCACATACAGCTGGAGGTTGGCGATCGGTTTGCCGATCGGGACGGTCCGCAGAACGGAGGCCGGGTCGCAGCGCCAGACGCTCACGTCGATGGCCGCCTCGGTCGGGCCGTACAGGTTGATCAGCGGGGCCGGATGGGCCGCGCAGAAGCGCTGCTGCAAATCTTGGGGCAGCGCCTCGCCGCTGCAAAACACCTGGCGCAGGGTGGCGCAGGCGGCCAGACCCGGCTCGGCCACGAAGGCTTGCAGCATCGATGGCACGAAGTGCAGCGTGGTCACGCCGGCCTGGCGCACCAGCTCGACGAGGTAGCCGCTGTCCTGGTGGCCGCCGGGGCGCGCCATGACCAGCGTGGCGCCGCAAATCAGCGGCCAGAAGAATTCCCATACCGAGACGTCGAAGCTGTACGGGGTTTTTTGCAGCACGCGGTCTTGGGCGCCGATGGCGAAGCTGTCTTGCATCCAGTGCAGGCGGTTCATCAGGGCCGCATGCTCGGTGAGCACGCCTTTCGGCACGCCGGTCGAGCCGGAGGTGTAGATGACGTAGGCCAGGTCGGCCGGGTGGTTGATGGCGGCCGGCGCCGACTCGGGATGGGCGTCCAGCCAGGCCGCGTCCAGGCAGCGCGCCGGCAAGGTGTGCGGCAGGCGCTCGAGCAGGGCGGGCTGGGTCAGCACCAGCGGCGCTTGGGCGTCGCCCAGCATGAAGGCGATGCGCGCGGGCGGCAGCGCGGGATCGATCGGCAGGTAGGCGGCGCCGGCCTTGACGATGGCCAGCAGCGCCAGCACCATGTCGAGCGAGCGTTCCATGCAGACGGCGACGATGCTGTCGCGTCCCACGCCTTCGGCGCGCAAGGCGTGCGCCAGGCGGTTGGCGCGCGCGTGCAGCCGGGCGTAGCTCAGGGTGGCGCCGTCGCACAGCAAGGCCGGGGCGTCCGGGCTGGCGGCCAGTTGGGCTTCCAGCGCCGCCGTCAGGGTGGACGCGCCGGTATAGGTTTTCGCGGTGTCGTTCCATTGCACCAGCTGGCGGTTCCGCTCGGCCGGCGCCAGCAGTTCGACCGGGGCGCCGGCGATGGCTTGCCGCAGTACGTGCTGCCATTGAGCCAGCCAACGCTCCATGGTGTCGCCGTCGAACAGGGCGCTGCGGTATTCGAGCATCACGCCCAGCGTCTGGCCGTCGTCATGCACTTCCCAGTTCAGGTCGAACTTGGCGAGGCGGCTGGCGCTGCCGATTTCACGCAGCGCCAGGCCGGGCCAGTTGGCGCCGTCGAGGCGCGCGTTCTGCATCACGAACAGCACCTGGAACAGTGGCGTCTGGGCCAGGTTGCGTTCCTCGACCAGGGCGTCGACCACTTGTTCGAAGGGCACGTCCTGGTTCTCCTGCGCGGCCAGCACTTGCTGGCGCACCTGGTCGAGCAGCGCCGGGAAGGGCTGGCCGATGTCGGAGCGGATCACCAGGGTATTGACGAAGCACCCGATCAAGCCCTGGGTTTCAAGCAGGCCGCGGTTGGCGACCGGGGTGCCGATGCGCACGTCGCGCTGGCCGGCATAGCGGCCCAGGGTGACTTTCAAGGCGGCCAGCAGCAGCATGAACACGCTCGCGCCGTGGGCGCTGGCGTAGGCGCGCACGTCGCTGGCCAGCTGTTCGGGCAGGCGCAGGTGGCATGCGTCGGCTTGCTCGCCCGGCAGCGCGCCGCGCGGGCGGTCGGTGGGCAGGTCGAGCACATAGGCGCCGTCTTCCAGGGTGGCGCGCCAGTAGTCGAGCTGGACGCGGTGGCGCTGCTGCTGGGCGCTGTCGCGCTGCCACAGGCTGTAGTCGACATACTGGATCGGCAGCGGCGCCAGCGCGCGCCCATGGTAGGCGGCGGCCAGTTCGTCGATCAGCAGCTGGACCGACCAGTCGTCGGCCACGCAGTGGTGCACGGTGAGCATCAGTAAAACCTGGTCGCGGCCCGCGCGCTGGAGCAGGCGGGCGCGCAGCAGGGGCGCGCGCGCCAAGTCGAACGGCAGTTGGGCTTCGCGCGCGGCGGCCGCTTGCATCGCCTGTTCCCAGTCCTGGTCGCTGGCCGCCGTGGTCAGTTCCAGCGGTAGGGGCGGCGCGGCATCATGGTCGATCAGCAGCACGGCGCCGGCGCCTTGTTCGACGATGCGCCCGCGCAGGATTTCGTGGCGGGCCGCCACCAGCGCCAGGGCCTGGCGCATGCGTTCGGGTTCGAAGTGGCCGCGCAGTTCGATGGCCGAACTGATGTTATAGGCGGCGGCCGGCGACAGCTGGCTCAGGAACCACAGGCGCTGTTGGGCGAACGAGAGGGGCAGCGTGGCCGGGCGCGCGCGCACGCCGATGGCAGCTTCGGCCGGCGCGCCGGCCGCGCCCACCAGCGGCGCCAATTGGGCGATGGTGGGGTTGGCGAATAACTCGCGCAATGCCGGCACGCTGCCGAACCGCTGGCGCATGCGGGCCAGCAGCACGGTGGCCAGCAGGGATTGACCGCCCAGCCGGAAGAAATTGCTGTGCCTGCCTATCTGCTCCAGCGGAACCGATAGCACTTCCGCCCAGAGTTGGGCCAGCGCCTGTTCGGTGTCGCCGTGCGGCGTTTCGGTGACCGCCTCGGGCGCCAGGTCCGGCGCCGGCAGGGCTTTGCGGTCGATCTTGCCGTTGCTGGTGAGGGGTAGCCGTTCCAGTACGACGAAGGCGCTCGGCACCATATAAGAAGGCAGTTGTGCGCGCAGGGCCTGGGCCAGTTGTTCGGCGCCGGGGGCCTGGCCGCTGGCGGGCACGATGTAGGCGATCAGCTGGGTGCCGGTGACCACGGCCACCGCCTGCTCCACGCCGGCCAGGGCGGTCAGCCCGGTTTCGATCTCGCCCAGTTCGATGCGCAAGCCGCGCAGCTTGACCTGGTGGTCGAAGCGGCCCAGGTAGACGATATTGCCGTCGGCCAGAAAGCGGCAGCGGTCGCCGGTGCGGTACAAGCGCGCGCCTTCCTGGAACGGATGGGCGACGAAGCGCTCGGCGGTCAGGTCAAGGCGGTTCAGGTAAGCGCGCGCCAGGCCGGCGCCGCCGATATAGAGTTCGCCCACCGCGCCTTGCGGCAGCAGGCGCATGGCCTCGTCCAGCACATACAGCTGGAGGTTGGCGATCGGTTTGCCGATCGGGACGGTCCGCAGAACGGAGGCCGGGTCGCAGCGCCAGACGCTCACGTCGATGGCCGCCTCGGTCGGGCCGTACAGGTTGATCAGCGGGGCCGGATGGGCCGCGCAGAAGCGCTGCTGCAAATCTTGGGGCAGCGCCTCGCCGCTGCAAAACACCTGGCGCAGGGTGGCGCAGGCGGCCAGACCCGGCTCGGCCACGAAGGCTTGCAGCATCGATGGCACGAAGTGCAGCGTGGTCACGCCGGCCTGGCGCACCAGCTCGACGAGGTAGCCGCTGTCCTGGTGGCCGCCGGGGCGCGCCATGACCAGCGTGGCGCCGCAAATCAGCGGCCAGAAGAATTCCCATACCGAGACGTCGAAGCTGTACGGGGTTTTTTGCAGCACGCGGTCTTGGGCGCCGATGGCGAAGCTGTCTTGCATCCAGTGCAGGCGGTTCATCAGGGCCGCATGCTCGGTGAGCACGCCTTTCGGCACGCCGGTCGAGCCGGAGGTGTAGATGACGTAGGCCAGGTCGGCCGGGTGGTTGATGGCGGCCGGCGCCGACTCGGGATGGGCGTCCAGCCAGGCCGCGTCCAGGCAGCGCGCCGGCAAGGTGTGCGGCAGGCGCTCGAGCAGGGCGGGCTGGGTCAGCACCAGCGGCGCTTGGGCGTCGCCCAGCATGAAGGCGATGCGCGCGGGCGGCAGCGCGGGATCGATCGGCAGGTAGGCGGCGCCGGCCTTGACGATGGCCAGCAGCGCCAGCACCATGTCGAGCGAGCGTTCCATGCAGACGGCGACGATGCTGTCGCGTCCCACGCCTTCGGCGCGCAAGGCGTGCGCCAGGCGGTTGGCGCGCGCGTGCAGCCGGGCGTAGCTCAGGGTGGCGCCGTCGCACAGCAAGGCCGGGGCGTCCGGGCTGGCGGCCAGTTGGGCTTCCAGCGCCGCCGTCAGGGTGGACGCGCCGGTATAGGTTTTCGCGGTGTCGTTCCATTGCACCAGCTGGCGGTTCCGCTCGGCCGGCGCCAGCAGTTCGACCGGGGCGCCGGCGATGGCTTGCCGCAGTACGTGCTGCCATTGAGCCAGCCAACGCTCCATGGTGTCGCCGTCGAACAGGGCGCTGCGGTATTCGAGCATCACGCCCAGCGTCTGGCCGTCGTCATGCACTTCCCAGTTCAGGTCGAACTTGGCGAGGCGGCTGGCGCTGCCGATTTCACGCAGCGCCAGGCCGGGCCAGTTGGCGCCGTCGAGGCGCGCGTTCTGCATCACGAACAGCACCTGGAACAGTGGCGTCTGGGCCAGGTTGCGTTCCTCGACCAGGGCGTCGACCACTTGTTCGAAGGGCACGTCCTGGTTCTCCTGCGCGGCCAGCACTTGCTGGCGCACCTGGTCGAGCAGCGCCGGGAAGGGCTGGCCGATGTCGGAGCGGATCACCAGGGTATTGACGAAGCACCCGATCAAGCCCTGGGTTTCAAGCAGGCCGCGGTTGGCGACCGGGGTGCCGATGCGCACGTCGCGCTGGCCGGCATAGCGGCCCAGGGTGACTTTCAAGGCGGCCAGCAGCAGCATGAACACGCTCGCGCCGTGGGCGCTGGCGTAGGCGCGCACGTCGCTGGCCAGCTGTTCGGGCAGGCGCAGGTGGCATGCGTCGGCTTGCTCGCCCGGCAGCGCGCCGCGCGGGCGGTCGGTGGGCAGGTCGAGCACATAGGCGCCGTCTTCCAGGGTGGCGCGCCAGTAGTCGAGCTGGACGCGGTGGCGCTGCTGCTGGGCGCTGTCGCGCTGCCACAGGCTGTAGTCGACATACTGGATCGGCAGCGGCGCCAGCGCGCGCCCATGGTAGGCGGCGGCCAGTTCGTCGATCAGCAGCTGGACCGACCAGTCGTCGGCCACGCAGTGGTGCACGGTGAGCATCAGTAAAACCTGGTCGCGGCCCGCGCGCTGGAGCAGGCGGGCGCGCAGCAGGGGCGCGCGCGCCAAGTCGAACGGCAGTTGGGCTTCGCGCGCGGCGGCCGCTTGCATCGCCTGTTCCCAGTCCTGGTCGCTGGCCGCCGTGGTCAGTTCCAGCGGTAGGGGCGGCGCGGCATCATGGTCGATCAGCAGCACGGCGCCGGCGCCTTGTTCGACGATGCGCCCGCGCAGGATTTCGTGGCGGGCCGCCACCAGCGCCAGGGCCTGGCGCATGCGTTCGGGTTCGAAGTGGCCGCGCAGTTCGATGGCCGAACTGATGTTATAGGCGGCGGCCGGCGACAGCTGGCTCAGGAACCACAGGCGCTGTTGGGCGAACGAGAGGGGCAGCGTGGCCGGGCGCGCGCGCACGCCGATGGCAGCTTCGGCCGGCGCGCCGGCCGCGCCCACCAGCGGCGCCAATTGGGCGATGGTGGGGTTGGCGAATAACTCGCGCAATGCCGGCACGCTGCCGAACCGCTGGCGCATGCGGGCCAGCACGACGGTGGCCAGCAGGGAGTGGCCGCCCAAGTGGAAAAAATTATCATGGCGGCCAACGCGTTCATGCGGCAGGCGCAGCACCTCGCTCCAGATGGCGGCGATGGCCGATTCGGTCTCGCCCACCGGGGTGACGGGGGCCGACGGCGCCGACAACGCGACCGCGCGCACCTGCCGGTCGCGCGGCTGGCGCTCGCCCGACGCCAGCGGCAGCTGGGGCGCCTCCAGCACTTCTTCCAGCAGCGCCGCCAATTGCGACAGCAGGCGCTGCGCCGTGGCCGGCTCGAACAAGGCGCTGGCGTACAGCAGTTCCAGGTCCACCGGCCCGTCGTGCGGGCAGGCGACGTGCAGATCGAGCTCGCATTCGGACTGCGACAAAGTCGTGTCGAGCGCGCGCAATTCCAGACCGGGCAGCGACAGGCGCGACTCCATCGTCAGCTGCTGGGCGACCATCACCTGGAATAGCGGCGCGTGTTCCACGCTGCGCGGCACCGCCAGCACATCGACCAATTGTTCGAACGGCAGATCCTGATGCCGCTGCGCCTCGAACAAGGCGTCGCCGACGCGCCGTGCGAGCGTCGCGAAGCCGGGATGGTCGCTGAAATCGGAGCGGATCACCAGGTTGTTGAGCAAAATGCCCAGCATCGACTCGGTTTCGGCGCGCTGGCGGTTCGAGGCGGGCGTGCCGATCAGGATATCGGTCTCGCCGCTGAAGCGGTGCAGCAAGGCGGCGAACGCGGCGAACACCAGGCTGAACGCGGACAGCCGGGTCTCGCCCGCATACCGGTGCAAGCGTTGGGAGAGGGCTGGCGGCAGGCGCAGCGACAGGCTGCCCGAGGCGTAGTCTTGCACCGCCGGCCGGGGGTGGTCGTGCGGCAGGTCGAGCACATAGCGCGGCTGGCGGCCGCCGATCGGTCCCAGCGTGCGGCGCCAATAGGCGAGCTGGCGTTCCAGTTCCGGTCCTTGAAGGTGGGCGCGCTGCCACAGCGCGAAGTCGGCATATTGAATCGGCAGCTGTTCCAGCGCGGGCTCGCCGCCGCTGCGGTAGGCGGCGTAGCAGGAGGTCAGTTCGCGCATGGCCAAGGTGGCCGACCAGGCGTCCGACACCAGATGGTGCAGCACCACCGCCAGCACGGTGCGGCGAGCGTCGAGGCGCAGCAACTGGGCGCGCAGCAGCGGCGGTTGGGCAAGCTCGAACGGCTGGCCGAAGTATGCTTCCAGCCGCGCCGCCAGCTCGTTTTCCGGCACATCGATCAGCGCCAGCGCGAACGGCGCCGCCGGCGCGATGTGCTGCCATGGCTCGCCATCGGCATGGGAAAAGCCGGTGCGCAGCACTTCATGGCGCGCCAACAGCGATTCGAAGCTGCGCATCAGCATGCCGGTATCGAGTTCACCCGTCAGCTCCAGCGCGAACGGAATATTGAACAGACTGGTGCCGGGATTGAACTGCTCCAGGAACCACAGGCGCTGCTGGGCGAACGATAGCGGCAAGCGCGCGGGGCGCTCTTGCGCGACGATGGCCGGTAACAGCGGCTGGCTGTTTTGCCGTGCCAGGGCTGCGTCGATGGCGCGCGCCAGCTGGGCAATGGTGGGAAATTCAAACACGGCGCGCAGTGGCAGTTCGAGCTTGAAGCCGGTGCGGATGCGGGAGATGACCTGGGTGGCGAGCAGCGAATGGCCGCCCAGCGAAAAGAAGCTGTCTTCGATGCCCGGCTCGGGCAACGCCAGCACCGCGCTCCAGATCGCGGCCACTTGCTGTTCGGTGGAAGTGCGCGGCGCCACATGGCGGCGCCGCGGCTGGGCCAGATCGGTGCGCCGCGCCGCCAAGGCTTTGCGGTCCACCTTGCCGTTCGGGTTGAGCGGCAGGCTATCGAGTTCGACCAGCACGGCCGGCACCATGTAGTGCGGCAAGTGCTGCGCCAGATGTTCGCGCAGGGCCTGCGCGTCCGCGCTATGGCCGTCCTTGCGAGACCAGTAGGCGAGCAGCTGGGTTTCGCCGCGCGCGTCCTCCTGCGTCACCAGCGCCGCTTCCTGCACCGCCGGGTGCAGGGCCAGGCGCGATTCGATTTCGCCCAGCTCGATGCGGTAGCCCCGCACTTTCACTTGCTGGTCGCGCCGACCCAAAAATTCGATCACGCCGTCGGCCCGGTAGCGACCCATGTCGCCGGTGCGGTAAAAGCGCGCGCCAGGCTCGAACGGGTGGGGCACGAAGGCGGCGGCGGTGCGTTCCGGGTCGTTCAGGTAGCCGCGCCCGACGCCGACGCCGGCCACGCAGATTTCGCCGGGCACGCCAATGGGAACGGGACGCAGCGCCGGGTCGACAATATACAAGCGGTTGTTGGCGGTGGGGCGGCCGATGGGCATGGCCAGCGTGGCGTCGTCGGGCGCGGTGGCGATCGCGTGGAAGGCGACGTCGTCGGAACACTCGGCCGGGCCGTAGGCATTCATGAAGGCGATGGACGGGAAGCGCTCGAACCAGGCGCGGCACACGGCCGGCGGCAGCGCTTCGCCGGTGGGCAGCACCCAGCGCAGCGACGCGAGCGTGCAGTCCGGCGGACAGACGTCGAGCATGCCGCGAATGACCGTGGGCACGGCCTCGATCAGGGTCAGCGCGCTGGCGTCGATCTCCTTGAGCAGCAGGAAGGGATCGTGGGCGATGGCGTCGGGCAGGATATGGACGGTGCCGCCCACCAGCGGCGCGGCCAGAAATTGCCAGACCGAGATGTCGAACGCGGGCGACGCGGTTTGCGCGATGCGGTCGTGTTCATCCATGCCCAGGGTGGGCACTTTGCCGAATATATTATTAAGCATGCCGCGCTGCTCGACCATCGCGCCCTTGGGCTGGCCGGTGGAGCCGGAGGTGAAAATGACGTAGGCCAGGTCGCCCGGCCCGCCGATGGCGGGTAGCGGGTCGCCGGCGCCGTGCAGCCAGATCGCTTCCGTCAGCAGGGCCACCGGACGGTGGCGCGCGCCGCTAAGGACCTGGTCGAGCAGCCGGCCGCTCGCTTTCGACGCCAGCAGCAAGGGCGCGCGGCTCAGGTCGACGATGTCGGCCAGCCGCGCCGGCGGGTGCAGCACGTCGAGCGGCAGGTAGGCGGCGCCGGCCTTGAAGACGCCGATCATCATGGTCAGGAGCGCCAGGCCGCGTTCGGCCATCAGCGCCACCAGCGTGTCGGGACCGGCGCCGGCCGCGCGCAGCGCCTCGGCGATGCGGTTGGCGCGCCGGTCCAGTTCAGCGTAGGTCAGCGTATCGGCGCCGCACACGGCGGCGATACGGTCGGGATGGGCGGCGGCGCGTTGCGCGAACAGGGCGGCGTAGGTGTGGTCCAGGGCGAAGTGGTGACCGCTGGCGTTCCACTCATGCAGCAGCGTGTGGCGTTCGGCCGGCGGCAGCATGTCGATGGCGGCCAGCGGCGCGTCGGCCCCGGCCAGCATGCCGAGCAGGAGCGCTTGCATATGGCCCAGCATGCGCGCCACCGCGTCGGCGCCGAAGCGGCGCGTGTCGTACGACAGGCGCATGCCGGTGCGCTCGCCCGGCAGCACCACGGCGGTCAGGCCGTAGTGGGTGTGGACGCTATGGTCCATGCTGTCGAAGCGCACCGCCAGATCGCCGCGCAGCAGCTTGTCGTCCACCGGCGCGTTTTCGTAGACCAGGATGCTGTCGAACAGCGCTTCGCCGCGCGGAAAATCGCTCCAGCCCTGGATGTCAACCAGCGGCGTGTGTTCGAACTGGCGGATCTCCAGATTATGCGCCTGCACCCCCTGCAACCACGCCAACACGTGCTGTTCTTCATCGACCGTCACGCGCAGCGGAAGGGTATTGATGAACAGGCCGATCATGTGCTCGACGCCGGCCAGGTCGGCCGGGCGCCCGGCCACCGTGACTCCGAACAGCACGTCACGGTTGCCGCTGTAGCGACTCAATAGCAGCGCCCACACGCCCTGGAACAGGGTGTTGGGGGTGATGCGGTGAACCTGACAAAAGCGCTCCAGCTCCTGGCTGCGGGCCTGGTCGAGGAACACGGTCAAGTCTTCCACTTTCACAGCCGACGCGTACTGGTCGCCGCGCGCGCCCTGGTCGACCACCAGGCTGGTGGGGGCGCCGATGCCGGCCATTTCGCGCTGCCAGAAGCGCTGCGCTTGGCCACGGTCCTGTTTTTGCAGCCAGTCGATATAGTCGCGGTAGCGGCGCGGCCGCGCCAGCCGGGGCGCGCGCCCGGCGATCAGGTCCGCATAGACGTTCATGCACTCGACCGTCACCAGTGAAATGCACCAGGCGTCCATCAGGATGTGGTGGAAGCTGCGGATGAATTCGTACGACGCGTCGGCCAGGCGCACCAGCCGGAAGCGGATCAGGGGCGGCTTGCTCAAGTCGAAGCCGCGGGTTTGTTCTTGCGCCAGCACGTCCAAGATGAACGCTTCCTGCTCGGCGGCCGTATGGCCGCGCAGGTCGAACTGCTCGACCGGCACGTCAACGCTCTGGTGGACGATTTGCATGGGCTGCTTTTGGGTCTTCCACACAAAGCTGGTGCGCAGCGCGGGGTGGGCTTGCACCACGAGCTGCCAGGCGCGCAGGAACGCCTGGCCATCGATGGCGCCGCCGATACGGTAGCGGTCCTGCATCAGATATACGCCGGAGTCGCCATCGAGCAGGGTGTGGAACAGCATGCCTTGCTGTAGCGGCGAAAGCGGATAGATGTCTTCGATATTGTGGGCGTTCGCTGCGGTCATCCGAAAAATCCTTGTCGTATTGGGTAATGGCGCGCCTTAGGAGGCGTTATCCGCCGAGTTCAGTTCAGCCAGCAGCGCCGCCAGGGCATCCTGGTCCAGGCCCGCGGCCGGAAAGTCTTGCGCCTCCAGCCCGGCCGTGGCGTCGGCGGCGCAATGCCGCGCCAGCTCGAGCAAGCCTTGCGCCACAGCGGCCGAAAGCTGGCGCAGCAGCGCTTCGGTGTAATGGCGGCTGTCGGCCGACCAGGCCAGCGTGAGCGCATGGGGCAGCACGCTGGCGCTCAGTTGTAGCGGCGCCTGGGCCGGCACCGGCGGCGCGGTCGACGCGGTCATCGGCGTCGACGCGGCCCCGGCCTCGGCCCCGGCTATTTCGAACACGCTCAGGCAAGCGTCGGCCGCCGCTCCCGCATCGGCTTCGCGCCGCAATGCCGCTTTCGCCTCAGGGGCGAAGCCGGACCAGTGCGTGCCCGACGCCGCATGCTGCTCGTGGGTCTGGAATACGTGCTGGGTGGGATACTGGCCATTGCCGCCTTCGTGCAGCCGTAGCAGGCGCAGGGGCGGCAGGCCCGGGCGCTGCGCCAGCAGGGCGCGCGCCAGCGCGGCGGCCAGCACCTCGGCCGTGTCCATCCGATAGCGTTTGCCGGCCAGCGCGAACGCCTCGAGCGTGGCGCCGTCGGTCCAGCTTTGCAGCCAGCCCAGATCGGCCTCGAAGCGCTCGGCCTGGCGCCACGCGGCCACGCGCGCCATCGCTTCCACGGTCTGGTGCTCGAACACTTGCCGCGTGCTGAGGGTGATGCCGCTGCGGTTGGCGCGCGTGACCAGTTGCAGGCTCAGGATCGAGTCGCCCCCCACCTGAAAAAAATTGTCGGTGATACCGATGCGCGGCAGGCGCAGCACCCCGGCGCAGATGGCGGCCAGTTCCTGTTCCAGCGCGCTGCGCGGCGCCACGTACTGGTCGCGCAGGCGGGCCGCGTGGTCCGGGTCGGGCAGGGCGTTGAGGTCGCGTTTGCCGTTCGGCGTGAGCGGCATGGCGCGCAGCGCGATGAACAGCGCCGGCACCATATAGCCCGGCACGCGCTCGGCCAGGTAACCGCGCAAGGCGGCCTCGACCGGCGGCGCGGCCTGGCGCCCGGTGAAATAGGCCAGCAGGCGGTGGCCTCCCGCGTGCGCTTGCGCGACCACCACCGCGTCGGCGATCTCGCCGTGTCCCAGCAGATGACCTTCGATTTCAGCCAACTCCACGCGGTGGCCGCGGATCTTGACCTGGTGGTCGCGCCGGCCCAGGAAATGCAGCCTGCCGTCGGCGCCCCAACATGCCAGGTCGCCGCTGCGATAGGCGCGCTGGCCGCCGGCGATGTGGGGATCGACGGCGAACGATGCCGCCGTCTGTTGCGGCTGGCCGCGGTAGCCGGTCGCCAGTTGGGCGCTTGCCAGGTAAATCTCGCCAGGCTCGCCCACCGCCGCCGGGGCGCCGTATTCATTGATCAGGTCCAGCGTCATGCCCGGGATCGGACGGCCGATGCCGGCGGCGCGCCCGCCCGTCAAGACCTCGGCGCTGGCCCATACGCCCGCTTCGGTCGGGCCGTATTCGTTGACCAGGCCGACGTGCGCCAGCAAGGCGTGATGGCGCGCCACCAGCGCGTCGGGACAGGCTTCGCCGGCGACGATCCAGGTGTCGAGCCCGGCCAGGCCGCCCGCCGGCGCATGCTCGAGCAGGGCGCCATACAGCGACGGCAGCGACAGGCTATGGCTGACCGCGTGGCGGTCGATCAGTTGACACAAGGTGTCGAGCACCAGTTCGTCTCCGCTGGCGGGCAAGACCAGTTTGCCGCCCTGGGCCAGCGTCCAGAAGATGCCGGCCACCGAACTGTCGAACGAAAAGGAGGACAGCAGCAAAAAGGCGCGCACCGGCTGCCGGTAGAAAGCCATGCGGACCTGGGTCGACTGGCTCAGGCTACGGTGGCTGATGTCGACCGCCTTCGGCTGGCCGCTGGAGCCGGAGGTGTAGATCAGGTAGGCGGGCAGGGACAAGTCGGGCGCCAAGCCGGGATTGGGGACCGGCGGTTCGTCATCGAACGACGCCTCGTCACCGAGCGCGATCGTCACGCGCGGCCCCTTGTCTGGGGAAGCGGCATGGCCGATCACCTGCCGCACGGCGCTGTCTTGCGCCATGAAGGTCAGGCGCTCGGACGGATAGCCGGGATCGAGCGCCAGATAGGCGGCGCCGGCTTTGAGCACGGCCAGGATGGCGACGATCATGTCGTTACAGCGCGGCAGCAGCAGACCGACCACTTCGCCGGGCGCCACGCCGCTGTCGATCAGGCGGCGCGCCAGCCGGTTGGCACGGCTGTTCATGGCGGCGTAACTGAGCGTGGCGGCGCCGTCGGCGAGGGCCGGCGCCGTCGGCTGGCGCGCCGCCTGCCGTTCGATCAGCTCGACGATGCTTACCGCCTCAACCGACGCTGGCGCCGGCGCGACCGGCGCGTTGACGATGGCGCGCTGTAAGGGACCAAGCAGCGAAATGGCGCCGGTGGCGCACGCGCTGTCGCTGGCCAGCGCGGTGACGAAGTGGTGCCACTGCTCGGCCAGCAATTGCAGCGCCTCCGGTTGCCACTGCGCGGGGTCATAGTCGAACGCGCAAGCGGCCTGGCGCGGGCCGCTTTGCACGTTCAGGCGCAAGCTGAAACGCTGCGCCACGCACTGCTCTTCTAGCACGGTGACGCCGGGCCAAAGCGGCTGCTCGGCGCAAACGAAGCCGAATGGGCTATCGGCGCCGCCGTCATGGTAGTCGCGCCAGCCCAGCGCCAGACTGGCCGCGTCGCGCAGCGCGCCGATGTGATCGCGTAACGACAGCCCGTGATCGATGTTGGCGCGCACGGGCAACGCCAGCGCGTAGGGGCCGAGCGCGTTGTCGAGCGCATCGCCGCGGCCACTGTCGAGGTAAGCCACTTCCACCAGCGCTTGGCCGCTCAGACGTGACAGGAAGATCATCCAGGCCGACGCCAGCCATTGGGCCGGCGTGCAGCCCAGCGCGGCGAAGATAGAGGCATCGATCGCGGTTGGCAGCGGCAACGAGCGGGGTTGGAAAGGGCCAGGCGCGGCCTTGGTGGCCAGGCGCAGCGACAGCGGCGGCGCCGGCTCGGCCCTCTGCTGGCGCCAATAGGCGACGCCGGCCGCGTCGTCCGTTTCAAGCAGGCTGTTTTTCCACTCGGCGTAGTCTGCGTACTGCATACGCTCGCCGGCGTCCGGCTCGCCCAGACCCAGTAACTGCGCGGCGATCAGGCGCAAACTGGCGCAGTCGGCGTGAGTGGCGGGTGCGCGCAGGGTCAGCACATGGCGCTGATTTGCGGCTTTGCCCAAGCTGGCGTGCAGCGCTTGCAGGTTCTGGTCCTGGTTCTGTTCCTGGCCCTGGTCCGCAGCGTCGTCCTCCCGCAGCACGGGCGCGATGGCGGCGCCGATCTGCTGCACCGGCCAGCGCATGCCGGCCACCGCGCACATGCGGGTGCGCAGGATCTCTTCGGTTTCCACCAGCGCCCGCAGGCGCGCATCGATGGCGGCCGGGTCGCAGGGCCCGTCGAACTCGAGCCGCAGGCTGGCCCAGTAGGGATGGCTGGCGGCGCCGTCTTGCAGGGCCCAGCAGGCCGCTTGTTGAGGCGAGGCGCGAAAGCCCGTCACTTCGGTCATGGTCGATTCCATTTATTGGTCCAGGTCTTTGCTATAGAGCGCTTCGGCCATGCCGGTCATGATGGCGCGCGGGCCGGAAAACGGTTCACGGCCATGCACGCACAGCATGTTGTCGATGAAAAGCACGTCGCCCTGGCGCCATTGGAACTTCATCAGGGAGCGCAGGTAGGCGTCGCGCAGCAGCACCAGCACGGCCGGTTCGATCTCGCTGCCGTCGCCGTAAAAGGTATTGGTGGGAAGCTCGCGCGCGCCGAAACTCGCTTGCAGCGAAGCGCCGATGGCGTCCGGCAGGGTGCTCACGTTGAAGAAGGTGGCATGGTTGAACCAGACTTCCTCGCCGGTGCGGGGGTGGCGCATGATGGCCGGGCCTTGCTGCGTGGTGCGCAGGCGATTGCCCGGCTTCCACTCGACCGTGATGCCGACCGAGGCGCAATAGGCTTCGACTTCGGCCCGGTCCTCGGTCTGGAACACGGTGGGCCATGCCAGGCCGAAGCCGTCGCCGTAGTTGCGCACGTAGAGCACCTTCTTTTCGCGGAACTTGGCGATCACCTCGGCCGGGATGTGGCGCATCACCTCGCGGGTGGAGCCGATCGGCGTTTCGCCGCGCACTCCGGGCGCCACGTGGCAGTAAAAAAACAGGCGCAGCGGGAATTTGGGCGAGTACGAGTGCTCGTTGTGCGGAAAGATCATCTGGTCGGCCGGGTAGTCGGTCGAGGTATAGATATTGCCGCCGACCCGGGTGCGCGGCGAGGCGCGGAACTGGTATTCCAGCGCGCCGGGCGAGAGCGCGGCGATCACTTGTTCGAAGCGCTCCACCGTGTGGATGCCGAAATCGCGGAACAGGATGGCGCCGTGGCGCAGCAGCTTTTGTTCCAGCGCCTGGCGCTGGCTGGCGGCCCATGCCACCAGGTCGACGCCGGCGGCGGCCGGTTCGATCACCAGCGGCAGCGTGGCCTGATCGGACAGCATGCGCTCGGACACGAGGGTATGTTCAGAAACGGTGATGGCTTTGCGGCGCATCGGGCCGGGGGCTGCGGGAGCATTCATAGTCGGTCTCGGTGAGGAAATGAGGGGGAGCTAGGCGGCGCTGGCGCGACGTTTGACCGCGCCAAGGGCGGCGCGGCTGGCCGTTGTTTGGCGCTGCTGGTGCGCCAGGCGCAGGGCGTTGTCGCGTTCGCGCAGCTGCTGCGTGAGTTGCGACAGCGGCAGCGCGAGCAGGGCGTCGAAGCCGTCGATCAATCCGGTCCACAGATTGACGAAGCGTTCGATGCCGTGCTGGTCGAAACACGCGTTGCGGTACTGGAGGTGGGCCGTCACGCCGGCCGCGCCATGGGTCAGGTCCAGCACCAGATCGAACGCGCCGGCCGCCTGGTGCTGGGCCACGCCGACGATGCGCAGCGCGCCGATGGCGCTGGCGTGAGCGCGTTCGGGCTGCCAGTTCAGCTTGACCTGGAACAGCGGCGCGGCGCCGCCGGATCGCTCCGGCGCCATGGCCGACACCAGCAGGTTAAAGGGCAGGGACTGATGGGCATACGCGGCCTGGGCGTCGGCGGCGACGCGCGCCAATAGCGCGGCCAGGCTCGGATCGTCATCGAGGTCGCAGCGCAGCGGCAGCTGGTTGACGAAAAAGCCGATCATGTCATCGAGTTGCGGATGGGCGCGGCCCGCCACATCGGTGCCGACGATGAAGCGGCGCTGGCCGCTCCAATAATGGAGGCAGACGTTAAACAGTGTGAGCAGGCCCATGAACAGGGTGCTGTTGTGGGCGCGGCAGTGCTGTTGCAACCCCGCCAGCGCCGGCGCGGGCAGCTTGAAGCTGTGCTGTGCGTGGCCCGCGCTGGCGCCATGCAGGGCGGGCAGCGCCAGGGTGTGCGGTATGCCGTCCAGATGGCCGCGCCAAAATGCCAGCGCGGCGTCGACCACCGGGGCGTTCAGGGCGGCGTGCTCCCACTGCGCGAAGTCGGCGTAGTCCGGCACAGTCGGCCCGTCAGCGGCATCGCCGCCGCCGCAGTGCGACATATATAGACGGTCCAGATCGGCCAGGAAGACCTCGGCCGAGCGCCCGTCGAAGGCGATATGGTGTACGCCGATCAGTAATTCGTGCTGGTCCGGCGCGCCGCTGGCCACCGTGGCCCGCAGTATCGGCCCGGCCGTCAGATCGAACGGCGTGTCGCGCTCTTGCCGCAGCAGCCGGGCCAGTTGTTCTTCACGCCCGGCCGGGTGCATCGCCGACAAGTCGACGCGGGCCAGCGGCGCCAGCGCGCCGGGCAGCGGCAGCTGCGTCGGCCCCTCGGGCGCGTCGCGGTAGACCGTATGCAAAACGCGATGGCGTTCGCACAGCGCGCGCAGGGCGCGTTCCAGCGCGTCGGCGTCGAGCGGGCCGCGCAAACCGATGCGTATGGCGATGTTGTGCTGGCAGCTGCCCGGGTCCAGACGGTGCAGGAACCACAGCCGGCGCTGGGCGTGCGATTGGCGTTTTTCCGCCTGCGCCGGCAGGGCCGGTATCGGGCCGGCGCCGGCGGGTGCCTGTAGCAGGTGATGCAGCAAGCCGCTGGCCAGCATGTCGAGCGTGCCGGCCCCGAACATCAGCTCGAACGGCGCTTCCCAGCCGGTGTGCATGCGCAAGCGGCCATGCAGGGTGGCGATGGCGAGCGAGTCGAACCCCAGCGCGATCAGGGTGACGTGCGGCGCGGGCGCCGCGCCCGGACGCAGCGCCGCCACTTGCAGCGCGAGCCAGGTGGCGCAGGCCGCGGCCAGTTCTTCCTGGCCGGCGCCGGCCGCGTGCAGCAAAGCTAAGGCGGGCAACGGCGTCGCCGGCGCGGCGCCGGTGGGCGCGCCGCCGCTCACGGCCACCACGTGCAGCGTATTGTCCAGGTACTGACGGCGCGCGCCGCTGCGGCTGATTTTGCCGCTGGTGGTCATCGGTATCGTGGCCGCCGCGATCAGGACGATCACGTCGACGGCGCAATCGGCCGCTTCGCCGACCGCCTCGCGCACGGCGGCGAACAGCCTTTCGCGCGCGGCGCCGTCGACGCAGCGCCGGTGCGGCTCGGCCACGATGACCAGTTGCTCGCGGGCGCCGTGCGGATCGGGCACGGAAAAGGCGGCGATGCGGCCGGCGCGGATGCCCGATTCGGCCTCGGTGACGGCGAACTCGATGTCGTTCGGGTAGAGGTTGCGCCCGTTCAGGATGATCAAGTCTTTCAGGCGCCCGCAGATCACCAGCTGCCCCTCATGCATGAAACCCAGGTCGCCCGAGCGCAGGTAGTCGGTGTCGTCGCCGGCGGCGCGGGCGCGGAAGGTGTGCGCGCTGATGTCCGGCTTGTTCCAGTAGGCGTCGGCGTTGCTGGGTCCGTGCAGCCAGATTTCACCGATCTCGCCCGGCGCGGTGTGGCGCAGGGTGTCGGGATTGACGATGGCGATGCGGTGCAGCGGCTGCGGATAGCCGCAAGCGACAAATTCGGCCGCGTCGGCGCCGGCCGGCGCGGCGAGCGCGCGCCCGTCGCGCAATGCGGCTTTGTCCAGACGCAGGGTCAGCGCCAGTTCGGACGGCGGCACCGTGCACACGCACAGGGTGGCTTCGGCTTGTCCGTAGCCGGGGCACAGCGCCTGCGGGCGAAAGCCGGCGCCGGCGAAACGGGCGCGGAAGGCGGCCAGGGTGGCCGCGTGCACCGGTTCGGCGCCGCTGATGGCGTGCTTCCAGCAAGACAGGTCGAGCCGGGCGACGGTGGCGTCGTCGATGCCCGATACGCACAGCGCATAGGCGGAATTGGGCGCGAAGCTGGCAGTGCCCCGGTAGCGGCTGATGGCTTGCAGCCAGACCGATGGCGACTGCACAAAACTTTTCGTTTCCATCAGCACGCAGCGCATGCCGACGTAGATGGGCAGCAGCAGCCCGCCGATCAGTCCCATGTCGTGGTACAGGGGCAGCCAGTTGACCATGCAGTCGTCGGCGTCGAACCCGGCGCCGTTGCGCATGAGTTCCAGATTGGCCAGCAGATTGCGCTGGCGTACCACCACCCCTTTCGGCGCGCCGGTGGAGCCGGAAGTGTATTGCAGGAAGGCGATCGCGGCGGGATCGGCGTCGGGCCGCCGCCAGGGCGCGGCGGCGGGCGGCGCGGCGGCCAGCTGGGCCAGGGTCAGGATGTCGACTTCGATGCCCAGCGCGGCGGCCAGCTCGCGCAGCACCGGCTGCGCCGCTTCGGTCGACAGGATCAGGGCCGGGCGCGCGTCGGCCACGATGTTGCGCACGCGTTCGAGGTGGCGCGGCCGGCGCGACTGGGGCGCGAACAGGGGCACGGCCACCATGCCCGCGTATTGGCAGGCGCAAAAAGCATCGACGTAGTCCATGCCAGAAGGCAGCATGAGCAAGATGCGCGCTTGCGGCGCATAGCGCTGTTGCAGCAGGCCGGCCAGGCCGACGGCGCGCGCGCGCAGCGCGCCGAAGCTGGCGGTGGCGCTCACGTCGCGCCCGTCACCGAGAAATTGCACGGCGGTGCGCGCGGCGCCGCTTGCCGCTTGCGCTTCCAGTACATCAATAAAATCGTGGTAAGTCATGGTCAGGCTCATGTGGTGGGGCGTGGGCGGCGTTCAGGCCATGGCGACGATGACTTTGCGTTCGCCGGTAAATGGCTGGCGGCCGTGGGCCACCAGCAGGTTGTCGAGCATGAGCACGTCGCCCGCCTGCCACGGAAACGCCACGGCGGTGCGCTGGTAGACGGCGCGTATGGTGTCGAGCAATTCGTCGGCGATGGCGCCGCCGTCGCCGAAGCAGACGTTGCGCGGCAGGTTGTCATAGCCCACCGCTTGCAGCAGGCTGGCGCGCAGTGCCGGGTCGTTGGCCGATTCGTGAAACAGGTGGGCCTGGTTAAACCAGACCGAGTCGCCGCTGACGGGATGCTGGAGCACGGCCTGGCAGCGCTGGCGGGTGCGCAGTTCGTCGTCGGCTTTCCATTCCCATTCGATGCCGTTGGCGGCGCAATAGGCTTCCACCTGCGGGCGCTGGTCGGTGTTGAACACGCGCTGCCATGGCAGGTCGAGGGCCACGCTGTAATTGCGCACATAGAGCAATTCGCGGCGCGCGAACTCGTCGCGCAGCGCGGCGGGCAGGCGCTGGTACACCAGGCGACTGTCGGCGATCGGGGTGGCGCCGCCGGTCAGGCTGGGCTTGATGCAGTGAAACCAGATCAGGCTGGGCCACTGGCGCGTATACGATTGCTCATTATGCAAGGGAATGCTCTGGTGGGCCGGGTACTCGGTGGAGCTGTAGACGCCGGCGAACACCTTGCTGCGCGGCGTGGAGCCGAATTCGTAGCTGGCCAGGGGCAGGCCGAAACTGGCCGCGAACTTCTTAAATTCCAACGGGGTGGGTACGCTAAAGCCGCGGAACAATACGCCGCCCGCGCTGGCCAGCGCCGCGGCCGCCGCTTGCCGTGCCGCGTCGCCGATGGCCGTGAGCGGGGTCGCTGGCGCGGCTTCGATGATGAAGGGCAGGGTCGATGGCGCGCAATGGATAGCCGTGGATGCTGACATGGTTCGATTCCTTGGACGCGGGGCGCTAGGCCCCGGATGGGTGGCGTTGCAACATTGGCGTTATCATAACCACAGACCAAGCAAATGTAAACGGAAATACGAACGATTCTCATTTATATTTAGATGTACAAGCGGGGCAAAGCTAGGTACTATCTGCCCGCTGCTGGTGTCGGGGGTGCCGCCCACCGCCACGCGCCAATCCAACCCGAGCGGGAGCAATATATGAAATTGTTGAATACACAGAAGAGCCGGATGGCGCTGGCAATCGCCGCCACCCTGTGCCTGATGGCAAGCAAAGCGGCCCAGGGCGCCGAAGTGCCGGGCGCCACCGCGCCGGGCGCCACCGCGCTGGGCGCCACCGCGCCGGGCGTGGAGACGGTGATCGTCAAAGGCCAGAAAATCGACCGTCCGCTCGACGACACGGTGGCCAGCGTGGCGGTGGTGACGGCGCGCGAGATCGCCGAGCATGGCGACGCGTCGCTCACCGACATCATGGCGCGCCTGCCCGGCGTCAATACCCAGTCGGGCAATGAAACCTGGGGCATACGCGGCGTGCCGGTGGCCGGCTTTGACGATCAGGGGCCGGCCACCAGCAATGGCGCGGTGTCGGTCTATGTGGACGACGCCTTGCAGCCGCACCGCCTGCTCACCCTCAGTCCCTTGCCGCTGTGGGACGTGGAGCAAATCGAAGTCTATCGCGGCGCCCAATCGACCATGCAGGGCCGCAATGCACTGGCCGGCGCGGTCGTGTTTCAGACCAGGAATCCGAGTTACACGCCGTCGCTGGCGGCGCGGGTCAATCTGGGCAATGACGGCGCGCAGGGCGTGGCCGTGGCCGGCGGCGGCGCCATCGTCGAAGGCAAGGTGGCGGGCCGGTTCGCGGCCGACGTGCAACGGGGCGACGGTTACATCCGCAACGACACCCTGGGCATGGATGCCAATGCGCAGCGCAACGTCAACCTGCGCGGCAAACTGCTGGTCGAGCCGGTGGCCGGCCTGGACCTGCTGCTGACGCTATCGCACGCGCGCAACCGGCGCGGCATTCAAGCCGTCAACCAGGGACCCCAATACTATACGGTTAGCTACGACACCGCGGAGTTCGACCAGCTCGACCAGGACACGGCGACCGCGCGCGCCGATTATGAAATCAATCCGGCCCTGCGCCTGACCGGCATCACCTCGTTTTCGCGCGGCACCTACGATTCCTTGCTCGATTTCGACCAGCGCGCCGACCGCAATCAGGAAGTTCGGCGGGTCCACAAGAACAAGCTGTTCAACCAGGAAGTGAGACTGGCGTACCAGGTGCCCGGTCTTGCGGCCCAGGCGGGCGTGTATTACGGGACGGTGGGCAACGACATGGATGACCGCCTCGATTTCAGCGGCGTGACGGTGGGCGGCCTGACCGGTACCACCCGCATCGCCAGCGCCAGCGTGTTCGGCGAGCTCACCTGGGATGTGCTGCCCAGCTGGCAGCTGGTGAGCGGCTTGCGTTACGAGCGCGAGCGCAACCGGACGGCGCTGGAAGATGAACTGGCTGCCGAGCCCACCGTCAACCAGAGCAAGACTTTCAACGCCTGGCTGCCCAAGCTGGGAGTGAACCATCGGCTGGGACCGGACCAATTGATCGGCCTGTTCGCCCAGCGCGGTTACCGCAGCGGCGGCGTCAACGTGCGCGTGGGCAGCGGTCATCAGGCTTACGATCCCGAGTACACCAATACCATCGAACTGTCGCACCGCGCCGCTTGGCTCGACCGGAAGCTGCGCACCACGGCCAATGTGTATTTCACCGATTGGAAGCGGCAGCAAGTGGCGTTGCTGGACGCCGACGACGAGCTGCAAGTGGCGAACGCCGGACATAGTCGCATGAAAGGCGTGGAACTGGGCGCCGATTACCGGCTCACCCCGGCGCTGCAATTGCTGGCGGGCGCCTCTTACAGTCACACCCGCTATGTGGATTTTGTCGCCTATGGCGACACGCTGAGCGGGCAATCGTTCATCGGCGCGCCACGCCGCAAGTTCAATCTGGGCCTGGTATACCGCGTCAACGGCGCGCTCACGGCCGGCGCGGACGCCATTTACCAGGACGGCAGCGCCTCGGCTTACCTGAACGACGGCAGCGGCCAAGTGCGCGATGTGCGCCGCAGCGACAGCGCGGCCCTGGTCAACGCCAATCTGTCTTATCGCGTCGGCAAAACCACGGTCAGCGCCTACGTGAAAAATGTCTTCGACCGCCAGTACATTGCCAACAACCAGTCCGGCCGCGTGCTCGACGTGGCGGCGCCGCGCAGCGTCGGCCTGGCCCTGCGTTACGACTTATAAGCTGCGACCGCAGCGACCAACCGAGTGAAAGGATCGACATGAATGCGCCTGAGAGAGCGATGGACCTGGCCACCCAGCTGCGCCGGAGTCACACCGGCCTGGAAGCCCTGTATTGTCTGGACAGCACGCCCATGCTGGAGCGGCAGAGCCGCCAGGAGTCGAACGCGCGCAGCTATCCGCGCCGCATTCCGCTGGTGCTGGAGCGGGCTAGCGGAATTTACGTGCAAGATAGCCGGGGCCAGGTCTTTGTCGATTGCCTGGCCGGCGCCGGCACCCTGGCGCTGGGCCACAACCACCCGGTGGTGCTGGAGGCGATCCATGGCGCCATGTCGGCCAACTTGCCGATGCACACGCTGGACTTGACCACGCCGGTGAAAGACGCCTTCGTGCAAGAGATTTTCGACAGCTTGCCGCCGGCCTTCGCCAAGCAAGCCCGGATCCAGTTTTGCGGACCCACCGGGGCCGACGCCGTGGAGGCTTCGCTCAAGCTGGCGCGCACCACCAGCGGGCGCCAGAATGTGCTCGCTTTTCAGGGCGCCTATCACGGCATGACGCTGGGCACGCTGTCCATCAGCGGCAATCTGGGGCCGAAAAACGCCTTGGGCGGTCTGTTGTCCGGGGTGCAAATGCTGCCTTATCCGCACCACTACCGTTGCCCCTTCGGCACCGGCGGCGAAGCGGCGATCGACTTGAACTTGCATTACATCGAACAGTTGTTAGCGGACCCGGAAAGCGGCATCACGGCGCCCGGCGCCATGATTTTGGAGCCGGTGCAGGGCGAGGGCGGCGTGATCGCCGCGCCCGACCGCTGGCTGCGGGGCTTACGCCGCATCACCGAAGAGCGCGGCATCGCCTTGATCGTCGACGAGATTCAATGCGGCATCGCGCGCACCGGCAAGATGTTCGCCTTCGAGCATGCCGGCATCGTGCCCGACATCATGCCTTTGTCGAAAGCCATCGGCGGCGGCTTGCCGCTGGCCGTGGTGCTGTACCGCGAAGAACTCGACCTCTGGCAACCGGGCGCGCACGCCGGCACCTTCCGCGGCAACCAGTTGGCGATGGCGGCCGGCACCGCGACGCTGCGCTACCTCAAGCGGCACGCGGTGGCCGAGCATGCGCAGCAAATGGGCGAACGTTTGCGCGCTCATCTGCTGAAGCTGCAAAGCGCGTTCGACTGGATCGGCGATGTGCGCGGACGCGGCTTGATGCTGGGGATGGAGATTGTGGAGCGGGGCGGCGCACCCGACGGGCAGGGCCATCCGCCGGTGCATACGGCCCGCGCCAAGCAATTTCAGCAGGCGTGTCTGCAACGGGGTTTGATACTTGAATTGGGCGGCAGGCACAGCGCCACGGTGCGGTTGTTGCCCCCCTTGATCATCACCGAGGCGGAAATCGATTTTGTGGCGTCCATTTTGTTCGCGGCGGCCACCGCGATCTAACCGTTCGCGCAGCGTGAAAAAGGGCAAGCCGGGCGACGCGCCGGCTTGGCGTTATACAAATGGTGGCGGTACAAAATCTTAGCCGCTTTGTCCGACGCCATGCCTGACAAGAAAAAGGCCAGCGCGGAGGCTGGCCTTTTTCTTTGAATCTGTTGGTCGGGGCGAGAAGATTCGAACTTCCGACCCCTTGCACCCCATGCAAGTACGCTACCAGGCTGCGCTACGCCCCGACTAGTTGCGGATTATAGCAGACGGTTTGATGATTTTGCCATCCTTGTCGTTCACTTCACATCAAAAAATGCGCCCCGGCGCTGTCAGCCCTTCGGCGCGGCCGCCAGCAGGGTCTGGATGGCGCCTTCCATTTCGTCGTAGGCGCCTTCGCCGAAGTGGGTGTGCACCACGGCGCCGTTTTTGTCGATCAGGTAAAACGCCGGCCAGTAGCGATTGTTATAGGCGAGCCAGGTGCCGTATTTATTATCCTGCGCCACAGGGTATTTGATGTCGAAGCGCTTCACGGCGGCCCGCACATTGGCCGTCACGTGCTCATAGGCGAATTCGGGCGTATGGATGCCGATCACCACCAATCCCTTGTCCTTATATTTCTCGTGCCACTTGGTCACGTAGGGCAGGGTATTGGCACAGTTGTAGCAGGCATACGTCCAGAAGTCGACCAGCACCACCTTGCCGCGCAAGCCGGCCAAGGTCAGCGGGGGCGAGTTGATCCACGTGGTGAGTCCGGTAAATTCCGGTGCCTGCCCCTGGCTAGCGAGCGCTGGCGCGGCGGCGGCATGACTGGCGACGCCGAACGAGGTCAGCAAAGCGAGCGCGACGACGGCGGAAAACTGGCGGATGGAACGCTTCATGGAGGTCTTCCTTATCGTGGATGGGGAAAAAATTGGGTGAGCCAGAGGGTGATCAACAAATCGTATTGGTAATACATGGCAAGCGCAGTGCCGATCACCAGCACACCGAACAGCTGTTGCAGGGCGCCGCTGTAACGCGCCACGCGGCGCACCCGGGTCGATACATACTGGCCGCCATAGGCGATGGCCAGCATCGGGATGCCGGCCCCCAGCGCGTAGCTGAACATGAGCACGCCGGCGCGGCCCAGGTCGCGCGCGGTGGCCACCAGGGTCAGGATCGCGCCCAGCACCGGGCCGGCGCACGGGGTCCAGACCACGCCCAGGGTGATGCCCAGCATCAGACCGCCCAGCTTGCCCGAGCCGGCCCGCCGTCCCACCGCGTCGGCGCGGTTGACCATGCCGCTCAGGCGCTGGGCCAGCAATGCGAAAGGACGCTTCCACAGCATGAGCAGGCCGAACATGAGCAGCAGCCCGATGGCGACGGTGCGCAGGGTTTCCTGGGCCAGGGCCAGCGATTCGGCAAACAGACCGAACAGCATGGCGCAGCCGGCGAAGGTGAGCACAAATCCCAGCGCGATGAGGGCCGGCCGCGCGCCGCTGGTCTGGCCGATCGCGCTGCCCAGCAAAATCGGCAGGATCGGCAGTACGCACGGCGCGGCGATGGTGAGCACGCCGGCCAGCAGGGCCAGGGCGATGTCGATCATGGGGCGCCGCTTTCGTGCCGGCATGGCAGGGCGAAAAGGTAGCGCGCCCGCTGGCGCCGGCGTGCCGCGTGACGCGCATCGGGTACTGGCATATTTGTTTCCCCTGTTGCAATGGTGGGCTGCGCGGCGCTCGGAAATCGGCTTGACGGCCACAGCAATATTTTATTTAACCATGAATTAGGATTGTCGGTGCAGATTAGTATCTTTGCAATCTTACGCGACGACGCGTATGGTCCAGGCCGGGCGCGCCGAAGGCGGCGTTAAGGCAGGTCAGGCGAGCAGGCGGTCGCGATGACGCTGCGATGCTTTGAGGTAGGGGTGGCTGCTACAATCGGGCACTTTTGCTGCGCCCCGAACCGCGTTTGACGGCGGCGCCACGCGTCCGATCGATCCATCCAGGAGTTAATTATTCATGAACATTCATCTGTCCGTTGTGCCCGTCGTGTCCCTGATCGCCGGCATACTCATTTTGGTGATGCCCAAATTACTCAACTATATTATTGCGCTGTATTTGATCCTGATCGGGCTGGTCGGTATCTTCGGCACCCGCATGTTCCACCTGTCTTGAGCGCCTTGCGGCCGCGCCGATGGGCGCAGCCAAAAAAAATCGAGCCGCGGGCAAAAGGCCCGCGGCTCGATCGATGCAGCCGATCCGGCGCGCGGCATGCCGCGCGCCAGTATCATCATTGCTTAGTAAATTTCAACCAGTTCAAGTTAAAACCACCGGCTGGCACGGCGATGCCGATGCGTTGCTGGCCGGCCGGCAGGTTGACGACATGGCTGATGGTTTGCCAGTTCTGCCAACCACCGGTGCGCGGCACGTCGATGCTGCCGTAGTTCGGGCTGCCGCCAGCTTGTTCCAGGCGGATGGTACCGCCGTTCGGGCTCGATACGCGGTATTCCACCTTGTAAGTGCCGGCCGATGGCGTGTTCAGATCCCAGATCATCCAGTCGCCGGTATCGATCCAGCCGACGTTGGCGCCACCTTCGGACGAGCCTTCGTTCTGCACGCCGCGCATTTCGACGAAGTTTTCCGCTTCAATCTGGGCCGACCAGCCGGCGCCGCCGCCACCGCCGGTGCTGGTGGTGCCGCCAGGCAGGCTGACATACAGCCGGCCTAGCTCGCTCAACACGCCGCTTTGCGGTTCCAGCAGGTTGATGAACGGAATTTCGTTATTGCGGCCCGAGAACCAGGAATAGCGCGCGATGATCGGCTGGCTTTCCAGATACTTGACCGCGTCCGTCATGTACGCTTTTTGCTTGGCCAGGGTGATGTCCGGAACACCGGCGCAAGAAAATTCGGTCAGCCAAATTGGTTTGTTGTACTTGCGGAACTTATCGATATACCACTGTAAGGAGCCCAAGTCGCAGGCATACCAATGCACGGGGATAAAGTCGATTTTGCAATCCTTACAGGCGGCCAGGAAGGCATCCATGTAGACGATCGGATCGCTCGAGTTGAAATCGGAGTCGGTCACGCAATCGCCGCAGTAATTGAGGGCGGGGGCGCCGATTTGCAGATTTTTGCGACGGGCGACTTCTTCCAGCACCGGCCACAAGGCGGCCGCTTGACGTGGCGTCTTGTTCGATTGCGAACGGAAGTTCGGCTCGTTAAAGCCCAGCAGATACTTGGCGCCGTTGGGCACCTGGTTGGCGATGTCGTCGGCGTTAGGATTGCCGCCCCAGATCATCGGCACGAATTCCTCGACCGATTGGTAGGTGTTGACCACTCCGGAGTCCGGTTTCGGGGACCAGTTGTACCACCAGCTCACGCCGGCCGAGAGCGCTTGCATGTCGGCCACCGAATGATCGCCATAACCCAGGCCGCGCTTTTTGCTGCGTCCGTCGATGGCGGCGGCGGCCGCCGCCGTGACGGCAGTGCCGGCGGCAGGGGTGACCGCCGCTGTCGCGCTTGGCGTGGCGACGGTCGTGTCGGTGCCCGCCGTGACGGCGACGGTGGGTGCGGCGCCTGCCGCAGCGGTGGCGCTGTCGGTGACGGGCGCGGCCGCAACGGCGGTGGTGCTGGTAGTGCCGGCATTGCCGCTGGCGTCAGTGACGGGCGCGGCGCTGGTGCCGGCTGGCGCGTCGGTGGCCGAGACGGTCGGGGCCGGGCCGCTGCCGCTGGCCGGCAGCGCGCTGTCGCCGCCACCGCCGCAGGCGACCAGGCTTAACACCAGGACGGCGCTCATCAGGGCCGTCAGTTTTCCCGGAAAGGGAGCGATTTTCACAGCTTGGGTCATTTTTTTTTCCTTGATCTGAAGTTCGACCGCTTGCGCGGACGTGTTGCCTGCTCAGAGCAGGCGAATTTTTTAGTGCCCCTGAGAATTATTATTTTCTGAAGCGCAGTGTCTAACGTTACGATATCTTTGTCAATGTATAAAAATTGTCGGCCCGGGCGGGCATGGTTGGGCGGGCGCGTTGTAAGGAGGTGTAAGGGAACTCGACCGAATTAATGTTTCAAGAGGACAATAAGTTGATCCGATGCAATGACAGTCGCAGCCGTATTGGACTTTGTACTGCCCCGTTACGGCTCCGTTACGGCCCCGTTACGGCAACTGTATGCGAATTTAGTGAGATGGCACTTGGCTTCGTCGCATGGCTTGTATAAGATGAAATAAACTGTTGCTAAATCCATCATGACAAACAGTGGCAGGATGGTGCTGGCCCTGTTATTGCTTTATATAGAAGCGATGTCTTTACAACAGTGTCCGCACGCTCGCGCGTGCCCACACACTCTCTGGAACCAAGTCATATATGATTCTCTTCAGTAAGGGACGGTCGCTCCCGCCGTCGGCACGATAAGCGTGGTGTTTGCTACCCTGGTATCGTCGCTGCAAGCGGCGCGCCGCTGCCGCCGTCCGCTGCTGGCCCATCACGGCAATATCGAGCGCCGGTTGCCAGGCACCCGCTTTGATGTTTGCCAATAGTTATGTTTTCGGAGTACACATTTATGATCAAGATTGCTGTCGCATCGTACGATAATATTGAACCCACCACCCCTATCTCCGCCGTGTTCGATCATGACCGCAAGACCTTGGGCCGCAGCGACGACAATTTTCTAGTCTTGCCCGATCCGAAACACGAAGTGTCGCGCGCCCAAGCGGCCGTGTGGAGCGACGGCGGCCGCCACACGCTGATCAACCTGAGCGAGGCGACCGCGATCCATATCAACGGGCGCGAGATCGAAGCGGCCAAAGAGGTCGAACTGCATGCCGGCGACCATATCCGTATCGGTCCCTACCTCCTGCGTGCCGAGCAACACGGTCCGGGGCAGGATGCCGTTTATGTGCAGGCGCGGCCGGTGGCGGCCTTGTACGAGGCCGATCCTGCCAACCCGGGTGCGACCGAGGCCGGCTTGCAGGCGCCGGTGCAGCCGATGCCGGCCCGCAACGGCGATCCCTTGCTGGTTGCCCAGCCGGTTCCGAACGCCAATTTGGCGCCGTTTCGTCCCACGGCCGGTTTCAGCAACGCGCACGCGCTTGCCCCGGGGCCCGCTTCGGGCACCACCGGGGCGGTACCGGCGCTGACCGCCGCGCCGCTGGCCGGCTTGCATCCTGGCGCCGCCGCCTCGGCGGGCGCGACCTCGGCCACGGCGGCAAGCGCCACGCCGGGCGCGGCCGCTGCCACTGCCACGGCGGCCGCTGCCACGGCGGCCGCTTCCACGGCGGCCGCTTCCACGGCGGCCGCTTCCACGGTGGCCGCTTCCACGGTGGCCGCTTCCACGGCGGCCGCTTCCCCGGTGGCCGCTGCCACGGGCGGCGCTGCCACGCCGCAGGCCGAGCCGGCCGATCTGGCCGCCCTGAAAGACGCCTTCATGCGCGGCGCCGGCTTGCAAGCGGGCGCCATTTCGTCGGACCTGACGCCGGAACTGATGGAATTGCTCGGCAAGTTGCTGGCCGGTTCGATCCAAGGCGCGATCGACTTGATGGGCCAGCGCTCCCTGGTCAAGCAAGAGGTCAAGGCCGATGTCACGGTGGTGGTGTTGCGCGATAATAATCCGCTCAAATTCTTCCCCGACAGCCAGACCGTGCTGACCCAGATGTTACGCAAGAAAATGCCGGGCTTCATGGGGCCGGTCGAGGCGATCGCCGACACCTATCACGACTTGAAAGGCCATCAGCGCGGCGTGGTGGCCGGCGTGCGGGCCAGCATGGACGCGATGTTGGCAAAGTTGCAGCCGGGACAGTTCGAGTCCGAGCTCAAGTCGCCCACCTTCGCCGAGTCGCTGATGCCGTCGAAGCGTCAGGCGCAAATGTGGGATTTGTATGTGCGCCAATATGAAGCGGTGCATGGCCAGAAAAATGAATTCAAAAGCTTGTTCGGCGCGCCGTTTCTAAGCGCTTATGAAAAGGAAATCGAGCGCTATAACGACGGCCTCAAACATGGCTAATGAATTTCTGAAAAGAAATAAGCCAAATATTAATGTCTCATGGGCTAAAATCACGTCTCGCGGCATGCGCGATAGTAATGAGGACGCCTTGGCCGTGGCCCAGCAAGACGACATGGTGTGTTTTGTCATGGCCGATGGCGCCGGCGGCCATGAAGCGGGCGAGGTGGCGGCCGGCATCGTGGTCGACGCCGTGCTGCAACGATTTTTGAAGGAATCGTGTTTCGGGCTGCGCGCGCTGCGCTCCTATGTCGAGGGCGCCGCCTATGCGGTGGCCCAGGGCAAGAAAGCGGCGCCCCGGCGCGACGACATGAGCACCACCATCGCCACCTTGTTGATCGATCAGAGCAATCATCACGCGCTGTGGGCGCATCTGGGCGATACGCGCATCTATCTGTTTCGCGGTGGTAAGCTGTTGCAAGCGACGAAGGACCATAGCGTGGCCCAGCAATTTATCGACGCCGGCTTCGCCCGCGCCGACCAATTGCGCGGCCATCCCATGCGCAATACGCTGTATGGGGCGATCGGGGCCGAGCCGGGCATGCCGGCCGAGGCGACCGAGCAGGCGGTGCCGTTACAGGGGGGCGATGTGTTCCTGATCTGCACCGACGGCTTCTGGGAGTGGGTGCACGAGGCCGACATGGAGCAGACCCTGGCCCAGGCGGTCAGCAGCAACGAGTGGTTGTCGGCCATGAATAAAATCGCCGATGCCCAGGTCGGCGCGGCCGAGAAAACGCGGGATAATTATTCGGTATTTGCCATTTGGATACGCGAGCCGACAGCGCGCGGGATGAAATAGCGCGCCGGTCAGCTGCCGTTTGAGCCAAAAAGAAAGCACCATATTGAGTCGCATGTGAAAACCACAGATATCCCCAGCACCACCGCCATGTCGCCGCCGGACGCGGGCAGCGAGAGCCGGCTCGCGCTCGGCACGCGGCTGGCCGACTTCGAGATCACCGGCATCCTGGGCGAAGGCGGCTTCGGTATCGTGTATCTGGCGTTCGATCATTCGCTCCAGCGCACCGTGGCCATCAAGGAATACATGCCGGGCGCGCTGGCCGGGCGCGGCGCCGATCACAGCGTGGTGGTGCGCTCGGAGCGGCATCGGGAAACCTTCGATGTCGGCTTAAAAAGTTTCATCAACGAAGCGCGTTTTTTGGCCCAGTTCGACCATCCCTCGCTGGTCAAGGTGTACCGCTACTGGGAGCAGAACCGCACCGCCTACACGGCGATGCGCTATTACGACGGCCGCACCATCAAAGATATCGTCGCCAGCAATCCGGAACTGGTCACCGAGGAATGGTGCAAATTCATCTTCAAGCAAATCCTGGAAGCGCTCGAGACGCTGTACAAGATGAAGATCCTGCATCGCGACGTGTCGCCCGACAATATCATCGTGCAACCGAACGGCGACGCCGTGCTGCTCGACTTCGGTTCGGCGCGCCAGATCATCGGCGACATGACCCAGGGCTTGACCGTCATTCTCAAGCCCGGCTACGCGCCGATCGAACAGTACGCCAGCGACGCGTCGATGGAACAGGGCCCGTGGACCGATATTTACGCCCTGTCGGCCGTGATGTACTTCGCCATCGTCAAGGAAGCGCCCACCACCTCGATCGCGCGCATGATCAAGGACCCGCTGCCGCCCCTGCAAAGCCGGGGGCTGGTCAAGTTCAGCGAACGGTTTTTGAGCGCCATCGACAAGGGTTTGGCGGTGCAGGCGCAAGACCGGCCGCAAACCATCGACCAATTCCGCAAGCTGCTGGGCATCAATGCGTTTAACAACGGGCGGCGCCCCTCCAGCTCTTCACGCAAAGCCAAGGAGCGGGCGGCCCAGGCGGCACAGGCCGCCGGTCAGAGAAAGAAGGCCGACTCGGGCGCCGGCGCCTTGTTCGATACCTTGCTGGTGGATCTGGATCGGCGTTGGCTGATGGCGGGCGGCGCCGTGGCGCTGGTGTTGGCGCTGGTGGCGCTGGGCCTGTACGCCAGCGCGCCCGGCGACGTGATGATGGTGGCGCCCTTGAATGGCTCGGCGGGCTCGGCCGCCCGGTCAGCCGATCAATTGGACAATCAGCAAGCCAATTGGCAGGCCGACCCGCAAACGGCGGCCGAGGAGGCCGCTTGGCAGCGCCTCAAGGACGACCCCCGGGCGCGGGCGCAGCAGATTGCCGGCTTCATCCAGCAGTTTCCAGCCGGCAGATATGCCGAGGCCGCGGCCGTGCGCCTGAGCAGAATGCAGGGCATGTTGGGCGCCGCCGCCGGGCCCAACGGCGATCCGGCCGGACCCGCCACTGCGCCTGCGGCGCCGGTCGCGGCGGTGCCAAACACGGCCGGGGCGGCCGGCCCCGCGCTGGACGGCGCCGCGCTGGACGGCGCGGCACTGGAGGCCGAAGCGTTCGACCCGGCCGCGGCCCAAAGCGTCAAGCTGGTGGTCAATCCTTGGGGCACGGTGTATGTGGACGGCCAAGAACAAGGGGTCAGTCCCCCTTTGAAGAAATTAACGCTCACGCCGGGAAAGCATAAGATTCGTATTTTCAATCCGAGTTTTCCCGAATATCTTACGGAAATCGACGTCGGGAAAAATAAATCCCCTTCTATTCGTCATGATTTTTCAGCGGCGGGTAAATAAGGCAGTAAGATTGAGTAATGAAACTATTTTATAACTACCTTTCCATTCCATTGATCGCCGTGGCGGCCTTGCTATCGGCTTGCGCCACCCTGACGGCTGACAACGAGGCGCACAACCGCCCCAAAGTCGAGCCGGTCAAGGCGCCCAAGCCGGCGCCGCTCAAGCCTGCGCCGGAGGTGGCGGCGCCGGTCGCCGCGCCGCTGAGCGCCGAACCGCTGGCGCTCAAGGACGGCGTGCTCTTATATAACAACGGCGACTATAATAACGCGATCAAACGCTTGACCGGGGCCAGCGAAATCTGGAACGGCGGTTCCAGGGCGACCCAGGTGTCGGCACTGAAATACATGGCCTTCAGCTATTGTGTCACCGGGCGCAAGACGCTGTGCCGTCAGCAGTTCGACAAGGCGCTCAAGCTCGACCCCAACTTCGATCTGGCGCCCGGCGAAAACGGTCATCCGCTGTGGGGACCGGTGTTCGCCCGCGCCAAAAAAGGCAAATAAGCCGACCAGCTTGCGTGGAAGTTTTTTTTCGGCTAGCCGCGTCGCGCGTCGCACTTTGCACGTCGCACATTTTGTCTTTCTTCCCGGCTCCATTGCCGGCAATCTCAGCTACACTTGCGGATAAGCAGGCCAGCGGCCGACCGGGTCGCACCATCGCGGCCCTATCATTGAGGAGTATCAGCTTGAAAAAAACTCTGGCCATCGTCTCTTGCGCCATCGCGTCGTTCGGTTCACTGGCTCCCTTGCAGGGCCATGCCGGCGGCGGCGAAGCGGTGCGTTCCGGAATCGTCGTGCGCGGTGTGATCTTGCCGGAGCCGGCCGGCCAGAGCGGCACCCAGGCGGGCGCCAAGTGCGACTTCAGCCAGGAAGCGCTGGACGATAGCGGCCGCCTGGCCGAGGCGGCCGTGTTGTGCGCACCGGGCGACAGCAAGGCGCAGGCGATTGCCGCCTTGCCGTCCAAATACAATGCTTATTGCGTTATTCCAAATGCCCGCAATCTGCGCAAGGCCGATCTGGCGCGCGTGCCGTCCTTGTTCAGTTCCTACAAATGCACCTTGTCCGGCATCACCGAGCGCGATGCGGCTTTGCAATTTCAGGGCGCGCAATGGCGCTAAACGGCGCTTTGCGAACGCCGGCAAAACGCGGACAATAGGACACTTGGCCGCAACCGCGTAGGCAAACTCGCGTGCACGCCGGCTTGCACAATGCTCGCACACTGTTTGCACGCTCGATCGCAACGGCGGCCCACCCAGCGCGGCACTCACCATCGAACGGATCGCCATGACCATCAAAATCAGCCACAACTTCGACTCGGGCGCCATCGAGGTGCTGCGGGCCGACAGCGCCGCCACCATCGAACTCAATTTGCGTGCCGATTCGCACGCCGCCATCCACCAGTGGTTCCACTTCCGGGTGCAGGGCGCACGCGGCCAGGCTTGCACCTTGCGTTTCATGAACGCTGGCCAAGCCACCTATCCCCAGGGGTTTGACAATTACAACGTGGTGGCCAGTTACGACGCGGAAAACTGGTTCAGGGTGCCGACCAGCTTTGACGGTCAGGTCATGACGGTGAGCCACACGCCCGATCTCGACAGCGTGTATTACGCCTACTTCGAGCCTTATTCGTGGGAACGCCATTTGCGCCTGCTGGGCGAAGTGGCGGAAAGTCCGTCCGCCCGGGTGCTCGATCTGGGCAGCAGCGTGGAAGGGCGCGACCTCAATTTGGTGGTGGTCGGCAACCCGCAGGCGGAAAAGAAAATCTGGTTCATCGCCCGCCAGCATCCGGGCGAAACCATGGCCGAATGGTTCATCGAAGGTTTACTCGACGCCTTGCTCGACCACGCCAATCCGGTCGCCCGCAAGTTGCTGCAACGGGCCGCGTTTTATATCGTGCCGAACATGAATCCGGACGGCGCGGTGCGCGGCAACTTGCGCACCAACGCCGCTGGCGCCAACCTGAACCGCGAATGGATGAGCCCCAGCGTCGAGCGCAGCCCGGAAGTGCTGTGCGTCAAAGAAAAGCTGCACGCGGTGGGCTGCGACATGTTCTTCGACATCCATGGCGACGAGGCGCTGCCCTACAACTTCGTGGCCGGCAACGAGATGCTGCTCGACTTCAGTCCGGTGCAGGCCGCGCGCCAGCACGCCTTTATCGAGCGCTACAAGCAGGCCAGCCCCGATTTTCAAGACAAGGTCGGTTACGCGGCCAGCAAATACAAGGAAGACATGTTGACCCTGGCCTCCAAGTACGTCGGGCATACTTTTCAATGCCTGTCGCTGACCTTGGAAATGCCGTTCAAGGACAACGCCGACTTGCCCGACCCCTTGGTGGGTTGGAACGGCGCGCGCAGTGCCCATCTGGGCGCGGCCATCCTGCCCGCCATCCTGTTGTCACTGGACTGATCATGGGCGTAGAGATCGAACGCAAATTTCTCGTCACCGGCGACGCCTGGCGCGCGGGCGGTCGGCCGGTGCTGCTGCGCCAGGGCTATCTGTCGTCGCAGGCGGAGCGGGTGGTGCGGGTGCGCATCGAGGATGGTCGCGCCATGCTCACCATCAAGGGGCCGAACCAGGGCGCCACCCGGGGCGAATGGGAGTATCCGATTCCGGTGGCCGACGCCGAGCAATTGCTGGCGCAATTGTGCGAGCCGCCCTTGATCGAAAAATACCGCACCCGTGTGGAGTTCGGCGGCATGACGTGGGAAGTCGATGAGTTCCTGGGCGCTAACGCCGGGCTGGTGATCGCCGAAATCGAGCTCACATCCGAGCAGCAAGAATTTGCCCGGCCCGACTGGGCGGGACAGGAAGTGACGGACCAGCGGCGCTACTATAATTCCAGCTTGATCAAGCACCCGTTCAGCCAGTGGTGATTGCCCGGGCGCGCGAAAGCAGGACGTAAAAAAGGCGGACCCGGGTCCGCCTTTTTGCTTTTTGATCAATGGGTTTCTTCGGAAGAGACCCGGCTCGCCGTCCGGCGCGCCTGACACCGAGCGTTAATGGAAATGCTCGTTGCCTTGTGGCGTATCTTCCGGCATTTCCGCGTGCACCAATTCGCCGGCCGGATCGGCGAACAGGGGCGCGCCGCAGTCGTCGCAATATTCGGCCACATAGCGCTCGGCGTGGCGCTTGATCTGGCTCACGCCGGCCGCGTGCAAATGCTCGCCGATTTCGTCGAGCGGCGCCTTCTGGCGCTCGATGCCTGGGATGCCGGCGTGCAGCAAGCCTTCGATCGGGGTGCCGTCCTCGTCTTCCTGGCCGTACAAGGGCCAGACGATGCCGTAAATGACCTCATCGGTCTGGCGCAGGGTGAAAGCGACCCGGTATTCGTCGATCTGTCCTTCCGCCGATTCTTCGCCAAAACCTGCCACCACGGCGCGCAGTTCGGACGCCTCCACTTCCAGCGTATGGGTCAGGTAATGCACGGCGGCCCGGATCGAGACCGGCCGGATCAGCTTGTCGGCCTCGCGGCACGCCACGTAATACGCTTCCGGCAGCAGCAATTCGATGCCGCAACCCGGCAGCAGGCGGGTGATGGTGGGGGTCGCCTGCAAACGCCATTGTTCCAGCGCGGCCGTGCGCTCGCTGATGAAATGGCTCTGGGCCGCCGGCGCCTGCCAGCGGAACAGCGGGCCGCCCACGGGCGCCAGCACGGTCACCAGCAAATAGCGGGTATCGGCCAGGAAGGGCGCCGTCTCCGGCTCCTTGGTGGTGGGCTTGAGCGGCGTGCCCTTGAGCGCGGCCTGGGCCAGCTTATGGGTCTTGGCATAGGTCTCGGCATGGCTGCGCGGCAGCTGATCGATCGAGAACAGGCTGGGCGCCATGGCCATGCGGGTGCCGTCGGCCAGCAAATGGGCGGCGAAATGGGCCGATAAAGTGGTCACCATGTCGGGCGGAATCGGGCCGGACGCGATGGAAAAGCGGGTCCAGGCCAGCACCGGCAGCGCCACCAGCAGCGCGTCGTAGGTGGTGCTCACGCCGTGTTCCTCGTGCACCACGACGCTCGATTCGCTGACCGCTTCCACGCAGTCCATCAGCACGTCGTACGCGTTCAAGTCTTCCTTGAACAGGCTGGCGAGGGTGGTGTCGATGGTGTCTTGGTGTCCGCTCTTGAGTAACTTCTGGAGTTGCGTATCCAGGCTGTGTTCCCATGACCGCTCTTCGATGCGGCTGGCGGCCTGCACGATTGCCTGGGCAAAGGTGACCAGGCGCTGGCTGTCGGCAGTCAATTTGTGGGATGAATCTTTGGATGGACGACGCATAGCGTGATTAGGGTCTCGGGAAAGTGAAAAAAACGGATGAATATCGATCTTACAATAAATAACCCTGATAACCGTATTGTAGTGGATTCAAGCCCCGCCGACGAACAAGCGAAGAGATAGACAGCCCTAGATCAAGGCGAAGCGCCCGATTTCAAGGCGCGGGCCGGGGGCCCGAAAAAAAACGCCGGACGAATCCGGCGTTCGGTCGAGCGCGCTGAACGCTTACGCGGCCAGCAATTGACGCAGCACGAAAGGCAAGATCCCACCATGCTTGTAGTAATCGACTTCGATCGGGGTATCGATGCGCAGCAGCACCACCACGTCCTGGCTGGTGCCGTCGGCCCGGTGGATCACCAGAGTGGCCAATTGCTGCGGCTTGATCTCGCCCTCCAAGCCCTTCAGGTCGTAGGTTTCTTGGCCGGTGATGCCGAGCGACTCGACGCTGTCGGTGCCGACAAATTGCAGCGGCAGCACGCCCATGCCAACCAGGTTGGAGCGGTGGATGCGCTCGAAGGAGCGGGTGATGACCGCCTTCACACCCAGTAGCTGGGTGCCCTTGGCGGCCCAGTCGCGCGAAGAACCGGTGCCGTATTCCTCGCCGCCGAACACCATGGTCGGCACGCCGTCGGCCACATATTGCATGGCCGCGTCGTAGATCGACATCTGTTGGCCGCTCGGCTGATGGATGGTGATGCCGCCTTCGACGGCGGAACCGTCGGCCTTGGGCGGTATCATCTTGTTTTTGATGCGCACGTTGGCGAAGGTGCCGCGCATCATGATTTCGTGGTTGCCGCGGCGCGAACCGTAGGAATTGAAGTCTGCCTTGAGCACGCCGTTGGCCAGCAGCCATTTGCCGGCCGGGCCGTCTTCCTTGATCGAACCGGCCGGGGAAATGTGGTCGGTGGTGATCGAGTCGCCAAACACGCCCAACGCGCGCGCGCCGCTAATGCCGGTGGCGGCCGCTTTGGGCACCATGGTGAAGTCGTCGAAGAAGGGTGGCTCGGCGATGTAGGTGGAGCTAGGCCAGTTGTAGACCTGGCCCTCGGTGGTCGAGACCGCTTCCCACAGCTTGCCGGGCGCGCCCTTGACGTCGGCGTAGTTTTGCTTGAACACCTTGGCGTTCATGGCGAACTTCATCAGCTTGGCCACTTCGTGCGAGGTGGGCCAGATGTCGCCCAGGTAGATATCCTTGCCGCCCTTGCCTTTGCCCACCGGTTCGGTCATCAAGTCGCGCGTCATGTTGCCGGCGATCGCGTAAGCGACCACCAGCGGCGGCGAGGCCAGGAAGTTGGAGCGGATGTTCGGGTGAATGCGCGCCTCGAAGTTGCGGTTGCCCGACAACACGGCCGAGGCCACGATGTCGTTGGTGGCGATGGCCGCGTTCAATTCCGGGGTCAGGTCGCCGGCGTTGCCGATGCAGGTGGTGCAGCCATAGGCGGTCACGCCGAAGCCCAGTTTTTCCAGGTAGGGCAGCAAGCCGGCGGCGGTCAGGTATTCGGTCACCACGCGCGAGCCGGGGGCGAGCGACGTTTTGATGTGGGGCGCCACTTTCAAGCCCGCTTCCACGGCCTTTTTGGCCAACAGGCCGGCCGCCAGCATCACGCTCGGATTGGACGTGTTGGTGCAAGAGGTGATGGCGGCGATCAGCACGTCGCCGTTCGACACGTTCAAGCCATTGCTGGTCTGGTACACGGCGTTCAGGTCGGCCGGGTTTTTATTAAAACCGTTTTCCGAGGTCGGTTTGGCGAACAGCTCGGCGAAGTTGGCCTTGACGTTGCCGATCTCGATGCGGTCTTGCGGGCGTTTCGGGCCGGCCAGGGAAGGGGCCACCGTGTGCAGGTCGAGCGCCACCACGCGGGTGTAGTCGATCTCGCCTTCGCGCGGCACGCCGTACATGTTTTGCGCCTTGAAGTAGGCGGCGAAGGCGTCGATTTCCTGTTTGCTGCGGCCGGTGCCCTCGAAATACTCGATGGTGGCGTCGTCGACCGGGAAAAAGCCCATGGTGGCGCCGTATTCGGGCGCCATGTTGGCGATCGTGGCGCGGTCGGTCACGGTCAGCGAGGCGGTGCCTTCGCCGAAGAACTCGACAAATTTGCCGACCACTTTTTCCTTGCGCAGCAATTCGGTGATGGTGAGCACCAGATCGGTGGCGGTGCAACCTTCGCGCAGCACGCCGGTCAGGTTGACGCCGATCACGTCCGGGGTCAGGAAATAGACCGGCTGGCCCAGCATGCCCGCCTCGGCCTCGATCCCGCCCACGCCCCAGCCGACCACGCCGATGCCGTTAATCATGGTGGTGTGCGAATCGGTGCCGACCAGGCTGTCCGGGTAATAGATGTTCTCTTTCTTGTCTTTGAGCTTGTGCACGCCGCGCGCCAGGTATTCCAGATTAACCTGATGCACGATGCCGAAGCCGGGCGGCACCACGCCGAAGGTGTCGAACGCTTGCATGCCCCATTTCATGAACTGGTAGCGCTCGTTATTGCGCGAAAATTCCAGCTTCATGTTCAAATCGAGCGCTTTTTTCTCGCGGAAATGGTCAATCGTGACCGAGTGATCGACCACCAGGTCGACCGGCACCAGCGGCTCGATGTTCTTCGGGTTCAAACCCATCTTGTAGGCCACGTTGCGCATGGCGGCCAGGTCGGCCAGCAGCGGCACCCCGGTAAAGTCTTGCAACACCACGCGCGCCACCACGAACGGAATCTCGTCGGTGCGGTCGGCGGTCGGCCCCCAGCTCGCCAATTGCTTGACGTGCTCTTCGGTGACCTTCTTGCCGTCGCAATTGCGCAGCACCGATTCGAGCACCACCCGGATCGACAGCGGCAGACGTGAGACGTTGATGCCCAGGCTTTTTTCCAGCGCCGGAAGGGAATAGAACTGTCCCTTTTTGCCATCCGACAGTTTAAATTCCTTGAGCGTGTTCAGAGTGTTGCGGGACATGACCTCTCCTTCAGTGGGGTAGCGCTGTTATTGATGTTCAGGGTGAAACTGCAATCCGGTACAACAGGGCGTCGGCGGACAGCCGGGCGACCAGCATGGGCGCGGCGAATCCAAGCCGACGCGGCCCGCATGGCGCCGCTGCCGCTCGCCGCTTTAGCTCTTGGCGCCGTCGGTGGTGGCCGCCGCCGCTGGCGGCACGCTGGGCACGCTGGCCGGGGCGGCGGCCGCCGGCGCGCTGTTGGATGCGGCCGGTGCTTCCGGCGGCGCGCTGGCGCCGGCCGGGGTCGCGGAGGCGGGAGCGACGGGGTCCACAGGGGCGGCCGGGACCGGGACCGCTTCCGGAGCGGCCGCCGGCTTGCTCTGTTCGGCGTTCCTGCATTCGTTGGCCAGCTGGCGGTTTTGTTTGGAGTCGAGCAGCATGCCCTTGGCCGGAATGCCGATCCAGATCAAGCCGTAATTGCGGTTCTCGAAGCGCTGCGCGCCGGTGGTGGTGCCGATGCGGGTCAGGCGGTGCAAGCGTTTTTTCCAGCGCAGGGCGATGTGCTGGTCATCGGTGTCGTTTTGATAGATCGTGATCTTGTTGCCGAGTTCACAGTCGAATTCGGTGGTCGAGGAGCCGGCCGTGTCCGGCTCGTCCACCTCTTCGTTTGGTTCGGCTTTGGCGGCCGTCTTGCCGGCCTTACCGGGCGCCTTACCGGGCGCCTTACCGGACGCCTTACCGGCTTTGTGCTTGCCGGACTTGGCCGGCTGGCCGGTGGCGCTCTCGGCCGCGTTGGCCGGAACGCACGCGCCCAGGCTGAAGGCGCCCAGCGCGAGGCTGAAGGCGAGGGCGTAAGGGGAAATCGACATCGTGTGGTTCCAGGTCAGTGTTCGTCGGGGGGCGCCAGCAGCAGGGCGGCGGCCTCGGGCAGATTCAAGCCGGCCAGTTTGGCGCGCTGTAAAACTGTCCAATAATATCGGTAGCTGGCGCGGTCATGCAAGCGGCCATTTTGGGCGATCGGCCCCCATTGCGCGCGCTCGGCCTCGGTCAAGATGTTGGTTGCCTCGTTTACTTCCGAGGCGCGCGGCGTGAAAGCCTTGATGATGGGCTTGATCTGGTCGGGGTGGATGCTCCACATGCGGGTATAGCCAAATTCGGCCGCGGCGCGCTGGGCGTCGTTGGCCACCACCGCCGAATCCTTGATTTCGGTGGTCACATTATGCGAGGGCACCTTGCCGTGCGCGTGGCAGGCGGCGGCGATCTCGAGCTTGGCGCGCACCACCAGCGGGTGGCTGAACTGGCCCGGGGTGCGCATGGCGTTGGCCGGCACCGCGCCGTAATGGGCCGAGACGAAATCCATGATGCCGAACGACAGGCACTCGACCTGGGGCAGGGCGGCGATGGCGAACACGTCGCGCAGCGCGCCGTGGCTTTCGATCAGCACGTGCAGCGGCAGCGCGTCGCGCCCGGCGGCCGTGGCGTGTACATTGATCAGCTCGATGGCGCGCATCACGTCTTGCACGCCGTTGGCCTTGGGCAGCACCAGATAGGCCAGACGGGTGGCGGCGGCGGCGCAGATGATGCGCACGTCGTCGGCGAAATGGGGACTGTCGACATCGTGCACGCGCGCGCCGATGCGGTTGAACTGGTTTTCCGGCCCGGCCAGCAGGGCGCCCACCAGATGGGCGTGCGCCACTTCGTCGCCGGCGCTGGCGCCGTCCTCGCAGTCGAAAGTGATGTCGAACAGGGGGCCAAGCTCTTGTTGCAAAGCAATCGACTTGCGCATCAGCTGCTCGGAGCCGGCGTAGTGGTCGCAGGCCGGAAGCAGCAGCGGCTGGCGTTTGCCTTGGAATAAAACCTCGGTGGGATGCATACGGCGGACAATCGATTCAAAAGAAGACGGCAAGCCGTCGGAAGGCACGGCGGCCGCACTGCCGTCGGCAGTGCGGCGCGCGCGGCGCGGTGGCGCCTGAAGCGGGTCGATGGACATCGCGGGTAAGGGCCACGGCGCGGCGTTTTAGCCGAGCAAGTGTTTGACGCCGGCTTGCTCTTCGAGCAATTCGTTGAGGGTCAGGTTGATGCGCTCTTGCGAGAACGCGTCGACCGTCAAGCCCTGCACGATGGTGTACTGGCCGTTGTCGGTGGTGACCGGGAAGCCAAACATCACGCCTTCCGGAATGCCGTAGGAACCGTCCGAGGCAATGCCCATGGTGGTCCATTTGCCGCCGGTGCCGAGCAGCCAGTCATGCACGTGATCGATGGCCGCGTTGGCCGCCGAAGCGGCCGAGGACAGGCCGCGCGCCTCGATGATGGCGGCGCCGCGTTTGCCCACCACCGGCAGGAAGCTGTCGCGGTTCCAGGCGTCGTCGCCGATCATGTCCTTGACCGATTGGCCGTCGATTTCGGCGTAGCGGTAGTCGGCGTACATGGTGGGCGAGTGATTGCCCCAGACGAACAGTTTTTCGATCGAAGCGACCGGTTTGCCGGTCTTGGCGGCGATTTGCGACAAGGCCCGGTTATGGTCCAGGCGCAGCATGGCGGTGAAGTTCTTGGCCGGCAGCGAAGGCGCCGATTTCATGGCGATATAAGCGTTGGTGTTGGCCGGATTGCCCACCACCAGCACCTTGACGTCGCGCGAGGCCACCGCGTCGAGCGCCTTGCCTTGCACGGTGAAGATTTGGGCGTTCGCTTCGAGCAAATCCTTGCGTTCCATGCCGGGGCCGCGCGGACGGGCGCCCACCAGCAGGGCCACGTCGACATCCTTGAAGGCGGTCAGCGGATCGCTGTGGGCGCTCATGCCGGCCAGCAGGGGAAAAGCGCAATCGTCGATTTCCATCATCACGCCCTTGAGCGCCTTTTGCGCTTTTTCGTCGGCGATTTCAAGCAGTTGCAAGATGACGGGCTGGTCCTTGCCTAACATGTCGCCGTTGGCGATGCGAAACAGCAGGGAGTAGCCGATCTGTCCGGCGGCGCCGGTTACTGCAACGCGCATTGGGGTTTTAGCCATGATGAATCTCCAAAGTGGGAAAGAAAACGAGCTCGACGCTGGGACTACGCTGTTCGGAAAACACTCATCATACCAAAAGCGGCCTCGCGCGCGAAGTCGGCCGCGGGCTCGGCGACGCTGTGCGACACCGCCACGAGCCGGGCGCGCCGGGCTCGCCGCCCGGCGTTCGATGCGCGCGCGCCCGACGCAAAATAACAACAGGCGGGCGGGCGCGCCAGCGGCGGCGTGGGCAGTGGCATGATGGACGCCGAGTTTAGGCCGGCTCATCGGTTCTGTCAATCGTATCTTATATCTTATATAAGACAGATAAGTTATCGTTTTTACTGGACGCGCAAGGGCTTTTGTGGTGAAATCCTGCCCTATGAACCCCGCCCCGCCCAATCCGACCCATCCCGCCGGCGCCGTCGGCGCCACGGCCTCCGGTACGGCGTCCGCTACGGCATCGGCTTCCGGTACGGCGTCCGGAACGGCCGCGGCGCCGGCCGCCGGCCCGCCTTCCCCCACCTTCAGTCCGCTGTATCAGCAGATCAAGGCGCTGATCACGCAAAGCCTGCAATCGGGCGAGTGGAAGCCGGGTGAATTGATACCGAGCGAAGTGGAACTGGCCGCGCGCTTCAAGGTCAGCCAGGGCACCGTGCGCAAGGCCATCGACGAGCTGGCGGCCGACAACCTGGTGGTGCGGCGCCAGGGCAAGGGCACTTTCGTGGCCACCCATCACGAGGCGCGCGCCCATATCCGCTTCCTGCGCCTGGTGCCCGACGAGGGCGTGGCGCTCTACCCGGAGAGCAAATTTATCGAGGTCAAGCGGGTGCGCGCGCCGGCCGACGTGGCCCGGTTGCTGGAACTGAAGTCGGGCGAGGCGGTCATTTTCGTCAAGCGGGTCCAGTTTTTCGATGGCGTGGCCACCATCGTCGAAGAGCTGTGGCTGCCGGGCGCCATTTTCAAGGGTTTGACGGCCGAGCGTCTGGTCGAATACAAGGGGCCGATGTACGGCCTGTTCGAGACCGAGTTCGGCACCCGCATGATACGGGCTTCGGAACAGATCCGCGCGGTGTGCGCCGACGCCGGCGCGGCCCACTTGTTGGGGCTGGCGTGCGGCACCCCCTTGCTCAGTTCGGAACGCGTTTCCTTCACCTATGGCGACAAGCCGGTCGAGCTGCGGCGCGGTTTGTATTGCACCGAGCGCCATCACTATCAGAATGAACTGAACTGAGGCGGGCGCGGGGCCGGCTATTGTTGCGCTGGAAACACATGAGGCGGGCACGACATGGGCGCGGGCTGTGCAGAAACTTAAATTTGGTTATATGTAACAATAGCGGGTGGTGGCGTCTGCAAAAATCGGCGAAAATTGCAGGTCTATATTTGTTTTAGTTTAAGGGGGGTCTTGTCATGTCGGAAGCCGTAAGAGAAACACCAAAAAAAGAACGGCCGCAATTTCGTAATATCCACGTCATGGACTTGGCGCTCAGTTACCGCTGGCCCTTGGGCAGCATCGTGTCGATCCTGCACCGCGTCAGCGGCGCGCTGCTGTTCTTGCTGCTGCCGGTGGTGCTCTACCTGTTGCAGCTGAGCTTACGCTCCGAAATCTCGTTTTCCTATTTTCACGGCATCGCCTCGCACTGGTTCGTGAAGCTGGTGTTGCTGGCCTTGATCTGGGCCTATATGCAGCATTTCTGCGCCGGCGTGCGCCATCTGTTCATGGATGTCCATATCGGCATCGAAAAACAGTCGGCCCGGGCCAGCTCGATTGGCGTGCTGGCCACCACCGTGGCGCTGACCGCGCTGTCCGGTTTGAAATTGTTTGGAGTATTTTAATGGCTAACAATAATATCGGCCCCAACCGTCTGGTGGTGGGCGCCCACTACGGCATGAAAGATTGGCTGGCCCAGCGCGTCACGGCCATCGTGATGGTGCTCTACACCGCCATCTTGCTGGTGTCCTTCCTCACCGGTGACAACTTCAGTTATGAAGGCTGGGCCGGACTGTTCGCGCAGCAGTGGTTCAAATTGTTCAGCGCGGTCACCTTGCTCGGTCTGTTTTACCACGCCTGGGTCGGCATGCGCGATATCTGGATGGATTACGTCAAGTCGGTCGGCCTGCGTCTCGCCTTGCAAGTTGCCACTCTGCTGTGGTTGATCGCTTGTGCCGTCTGGACGGTACAGATACTCTGGAGTGTGTAATGGCAGCTATTAAATCCGCAATCCCCACCCGCCGCTTCGACGCCGTCATCGTCGGCGCCGGCGGCTCCGGCATGCGCGCCTCGTTGCAACTGGCCGAAGCCGGCTTGAACGTGGCCGTGCTCTCGAAAGTGTTTCCCACCCGTTCGCACACGGTGGCCGCGCAAGGCGGCATCGGCGCCTCGCTGGGCAATATGGCCGAGGACAGCTGGTTCTGGCATATGTTCGACACCGTCAAGGGCGGCGATTATCTGGGCGACCAGGACGCGATCGAATTCATGTGCCGGGAAGCGCCCAAGGTGGTGTATGAGCTGGAACATTTCGGCATGCCCTTCGACCGCAATCCGGACGGCACCATTTATCAGCGTCCGTTCGGCGGTCACACCGCCAACTTCGGTGAAAAAGCCGTGCAGCGCGCGTGCGCGGCGGCCGATCGCACCGGTCACGCCATGTTGCACACGCTGTACCAGCGTAACGTGCGGGCCCGCACCCACTTCTTCGTGGAATGGATGGCGATCGACTTGATCCGCGACGCCGAGGGCGACGTGGTGGGCGTGGTCGCGCTGGAAATGGAAACGGGCGAATGCATGATCCTGGAAGCGAAGACCACCATCTTCGCCACCGGCGGGGCCGGCCGCATCTTCGCCGCCTCGACCAACGCCTTCATCAACACCGGCGACGGCATGGGCATGGCGGCGCGGGCCGGCTTGCCGCTGCAAGACATGGAATTTTGGCAATTCCACCCCACCGGCGTGGCCGGCGCGGGCGTGCTGATCACCGAAGGGGTGCGCGGCGAGGGCGGTATTTTGATCAATAGCGACGGCGAGCGTTTCATGGAGCGTTACGCGCCCACCCTGAAAGACTTGGCCCCGCGCGACTTCGTGTCGCGCTCGATGGACCAGGAAATCAAGGAAGGCCGCGGCTGCGGTCCGAACAAGGACCACGTGCTGCTCGACCTGCGCCACATCGGCGCCGAGACGATCGCCAAGCGCCTCCCTTCGATCCTGGAAATCGGCCACAAGTTCGCCAACGTCGACGCCACCAAGGAACCGATTCCGGTGGTGCCGACGATTCACTATCAAATGGGCGGCATCCCCACCAATATCCATGGCCAGGTGGTGGCGCCCGGCGCCGACGGCCAGCGCGTGGTCAACGGCTTGTACGCGATCGGCGAATGCGCCTGCGTGTCGGTGCACGGCGCCAACCGGTTGGGCACCAATTCCTTGCTCGACCTGCTGGTGTTTGGCCGCGCGGCCGGCAACCACGTGGTGGCCAGCAAGCTCAAGGAGCAAAGCAACAAGCCCTTGCCGGCCGACGCCGCCGATTTCGCCATGGGCCGCTTGGCCCGGCTGGAAAACTCCACCGGCGACGAGCGGGTGCAAGGGGTGGCCAACGATATCCGCGCCACCATGCAAAAGTATTGCGGCGTGTTCCGCACCGAAGCCTTGCTGACCCAGGGTTACAAGGAAATCATGGTGCTCGACGAGCGGCGCCGGCACGTCTCGTTCAAGGACAAGTCGAAGGTGTTCAACACGGCGCGGGTGGAAGCGCTGGAGCTCGACAACCTGATCGAAACGGCCAAGGCCACCATCAGCTCGGCGGTGGCGCGCAAGGAGTCGCGCGGCGCCCACGCGCACAGCGATTATCCGCAGCGCGACGATGACAACTGGATGAAGCATACCCTGTGGTTCTCGGAAAACAACCGGCTCGATTACAAGCCGGTCGTCACCAAGCCCCTGACGGTCGATACCTTCAAGCCGAAACCACGTACTTTCTAAGGTCAGAACATGGCACGCACCCTCACATTTAAAATCTACCGCTACGATCCGGACCAGGACGCCAAGCCGTATATGCAAGACCTGTCGGTCGAGTTGCAAGACAGCGACAAGATGTTGCTGGACGCCTTGCAGCGCATTAAATCGGACGTCGACGACTCGCTCGCCCTGCGCCGCTCCTGCCGCGAAGGCGTGTGCGGTTCGGACGCGATGAACATCAACGGCAAGAACGGCCTGGCCTGCACCACCAACTTGAACGAGTTGAGCGAGCCGATCGTGCTGCGTCCCTTGCCCGGCTTGCCGGTGATCCGCGACTTGATCGTCGACATGACCCAGTTTTTCAAGCAATACGATTCGATCAAGCCTTTCCTGATCAATGAGTCCATTCCGCCGGAAAAAGAGCGCTTGCAAACGCCGACCGAGCGCGAAGAGCTGGACGGCTTGTACGAATGCATCCTGTGCGCGTGCTGCTCGACCTCTTGCCCGTCGTTCTGGTGGAATCCGGATAAATTCGTCGGCCCGGCCGGCCTGCTGCAAGCATACCGTTTCATCGCCGACAGCCGCGACGAGGCCACCGGCGCCCGGCTGGACAATCTGGAAGATCCGTATCGCCTGTTCCGTTGCCATTCCATCATGAATTGCGTCGATGTCTGCCCCAAGGGATTAAACCCGAACAAGGCGATCGGCAAGATCAAGGAATTGATGGTACGGCGCGCCATTTAACACGTCCGGTCCGTACCGACGCGGCGCCGCTCGTGGCGTGCTCCGCGTTTTGCGGCCACATCGTATAGTGTTAGCACAATGACAGAAGCAAGTTTGCCCACGCATCAATCGGACCCCGCCAACCGTGCCCGCCTGCGCTGGCGATCGCGGCGTGGCTTGCTGGAAAACGACTTGATACTGACCCGTTTTCTCGACGCCCACGAAAGCGCCTTGCGCGACGAGGAAGTGGACGCGCTCACGCGTTTGCTCGACTTGTCCGACAATGCGTTGATGGACTTGATATTGGCCCGCAAGGAGCCGGCGGGCGAGATCGACTTGCCGCACGTGCATGCCCTGCTGGGGCGGCTGCGCGTCGCTTAGCGCGTCGCTTGGCGCGTCGCATGGCGCGCTGGCACGGTTAGCGTCCCCGTCGCGTGTGCGCGGAAGAATTTTAAATGTAGTTTCGACTCACTCCGGAGAAGGAAGAGCCATGAACACCTCTGACAAAAAAGCCACACTGTCGTTTTCCGACGGCAGCCCATCGATCGACTTTCCCATCTATGAGGGCAGCGTCGGTCCGGAAGTGATCGACATCCGCAAGCTGTATGCCGGCACCGGCAAATTCACTTACGATCCGGGCTTCATGTCGACCGCCGCCTGCAATTCCTCGATCACCTACATCGACGGCGACAAGGGCGAATTGCTGTACCGCGGCTACCCGATCGAGCAGTTGGCGGTAAACGCCGACTTCATGGAAACGTGTTACTTGTTGCTGCATAGCGAGCTGCCGACCGAAACGCAAAAGACAGCGTTCGTCCAGACCGTCACCAACCACACCATGGTGCACGAGCAGATGCAATTTTTCTTCCGCGGCTTCCGGCGCGACGCCCATCCGATGTCGGTGCTGGTGGGCACCGTCGGCGCGCTCGCCTCGTTCTACCACGACTCGCTCGACATTAACGACCCGGTGCACCGCGACGTGTCGGCCATCCGCCTGATCGCCAAGATGCCGACCCTGGTCGCCATGTCGTACAAGTACTCGATGGGCCAGCCCTTCATGTACCCGCGTAACGACCTGTCCTACAGCGCCAATTTCATGCGCATGATGTTCGGCAATCCATGCGAAGAATACAAGGTCAATGACGTGCTGGTGCGCGCGCTCGACCGCATCCTGATCCTGCATGCCGACCATGAGCAAAACGCGTCGACCTCGACCGTGCGCCTGGCCGGTTCCTCGGGCGCCAACCCGTTCGCTTGCATCGCGGCCGGCATCGCCTGTCTGTGGGGTCCGGCGCATGGCGGCGCCAACGAGGCGGCCTTGAACATGCTCAAGGAAATCGGCACGGTCGACAAGATTCCTGAATTCATCGCCAAAGTCAAAGACAAGAATTCCGGCGTCAAGCTGATGGGGTTCGGCCACCGGGTCTACAAAAACTTCGACCCGCGCGCCAAGTTGATGCGCGAAACCTGCTACGAAGTGCTCGAAGAGCTGGGCTTGCAGGACGACCCGCTGTTCAAGCTGGCCATGGCGCTGGAAAAAATCGCCCTTGAAGACGAATACTTCGTCTCGCGCAAACTGTATCCGAACGTCGATTTCTATTCCGGCATCGTGCAATCGGCGCTGGGCATTCCGGTGTCGCTGTTTACCGGGATCTTCGCCATGGCCAGGACCATCGGCTGGATCGCCCAGTGGAACGAGATGATTTCCGATCCCGAGCAAAAAATTGGCCGTCCGCGTCAATTGTTCGTCGGCTCGCCGACACGCGAAGTGCTGCCGCTCGATAAACGCGCCTAAGTCAGGTCAGCGTCGATGAAAAAGCGAGCCGATGGCTCGCTTTTTTCGTATGGAAGTTTGTAAGTCCACTGGTGGGCAGTGCAAAAGAGGATAATTCAAAATTTATAATTGCACATTTGAAAATATTTACAACATGCGTTAAAATAGCTCCACCAGATATTTCTTAATTATTGGAAAAAATTTCCTACGCGTATACTCAAGATGTCGTCTTACTTCACAAAACACCCAAAGTCGGTACTTGGCAATGCGTCGCTTTAGTACAGCACTACGCAAATGCACCTGCAACCGTGTGGTGGGCGCCAGGTGAGGACGTTTTAGGCAATCAGCTTATTCAGCCTGGGACCGCGATTGCCACTTTTGAGGATGGCGTATATAAAAATCTGCCTCATGGAAACCACGCCGCGTTGTTCGTTAAGCATGATGGGCAGGGGTTTTGGATACTTGATCAATGGACCAACAAACAAGAAGTGTCTATGCGCCTGATTCGTAGAAAGGGCAAAGATCAATATGGTAAGTGGAAAGATGCGAGTAATAACGCCGACGCATTCTCGATAATTGAGCATAAATAATGGATAAGCACACTATCGCCGGGTTCGGCGTATTTATACTGTCGTTTACGATCTCTCCGCTATGTGCTAGCGCGGAATTGCGCATTGATTGTCCGGCGAAGCTCGAGCGTGACGCTGTACAGATCACTACCGTACCGGAAGGGTGGGGAGCATACACGCCAGACTTCTTGCGCCTCCATTCGGTAGGTGTCATGTTTGGCGCACCGTCGACGGGTTTGGAAGCCAAGCCGTATTCCGATGTGAATCGTAAGGACGGCCACACCGCGCGATGGACTTTTAGCGAAGATGATGAGAAATGGATATCGTGTCAATATGGCCACGGTGGCGAGTTGATGTTGACTAAAAAGCTTAGCGAAAAAACGACGGCTTGCACGGCGATTTATACAAAAAACAAGTTTGGTCAAATGGATATCGATTTTCGCTGCACATCCAGTTAACCGACTGAACGGCTTAGTTTTTTTCAGCGAGCAGCGTTTCCAATTGGTCCAGCGCGAGCGGCTTTTGAAAGAAATTGCCCTGGATTTCGTCGCAGCCGTGGCGCTGCAAAAAATCGAGCTGGGCCGCCGTTTCCACCCCCTCGGCCACCACCCCGATGTTCAGGTTGTGGCCGATATCGATGGCGGTCCTGACCATGATGGCGCTGCGTTCGTCGCTTGAAATGGCCTTGACGGAGCGGCGCGACAATTTCACATGGCTGACCGGCAAGTCTTGTAGATAACTGAGATTGATGGAGCCGGCGCAAAATTCGTCCAGCGCCAGGGTGATGCCCAGCTCTTTCATGCTGTCGACCACTTTCTTGCTCAGGTCTAGATTGCGCATCAAGTGGTCTTCTCGCAATTCCAGCTCGAATTGCGCATGCGGCAGGTCAAACCGGTCCAGTTTATCGGCCAATTTCGCGATGTAGCCGCGTTGGCTAAATTCGCGGTAGGAAGCGTTCATGGATACCTGCACATGTCCATGGCCCAGGGTGCTCAAGCGTCGCATGAGCTGGCAGACATGGTCCAGCACCCATTGCCCCAGCGGCACGATGAAGCCGCTTTCCTCGGCCTGGCCCAAAAAGTCGGCCGGCAGCAGCACCCCCCGTTCCGGGTGGCGCCAGCGCAGCAGCGCCTCGACCCCCGTGATACGCGCGTCCTTCAGGCTGCGCCTGGGCTGGTACAACATGAACACTTCGTCGTTGTCGAGCGCCTTGCGCATGCATTCTTCCAGCACCCGTTTGGCTTCCGTGGTGGTCTTCATGTCGGCCGAAAAGAAATGCACATCGCCCTTGCCGCCCGCCTTGGAGTGGTACATGGCCACGTCGGCCGCGCGCACCAAGTCGAAAGCGGCACTGCCGTCGTGCGGAAACACGCTCACGCCGATGGAAGCGCCGATGCTGATTTCGCGCTCGGCGTAAGCGAGGGGCTTGGCGATGCAATGGCGCAGCCGGTCGACCATGCGCATGGTGAAACGCAGCGACGGTTGGTTGGCCAGCACCAGCACGAATTCGTCGCCGCTCAGGCGCGCCACCGTGTCGCTGTCGCGCACCGACGCTTGCAGGCGTTTGGCCACCACCTTGAGCACTTCGTCGCCCGCCTCGTGGCCCATGCTGTCGTTGATGAACTTGAAGTCGTTCAAATCGAGCAGCAGCACCGCCACCAGCGACTTGTTGCGCTGGGCGAAATGCAAGGCTTGCTCGAGCCGGTCCCATAGCAGGTTGCGGTTGGCCAGCCCCGTCAGGGGATCGCGGTTGACCCGGTGCTCCAGGTGATCGGTGCGGTTTTTGAGGTCGGTGACGTCGGCGCTCACACCGATGAAATGGGTGGTCACGCCATGCTCGTCTTGCACCGGTGTGATGGCCAAGTCGTGCCAGAAGATGCTGCCATCCTTGCGTTTGTTGCGAAAAACCACGCGCGCGGCGCGCAGCTGGTCCACCGCCAGCCGCAATTGGCGGCGCTGCTCCACGTCTAGACCGGGCGCGGCCATGAAGCGGGGATCGCGCCCGATCGACTCTTGCGCGCTATAGCCGGTCAGGCGCTCGAAGGCCAGGTTCACATATTCGATCGGATTGTCCTTACCGCAGCAACGTGTGATGACGATGCCGTTGCTAGAGGCATGCAAGGCCCGCTCGCGCAGGCGCAACACCGCTTCCTGGCGCCGCCGTTCCGTGATGTCGATCCCCATCGCCACCAGATAGGCCTTGTTTTTGCACATCAGGCGGGTAAAGCTGATCAGGTAGGGGATTTGCTTGCCTTGCTTGTCATACACATCGACTTCGGCGCGCAGATTCAGGCCCAGGTCCAGAACTTGGTGCATCTTGTCCACGGTCTCGCCCCGCTCGCTCTCATGGAACAGGGTTGGAATGTGTAGATCGCGCAACTCTTGCGGCGACAGTTGGGTCGCCATTTCCACATGACGGTTCCACAGCACGTAGCGCCCGTCGCGCGTGCTCACGCTAAACGGGCCGGCAATGAGGTCCATGACTTTTTTTAGCGGCACATTGCCGACCGCCTCCGCCTCTGCCTCCGCCTCCGCCCTATCCTCGGACTGGCGCGCCGGGCCGTCTTCCGGCGCGCCCGCCAAGTCACAGGAAAGTTCGTCGCCGGGCGCAGCGTCTGGCGCCCCGCACGGCTCGCTTTCCTGGCCGCTTACACGCCGCCGACCATCCTCTTCGGGCAGTAACAACACGGCGTGGCCGCTCAAGCGGTCCGCTTTGTCGTATTGCGGCACAAAACCGATGCGGGCCGCCAGCACTTGGCCGGCGGCGTCGATCAGTTCGGCCGCCACCACGCGTGGCTGATGCGCCGCGTCGAGGCGATGTTGCTCCATCATGGCGCGCGCCGAAGGCGCCAGCAGCAACGCCATGGGCTGGTGCATGACGGCCTGTTCCGGGTAACCCGTCAAGGCTTGGCAACCGGCATTCCATTGGACGATTTTTCCCGTCGGGCCGGTCAACAGCACCGCAGGCTCAAGCGGTAGGACGTTCTCCATCCCTGCCCTCCAGTGTGTGCCTAAGCGACCACCGCGCCGCACACAGGTAATAGACCGGCTGCTGCGGCATTGGTTCAATAATCGCACAAATGGTGAGGGCTCAGTACAATGAGCGCTCAAGCCTGTCATCGTTGCCGTGTCGGCGCCCACCACGCCGCCAGCGCGACGGGGCAGGGCCGGCTAACCTGACACGGAGGATATGATGGCGCACTCAGCCTTGCAACAGACGGTATTGACGCTCGATGCCGACACCACCGAGGAATTGAACCGGCTGGCCCAGGCGCGCGGCCACAGCGTGCACCAGGTGCTGCTCGAGGCGGTGCGCGCGTATCTGGAGCACGAGAGCAGGCGGGCCGCGATGTTAGATGAAAGCATCGCCGCCTGGAACGATTTTGCACCCGCAGGGCAGTCCACCCCGGCCCAGGCGGACGCTTGGTTGAGCGAGCTCGAAGCCGGCATTTCCGATGCCGCGCCGCAGCGCCACAAGCCCTGATATTGCGCCGGGCGCCGCGCGCCGGGCGCCGCGCGCCGGCGCTAGGGAACACTGATTCATTCATGGCGGCGGACTTGGCGTTGAAAAGCGCCATCCAGGGGCGTCGCACATTCTCGCGATAGCGCGCGATTGCTGCGATGTGCGCCTTGCCGGCTGGCTGTTTCAACTGCCGATTCCATCGCCCGGATTAAATCAGTGCTTCCCCAACGGTGTTGCGGGCTTGACGCAGCCGACCCGGCCAATGCGGGCGGGCTGGGCGATGGCGCCGTGTTGTTCTTGCCTTGCCGCGCGCAACGCGATATTGTCGTTCTCAGCATTGCCTTGTTGCCACGAGAAAGAGGCCGGAATGGAGCGCGCTTGATCACCGCATGGCGCCGGATGGGCGTGAGCTGGGCCTACCTGGGCACGCTGCTGGCCTTGGCGCTGCTGTATTACTGCGCGGCCCGGGCCGGCATGCTGCTCGCCTTCGTCCACACCAATGTTTCGCCCGTGTGGCCGCCGTCCGGTCTGGCGCTGGCCGCCGTGATCCTGCTCGGCGCCCGCGTGTGGCCCGGCATCGCGCTGGGCGCCTTGCTGGCCAATGTCGCCGTGTTCGCCGCCAACGGAGTCGCCGTCGGCAATGTTACGTTGTTCGCCACGGCCCTGTGCATTGCCGCCGGCAACACCTTGGAAGCCTTGAGCGGGCTGTTTCTGTTGCGGCGCTGGCTGGGCAAGGAGGTCGAGATCGCGCTCGACCGGCCCAACCGGGTTTATGCGCTGGTGGCCGCCGCCGCCCTGATGTCTTTGGTGAGCGCGACCATCGGCACCGCCTGCATCGTACTCAGCGGAATCGCGCCGCCGCGCGCCGGCCCCCATATTTTCACCACCTGGTGGCTGGGCGACATCGCCGGGGTGCTGCTCATCACGCCGCTGCTGCTGGCCTGGCGCCGCCCCTGGCGGCGGCCGGCCCGGCCTTGGCGCTGGCGCGCATTGCTGCCGGACTTGCTGGCCTTGCTGGCGCTGGCGGCCGCGCTATTGGCGCTGTGGCTGCTGCTCGAGCGCAAGGCGCTGCCGGGCGCGCACGCCCATCACGTGCTGGCCTACCTGCTGCTACCCCTGATCGCCTGGTCGGCTTACCGCTACCGCATGCGCGGCGTGACCCTGATGATGTCGCTCATCAGCGTGGGCGCGATTGTCGCCACCATCGGCGGCGTCGGCCCGTTCGGCAGCGGCACCTTGAACGACGCCTTGCTGGCGCTGCAAACCTTTATCGCCCTGTGCAGCGTGGTGGGCATGACGCTGGCGGCCGATATGGCGCGTCACGGGCCGGGCCGGCCATCCTGGCGCCAGCTGTCGCTGCACTGGTCCACCCTGTTCGCCTGCTTGTGCCTGACCCTGGCCGGCTGGCAGCTCATCGCCGTGAGCACCGAGCAACGCGCCCAGGACCGTTTCGATTTCGAGGTCGCCAATCTGACCCGGCGCGTGCGCGAGCGGATGGACGCCTATGCCCAGGTGCTGCGCAGCGCCCAGGCCGCCTATGGCATGGCCGGGCGGCCCAGCCGCGCCGGCTGGCAACAGTTCGTGGCCCAGCTCAATCTGGACCGGGTCTATCCCGGCATTACCGGGGTGGGCGTGCTGGCCTATGTGCGGGCCCCGGCGCGGGCCGCTTTCGAGCAGGCGGTGCAAGCCGAAGGGTTTCCCCACTACCGCGTCTGGCCCGACGGCCAGCGCGACGCCTATGCCGCCGTGCTGTATCTGGAACCGTTTAGCGGGCGCAATCTGCGCGCCTTCGGCTACGACTTGTTGTCCGAGCCGGTGCGCCGCGCGGCCATGGTCAGGGCGGCCGAATCCGGGCAACTGAGCGTGTCGGGCAAGGTGTTGCTGGTGCAGGAGGGGGCGCTGGCGCGCCAGGCCGGCTTTTTGATGTTCTTGCCCCTCATGCGGCGCGGCGCGCCCAGCGCCGACTGGCAGCAGCGCAACGCGGCCCTGGAAGGCTACATCACCGGGGTGTTCCGTATGAACGACCTGATGGGTGGCGTGCTGGGCGGGGTGGCGCCGACCCTGGCGCTGGCCGTGTATGACGGCTACGGCAGCGGGCCCGAGGCGCTGATGTACGCCAGTCCGGCCGCCCTGGAAGAGCGCGGCGACTATCCGAACCCGTACGCGCGGGTGGTGGGCATCGACGTCGGCGACGCCCATTGGACGGTGCGCCTGACGTCCTTGCCCGCGTTCGAGACCGCCATCGACCGCCAAAAGGCGCCCATCGTGCTGGTGGCCGGCACCCTGATTTCGCTGCTGTTCTTTAATATGGTGCGGGCCCTGGCCGGTACCCGCGCCGCGGCCCTGTCGCGCGCCAACCGTATGCACAGCGCCTATCAGCAATCGGAACAAAAGTTCGCCGTGCTGGTCGACTCGGCCAGCGAATTTGCCATCATCGCCAGCGATCTGGAAGGGCGGGTGCAAGTGTTTAGCGCGGGCGCCGAAAGCATGCTGGGCTACCGGGCCGGCGCGCTGATCGGGGTGGCGCGCATGACGCAGTTTCTGTTGCCGGGCCAGTTGCTGGAACGGGCCGCCGAATTGAGCCAGGCCGGCGGGCGGCCGGTGCACGGCGCCGCCGCCCTGTTCGAATCGGCGCGCCTGGGCCGGCCCGAAACGCGCGAATGGACTTTTGTGCGCCAGGATGGCAGCGCGCTGGCGGTGCAGCTGACGGTCAGTCCCATCTTCGGCGGCGGGCAGTTGACCGGTTACCTGGCGATCGCCCACGACATCGCCGAGCGCAAGCTGGCCGAGCACAATTTGCGCGCCGCCCTGCTGCGGGCCGACAGCGCCAGCCGGGCCAAGAGCGATTTCGTGGCCAATATGAGCCACGAGTTGCGCACCCCGCTCAACGCGGTGCTGGGCCTGGCCTATCTGCTGGGGCGCTCGCCCCTCAATCCCGGTCAGCGCCGCGATCTGGCGCTGATACGCTCATCCGGCCAGAGCCTGCTCGGCATCCTCAACGACATCCTCGATTTTTCCAAGATCGAAGCGGGCCGCATGGAGCTCGCGCCCACCGCGTTCCGGCTCGACGAGGTGCTGCGCGCGCTGGCGGCGATCATGAATAACACGGCGCGCGAACGCGATCTGGAACTGGTGCTCGAGGTCGGCCCCGACGTGCCGGCCCAGCTGGTGGGCGACGCCTTGCGTTTGCAGCAAGTGCTGGTCAACCTGGCCGGCAACGCCGTCAAGTTCACCGAGCGTGGCGAAGTGGCGCTGCGGGTGCGCTGCCTGGGGCGCGACGGGGGCGGGGCGCGGCTCCAGTTCGAAGTGCAAGACAGCGGCATCGGCATGTCCGAGGAGCAGATCGCGCGCCTGTTCGTGCCGTTTTCTCAGGCCGATTCCTCCACCACGCGGCGTTTCGGCGGCACCGGTTTGGGGCTGGCCATCACACTGCGTTTGCTCGACCTGATGGACGCCAGCATCGCCGTCGACAGCGTCGAAGGGCAGGGCAGCCGCTTCCGGGTCGAGCTCAGCTTGCCGGTCGGGGGCGAGCCGGCCGTGGCCAAGCCGGCGCAGGGCTGGCGCTTGCTGGTGGTGGACGACCATGCCGGCAGCCGGCAAGCGGTGACCGCGGCCGCGGCGGCGCTGGGCGCCGAGACGGTGGCGGTGGCCGACGCGGCCGCCGCGCTGGAGCGCTTGCGCGCCCCGGGCGCGCCGTTTCAGGCGCTGCTGCTCGATTGGCAACTGCCCGGCAGCGAGACCGGCGCCACCATCGCCGCCTTGCGCGCGCTGGCGCCGGCCACGCCGCTGCTGTTGATGGTCAGCGCGCACGGGCGCGCCGCGCTGCGCGGCGACGCCACCGCCCTGGGCGCGGACGCCGAATTGGACAAGCCGGTGTTTTCGGCCACCCTGGCCGAGAGCTTGCAGCTGGGGCGCGAACGGCGCGCCGGCGCCACCGTGGCGGCCGCGCCGGTGGCGGCCGCGCTGCAAGGCCATGTGCTGCTGGTCGAGGACAACGAGCTCAATCAAGTGGTCGCGCGCGGCATGCTGGAATTGATCGGTGTCACGCTCGACACGGTGGGCGATGGGGCCCAGGCCGTGGCCCGTCTGCGCGAGCAGGGCGCCCGTTACCAGCTGGTGCTGATGGATGTGCAGATGCCGGTGCTGGACGGCTTCGGCGCGGCGCGCCAGATCCGCCATTGGCTGGGATTGTCGCTGCCGATCGTGGCGCTCACCGCCGGTGTGCTCGAGCACGAGCGGGCGCGCTGCCTGGCGGCCGGCATGGACGACTTTGTCGCCAAGCCGATCGATCCGGCCCAGTTGTACGCGGCCCTGGCGCGTTATCTGCCGGCCGCGGCGCACGGCGCGCCGCCGGCCCGCGTCCAGCCAACGCCGGCCCCGCGGTCCGCGCCGGCGTTGGCCGCGCCGGCGCCGGCCTTCGATCCGACCATGCTCAACACCATCGCCGCCTTCGACAGTGCCCAATTCGCCAACGTGTGCGTGCTGGTGCGCCAGATGGTGGCAACGGGTGTGGCGCCGCTCGAGCAGGCCCGGCGTGCCTGGCAAGCGGGCGGTCCCGAGCAGGCCGCGCGCGCCGTGCACGGTTTGCGCGGCAGCCTGGGCACGCTGGGCGCGCGCGCTTTCGCCAACACCTCGCACCGGCTTGAAGCGGCGCTGCTGGGCCAGGTGGCGGAACCGGCCGGTCCCCTGTTCGAGCTGGCGCTGGCGGACATGGCGCGCACCATCGAGCAGGCCGACGTCTGGCTGGCCACCGCGGCGCCGCGCGCCCCGGCGTTCGGCGCCGCTTGACGGGCAAAACGCGCGCCGAGCGCCGCCCGGTAAGCTGCCGGGCACCGCGCGCGTGGTTCTGTACGGCGCCGCGCCATGCCAGATGTAAGTATTGTTTACCAATTTCATTGTCCGCCAGTTTGTTGCGTTACAATGCCGGGTGCTATCCCGAGTCGATGATTCTGGATGCCAAATGCACGACAGCCCTTCCCCACAACTTGATGTGCAATCCGCTAACCGGTCAGGCCGTGTCGCGGAAGGTTAGATTAACCCGCTAATCTCGCGAAGCGCGAAGAAAGGTGAGCAATAATGATGCAACAATTTACCGACAATTCCTACCTGTTTGGGGGGAATGCGCCGTACGTGGAAGAACTGTACGAAGCCTATCTGAACAATCCCGGTTCGGTGCCCGACAATTGGCGCGCCTATTTCGACGCCATGCAAAACGTGCCCGCCGTCGACGGTTCCAACAAGCCGGACGTGGAGCACGCCTCCGTGATCGCCTCCTTCGCCGAGCGCGCCAAGGCCGGCCCGATCCGCGTGGTGACCGCCTCCACCGACCCCGAGATGGGCCGCAAACGGGTCGCCGCCACCCAGTTGATCGCCGCCTACCGCTATCTCGGTTCGCACTGGGCCAATCTGGACCCGCTGCAACGTCAGGAACGCCCGTCGATCCCCGAGCTCGAGCCCAGTTTCTACGGCTTCACCGACGCCGACATGGACACCGTCTTTAACATCAGCAACACCTATTTCGGCACCGAGACGGCGTCCCTGCGCGATCTGATCAACTTCTTGCGCGACACGTACACCCGCTCCATTGGCGCCGAGTTCATGTACATCGCCGACCCGGCCGAGAAGCGCTGGCTGCAAGAAAAGCTGGAATCGATCCGCTCCACGCCGAATTTCACGCCCGAAAAGAAAACCCACATCCTGGAACGGCTGACCGCGGCCGAGGGACTGGAGCGCTATCTGCACACCAAATACGTGGGCCAGAAGCGCTTCTCGCTCGAAGGCGGCGAATCGTTCATCGCCTCGATGGATGAAACCATCCAGCGCGCCGGCGAAAAAGGGGTGCAGGAAATCGTGATCGGCATGGCCCACCGCGGCCGCTTGAACGTGCTGGTCAACACCCTGGGCAAGAGCCCGCAAGAACTGTTCGAAGAATTCGAAGGCAAGCATGGCGACGAGCTGCCGTCCGGCGACGTCAAGTATCACCAGGGTTTTTCCAGCGATATCGCCACCGCCGGCGGCCCGGTCCATCTGTCCTTGGCCTTCAATCCCTCGCATCTGGAAATCGTCAACCCGGTGGTCGAAGGCTCGGTCAAGGCCCGCATGGACCGCCGCGGCGACGTGCACGGCGCCCAGGTGTTGCCGATCCTGGTGCACGGCGACGCCGCCTTCGCCGGCCAGGGCGTGGTCATGGAAACGCTCAATCTGGCGCAAACCCGGGGCTACGGCACCGGCGGCACGGTCCATATCGTGATCAACAACCAGATCGGCTTCACCACCTCGGACCCGCGCGATTCGCGCTCGACCCTGTACTGCTCGGACGTGGTGAAGATGATCGAGGCGCCCGTGTTGCACATCAACGCCGACGACCCGGAAGCGGTGGTGCTGGCGACCCAGATCGCGCTCGACTACCGTATGGAATTTAAGAAAGATGTCGTGCTCGACATCATCTGTTACCGCAAGCTGGGTCACAACGAGCAAGACACCCCGGCCCTGACCCAACCTTTGATGTACAAGAAGATCGCCCAGCATCCCGGCACCCGCAAGCTGTACGCCGACAAGCTGGCGACCCAGGGTGTGATCGCCGCCGACGGCGGCGACCAGATGGCCAGCGCCTTCCGCGACGCCATGGATGCCGGCAAACACACGGTCGATCCGGTCATTTCCAACTTCAAAAACAAGTACGCGGTCGACTGGCTGCCGTTCCTGAACCGTAAATGGACCGATTCGGCCGACACCGCCGTGCCGATGACGGAATTGAAGCGTTTGTCGGCCCGCATCACCACCGTGCCGGAAGGCTTCAAGGTCCACTCGCTGGTGGAAAAAGTGCTGGGCGACCGCGCCGCCATGGGTCGTGGCGAGCTCAATCTGGACTGGGGCATGGGCGAGCATCTGGCCTACGCCAGCCTGGTTTCGTCCGGCTACGCGATCCGCCTGACCGGTCAGGACGCCGGCCGTGGCACCTTCGTCCATCGCCACGCGGTGCTGCATGACCAAAACCGCGAACGTTGGGACGACGGCGCCTATGTGCCGCTGGCCAATGTGTCGGACAGCCAGGCGCCGTTTACCGTGATCGACTCGGTGTTGTCGGAAGAAGCGGTGCTGGCCTTCGAATACGGTTACTCGACGGCCGAGCCGAACACGCTCACCATCTGGGAAGCCCAGTTCGGCGACTTCGCCAACGGCGCCCAGGTCGTGATCGACCAGTTTATCAGCTCCGGCGAAGTGAAATGGGGCCGCGCCTCCGGCTTGGTGATGATGCTGCCGCACGGTTACGAAGGGCAGGGCCCGGAGCATTCCTCGGCCCGTCCCGAGCGTTTCCTGCAACTGTGTGCCGATAACAACATGCAAGTGGTGCAGCCGACCACGGCCTCGCAGATTTTCCATCTGCTGCGGCGCCAGATGGTGCGCCAGTTCCGCAAGCCGCTGGTGATCTTGACGCCGAAGTCGCTGCTGCGCAACAAGGACGCCGGTTCGCCATTGACCGACCTGGCCAAGGGCGTGTTCCACACCGTGATCGGCGAAATCGACGACAAAATCGACGCCAAGAAGGTCAAGCGCGTGGTCGCTTGCTCGGGCAAGGTGTATTACGACCTGGTCAACACCCGCAAGACGCGCGGCCAGCAAGACACCGCCATCGTGCGCGTGGAACAGCTCTATCCGTTCCCGCACAAATCGTTCGCCGCCGAATTGAAAAAGTTCCCCAACTTGAACGAAGTGGTGTGGGCCCAGGACGAGCCGCAAAATCAGGGGCCTTGGTTCCAGATTCAGCACAATATCTTCGAAGCTTTGGAAGCGGGCCAGCGGCTCGCGTACGCCGGTCGTCCCGCCTCGGCCTCGCCGGCGGTCGGGTATTACGACAAGCATTATGCCCAGCAGAAGGAATTGCTGGAGACGGCGTTTTCAAAGCTGAAGGGCTTTATTCTGACCAAGTAAGCAACAGCGCGGTCGATGGCAGCGGGCCGCGCCACGCGCGCGGCCCGCGATAAAACAATATACGGAGTTTGAAAATGGCACAAATTGAAGTCAAGGTTCCCCAGTTGTCGGAGTCGGTCGCCGAAGCGACCTTGTTGGCATGGCATAAAAAAGTCGGCGAGGAAGTGAGCCGCGACGAGAATCTGATCGACATCGAGACCGACAAGGTGGTGCTGGAATTGCCGGCCCCGAGCGCCGGTGTCATCATCCAGATCGTCAAACCGGACGGCAGCACCGTGGTGGCCGGCGAAGTGATCGCCATCATCGATACCGAAGGTTTGGCCAAGGTCAGCCCGCTGCAAGTGTCGTCGCTGCCGGTGCCGGCCGCCGCCGCGCCGGCGGTCGAGACGCCCGCCGCGGCGGCCGGCGGCAGCCGTGGCGACGTGGCCATGCCGGCCGCCGCCAAGATCTTGTCGGAAAATAACATGACGGCCTCGCAAGTGGCCGGCAGCGGCAAGGACGGCCGCGTCACCAAGGGCGACGCGCTGGGCGCGATTGCCGGCGCCACCGCCGCCAAACCGGCCGTTGCCGTGGCCGTCGCGCCGCTGGCCGCGGTCGCCGCCAAACCGGCCCTGCAACAAGTGGCCGCGCCGGCCGCCGCCAGCCTGGGTCTGCGGCCGGAAGAGCGGGTGCCGATGAGCCGCCTGCGCGCCCGCATCGCCGAGCGCCTGGTGCAGTCGCAATCGACCAACGCCATCCTGACCACGTTCAACGAAGTCAATATGGCGCCGGTGATGGACTTGCGCAACAAATACAAGGACAAGTTCGAGAAACAGCATGGCGTCAAGCTGGGCTTCATGTCGTTCTTCGTGAAGGCCGCCGTGGCCGCGCTGAAAAAATACCCGATCATTAACGCCTCGGTCGATGGCAACGACATCGTCTACCACGGTTACTTCGACATCGGCATCGCGGTCGGCTCGCCGCGCGGGCTGGTGGTGCCGATCTTGCGCAACGCCGACCAGATGTCGATCGCCGATATCGAAAAGAAAATCGGTGAATTCGGCGCCAAGGCCAAGGAAGGCAAGCTGACCCTGGACGACTTGACCGGCGGCACGTTCTCGATCTCGAACGGCGGCACCTTCGGCTCCATGCTGTCGACCCCGATCATCAATCCGCCCCAGTCGGCCATCCTGGGCGTGCATGCGACCAAGGACCGGGCGGTGGTGGAAAACGGCCAGATCGTGATCCGGCCGATGAATTACCTGGCCATGTCGTACGATCACCGTATCATCGACGGCCGCGAAGCGGTGCTGGGCTTGGTCGCCATGAAGGAAGCGCTGGAAGATCCGGCCCGCTTGCTGCTCGACCTGTAAGCGCGCGCGCCGGCCGGCCCAGCGCGGCCGCCCGGCGCCTCACCCCGGCAGCGGCCGGCCAACCTCCCAGGAGCCCAGATGAATGTTTCCGACGAAATCAAGCGTTTGCACGAGTTGCACCAGGCGGGCGCGCTGACGGCGGCCGAGTTTGCGGCCGCCAAGGCCAAGCTGCTGCCCGGCGCCGAGTCGCGGCCGGCGCCGTCGGCGGGCGGCGGCGCCGAGCTGGTGCAAGAGTTCAGCCGCCTGCGCCGTACCCGCGGCGACCGCTGGCTGGGCGGGGTGTGCGGCGGTCTGGGCCGGGCGTCCGGCATGGCGTCGTGGATTTGGCGCCTGGTGTTTGCGCTGTTTGCCATCACCTTCGGCTTTGGCGCGGTGATTTATCTGCTGCTGTGGATTTTCGTTCCAGAAGAATAAATTGGGAATCAAATAATGAGCACTAAACAATTTGACGTGGTCGTCATCGGCGCCGGTCCCGGCGGTTACATCGCCGCCATCCGCGCCGCGCAACTGGGTTTTTCGGTGGCCTGTGTGGACGAGTGGAGCAATGCCAAGGGCGGCCCGGCGCCGGGCGGCACCTGCACCAATGTGGGTTGCATTCCGTCGAAGGCGCTGTTGCAGTCGTCCGAGCATTTCGAGCACGCCGGGCACAGTTTTGCCGAGCACGGCATCGACGTGGCCGGCCTGTCGCTCAATCTGGGCCAGATGCTCAAGCGCAAGGAAACCGTCGTCAAGCAAAACAATGACGGCATCTTGTTTCTGTTTAAGAAAAACAAGGTAAGCTTTTTTCACGGCCGCGCCAGTTTCGCCGGCGCCGCCACGGCCGAGGGCTATCGACTGGCGATTGCCGGCGCCGCCGCCGAGACCATTAGCGCCAAGCATGTGATCGTGGCCACCGGTTCCAACGCGCGCGCGCTGCCGGGCGCCCCTTTCGATGAAAAGCTGATTTTGTCGAACGCCGGCGCCTTGACCATCGGCGCCGTGCCGGCCCGCCTGGGCGTGATCGGCGCCGGCGTGATCGGCCTGGAAATGGGTAGCGTGTGGCGCCGCCTGGGCGCGCAAGTGACGGTGCTGGAAGGCTTGCCCGTGTTCTTGGGCGGGGTGGACGAGCAGATCGCCAAGGAAGCGGGCAAGTTGTTCGCCAAGCAGGGTCTGGACATTCAGCTCGGGTGCCAGATCGGCGCCATCACGCCGGGCGCGGCCGATGTCACGGTCGCCTACGTCGATGCCAAGGGCGCGTCGCACCAGGCCGTGTTCGACAAGCTGATCATCTCGATCGGGCGCACCCCGAACACCAGCGGCCTGGGCGCCGAACAAGTCGGGCTGCAACTCGACGAGCGCGGCTTCGTGGCGGTCGACGCCGATTGCAAGACCAATTTGCCCAATGTGTGGGCGGTGGGCGATGTGGTGCGCGGTCCGATGCTGGCCCACAAGGCCGAGGAAGAGGGCGTGGCGGTGGCCGAGCGGATCGCCGGCCAGCATGGCCACACCAATTTCAACACCATTCCGTGGGTGATTTACACCGCGCCGGAAATCGCCTGGGTCGGCCAAAACGAACAGCAATTGAAGGCGGCCGGCGTGGCCTACAAGGCGGGCAGCTTCCCCTTCATGGCCAACGGGCGCGCGCGCGCGCTGGGCGAGACGGCCGGCATGGTCAAGTTCCTGGCCGATGCCGTCAGCGACGAGATCTTGGGCGTGCACATCATCGGCCCGATGGCGTCCGAGCTGATCGCCGAAGCGGTGGTGGCGATGGAATTTAAGGCTTCGGCCGAAGACATCGCCCGTATTTGCCACGCCCACCCCTCGCTGTCGGAAGCGACCAAGGAAGCCGCGCTGGCGATCGACAAGCGCACCTTGAACTTCTAACACCGTCCTCCCTTCGCCGGATCGACTGGCCCGCCCGTCGATCCGGTTCGCCGTGCCCGAATCGAATCCCATGAATGTTTTAGAGTTTTATCAGCATGCTTTGCAGCAGCGCGATTTCAAAGCCGATCCGGCCCAGCGCGCCGCCGTGGACCGCCTGCAACGCGCCTATGAAGAGTGGGTCGAGTACAAGGCGCAACGCTCGAACGGCTTGAAACGCCTGATCAACCGGCCCGACGTGCCGCGCGGGGTGTACCTGTGGGGCGGGGTGGGGCGCGGCAAATCGTTCCTGATGGATAGCTTCTATTCGGTGGTGCCGGTGGTGCGCAAGACGCGCGTGCATTTTCACGAGTTCATGCGCGGGGTGCACCGCCAACTCGACGAGTTGCGCGGCGTGGCCGACCCGCTCGACGAGGTGGCGCTGCGCATCGCCAAGAAATACCGGCTGGTGTGCTTTGACGAATTCCACGTCTCCGACATCGCCGACGCCATGATTTTGTACAATCTGTTGTCGGCCCTGTTCGCGCACGGGGTGTCGTTCATCATGACGTCGAACTACGATCCCGACCTGCTGTATCCGGACGGTTTGCACCGCGACCGCATGTTGCCCACCATCGCCTTGCTCAAGGCCAAGCTGGACGTGCTCAATGTGGACGCCGGCATCGATTACCGCGGCCGCGCGCTCGAGCAGGTCGAGGCGTATTACACGCCCCTGGGCGCGGCCGCCGACCGGGCCCTGCGCGACGCGTATGCGCGCGTGGCCGAGAGCGCCGATCAAGACCCGCGCATCTTGATCGAGCACCGCGAAATCCGCTGCCTGCGCCGGGCCGGCGGCATCATCTGGTTCGACTTCGCCACCTTGTGCGGCGGGCCGCGCTCGCAAAACGATTATCTTGAAATCGCCAGCCAATTTCATACAGTGGTATTGTCTGGCGTGCCGGCCATGTCGGCCGCCATGTCGTCCGAGGCGCGCCGCTTCACCTGGCTGATCGACGTGTTTTACGACCAGCACGTGAAGTTGCTGATGTCGGCCGAGGTGGCGCCGGACCAGCTCTACACCAACGGCACCTTGTCGAACGAGTTTCACCGCACCGTTTCGCGCATCGTCGAAATGCAGTCGCGCGAATATATGGAAAAAGAGCAACGTGGCGCAGCCGACGCGATCGCATGACAGATAAGGAATCATCATGATGGCAAGCTATTTTCAACGGTGCGCGGCGGCGCTGGCGCTGCTGTGCGCGGCGGCCGGCCCGGCGGCGGCGCGCGGCGCGCCGAATCCGCCGAATCCGCCCGATACGCCGGGCGCCCCGGATAGGCCCGGCGCGGGCGGGGTAAGCGCGGCCGTGGCCCCGGCCCCGGCACCGGCGGGCGCCGAGGGCGGCGCCAAGCCGATGCCCACCACCTCGGTGGCCGAAGCCGACGCCCGGCTGGCCGAAGTGGCCCGCTTGCGCGCCGTGGTGGAAGCGGAATATGCCGACAGCGAGCGCCATTGCAACAGCGAATTTTTCGTCAACCACTGCCTGGAACAAGCCAAGGAAAAGCGCCGCATCGCGCTGGCCCGCTTACGCCTGGTGGAAGTGGAGGCCAGCCATTTCAAACGGGCCGAGTCGGTGGCCAGGCGCGACCAGTCGCTGGCCGAACAGCAGCGCCAGGACGCGCAGGTGGCGGCCGAGCGCCAAGCCAATCCGCCCAAGCCCAAGATCGCCCCGTCCGAGCCGGCCATCCGCAAGCCGGTGGGCAAAAGCGTGGCCGAGCGTGAAGCCGAGCACGCGGCGAAGATGCAGGGCGAAGCCGCCCAGGAGGCGGCCGGGGCCGGCAAACGGGCCGCCAATGTGGCCGCGTTCGAGCGCAAACAGCGCGAGACGGCCAAGCGCCAGCGGGAGGTGGTGGCCAAGCAAGCGGCGCGGGCGGAAAAAGTGCGCAAGGAAGCCGAGAGTCGGGCCGCCGAGGCGGCCGCCGAAGCGGCCCGGGTGGCCGCCGCGGCCAAGCAACGCTAAGCGATGTTCAAGGTGGGGGCGGCGCGGCTCACACCGCGCGGCGCATTTTCTCGACCGTGTAGTTCTGGATTTCCTTGGGCGGCTTGACCAGGCGCACGATGGCCATGGTGCAATTGTCGCCCTTGCCCAAAGCCCGTTCGTTGGCTTTGTCGATCAAGCGCTCGGCCGCCTGGCGCGGGGCCACCCGGTCGATTACGCTGGCCAATTCCTTGTCGGCGAAATACTGCCATAAGCCATCGGAGCACAGCAGGAAGGCGTCGCCCGCTTCCAAGCCTTCGTAGCGGCCCACCGTGACATACGGTTGCTTGAATTTGTTGCCCAGCACGTTGCTCAGCAGTTTGGAACTGCGGTGCCGCTTGGCCGCTTCGGGCGGCACATTGTCGGTGGCGATCAGGTGTTCCACATACTCATTATCGTTGCTGCGTTCGAGGCAATCTTTGTGGGAAAAACGATACAGACGCGAATCGCCCACGTGCGCCCACACCGCCTGGCCTTGAGGCGTGATGATCAGGAGCACGACCGTGCTTTGCGGTTCCATGCTGGCCACGATGGGGCTCATCTTGATGATGGTATGGGCTTCGAGCACTATGTCGCGCAGCAAGTCCTCGATCCGGCCCAGGTTGACGGTATCGCTGGAACGGTAATCGTCGAATAATTGTTTACTAGTATGCAATACCTGTTCGGGGGCGATGGCGCCGCCGCTCAAGCCGTCGGCCAATACCGCCATGATGTAGCCGGGGGCCTGGGCTCCGGCGAACAGGGCGGTGCGGTCGCTTTGCTGGGCGCGGTCGCCGATGTGCTGGGCGGTGCCCGCTTCGATTTTATATGAACTCATGACTGACTGGGTATCCTCAACTGCGCTGCCATGCTGCCATTGGCCCCGTGGGCGCTGATCCGGGTTGGCGTCAACCTCGCTGTAGATTAAACTATCACCTGTAAGCTGTTTTGTTGCAAGTAAAGCTTATTGACGGCGCGAAATTATTGCCGCAATTGTAAGCGTATCCGACCTGGTATCCTGAAATATTTGTAACAACTGTTGAGAATCCGACACATGACCGATGCACAGGAAATACACCGGCGCTTGATTGAACTCGATGTCGAACATCGCGATCTGGACGCCGTGATCGAATTGCTCATACTCGATGGTCACCACGATCAGCTGCAATTGCGCCGCCTGAAAAAGCGGAAATTGCAACTCAAGGATTATATTACATTGCTTAAGATGCAACTAGTGCCCGACGTGTCCGCTTGAGCGTCATCGCGCCCGCGGCCGCCGCGCCTTCACCACAGTCCATGTTGACCGATCCCCAACCGATGCCAACCGGCGCCGCGGCGCCGCCGTCCCCGACGCCAGCGCACAGCGCGCCCGACCCGCAAGGCGCCGGCGTGAGCGATCACGATAGCGCCGCCAGCGCGGCCGCGCCCGCCCAGCCGCCGGCCGAGGTGGGCAAATACGACGCCGAGGTCGAACGCCTGTTCGGCGCCGGCGGCCCGCTCGGCCCGGCGGTCGGCAGCTACCGGCCGCGCCGCTCGCAAACCGAGATGGCCAAGGCGATCGCGCACGCCATCGCCGGCCAGACCACGCTGATCGCCGAAGCGGGCACCGGCACCGGCAAGACCTTTGCCTATCTGGTGCCGGCGCTGCTGTGGGGCGGCAAGACCATCGTTTCCACCGGCACCAAGAATTTGCAGGATCAATTGTTTTTGCGCGACATTCCCACCGTGCGCGCGGCGCTGCGGGCGCCCGTGTCGGTGGCCTTGCTCAAGGGGCGCTCGAACTACGTCTGCCATTACCATCTGGAACGCACCTTGCAAAACGGGCGCATGACCTCGCGCGACGACATCGGCCATCTGCGCGAGATTTCGCGGTTTATCAAGATGACCAGCAGCGGCGACAAGGCCGAGCTGGCCAAGGTGCCGGAAAACGCCCTGATCTGGAACCTGGTCACCTCCACCCGCGACACTTGCATGGGCGCCGAGTGCCAGTATTACCAGGATTGTTTCGTGATGAAGGCGCGCCGCGAAGCCCAGCAAGCCGATGTGGTGGTGGTCAACCACCACCTGTTTTTCGCCGATGTGGCGCTCAAGGACACGGGGGTGGCCGAGCTGCTGCCGTCGGCCAATACCATCATTTTCGACGAAGCCCATCAGCTGCCCGACACCGCCACCCTGTTTTTCGGTAACACCGTCTCCACCTCGCAGATTCTGGAGCTGTGCCGCGACGTGCTGGCCGAGGGCCTGGCCCATGCGCGCGGCGGGGCCGACTGGGCCAAGACGGTGACGGTGGTGGAAAAGGCCGCGCGCGACTTGCGCCTGACTTTTCCGCAGGACGTGGTGCGCTTGTCGCTGCCGCAGATCGCGCCGTCAAGCGACTTTTTTCCCGCTTTGGACACCCTCAAGGACGAGCTGGACGGCATGATCGGCGTGCTCGAGACGCAAGCCCAGCGCGCCGAGACGCTCGAGCAGTGCCGCGCCCGCGCGGTGGAACTGGGCCAGCAGCTGGCGGCCTGGAAGTTCGATCCCAAGGCCAAGGTGGCGGCGGGGCAAGAGGCGGTGCTGTGGGTCGAGGCGTTTTCCAGTTCCCTGCAATTGCACCAGACCCCGCTGTCCATCGCGCCCATTTTCAACAGTCAGCGCGAAGGCGTGCCGCGCAGCTGGATTTTCACTTCGGCCACCTTGGCCGTGAAGAACGACTTCAAGCATTTCGCTTCGCAGATGGGTTTGGCGGGCGAACCGGCCCATACCTGGCCCAGCCCGTTCGACTATGCGCAACAAGGCTTGCTGTTTGTGCCGCAAAACTTGCCGCAGCCAAACGCCATCGGCTATACCGATGCCGTGATCGATTGCGCTTTGCCCATCATCGAGGCGGCCGGCGGCCGCACTTTCCTGTTGTGCACCACGATTCGGGCCGTGAACCGGGCGGCCGACCGTCTGCGCGACGAATTTGCCAAGCGCAATTTATCGTTTCCCCTGTTCGTGCAGGGCGAGCGCGGCCGCACCGAGCTGCTGGACCAGTTCCGCGCCGCCGGCAATGGCGTGCTGATCGGCAGCCAGAGTTTTTGGGAGGGGGTCGATGTGCGTGGCGAAGCCCTGTCGCTGGTGATCATCGACAAACTGCCGTTCGCCCCGCCCGACGATCCGGTGCTGGCGGCCCGCATCGAGGTGATGGAAAAGCAAGGCTTGAATGGTTTTATGCACCATTCGCTGCCGGAGGCGATCATCAACCTGAAGCAGGGCGCCGGCCGCCTGATCCGCGACGAGGGCGACCGTGGGGTGCTGATGATTTGCGATCCGCGCCTGATCTCCAAGCCCTACGGCAAACGGATTTGGCAAAGCCTGCCGCCGTTCAAGCGCACCCGCGAGGCGGCCGACGTGGTGGCCTTTTTCCGCGATCGTCCGCCGGCCTGAGCCGTCTGCGCGGGCTGCCCGGGGGTGGCCGTCTTGCGAACTTATCTACGGTTCGCGCCACTCATGCCTGCTTTCTCGGTTATTTCGATAAAACATGAGGCGCGGCCGCGTGGCCGTTCGCGGGAGAATCGATGTACAACAAGACCCTGGGGCCGATGCTGCTACCGCGCCCGACTGCGATCGATCAAACGCCGCGGCGCGAGCCGGTGCGGCGCGACCCGGTCAGGCGCGAGCCGCTGGCCTTGTCCCCTGCCATCGTGACGGGGCTGGAGGCGGTATCGGCCCAATATGGCGTGCACGGCATTCATCCCGCCCATTTCGCGACATTGCAGGCCTACGCCGCGTCCGAAAACCTGGTGTTCGCGGTGCGCGCCACCACACCCGGCGCGTCCGCCAACATGCTGAGGGGCCATCAAACCAAACCCCTGGAGGTGAAAGGCAAAACCGCGCCCGATGGCATCGCGCGCGGCTTCGTCTGTGTCGACCAGGCGCACAGCAAGCTGTGTGGCGATACCGGCCGGGTGCAGGCCGCCAATGCCGCCATGGCCAAGCTGCTGGGCGACCCCGACGGGCCGGTCGAAGCGCGTCAGCTCACGCTCACGCGCGCGCAGATGGCCGAGCTCGAGAGCTGCGGCGCGATCACGCGCGGCGCCGAGCAGGACCTGGTGTCGCCGGTGCGTTCCCGTCAAGGCACGGGCACCTTGCAGTTTCAGGCGCACAGGGTTGGCGATGAATTTGCCATCACCCACCATGGCGCCCCCTTCATGGTGCTGGCACAGAAACATGGCGCCAGGCCCGAGCTCACCGATCAACTGGTGGCCGATTACGACCTGTTGATCACGGCGCCCCATGTGGAAGATTTCAGTCCCAAACATATCGCCCGCGCCAACTCGACCAATAGCGGCTTCGAGGAAGCCATGAAGCGGGAACGGGAGCAGCGCGGGGCGGCGTCCGCCCCTGCGGTGCTGCGGCGCGTCAGCGCGCCGGTGGCCCCGTTGGCCGGGGGCGACGGCGGGGTGCGCTCGGCAGCGGAGGAAAAGCTGGCCCAGCATTTAAATAGCGCCTTGCGGGTGCGGCCCTACCAAAAGTTGTTTCATCACGGAAGCGATTTGAACAATCCATATACGGCGAGTCACGATAGCATCAACGCCGTGTTTTTTTTGCCCAGGTCGATGGGCAAGCTGGCCTGCTGCACCATGGTGAAAAGCGAAGCGGGACGTGACGAGGTATTGGCGGCCATCAAGGACGAGGGCTATGTGTTTCACGGCAACGCGGTATGGGGCGGCGTGCGGCGCGGCAGCTTTAATGTGAACGCCGCGCGCTTCGGCGCCACCCCTGAGATCGACGATACGGCCGAGCGCTCGCCAACCAAGCGGCGCGCCGCCACGTTCAACACGAAAAATAGAACGTGGTAGGCGCGTCTGCCTTTATACTCGCAGGCGACCCCGGCACCCATGCCCCCGCCCTGTGAAGGAAGCAATTGATGCGACTGTCTGTTACACCACATTCCCTAGCCGCGTTGACGGCCCTGTGTGGCGCCCTGCTGCAAGTTAAAGCCGGCGCCGCGCCGGCCGTTCAATCGGCACCGGCCGTTCAAGCGGCCCCAGGCGCGTCGGCCGCTCTGGGCCGGCGTTTGCTGGTGCTGGCCGAGCGCTATTACGAAGCCCAAGTGCGGTTCGAGCCCTTGAACGCCACTTTTTCAGGCGACAACCGCTTCGACGATCAGCTCAGCATGACCATCGTGGCGGCCGTGCGCGCCAAGCAACAGGCCCTGTACCGCGATGTGGCCACCAGCCTGAAAACGATTCCGCGCGCCCGCTTGAGCGCGGCCGACCGCGTCACCTACGATTGCCTGAACTATGAGGTGGGCACGGCGCTGGCGCTGCGTCGTTTCCCCGATCATTTGCTGCCCATGAATCACATGGACATTTTGCCTGTCACGCTGGCCAACTTGGCCGGCGGCAACGGTCCGCAACCGCTGCGCACGGTGGCCCAGTATGAGGCGTTCTTGAACCGGCTGACGCAGCTGCCGGCCTGGATCGATGCGGCCACCGCCAATATGCGCGAGGGCATGGCGCGCAAGGTGGTGCTGCCGCGCGCGCTGGTTGCCGCTATATTGCCTCAAGTTAAGACGCTGGATGTGGTGCGCGTGGAGGATAGCCAATATTACGTCCCGATTAAAAACTTTCCGGCCGAACTGTCCCCCGCAGAGCAAGCCCGGCTGACAGCCGCGTATAGCGACTTGATCGCGAAGAAGCTTTTGCCGTCCTTGCGGGGGCTGGCGCAGTTTCTGGAGGCCGATTATCTGCCGGCCAGCCGCGCCAGCGCCGGCCTGGACGCGCTGCCCGATGGCGCGCGCTGGTATGCGGCCCTGGCCAAGGCGCTCACCACCACCGCGCAGTCGCCCGAAGCCATTCATGCCACCGGTCTCAAGGAAGTCGAGCGCATCCGCGCCGAATTGCTCAAGGTCGGCGGCCGGCTCGGTTATACAGGGGCGCCCGCCGGCGTCGGTCGCTGGCTGGCCGACCAGCCGGCGACCCGGCCGTTCAAGAGCGAGGAGGCGGTGCTTGAAGGCTACCGCGCCCTGTATGGCAAGATCGGCGCGCGGCTGCCGGAACTGTTCGGTAACCTGCCGCAAACCAAACTGGAGATTCGCGCCGAGCCGCCCCTGTCGCGGGACAGCGCGTCGAATCATTACACGCCGGCCGCGGGCGACGGCAGCCGGCCCGGCATCTTTTGGGCCGTGATACCCGATCCGGCCGCCTACGAAGTGACAGAGATGACCTCGCTGTTCCTGCACGAAGGGGTGCCCGGCCACCACTTTCAAATCACCTTGCAGCAGCAAATGTCGATTCCATCGTTCCGCAAGTTTGGCGGTAACAATGCCTATATCGAAGGCTGGGCCTTGTATGCCGAAACGCTGGGCAGGGAAATGGGGCTGTACGACGATCCGGTCGCTTATGCCGGCCACCTGAACCTGGAAATGACGCGGGCGGCGCGGCTGGTGGTCGATACCGGCTTGCACGCCAAAGGCTGGACCCGCGAGCAAACCATCCAATATTTGCAAGATACGGTGGGCAATACCGAGGCGGCGGCGCGCAATGCCACCGAGCGTTACATGGCTTGGCCCGGCCAGGCGTTGGGCTACAAGATCGGCGCCTTGAAAATCCTGGCGCTGCGCCAGCGCGCCAGCGCGGCGCTGGGGCCGCGTTTTGACTTGGCGGCGTTTCACGATGCGATTCTGGCCGACGGCAGTCTGCCGCTTGAAGTGCTCGACGGTAAAATCAAGGACTGGATCGCTCAGCGGCGCTGAGGTCGGAACCCGGCGTCGGGTGCCGCTCACTCCACCCCCGGAGTCGCGTACCGCTCACTCCGTCGTATATCACGTCCGGACCCTGGCCCTCAGTGGCCGCCTTGATGGCTTCGCGCAAGTATCCGTGACTGTAATCGATGGTCGCGTCGGCGCCGTGGGCGCGGCACACGGCCAGTTTTTCCTCGCTGGAGGCGGCCGCGATCACGCGCGCGCCCAAGGCTTTGCCAATCTCGACGGCGGCCAATCCCACCCCGCCGGCCGCGCCTAAAACTAGCATGGTCTCGCCATCGTTTAGCGCGGCGCGGTCGGCCACTGCGGGTGCGAGGTGCCGTAGGTGAGGGTGATGGCGGCGGCCGTATCGAAGTCCATGTCGGGCGGCATGGGCATCAAGGACGTGGCCGCAACCGCCAGTTGCTGGGCGAATCCGCCCTGGCCCGTGAACGCGATCACGCGGTCGCCGACCCGATAGCCGGCCACACCGGCGCTCAGTGCCCGCACCATACCGGCCACTTCGCTGCCGGGAATGAACGGTAGCGCGGGCATGAATTGGTATTTGCCTTGAATGATGAACACGTCGGGAAAGTTGACGCCGGCCGCCTTGAGGTGGATCACGACTTTACCGGGACCCGGCGCCGGCGGCCACCCGATCTTGCATATGATGCAAGCCAAAGTCATCCGCATCAGGCCGATATATTTGTGCCAACACAATGCGGCACCGGACGGGCTTGCTAAAGTTGCCATTAAGAGCTTATTGAGATGGCAAGTAATATGGCAACCAAGCAGCGCTCATCTGCTTTTTCTGCTAAGAAACAGGGAGGGGATGAGATGAATGTCCGCTACGGCTGTTTCTTCAGCTATGCGCACGGTCAGTACGCGTTCATGAGTAAGTTCAAGAACGATTTGATCGACGCGCTCAAATGCTATCTCGAACCGCATTTCGATAATGAAAACGAATTGTTTGTCGACAGCGAGCAACTCGGCGGTGGCGACGACCTCGATGTGAAGATCGCCCGCGCGCTATGCGAAAGCGTGTGCATGATCGTGATTTACACCCCCAAATACGAGGCCCACGGGTATACCCGGCGCGAATTCGCCGCCATGCAAATGATCGAGAACGAGCGCAAGCAGTGGTATCCCTTGCCCAGCCACTTGACCATTCCAGTGATCATGACGCGCCATCCGTTTGGCTTGCCGTCTCAAATCACCAATCCCGGCATGTATGTGGATTTTTCCCGTTACACGCTGGCCACCAACGATTTGAAGACCAATCCCGACTACCTGCCCGATATTGCCAAGATCGTGCAGCGCATCGTCAGTCATTACCATCTGCTCAAAGGGGCCAACATGGTTGGTCACGATTGCAGCCGTTTTGTGCTGCCTGATATTCCAGCGGAATGGCGCGCTGTTCCTCCCCCTCACTTTCCACGTTAAAGGTTCGCCATGGAACTCCATCGCTTGTTCCTGCCGCCGCTCACCGCGCCCGGCGAAGTCATCACCTTCTATTCGTACAAGGGCGGCACCGGGCGCTCGATGGCGCTGTCGAACATCGCCGTGTTGTTGGCGCGCCGACAAAACGCCACGGTGCCGGTGTTGATGATCGACTGGGACATGGAAGCGCCCGGGTTGCACCATTATTTCGAGCAGCATGAAGAGCGCCCCGGGGTGCTGGAGTTTTTCGAGGCGTGCCGCGACCAGCTGGAACGCCACGCGAGCGGGGCGGCGGGCCCGATCAGCGAGCTGGAGCTGGCGCAGCACGTGCTGGCTTCCATCGATTGGCAACAATATGTGGTGCGGGTCGACCAGAGCAGCCCGCTTTACCTGATGCGCGCCGGCCGCTTCGACGCCAGCTACAACGAGCGCCTGGCCCAGATGCACTGGGACCGCCTGTTTGACGCCTGTCCGGCCCTGTTCCGCTGCTTTTCCGAAACCTTGGCCCGCCATTTCCGCTATGTGCTGGTCGATTCGCGCACCGGCCGCACCGATAGCGCCGGCATTTGCACCACCTTGCTGCCGAATAAACTGGTGGTGGTGTTTACGCCCAACCGCCAGAGTCTGGAAGGGGTGGCGGCCCTGGTCACCCGCGCCACTGAATACCGGCGCAGCCATGAGGACGAGCAGCGTCCTTTGCTGGTCTATCCCTTGCCGTCGCGCATAGAAATGGGGGATGGCGAACAGCGCGCCCAGTGGCGCCGGGGCGACACCCAAAAAGGCATCTTCGGCTACCAGCCGATGTTCGAGCGCTTGCTGCGCGACGCCTATGGCTTGCCGCTGATCGCCCTGGACAGTTATTTCGACGAGGTTCAGCTGCAACAAACCAAGACCTTTGCCTACGGCGAGCAGCTGGCCGTGCGCATCGATCAGGGCGGCGACCGGTTTTCGCTCACGCGCACCTTCGAAGCCTTTTTGTACTGGTTGACCGGCAGCTATTTCCCCTGGCAATCGAGCCGCGAAATCCATTTGCTGGCCGCCATCGAGGAAGCCCGCTATGCCCAGGGCGACGGCAGCAACCGTGCCATTGCCTTGCCGATGGCGCGCGACTTGAACCGGCTGGGCGAGCTGTACCGCAAGGCCGGCAAGGCGGGCCAGGCGCACGACTGTTTTCAACATAGCTTGGACTTGCGCGTCCGTTTGCTGGGCGACGATCATGTCGATACCCTGGTTAGCAAGAGCAATCTGGCCGGCATGTTGTGTCAGCTAAAACGCTTGCCCGAAGCCCAATATTTGCAGGAAAGCGTGGTCGAGGCGCGCGAGCGCCTGTTCGGCCCCGATCATGCCGACACCTTGGCCGGCAAGGCCAGTCTGGCCACCACGCTGGCTCTGCAAAACGAATGCGGCGCCGCGCTGGCGCTGCAAGACGCCGTGCTCGACGCCTATCTGCGTCTGCATGGTGGCGAGCATCTGCTGACCCTGGACGCACAGGCCAGCCGCGCCGCCACCCTGGCCCAAAAGGGTGACCTGGAACAGGCCCGCCTGTTGTTTGAGGCGGTCGCGGCCGCGCGCGAGCGTTTGCTCGGGGCCGAGCACCCGGATACCTTGAGCAGCAAGCACAGTCTGGCGCAAACTTTGCTCAGGCTGAAAGATCTGATCGGCGCGCGCCGTCTGTTCGAGCAGGTGGCCCAGGCCAGGGAGCGCTTGCTCGGCCCGGATCACACCCAGACCCTGGCCGCGCGCGACCATCTGGCCGATGTGCTCAGCCGCCTGGGCGACCTGGGCCAGGTGCGCCGCCTGCAAGAAAGTCTGGTGGCCGCGCGCGAGCGCACTTTGGGCAGCGATCATCCGGAAACCTTGATCAGCCAGCGCAACCTGGCCGCCGTGCTGGTCCAGCATGGCGAGCTGGAGGCGGCGCGCAGCATGCAGGAACAGGTGCTGGAGGCGCACGAGCGGGTGCTCGGCGAACACCATCTCGATACCTTGCACAGCAAGAACCAGCTGGCCAGCACATTATGGCAGCAGGGCCAGCAGGATGCGGCGCGGGTGCTGGAAGACGCCGTGCTCACCGCCAGCGACCGCCTGCTGAGCGCCGATTATCCCAGCGTGGCCTTGGCCGCCAGCAGTTATCCCGAACACATCCTGTCGCGCGAGGGCGAGGTGACGGGAGCGCGCACCTTGCAAGAAGCGATTTTGGCGGCGCGCGCGCGGGGCGGCGAGGACGACCACCCCGATACCTTGATCGGCAAGATCAACACGATTCAGGCATTGCTGGACGCCGAGCAGTACCGCCAGGCGCGCGAGCTGGCCGACACGCTGCGCGAGCCGTTGCTGCGGCCGGGCGTGGCTTTCAAGCTGCGCAAGCGCGGGCTGGCGATGCTCAAGAAAATGTACCGCTTGCAAGGTGATAAGGATGCCTTGCTGGTATTGCAAGAGCATGAAGTGTCGGCGCTGGAGGGCGCCTTGTCGGAAGCGCGCGACGGCAATCGCTGAGCCGCTACGCCCGCCGCAGGTTGCTGTGCGCGCGGCGGCCGCCGCCGAGCTGTATGCGTCGCCGCGGCTTGCCCCCGGGGCGCGCAGCCCAAGCTCCGCGCCTTGGGTATTTATAGTGCAAATTGGCATCATGTTTGCGCAGCGGGGCCGGCGCTTCGGTTAAAATTCATGCATGAGAATCCTGATCAGTAACGACGATGGTTACCTGGCCCCCGGCTTGGCCGCGCTGGCCGACGCCTTGGCGGCCATCGCCGAGATCGTGGTGGTGGCGCCCGACAGCAACCGTTCGGGCGCCTCCAATTCGCTCTCGCTGGACCGGCCGCTGACGGTGCAGCAGGCGGCCAACGGTTTTTACTTCGTCAACGGCACGCCCACCGATTGCGTGCATGTGGCCCTGACCGGCATGCTCATCGAGCGTCCCGATCTGGTGGTGTCGGGCATTAACAACGGTCCCAATATGGGCGACGACACCTTGTATTCGGGCACGGTGGCGGCCGCCACGGAAGGCTATTTGTTCGGCCTGCCCGCGATCGCCTTTTCCCAGGGCGCCTTCGGCTGGGCTCACCTCGACACGGCGGCCCGGGTCGCGCGCGAGGTGGTCGAGCGCCGCTTCGAGCAACTGGACCGCCCGTATCTGCTCAACGTCAATATTCCGTGTCTGCCCTACGCAGAGCTGGGCGGCACGGTCGCCACCCGGCTCGGCCGGCGCCACGCGGCCGAGCCGGTGATCAAGTCACATGACCCGCGCGGGCGCGAAATTTACTGGATCGGCCCGCCCGGCGCCACCAAGGATGCCGGACCGGGTACCGATTTCCATGCGTTGGCCCGGGGCCAGGTCTCGATCACGCCGCTTCAGGTGGATTTGACCCACAAGACGGCGCTGGCCGACCTGGCCGCGGGCTTGGCATGAGCGGCGACAAGCCGCGCCAGTTTCCCTTGCCGCTGTCGTCGCTGGTGGCCAAGGGCGGGGCGCGACCGGCCGCCCAGACCAGGGTGGCCACGCCCCAGACGGCGACCCAAAACGCGGCCCGCAACGCGGCCCAACTCGCTCCTAGCGGGCGCCCCGGACCGCCGCCGGCGGCGTATGCCCAGCAGCGCGCCCAGCCGCTGGCCGCGCCGGCCCTGCGTCCCCATGCGCTGGTGTCGGACGCGGTGCGTCAGGCCATGGTGCACAGGGTGGCGCGCCAGGGCGTCAAGGATGAGCTGGTGCTGGCGGCCATGATGGCCGTGCCGCGTCACTTGTTTATCGACGAGGCGCTGGCCTCGCAAGCGTATATCGACGCCTCGCTGCCGATCGGCCAGCACCAGACCATTTCGCAGCCCTACATCGTGGCCCGTATGATCGAGCTGATGCGCAACGGTGGCGCCTTGCGCCGGGTGCTGGAAATCGGCACCGGTTGCGGCTACCAGGCCGCCGTGCTGGCGCGGGTGGCGCAGGAAGTGTATTCGATCGAGCGCATCAAGGCGCTGCATGAGCTGGCCAAGACCAATTTGCGCGCCTTGCGCCTGGCAAATCTGCGCTTGCAGTACGGAGATGGTATGCTTGGCCTGCCGCAGGCAGCGCCTTTCGATGGCATCATTTTGGCCGCGGCCGGACTCGAAGTGCCGCATGCCTTGCTGGAACAATTGACCATAGGGGGCCGCTTGGTGGCGCCGGTGGGTTCCCGCTTGCAACATCTCCAATTAATTTCCCGCGTCGGAAAAACCGACTGGATCAGTGAAACCCTGGAGGCTTGCCATTTCGTCCCCTTACGGCACGGAATGGTGTAATGCTTGCTGAGACACAAAGCCTGACGCACGGAATTGACACACATTATGAGAATGAATAAAACTAGCCAGATTGCATCACGTTGTTGTTCGCTAGGCCTGCTCGGCCTGCTATGTCTGGTATCGGCTTGCAGCACCAGCGGTCACCGCGCCCCTGTCGTCGACCGCGGCAATGACGGCGCGCGCGGCGGCGCCGACGAGGCCAGGGAGCGCGACCCGAATGTATATACCGTCAAAAAAGGCGACACCCTGCTGCGCATCGCGCTCGAATTCGGTCAAAATTACCGCGATCTGGTGCTGTGGAATAACCTGTCCAATCCAAACGACATCAAGGTCGACCAGGTATTGCGCGTGACCCCGCCCGACGCCGGCGGCGCCAACGCCGCCAACACTGCGGCCACCAACACGCCCGGGGTGCAAACCTCGGCCGTGCTGATGCCGCCGTCCGACAGCCGGTCCGGCGCCGCGTCCGCCCAGCCGTCCGCTACAGGATCGGCCGTGCCCAAACGCGCCACGCCGCGCGGCGACAAGCGGCCCTATTCGGACGCCAATCTGGCCGAGCTCCAGCGCCCCGACGGCGCCCCGGCCGGCAAGCCCGAGGCCCGCCCGGCCGAGCCGGCATCGGCCAACCCACCCGCCGTGGTGGCGCCGGTCCCGCCGACGGCCGCCCAGTCGGCCCCGGCCCAGGCCCAGCCGGACGAGGACAAGCTGAGCTGGATGTGGCCGTCGGAAGGCAAGATCATCGCCACCTTCGACGAGGGCAAGAACAAGGGCATCGATATCGCCGGCAAGGCCGGACAGCAGGTAATGGCGGCCGGTTCCGGAAAAGTCATGTATGCGGGCAGTGGCATCCGCGGTTATGGTAATCTGGTCATTGTGAAGCACAGTAATAGCCTGCTGTCGGCCTACGCCCACAACCGCAGCATCCTGGTCAAGGAAGGCCAAAGTGTCAACAAGGGGCAGATGATCGCCGAAATGGGCGATTCGGACGCGGACGGGGTCAAGCTTCACTTTGAGATCCGGCAACAAGGCAAGCCGGTCGATCCGTCCAAATTTTTGCCTAACCGTTAGCCAGCTACCTGCGATGACACACACGCCGCGCGACCAGATGGACGAAGATTCGGCACCGGATGATGATCCGGACCAGGCCATGGATGAGATGGCGGTCGAGGGCGGCGACTTGGACGAGGGCGACGGGGACGGCGAGCCGGGCCAGACGCGCCAGGGCCAGGGCGCGGCCAGTCCGGTGCTCGAGACGGTCGACGAATTGAAAAAGGTGCTGGCGGCCGAGTTGTCCACCGACGCCACCCAGCATTATCTGAACCAGATCGGCACCCGCGCTCTGCTCACGGCGCCGCAAGAAGTCCATTACGCCACTCTGGCCAAACAGGGCGACTTCCAGGCCCGCCAAACCATGATCGAGCACAACTTGCGCCTGGTGGTGTCGATCGCCAAACACTATATCAACCGCGGCGTGGTCTTGCTCGACATGATAGAGGAGGGCAACATCGGCTTGATGCGGGCGATCGACAAGTTCGAGCCCGAGCGCGGTTTCCGCTTTTCCACTTACGCCACCTGGTGGATACGCCAGAGCATCGAGCGCGCCATCATGAACCAGGCCCGCACGGTGCGCTTGCCGGTGCATATGGTGCGCGAGTTAAACCAGATTTTGCGCGGCAAATACCACCTGGAAGCCCAGCACCACAACGGCAAGGACGCCAGCGCCGAGGATATCGCCGAGCTGGTGGGCCGTCCGGTGGAAGAGGTGCAAGACATCCTGGCCCTGTCCGAGCACGCCACCTCGCTCGACGCGCCGCTCGACAACGATCCCCAATCGTCGCTGATGGACATGCTGCCCGGCGCCAGCGAGGACAGCCCGGACGCGCGCGCCGAGCATCACGAAATGACGCTGCTGGTGCGCGACTGGCTGACCAAGCTGCCCGACAAGCAGCGCCTGGTGATCATGCGCCGCTTCGGGCTCGACAACGACGACCCCGCCACCCTGGAGACGCTGGCCGAGGAAATGGGGGTCACGCGCGAAAGGGTGCGCCAGATCCAGCAGGAAGCCTTGGTCAAGCTCAAGCGTGCCATGGCGGCGCGCGGCGTGGTGCGCGACTCGCTGCTGTAGCGTTCACCAGTTTGGGCGGGGCGCCTCGCCCTGCGCCGCCGGAGCCGGGCTCGGCCTGCTACCCGCGTTTCGCCCTTCCCACATCTGCTATCATGACGACCCGGCCAGGCCCGGCCAGGCCAGGCCATCGCCGTCCGGCTCACGGCTTGTCCCCATTTTCCCTGGCGCCGCCGCGCGCCGTTATGATTGATCGCTATGCAAGAAAACATCATCGAAATCGAATCGCTGGACATGGATGCGCGCGGGGTCGGCCATCTGCGCAATGAAGACGGCACGCCCGGCAAAGTGGTGTTCGTCGAAGGCGCCTTGCCCGGCGAACGGGTCGGTTTCGTCACCTTCAAGAAAAAGAAAAACTGGGAAGCGGCGCGCATGACCGCGCTGCACCGCGAGTCGGCCCTGCGCGTGACGCCAAAATGTGTTCACTTCGACAATTGCGGCGGCTGTTCGATGCAGCATCTGGAACCGTCGGCCCAGGTCGCCATCAAACAGCGCGTGCTGGAGGACAATCTCTGGCACATCGGCAAAGTGCGCGCCGAAAACGTGATGCGCCCCCTGTACGGCCCGACCTGGGGCTACCGTTACCGGGCCCGCCTGTCGGTGCGCCATGTGAAGAAAAAAGACACGGTGCTGGTCGGTTTTCACGAAAAGAAATCGGCTTTCGTGGCCGACATGGATAGTTGCGAGATCCTGCCGCCGCATGTGTCGGCCATGCTGCTACCCCTGCGCGCGCTGATCGGTTCGCTGTCCATCTTCGAGCAGATGCCGCAAATCGAGCTGGCGGTGGGGGAGGGCGTGACCGCCATGGTGCTGCGCATCATGGCGCCGCTCACGGCCGACGACGAAGTCAAACTGAAAGCGTTCGCCGACCACTGGCAAGTGCAATGGTGGTTGCAGGTCAAGGGACCGGAGACGGCCGTGCCGTTCTATCCGCTCGACAAGCAACTGTATTACCTGCTGCCCGAGTTCGGCATCAAGATGCCGTTCAAGCCGGTCGACTTCACCCAGGTCAACCACCACATCAACCGGGTGCTGGTGGCCAAGGCCCTGGCTTTGCTGGAAGTGCGGCCGGGCGACCGGGTGGCCGATCTGTTCTGCGGCTTGGGTAACTTTACTTTGCCGCTGGCGACCCAGGGCCGCGAAGTCGTCGGCATCGAAGGCAGCGTGACCCTGACCGAGCGGGCCTTGGAGAATGCCCGCGCCAACGGCTTGTCGGACAAAACCACGTTCTCGACCCGCAATCTGTTCGAGGTCGCCAGCGACGACTTGATCGACTTGGGCAAGTTCGACCGCATGCTGGTCGATCCGCCGCGCGACGGCGCCATGGCGCTGTGCCAGGCGCTGGCCGGACTGCGCGCCAGCCGCCCGGACTTGCTGCCAAGCCGCATCGTGTATGTCTCATGCAGCCCGTCGACCCTGGCGCGCGACGCCGCCATCCTGACCCAGGAAGCGGGCTATGTGCTCAAGAAGGCGGGCGTGGTCAATATGTTCCCGCACACCTCGCATGTGGAATCGATGGCCGTGTTCGATCTGGCGCCGGCACCGTAGTCGCAAAAAAGCCGACCCGCGGGTCGGCTTTTTGTCACGCTGGCTGCTTAGTCAACGCTGCTTGCGGCCGCTCAGTCGCGGCTGCTGCCGCCCATGCCCAGCAGGGCCAGCAGGCTGGTGAAGATATTGTACACATCGAGATAGATGCGCAGGGTGGCCGAGATGTAGTTGGTCTCGCCGCCGTTGATGATCTGCTGCACGTCATACAAGATGTACGCCGAGAAGATGGCGATCGCCATCACCGAGATCACCACCGACAAGGCCGACATGCCCAGGAAAACGTTGGCGACCGAAGCGACGATCAGCACCAGCACGCCGGCGAACAGCCATTTGCCCATCGCCGAGAAATCGCGCTTGGACACCGTGGCCACCGTCGCCATCACGGCCATGATGGTGGCGGTGCCGCCGAAGGCCGTCATGATCAGCTGGCCGCCGTTGGCGTAGCCCAAGGTGCGCGTGAGCAGTGGCGTGAGCATCAAGCCCATGAAGAAGGTAAAGCCCAGCAGTAAGGCCACGCCCAGGCCCGAATCCTTGGTTTTTTCGATGCCGTAGATAAAGCCGAACGCCACCGCCATGAACAGCAGCATGCCCATGAAGCCGCCAGGCATGGGCACGTGCATGCTCACGCCGATCACCGCGCCCAGCACGGTCGGGATCATGGACAGGGCCAGCAGCCAATACGTGTTGCGCAGCACGCGGTGGCGTACCAGTTGCATGGCCCCCGCGTCGCGGTAGTTGGGTTGCAGATATTCGTTCATAATGCCTCCGATGGGGGTTGATTCAGTTTACGACTTGTCTGAAGCATAGCACGCGGTGCCGTTTTCACAAAAAATCCGGGCTTAAGGCTGACTTAAAACGGGCCCCCGGGGCGTCGGGCGAGGCGCTTTGCCAGGTCGCTAGCCCGTAAAATGGCTGATATACGGTGTTGTATGGTAAAATCGAAGGTTGATTGAGTCATCAATTTTGTTTTAAACCTTTCTTTTTATTGGAGTTTTACACATGGCAATTGAACGCACCCTGTCGATCATCAAACCAGATGCTGTTGCGAAAAACGTTATCGGCCAGATCTATAGCCGTTTCGAAGGCGCCGGCTTGAAGATCATCGCCGCGCGCATGACGCATTTGTCGCGCGCTGAAGCAGAAGGCTTCTACGCCGTGCACGCCGCTCGTCCTTTCTTCAAGGATCTGGTCGATTTCATGATTTCCGGCCCGGTCATGGTACAAGCCCTGGAAGGCGAAAACGCGATCGCCAAGCACCGCGACCTGATGGGCGCGACCGATCCTAAAAAAGCGGAAAAAGGCACCATTCGCGCCGATTTCGCCGATTCGATCGATGCCAACGCCGTGCACGGCTCCGACGCGGCCGAAACCGCCGCCGTGGAAATCGCTTACTACTTCCCCGCGCTGAACGTGTATTCCCGTTAATCGGCCCACGCCGATCGACCGATGTATCGGCCATCGACCCCGGGCCCAGGGCCGCGGTGGATGGCCATTTTAAGATAGCGACCGTATATCATGACCACGCTCACCAATCTGCTGGACCTCGATCCCGCGCAACTTGTCGCTTACTGCGCCCAGTTGGGTGAGAAGCCGTTTCGCGCCAAACAGTTGCAGCGCTGGATACACCAGTTCGGCGCGGCCGACTTCGACGCCATGACCGATCTGGCCAAGTCCTTGCGCGACAAGCTGGCCACGCGCGCCATGGTGCGCGCGCCGGCCGTCATCAGCGACCATACCTCGCTTGACGGCACGCGCAAATGGCTGCTCGACGTGGGGCAGGGCAACGCCGTGGAAACCGTGTTCATTCCGGAAGAGCATCGCGGCACCCTGTGCATTTCCACCCAGGCCGGCTGCGCCGTCAATTGCCGCTTTTGCTCGACGGGCAAACAGGGTTTCAACCGCAATTTGACGGTGGGCGAGATCATCGGCCAGCTGTGGATGGCCGAATTCGAATTGCGCCGCACCAAGGGTATCGAGCCGGGCCCGAAGGGCGAGCGCCAGATCACCAATGTGGTGATGATGGGCATGGGCGAGCCGCTGCTTAACTTCGAGCCGACCGTCACCGCCCTCAAGTTAATGCTGGACGATAATGCCTACGGCTTGTCGCGCCGCCGCGTCACCCTGTCCACCTCGGGCGTGGTGCCGATGATGGACAAGTTGTCGCAGGAAGTGCCGGTGGCGCTGGCGGTCTCGCTGCACGCTTCCAACGACGGCTTGCGCGACAGCCTGATTCCGCTCAATAAAAAATACCCGCTGGCCGAATTGATGGCGGCCTGCAAGCGCTACCTGGCGTTCGCGCCGCGCGACTTCATCACGTTCGAGTATTGCATGCTCGACGGGGTCAACGACAGCGACGAGCATGCGCGCGAACTGGTGGCGCTGGTGCAGCACCGCGAACTGGGCGTGTCGTGCAAATTCAACCTGATTCCGTTCAATCCGTTCACGGAATCGGGTCTGTTGCGCTCGAAAAACCCCCGCATCAAGGCGTTCGCCCAGATTTTGATGGACGCCGGCATCGTCACCACGATACGCAAAACCCGCGGCGACGATATCGACGCCGCCTGCGGCCAATTGGCCGGTGAAGTCAAGGACCGCACCCGGGTCCAGGAACGGATGGAGAAAATGGCAGAGTACCAACAAAAGTTCGGCGCCAACTTCGGCCGCATCGTCGAGATCCATTCCTGATGGCTATCCTGGCGCGGCGTGGCGGTGGGGTGCTGGTGCTGGTGCTGTCTTGCGCCGGCTTACTGGCCAGCTTGGGCGGTTGCGCCGGCACGGCCAGTGGCGGCCGCAACGCACGCATGAGCGGCAATCCGAGTGGCGGGGGCGGCAACGACATTCCCGTCTACAACAGCGCCGGCAGCGGCCAGGCCGAGCTGAAGACGGCGTCCGACCAGTCCTCGGCGCAAAAACGCGCCGCCATTCGTTTGCAACTGGCGGCCGGCTATTACCAGCGCGGCCAGCTCGACGTGGCGCTCGATGAAATCAAGAAAGCCATCGATGCCGATCCGGCCAACGCCACCGCCTATGGCGTGCGCGGCTTGATTTATATGGACATGGGCGAGAAAGGTTTGGCCGAGGATAATTTTCAGCGCGGCTTGAAGCTGGCCCCCAATAACGCCGATTTGAGCAATAACTATGGCTCCTTCCTGTGTCAGAACGGGCGTGGCAAGGAAGCCATGCCCTATTTCGAAAGCGCCTTGAACACCCGCAGCTACCAATCGCCGGAAAAGGCGCTCAACAACGCGGGCGCCTGCGCCGTCACGCTCAAGGATTACCCCACGGCCGAACGTTATCTGAGCGAGGCGGTCAAAATGACGCCGGACCTGCCCGCCACGAACGCCAATCTGGCGCGCGTGTATTACGTGCAGCGCGATTATCCGAAGGCGGGCACCTATCTCGCCAAACTAAGCAAAGTGGCCAAGGTCGAAACCTACACGCCCGACATGCTGTGGCTGGCGATCAAGGTGCACCACAAGCTGGGCGACACCGGCGCGCAGGCGCCGCTGGTGACGCAATTGCGCCGCCACTACGCCAGCTCGCCCGAGTACGCGGCGTTCCAACGTGGGGCGTTTGATGAGTGAAACAGGAGTACCCATGAATTCTGAGCGGGCAGAACCGCCGCAATCCCAGGCCAGCCGGGAGGCGCCCGGCGCGCAGTTGAAGGTCCAGCGCGAAGCGATGGGCTGGACCATCGAACAGGTGGCCGACCAGCTCAAGCTGGCGCCGCGGCAAGTGGTGGCGCTCGAAGCGGGCGACTTCGCCTCCTTGCCCACCATGGCCGTGGTGCGCGGCTTCATCCGCGCATACGCCAAGGTGGTCAAGCTCGACGCCGCGCCGCTGGTGGCCATGATCGAAGTGCAGCCGATCGGCGCCGACAGCGGCGCGCCGGTGCGGCGCGAGGTGGCCGCCTCGTTTTCCGAGACCCGTTTTCCTTCCATGACCAAGCGCAGCGGCAAGCCGGTCGGTTTGATCGTGGTGGTGCTGGTGGCGCTGGTGGCCGCGGCCGCCGGCGCTTACCGCATGGGGTATATTCCATCCGGCTGGTTGACCCGCTCGGAGCGCGCCGGCGTGCCCGCGCCCTCGGGCGACAAGTCCGGCGCCCTCGGCCTGCCCGGCGCCGAGTCTCTGGCCGCCAAGCCCGAACACAGCGTCATGACCCTGCCGGCGCCGCTCGAGACGGCGCCCGCCACGCCGGGTCAGGCTGGCGGTCAAGCCGGCTTTTTACCGTCACCGGTGGAAACCGCGCCGGCGCGGCCGGGCCAGTCCACCCCGCCGGCGTCCAACGATGGCGCCCCCGGCGCCCCGGGCAAGCCGGGCGCGCCCTTGCAATCGCCGTCGGTGCCGCTCATTTCGGTGCCGCCGCCGGCGGCGGGCGCGGGCCAGTCGGCCGCACCCGCCGCGCCGGCCGTCTCCGCCAATCCGCTGGTGCTGACGGTGCGGCAAGATTCCTGGGTCGAGATTCGGCGCCATCGGGGCGCGCCGCTGATCGCGCGCATCGTCAAGGCGGGCAGTGTGGAAACATTCTCCATTGACGAGCCGGTATTGCTGGTGGTGGGCAAGCCGGGCGCCGTCGACGCCACCCTGCGTGGCACCGCCTTGCCCCTGGCCGAGATGGCGCCCGGTAAACCTGCACGCATGAATATCAATTAATATGACTTATTCGAATACAGCGATCGGCTCCGGCCCGTCCGGCCGACGCGACAGCCGGGTGGTGGCGATCGAGCATGGCCAGCGCCGCATCCTGGTGGGCGGCAGCGCCCCGGTGGTGGTGCAGTCGATGACCAACACCGACACCGCCGACGCGTTGGGCACGGCGATTCAAATCAAGCAATTGGCGCGCGCCGGCTCGGAGCTGGTGCGCCTGACGGTGGACCGGCCCGAAGCCGCCGCCGCCGTCCCGTATATCCGCGAGCAGCTCGACCGGATGGAGATCGATGTGCCGCTGGTGGGCGACTTCCACTACAATGGCCACACCTTGCTCAGGGATTACCCCGATTGCGCGCGCGCGCTGTCGAAGTACCGCATCAATCCTGGCAATGTGGGGCAGGGCGCCAAGCGCGACACCCAGTTCGCGCAGATGATCGAGGCCGCCTGCACTTACGGCAAGCCGGTGCGCATCGGCGTCAACTGGGGCAGCCTGGACCAGGCGCTGCTGGCGCGCATCATGGATGACAACGCGGCGCGCGCCCAGCCGTTTTCGGCGCAGGCCGTGATGTACGAGGCGCTGGTCACCTCGGCCATCGAAAACGCGGTGCGGGCCGAGGAACTGGGCTTGGGGCGCGACCAGATCATCTTGTCATGCAAGGTATCGGGCGTGCAAGACCTGATCGCCGTCTACCGCGAACTGGCGCGCCGCTGCGACTATCCGCTGCACCTGGGCTTGACCGAGGCCGGCATGGGCAGCAAGGGGATCGTCGCGTCCACGGCCGCCTTGGCGGTGCTGCTGCAAGAAGGCATCGGCGACACCATCCGCATTTCGCTCACGCCCGAGCCGGGTGGCGACCGCAGCAAGGAAGTGGTGGTGGCGCAAGAGATATTGCAAACCATGGGCTTGCGCAAGTTCGCGCCCATGGTGATCGCCTGCCCCGGATGCGGGCGCACCACCTCGACCACCTTCCAGGAGTTGGCCGACGATATCCAGACCTATTTGCGCGATAGCATGCCGGAATGGAAAAAGCGCTATCCGGGCGTGGAGGGCATGAACGTGGCCGTGATGGGTTGTATTGTCAACGGCCCCGGCGAATCGAAACACGCCAACATCGGCATCAGCTTGCCCGGCACGGGCGAATCGCCCGCCGCGCCCGTGTTTGTCGATGGCCACAAGACGGTGACCTTGCGCGGCGACGATATCGTGCAGCAATTCCAAGCCATCGTGCTCGATTATGTGCAAAGCCATTACGGCGCCGCCGCGTCTTGACACCCCGCAGTCGATCATTCTACCAAGCAGAAATTTATGTCAGAAAATAAAAAAATGGAAAAAGTCGTCGCCATCAAAGGCATGAACGACTTGTTGCCGGCCGAAGCCCAGTTGTGGGAATTGTTTGAAAACACCGCCCAGTCGGTGCTGCAAAGTTATGGCTACCAATATATCCGCACCCCCATCGTAGAGGAGACCCGGCTGTTCGCGCGCGCCATCGGCGCCGTCACCGACATCGTGGAAAAGGAAATGTATTCGTTTACCGACGCCATGAATGGCGACCAGCTCACTCTGCGCCCGGAAAACACGGCCGGCGTGGTGCGCGCGGTGCTGGAACATAATCTGGTCTACGATGGCCCGAAACGGCTGTGGTACAAAGGCCCCATGTTCCGTCACGAGCGGCCCCAGCGCGGCCGCTACCGCCAATTTTTCCAGCTGGGCGCCGAAGCGGTGGGTTTCACGGGGCCCGATGTGGACGCCGAGCTGATCATGCTGTGCCGCCGCCTGTGGGACGACCTGGGCCTGGAAAACATCCGGCTCGAACTCAATTCCATCGGTGACGCGGCCGAGCGCGCGCGCCACCGCACCGACCTGATCGCCTATTTCGAGACGCATGCCGCGCTGCTCGACGCCGAAGCCCAGCGCCGCTTGCACACCAATCCGCTGCGCATTCTCGACACCAAAAATCCGGCCATGCAGGAACTGGTCAACGGCGCGCCCAAGTTGCTCGATTACCTGGAAGCGGAGTCGCAAGCCCATTTCGACGGCGTGCGCCGCATCCTCGACCATAATAATATTGCCTACACCGTCAATCCACGCCTGGTGCGCGGCATCGATTACTACAACCGCACCGTGTTCGAATGGGTGACCGACGAACTGGGCGCGCAGGGCACCGTGTGCGCGGGCGGGCGCTACGATCCACTGATCGAAATGTTCGGCGGCAAACCGACGCCGGCGGTCGGTTTCGCCATGGGCATCGAGCGCCTGATCGAATTGATGAAGTTGCTGGGCGAGCCGCAAACGCGCAACCAGTGCGACGTCTATCTGGTGCATCAAGGCGAGGGCGCGCAACTGCAAGCGTTCGTGCTGGCCGAGCGCATCCGTGACGCCGGCCTGGACGTGGTGCTGCACTGCGCCGCCGCCAGCGGCGCCGGCAGCTTCAAGACGCAAATGAAAAAGGCCGACGCCAGCGGCGCCGCGTTCGCCGTCATCATCGGCGAGGACGAACTGGCCGGGCACACGGCCAGCATCAAGGCGCTGCGCGACGCCGAGGGCGGCGCCCGGCAGCACACGGTGCCGTTCGACGCGGCGGTCGATTATCTGGTCGACCAGATCGTCGGCGGTCACGACCACGATCACGAGCACGTGCATTACCACCATTGATGGCCGGCGCCGGCGGTGTTGTGCCGGCGGCCATTTTCGACCCACCCACCTGACAGCGACTTTCTCATGGCATACGATCACGAAGAACAAGAACAACTCGACTCCCTTAAATCTTGGTGGAAACAGTACGGCAATCTGGCCTCCTGGGTCGTGATCGCCGCGCTGCTGGCCTATAGCGGCTGGGCGTACTGGAATTACCATCAGCGCAGCCAGGCTTCGCAGGCGTCGGAACTGTACGAGCAGTTGCAGACGGCCGCGGTGGCCAAAGACAACGCCAAGGTGCAGCGCGCCGCCGCCGACCTGGCCAGCAAATTTTCCGCCACCGCGTACGCCCCGATGGGCGCCCTGGCCGCCGCCAAAAGCGCGTTCGAGGCCAACGACTTGAAGGGCGCCAAGGCGCAGCTGCAATGGGTGGCCGCGCATGGCAACGACGAGTACAAAGCCATCGCCAACCTGCGACTGGCCGGCGTGTTGCTCGACGAAAAAGCCTACGACGAAGCCTTGAAGGCGTTGGCCGGCGTCAACTTGCCCCAGTTCGCCGCCGCCGCGGCCGACCGCAAGGGCGACATCCTGGTGGCCCAGAACAAGCTGGCGGACGCGCGCGCCGCTTACCTGGCCGCCCTGGCCGCCACCGACAAGAAAAATCCGGGCCGCCAGTTGATCGAACTGAAGCTCGAAGCCATCGGCGGCACCGTGCCGGAAACCCGCGCCGCGGCCTGAGCCGGCCGTCTTCGGGCAAACCAATGACGAGATAGTCGAGCAATTTAGGAGCACATAAAGCTTATGCGTATTACCCACAAGTTCGCTGTTATCAGCGTGTTGGCCATGATGGCGGGATGTTCCTCGCTCAATCCCTTCTCCAAGAAGGACAGCAAGACCGAACCGGCCAAGCTGGTGGAATTGAAATCGAGCTTGCCGGTGCGCACGGTGTGGAAGTATGCGGTCGGCGCCGCCGGCGTGGTGCATTTGACGCCGGCCCTGGCCGGCGACAGCCTGTTCGTGGCCGGTGGCGGCGGCGTGCTGGCCCGGCTCGACCCGGCCAGCGGGCGCGAGCGGTGGCGCGTGAAGACCGGCGCCGAGCTGACGGCCGGGGTGGGCAGCGACGGCGCCGTGGTGGTGGTGGGCGCGGTCAAGGGCCAGGTGCTCGCTTACGACGCGGACGGCAAGGCGTTGTGGAAGCAGCAAGCCTCCAGCGAATTATTGTCGGCCCCGGCGGTCGGCAAGGACGTGGTGGTGGTGCGCAGCGCCGATAACCGCATCGTCGCCTTCGACGCCAAGACCGGCGCCAAAAAATGGACCGTGCAGCGCGCCACTCCGGCCTTGACCCTGCGCGCCGCGCCCGGCCTGCTGGTCAACGGCGACAATGTCTACGTGGCCCAGCCCGGCGGCAAGTTGCTGGCCCTGACCCTGGCGGCCGGCGTGCCGCGCTGGGAAGTGCTGGTGGGCGAGCCGCGTGGCGCCACCGAGCTGGAACGGGTGACCGATATCTCGGGCACCCCGGTGGTGTTCGAGAAGGATATTTGCGTGGTCACCTACCAGGGCAAGGTGGGCTGTTACGACGCGGCCACCGGCGTGGCGCGCTGGACCCGCGACCAGTCGTCCGACGTGGGGGTGGCGGTGGACCAGCGTTTCGTGTTTACGGCCGATGAAAAAGGCGCCGTCTCGGCCTTTAGCCGGGATGCCGGCCAAAGCGTGTGGAAGAACGACAAGCTGGCCTATCGCCGACTGTCGAGCCCGGCCTCCTTCGGGCGCACGGTGGCGCTGGGCGACTACCAAGGTTATATCCATTTCCTGTCACGGGAAGATGGCGCATTACTAGGTCGCGTCAGCAGCGACGGCAGCCCGATCATGTCGGTGCCGCTGATCGCGGGCGCGAATTTGATTTTTCAAACCCAATCAGGGACAGTGATCGCTCTCGCGGTCGAGTAATACAATGAAGCCGGTAATTGCACTCGTAGGTCGACCCAATGTCGGGAAATCGACCTTATTCAATCGTCTGACCCGCTCGCGCGACGCGCTGGTGGCCGACCTGCCCGGGTTGACGCGCGATCGTCACTATGGCGAGGGCCGGATCGGCGAGCGTCCCTTTCTGGTGATCGACACCGGCGGTTTCGAGCCGGTCGCCAAGGAAGGCATCATGTTCCAGATGGCGCTGCAAACCAAGCAGGCGGTGGCCGAGGCCGACGTGGTGGTGTTCATCGTCGACGGCCGTCAGGGCTTGACCCCGCACGACAAGACCATCACCGATTTCCTGCGCAAGAGCGGGCGCCCGGTGCTGTTGGTGGTCAATAAAAGCGAGGGCATGCGCTACACGGCCGTGGTGTCGGACTTTTACGAGTTGGGCATGGGCGATCCGTACGCGATCTCTTCGGCCCACGGCGACGGCGTCAACGATCTGGTGGAAGAGGCGCTCAATCTGGCCTTCGCCCAGCGCCCCGAGCAGGTCGAGGAACTCGACAAGGTCGAGCGCGGCATCAAGATCGCCATCGTGGGCCGCCCCAACGTGGGCAAATCGACCCTGGTCAACACCCTGCTGGGCGAGGAGCGCGTGATCGCCTTCGACATGCCGGGCACCACGCGCGACTCGATTGAAATCCCGTTCGAGCGCGACGGCCAGCAATACACCTTGATCGACACGGCCGGCATCCGGCGCCGCGGCAAGGTGTTCGAGGCGATCGAGAAGTTTTCGGTGGTCAAGACGCTGCAATCGATTTCGGAAGCCAATGTGGTGGTGCTGCTGCTGGACGCGCAACAAGACATTTCCGAGCAAGACGCCCACATCGCCGGCTTCGTGCTGGAAACGGGGCGCGCCCTGGTGGTGGCGGTCAACAAATGGGACGGCTTGCAGTCGGACCAGCGCGACGAAATCAAGATCGACATCGACCGCAAGCTCGATTTCCTGTCTTTCGCCAAGACCCATTTCATCTCGGCCTTGAAGGCGAGCGGCATCGCCCCGTTGATGAAATCGGTCAACGCCGCCTATGCGGCCGCCATGTGCGACTTGTCCACGCCCAAGCTGACGCGGGCCTTGATCGAGGCGGTTGAAAAGCAGGAACCGCGCCGCAAGGGCTCGATCCGGCCCAAGCTGCGCTACGCCCATCAGGGCGGCATGAATCCGCCTATTATCGTTATCCACGGTAATGCCCTGGACGCGGTGGGCGACCCGTATAAACGCTATCTGGAAAAGCATTTCCGCGACACCTTTTCGCTGGTTGGCACCCCATTGCGCATTGAATTACGGACCGGCAAGAATCCATTTGCCAAAACGCAGAAATAGTCGGGGGCGCGCGGCAGAAAAAGCCAAAACAGGTTACAGTAGCTTTTCAAGCATCATTCTTCTGTAGGGGAATGGCGCTCTAGCACTTGAAATCACACGAGTCGCCTCCAATTCTTAATTACAACAACATCATGGAGCTGTTATGAGCAACAAAGGGCAACTGTTACAAGACCCATTCCTCAATGCATTACGCAAAGAGCACGTTCCCGTGTCGATCTACCTCGTCAACGGCATCAAATTGCAGGGCCATATCGAATCGTTCGACCAATATGTTGTCTTGCTGCGCAACACCGTGACCCAGATGGTGTACAAGCACGCCATTTCCACCGTGGTGCCGGCGCGCGCCGTGAACCTCAACATCGAAGCCGAAGCGGAGTAAAGCGTTGAGCTTGACGGCCTTGAGCCAGACCTTCCTTCCCTTGTTTCCGACGGACCTATGCGCGCGGCGCTAGTCGGCATCGATTTCGGCCAGGGCGACTTCGCCGCCAGCGTAGAGGAATTGCTCTTGCTGGCGCGTTCGGCCGGGGCAGACCCGATCACCACCATCACGGCCAAGCGGGCCAGCCCGGACGCCGCCTATTTCGTCGGCAGCGGCAAGGCCGACGAGATCGGCGCCGCGGTGCTCGATCACGCCATTGAAATCGTCATCTTCAACCATGCGCTGTCGCCGGCCCAGCAACGCAACCTGGAAAAGCGCTTGAATGTGCGGGTGCTCGACCGTACCAGCCTCATTCTCGACATCTTCGCCCAGCGCGCCCAGAGCCATGAGGGCAAGCTGCAAGTGGAGCTGGCCCAGTTGCAGCACTTGGCCACCCGCCTGATACGGGGCTGGACCCATCTGGAACGGCAAAAGGGCGGGATCGGCTTGCGCGGCCCGGGCGAAACCCAGCTCGAGACCGACCGCCGGCTGATCGGCGAGCGTGTCAAAGCCTTGCGCGCCCGGCTGGAAAAACTGCACAAACAACGCGAAACCCAGCGCCGCGCGCGCGGGCGCAGCCACACGTTTTCGGTGTCCCTGGTCGGCTACACCAACGCCGGCAAGTCGACCCTGTTCAACGCCGTGACCAAGGCCGGGGTGTATGTGGCCGACCAATTGTTTGCCACCCTCGACACCACCTCGCGCCGGGTGTATCTGGGGCAGGAGGCGGGCAATGTGGTGATCTCGGACACGGTCGGCTTCGTGCGCGAATTGCCCCATCAACTGGTGGCGGCGTTTCGCGCCACGCTGGAGGAAACCATCCATGCCGATTTGCTGCTGCATGTGGTGGACGCCTCCTCGCCGGTGCGGATGGAGCAGATCGAACAAGTGAACCTGGTCTTGCAAGAGATCGGGGCCGCCCACATCCCGCAGATTTTGGTCTGGAATAAGATCGACGCGGCCGGTCTGGCGCCGTCCGTCGAGCGCGACGAGCATGGCCGCCTGCACCGCGTGTTCATCAGCGCGCAAAAGGGCGTCGGGCTCGATCTGCTGCGCGAGGCGATCGTGGAATCGGCGCGCCTGGCGCCGGCCATGGCGCACCGCTTTGTCGATGGCGAAGTCGGCGCGCCGCAGGATCACGCGGCCGGCCCGGATCAGGCTGATGCAGCTGAACTGGAAGACAGTACTCCCACCTCTACCTATGTCGGATCACCATAAGTATGCTTGTTTCCATAATTAAAAAATTTGGTGCCCAATGGGCCCACGTGCGCGGCTCGCGCGCCGGCCGGCGGGCGCGTCCCCCTGTCATGGCCCAGGACGGCAAACGGCCGGGCGAGGGTCCGCCCGATCTGGATCAGCTGTGGCGCGATTTCAACCAGCGCCTGAACGGTTTTTTCGGTCGGCGCAACCGTCCCGAGGGCGGCGGTGGTGGCATGCGGCCCGATATGAAGGGCGCCGGCATCACGGCCGGCGTGCTGGTGGCGATCGCTTTCCTGATCTGGCTGGCCAGCGGCGCCTTCATCGTGCAGGAAGGCCAGACCGGGGTGGTGACCACCTTCGGTCGATACAGCCACAGCACGCCGTCCGGTTTCAACTGGCGCTGGCCGTATCCGATCCAGGCCAGCGAGATCGTCAATGTGTCGCAAGTGCGCACCGTTGAAGTCGGCTACCGCACCAACGTCAAGAACAAACAGGCCGGCGAATCGCTCATGCTCACCGACGACGAAAACATCATCGATATCCAGTTCGCCGTGCAGTACAAGCTCAAGGACCCGGTGGCTTGGCTGTTTAACAACCGCGATCAGGAAGATACCTTGCGCCAGGTGGCCGAAACGTCGATCCGCGAGATCGTCGGGCGCAGCAAGATGGACTTCGTGCTCTACGAGGGACGCGAAAAAGTGGCCTTCGACACCCAGCAGTTGATGCAACAAATTCTGAACAAGTATGCGGTCGGCGCCGTCGTCACCAACGTGACCATGCAAGGCGTGCAACCGCCGGAACAGGTGCAAACCGCCTTCGACGACGCCGTGAAAGCGGGGCAAGACCGGGAACGCCAGAAAAACGAGGGCCAGGCGTATGCCAACGACGTGGTTCCGAAAGCGCGCGGCGCCGCCTTCCGTCTGGTGCAGGAAGCCCAGGCTTACCGCTCCCTGGTGAGCGAGAACGCGCTCGGTAACGCTTCGCGTTTCCAGCAGGTTCTTACCGAATATCAAAAGGCCCCGGGCGTGACCCGGGACCGCATGTACTTGGACACTATGCAACAAATCTTTTCCAGCGCCAGCAAAGTGATGGTGGACGCCAAATCCGGCAGCAATATGCTGTACTTGCCGCTCGACAAATTGATCGCCCAAACGGCGGCCAGCGACAGCGCCGCCAAGGCCGCCGCCGCGCCGCCGGCCACCACCGTGCTGCCGGCCGACACCCTGCCGCAGACCGACCCGCTGCGCCCGCGCGACAGCCGCGCGCGCGAATCGTCGCGTGATCGGGAGGGCCGCTAATGAACCGCGTCGCCACCACTCTCATCATCGGGTTTTTGGCCCTGATGTTGCTGTCCTCTACCGTGTTCGTGGTCGACCAGCGCCGTTTCGCCGTGGTTTTCGCGCTAGGTGAGATCAAGGACGAGATCAGCAAGCCGGGCTTGTATTTCAAGCTGCCGCCGCCGCTGCAAAACGTGATTTATCTGGACAAGCGCGTGCTCACCATCGACACGCCCGAGCCGGACCGCTTCATTACGGCCGAAAAGAAAAACATCCTGGTCGACGCCTTCGTCAAATGGCGCATCGTCAAGCCCAAGCTGTACTACGTCAGCTTTAACGGCGAGGAAAGCCGGGCCCGCGACCGCCTCTCCCAGATCGTCAAAGCGGCATTAAACGATGAAATCACCAAGCGCACCGTGCGCGAAGTGATCTCCGGCCAGCGCGGCAAGGTGATGGAAGCGATCCTCGCCAAGGTGGTGGCCGAGGCCACTTTGATCGGCGTCGAGATCATCGACGTACGTTTGAAACGGGTCGATTATGTCGAGCAGATCAACAACTCGGTGTACGACCGCATGAAGTCGGAGCGGGTGCGGGTGGCCAATGAATTGCGCTCGACCGGTTCGGCCGATTCGGAAAAAATCCGGGCCGACGCCGACAAGCAGCGCACCGTGATTCTGGCCGAAGCCTTCCGCGAGGCGGAGAAAATTCGGGGCGAGGGCGATGCCAAGGCGTCGCAAATCTATGCCGAGGCGTTCGGTAAGAACCCCGAGTTTTACAAGTTCTACCGCAGCCTGGAAGCGTATCGCGCCAGTTTTAAAAACCACAGCGATGTGATGGTGATCGATTCGAATTCGGACTTCTTCAAATACTTCAAAGGCTCGGGCGGCGGCAACGCCGGTCCGGCGCCGGACAAGAAGTAAGCCGGCATCGGCGCGGTCCGCGGGGCCGGCGCCCGCCGCCCCGCTTCGGCGGCGCGGCGGCGCCGGCCCCGCTGGTTTTTGCATGTATCTAGTGCGGGTGCTTGGATGGCTGCGCGAACGTGTGATTTTTCAGAATTTTGCTTACATGGCTGAACACGGTACGGCAAAAAAGAAAAGCCCTGCAAAAGCAAGGTCAGTTCTGAAAAAACTGGGGGAAAGAGCCAATTGGACTGATCAGTTAAACCGGGTGGTCCGCCAGGGTCGATCCCCACTTAGCTGGTGTACTAGCAAGTTCGAAACCTACTCACTAGCCGAACGATCAGCGTATTCTTTATGACGACTTCTGTCAATCCTGATGAAAACCTGGCCGTCGTGCGCCTACTCGAATTGCTGTCCGACCGCAGTCCATGGCATCGTTCGCTCTGGGGCATTGGCGTGGTGCTGGCGCTGGATGAGTTGTATGAGGCATATGAAATCAAAGCCAGTGGGCATCTCAGCGAAGGGGCGATCAAACAGGCTATTGGTTCGCTTTATAAGCGGGTTGGCCAGCACCCTGTATTCACAGCTAACGAGAAACGTATCCTTAGCGAGCAACTTCGGGCAGTCCTGCGCTCAGGTAGTGTAGAGCACTACACCATTCGACAGATTTCCTCTGTGGTGAAGGCCGACTATGTGACCAGGTGGGGCGAAGTGGTCCGCACCGGGACTTTTCATGTCGAATTGTTTGCGCGCAGTGTCGCGGGCCATTTGCTGGATGCCGGATTTTCCGGTGAATATTTGCGTGACTTCATCAACGCGCAGATGCGGCGTAGCGTGCCGTTCTCGTTAGCCCAGCTTTGCCAAGAGCTCCAGCAGGAAATGGGCGCCAGTCCGCAACGCGATATCGAAGTGCTGCTTGCATTTGCTGCTATACCCAAGATGGTCCATGGCGTACCAACGTCGTGGCTCCAAGGACGGGAAGCTATTGGATGGCTGAAGTCGCATGGCTTCGAGACGGCCGGGGTGCGCGCCCCTGCGGCGCTCGTTCTGAAAGTGAAAGCGCGCGATGTGGTCGGGGCGGCGCAGGCAGCACGCAGTGAATCGGACCGTTACGCGGCGCGCGCATTGTTGGCCACAGGCCACCCTTTGAGCAGAGTGCCCAAGCTTTGGGTGGCAGGCAGCGCGGCGCCGGTCGATTTGGATCATGATCGGCGCGGTGTGGAAGTGAGGGAGCTGTACAGAGAGGATCGGATATTTTCCGCCGATGTGAACAAGAGCGTCGATGCGGCTCTGGAACTGCTTGCCCATTTAAACGGTAGCTCGCAGGTGGCGGCGGTAGCTGGTGGGTGGGGCGCGATCGAAGGATTGTTGGCCCCTCCCGATGACCGCTCGGCGGCGGCCGATAACTTAGCTGGTTTGGTGACTTGTTCTTTTCCTCGCTCAGAGTTGACGAAATTGGCACATTTGGTTACGCGACATTACCCGGGTCTGTTTCCTGCGCTCGAATGCGCCGCAAGTAATCGCGACCGTTCACGCATTGCCGGCAGCATGATCATCGACGGTAGTATGCCCTTGCTACCGGGCTTGAGCGACCGGGCAGCCGTGATGCGGATGTATAAATTGTTTCAGAATCCCAAGAAGGAGTTGGGAAACATTCGCGAGATGATTGCCGACTCTTTTCACCGCCTATACCGCCAGAGGAATATCATTTTGCACGCTGGTAAGCTCGATAGCGTGGCGCTCACGCCAGGATTGCGCACAGTGGCAAAACTTGCCGGTGCCGGGATGGACCGTATCACGCACGGTCATTATGTTCAGCGTCTGACACCGCTCGATCTGGTCGCTAAGGCCAACGTTGCGCTCGAATTGGTGGAGGCGGCTGATCCGCTCGCTTGCGTCGAGCTGCTGGAGACGAGCTGACGCCGCAAGCGATGCGGCAATGTCGCATCACGTATCGGCTTGCTCGAAAAATCCGCAGCCGGCCATCGACATCCCGCACGTAAATCGATCCAAGGCGCTGTGGCGAAGCTTTTTTTTGCGGGCGCGCGGCACCACCGCTGCTGTAAATTGCTTCGGCCATATTGGTCGGTGCCGCTTTTACCGTGCCGGGGCGCTAACTTTTCCCTGGCGTCGAATGTTTCGCGTAAAATATCAGGTTCGGCTTTCTGCCTGGCACGCTCGATGCTGCCATGGAAGATTCATTTTTAACATTCTCCCGTCACCCGTTGCCCATGCCGAATTGGCTTTTACCCGAAAATATCGCCGACGTCCTGCCTTCGGAAGCGCGCAAGATTGAAGAGTTGCGCCGTCTGATGCTCGATAACTTCCGTCTCTACGGTTACGAACTGGTGATGCCGCCCCTGCTCGAGTATCTCGAGTCGCTGCTCACCGGCGCCGGCCAGGACACCGATCTGCGCACCTTCAAGCTGGTCGACCAGCTGTCGGGCCGTCTGTTGGGGCTGCGCGCCGACATGACGATCCAGGTGGCCCGCATCGACGCCCATCTGCTCAACCGGGCCAGCGTCACGCGCCTGTGCTATGCGGGCAGCGTGTTGCACACCCGCCCGTCCGGCTTGCATGCCACGCGCGAGCCGCTCCAGATCGGCGCCGAGATCTACGGCCACGCCGGCCTGGAGGCGGACGCCGAAATCCAGGAACTGGCGCTCGCCTCGCTGGCGCTGGCCGGCTTCGCCGAGGCGCGTCTGGACTTGTCGCATGTGGGGGTGCTGCGCGCCATCATCGCCGACGATCCGGCCGCCCTGCGCGACGAAGGCAAGCTGTACGCGCTGCTGCGCGCCAAGGACAGCCCCGGCTTGCAAGCGCAAACGGCCGCCTATCTGCCGGCCACCCGGGATGCGCTGCTGGCCTTGCCGGGCTTGTACGGCGACATCGACGTGCTCAAACGGGCGCGCGAGCAATTGCCGGCGCTGCCCGGCATCGGCAAGGCCCTGGCCGAACTGGCCGCCCTGGCCGGGTCGGCCCTGGGCCGGGCCGAGGTGGCGATCGATCTGGCCGATTTGCGCGGTTATCAATACGAAAGCGGCGCCATGTTCGCGCTCTACGTGCCCGGCTTGCCGAACGCGGTGGCGCGCGGCGGGCGCTACGACCATGTCGGCGAAGCGTTCGGCCGGGCCCGTCCCGCCACCGGCTTTTCGCTCGACTTGCGCGAACTGGCGCGGCTGCTGCCGACGGCCGAGCGCAAGCATTCGATCCGCGCGCCCTGGGGCAACGCGCCCGAGTTGAAGGAGCAAATCGCCGCGCTGCGCAAGGCCGGCGAGGTGGTGATCCAGAGCATGCCTGGTCACGGCAATGAGCAAGACGAGTTCGAGTGCGACCGCGCGCTGGTGCTTGACGATAATGGTAGTAGCTGGATTCTTAAAAACCTAGGTTAAGTGATGTCAAAGAAAATTATGGCAAAGAACGTCGTTGTCATCGGCACCCAATGGGGCGATGAGGGTAAAGGCAAGATCGTCGATTGGCTGACCGATCATGCGCAGGGTGTGGTGCGTTTTCAGGGCGGCCACAACGCCGGCCACACGCTGGTCATCGGCGGGGTCAAGACGGCCTTGCAGCTGATCCCGTCGGGCATCATGCGCCCCGGCGTGGCCTGCTATATCGGCAACGGCGTGGTGGTCTCGGTGCCCGACGTGCTGCGCGAGATCGACAAGCTCGAAACGGTGGGAGTGGAAGTGGCGTCGCGCTTGAAAATATCGGAAGCGTCGCCCGTGATCTTTCCTTACCACGCGGCCCTGGACGCGGCGCGCGAAGCGGCGCGCGGCGCGGCCAAGATCGGCACCACCGGCAAGGGCATCGGCCCGGCCTATGAAGACAAGGTGGCGCGGCGTGCCATCCGCGTGGCCGATCTGCTCAACGAAAAACGGCTGGCCGAAAAGCTGGCCGAAAATCTCGATTACCACAATTTCGTGCTGGAACACTATTTGAAGGCGCCCAAGGTCGCGTATCAACAAACCTTGGACGACGCGCTGGCCTACGTGCCGCGCCTGCGGCCGATGGTGGCCGACGTGTCGAGCGCGCTGTACGCGGCCCACAAGGCCGGCGCCAATTTGCTGTTCGAAGGCGCCCAGGGCAGCTTGCTCGACGTCGACCATGGCACTTATCCGTTCGTGACCTCGTCGAACTGTGTGGCCGGCAACGCCGCCGCCGGTTCCGGCGTGGGCCCGAACATGCTGCATTACATTTTGGGTATCACCAAGGCTTACACCACCCGGGTCGGCTCCGGTCCTTTCCCGTCGGAATTGCCGACCGACGCAGGCGTGGGCCAGCATTTGTCGGCCGTGGGCCACGAGTTTGGCACCGTCACGGGCCGGGCCCGTCGCTGCGGCTGGTTCGACGCGGCCCTGCTGCGCCGCTCGGTGCAAATCAATGGCGTGTCCGGCATGTGCTTGACCAAGCTCGACGTGCTGGACGGCATTGAAACCTTGAAGCTGTGCACCGGTTATGTGCTCGACGGCCGTCAAGTCGATATTTTCCCGGTCGGCGCCGAGGACGCGGCGCGTTGCGAGCCGGTCTATGAAGAGATGCCAGGCTGGAAGGAAAGCACGGTCGGCGCCAAGTCGCTGGCGGCCTTGCCGGGCAATGCGCGCGCCTACATCGCGCGCATCGAGCAATTGGTCGGGGTGCCGATCGACATGGTCTCGACCGGCCCGGACCGCGAAGAAACCATCGTGCTGCGCCATCCATTCGAGTAAGGAGCCGATGTGACCACTCCAACTTCTAACGATAAACACCTGTGGGTGTCGTGGGATGAGTATCACCGTCTGATCGAGCGTCTGGCGTTGCAAGTGTACGAATCGGGTTGGAAATTCGACCAGGTGTTGTGTCTGGCCCGCGGCGGCGTGCGGCCGGGCGACGTGTTCTCGCGCATTTTCGACGTGCCGTTGGCGATTTTGTCGACCAGCTCTTACCGCGAAGAGGCGGGCACCGTGCGCGGCGACCTCGACATCGCCAAGTACATGACCATGACCAAAGGCCCGCTGGCCGGCAAAATTTTGCTGGTGGACGATCTGGCCGATTCGGGGGTGACCCTGATCAAGGTGATGAAGCATCTCACCGAGCATTTCTCCGGCGTGAAAGAAGTGAAATCGGCCGTCATCTGGACCAAGGGCAGCTCGGCCTTCAAGCCCGACTATCACATGGAAGAATTGCCGCACAATCCTTGGATACATCAGCCGTTCGAAGATTACGACGGCTTGCGCCCGCACCAGCTGGCCGCATGGATCAAGAAGGGCGAAAGCAACGGCTAAGCTAGCTTGCTGGTTTGAACAAAAAAGGGGATCGCGCGATCCCCTTTTGTGTTTAGCGGGCCGCCCGTTTGCGGCGCCGCACGGTCCAGCCCACCAAGCCCAGCCCGGCCAGCAACATGGCGTAACTGTCCGCTTCCGGCACCGCCGCCACCGAGATGTGCAGGTTGTTGACGGTCGGATAATAAAACGGGAAGTCGGTCTGGCCGCGCGCGGCCATGGTGATATTGCTCAGGGTGCCGGTGGAGACGAAGCCGACGAACGAATCGCGTTGTGGCACGGCCACGGTGTAGGTCCGGGTGTCGCCTTCGGCTTCGGTCGCGGTCAGCGTGATCGACCGGCCGCTGGCGACGCCGCCCTTGTCATCGGTATTGAAGAACAAGCCGCCCACGCCGCGCACATGGTCGGCGAAGTTGGAAAACACGGCCTTGTCGCGCGCGTTTTCCACCGACAGCCAGCCGTCGTTCGGCTCGCCCACCGCATACAGCCTGGGCGATAGCGCGCCGCTGGCGGTGGCCGCGCTGTAGCTGTAATCGCCGGCCATGCGCTGGGCCGGGCCGTCCGCGGTGGTAAAGTCGTCGAAATTGTCGATGCCCGTGGCGCCCACCGCTGCCATGTACTCGGCCTCGTTGGTGTAGACCGTGATGGTGGCATGGGCCGCTTGCGCGGCAAGCAGCATGGCCGCCAGGGACAGGGATTTGAATGCCAGAGAATACGATGTCATGCGGTTTTCTTTCATTTAAGTGTAATCAAACAAGGGTTCGGGCAGTATTTTGAAGCAAGCGGCTGCCGTCATAACGTGGGGTTATTGAATCGGGGCACCGCGCCCCCGTGACTGAGCGGACCGATCAAGCGCGCGGCGGCGCGCGATGGCGCCCACCATCGCCAGGCCGGCCAGCAGCATGGCATAGCTTGCCGGTTCCGGCACCGCCGCCACCGATAGATGCAGGTTGTTGACGGTCGGGTACAGAAAGTTGTCACCGGGGGTATGCACGGTGATCTCGCTCAAGGCACCGGTGGCGACAAAGCCCAGAAAGCTGGCGCTGCTGGTCGGGGTGAAGGTATAGCTGACGGTATTGCCCGTCTGTTCAGTGGCGGTGAGCGTGAGATCGGCGCCGTCGGCGTAGTCGCCAAAAAAATCGGTGTTGAAAAATAAGCCGCCGACACCGCGCACCTTGCTTGAAAAATGGGAAAACACCAGGTAATCGGCAGGGCGCTGGGTCGACAGCCAGCCGTCTTCGCTTGGCGACACGTACAGGTAGGGCGAACTGTCGAGGCCGGCGGTGGCAACGGTATAGCCGTACTCGCCCGCCTCGCGTTGCAGCGGGCCCTCTGGCGCATTGGTGGTGAAATTGTCGAATTTGTCGGTGCCGGTATCGCCCACGGCGGCCAGATAGGCCGCTTCGTCGGTGAATACGGTAACGTCCGCGTGCGCCAGCCGGGCGGCGCACAGCATGACCGCCAAGGAGAGCGATTTGAAAACAAGCGAAGACGATTGCATTAACATTCCTTTGGTATTGTCATCGAAGTGGTGCAACATATCGCAATAAATTATTGCCTTGATAAATTAGTGCCTAATTGAAAATAATGCAATATGAAAAGTTTAGTATTGTGGTTTATTTGTCCATCGTTCGAAAAATAAATTTGTATCGCATGGGTGAAATAATTATTTCCAAGCAATAAGATATGCCTTCGTAGAATCTTAATTATAGAAAATATATGATGCCACCGGCCGGGGCAGCTTTGCTGACCTTGTAATAGTGCAAACCCATGACTCAGAATTTCTTTCAGACTTTTATCCTGCTCTTGTTGGTGACCGATCCTTTCGGTAACGTGCCCCTGTTCGTCAGCGCGCTGGGCGCCGTGCCGCGCGCGCGCCGTCCGGCCATCGTGGTGCGCGAGTGCGCGATCGCCTTTTTGCTCTTGCTCGTGTTTATGTTCTTCGGGCGGCATTTTCTCAGTGCGCTGCAACTGTCCGAAATCGCGCTGCGCATCGGCGGCAGCGTGATCTTGCTGCTGATCGCCATCCGCATGGTGTTTCCGCATCCCGATGGGGTGTTGGGCAAGAGCGAGGGCGGCGAGCCCTTCATTGTGCCGCTGGCCATTCCAGCCTTGGCCGGACCGTCGGCCCTGGCCACCGTGCTGCTGTTCTCATCGAACACGGCCGGCGAAGTGATGGTGCATGTGGCCGCGCTGGCCGCCGTGGGCCTGGTCTGGCTGGCGGTGTTCCTCAGCGCCGAGCGTCTGCAAAACGCGCTCGGGCCGCAAGTGATGACCGCTTTCGAGCGCTTGATGGGATTGATCTTGACGGCGATGTCGGTTGAGATGTTCTTGGGCGGCGTACGCGAGTTCGTCAAGACCTTGTAAGCGCGCCGTGTACGGCGCGCGTCCGCCATGCGGCACAGCTTGTGTCACAGCTTGCCTATCCCGGCATCAAGCGATCAGGCCGGGCGCCGACGGCGGCGCGCGATGGCGCCCAGCATGGCCAGTCCCGCCAGCAACATGGCATAGGTATCCGGCTCCGGGACGGCCGCCAGCGAGAGTTGCAAATTATTGACGGTAGGGAAGGCCAGCAAGCCGTCCTGGAATGGCGACCGCACGCTCAGGTGGCGCAAGCGGCCCGTCGAGACAAACCCGAGGAAGGCGTGCACACCCGGGTTGAGCAAGGCATAGCTGACGGTATGGCCGTCGGCCTCGGTGGCGGTCAAGGTGATGCTGCCGCTGTCGATCAAGCCGCCGGTGCCGGCGGTATTGAAGAACTCGCCTCCGATGCCGCGGATCTGGCTTGAAAATTGGGAAAACACCAGCGTGTCCTGGCTGCGGTTGGCCGACAGCCAATTGTCGACGCCATTGCCGCCCGCGAACAGATAGGGCGAGCCGGCGCCGGCCGCGCTGCCCACCGTGTAGCCGTGGGCGCCGGCGCTGCGCTGGATCGGACCGGTGGACATATACGGCAGATTGTCGAAGCTGTCGGTGCCGGTGTCGCCGACGGCGGCCATGTAGGCCGCCTGGTCGGTAAACACGGTGATGTCGGCTTTGGCGGCCTGGACGGAAAACAGCAGCCCTGCCAGCGACAACGATTTCAATACGGTCATACGCGATTTCATGAAATTCCTCTATAAAAATGGCGCACCAAGCCAATGATATGAAACTTTAAATAAAGTTAGTGCATTTATAATATAGAGCCTGAATTTAATTGATGCAATATAAATAATGTCATCGCGTGGCGCCGCACCGCCCGCTGCGCTGGCGCATCCGTCGGGAAGGCCTTATTTGCCCAGCATGGACACCACATTGTCGGTGCCCGGCGCGCCGAACAGTTGCTGCTTGAGGAGGTGAAGCTGATCGCGCACCTGGGCCGCTTTTTCGAATTCCAAATTTTTGGCGTGATCGATCATCAGTTTTTCCAGGCGTTTGATTTCCTTGCTCACTTGCTTCTCGCTCATGGCCTCGAACTTGGCTTGCTCTTGTGCCACTTGCAGCGTTTCGCGCGCCTCTTGCGGGCTGTAGACGCCGTCGATCAATTCCTTGATGCTTTTCTTGATGCCGATCGGGGTGATATTGTTAGCCGCGTTAAAGGCGATCTGTTTGGCGCGCCGGCGCTCGGTTTCGTCGATGGCGCGCCGCATCGAATCGGTGATCTTGTCGCCGTACAGGATCGCCACCCCGTGCAGATTGCGGGCCGCGCGGCCGATGGTTTGAATCAGGCTGCGCTCGGAGCGCAAAAAGCCTTCCTTGTCGGCGTCCAAAATCGCCACCAGCGACACCTCGGGCAAGTCCAAGCCCTCGCGCAGCAGGTTGATCCCCACCAGCACGTCAAAAGTGCCCAGGCGCAGATCGCGCAAAATCTCGACCCGCTCCACCGTCTCGATGTCGCTGTGCAGATAGCGCACCTTGATGCCATGGTCGCCCAGATAATCGGTGAGCTGCTCGGACATGCGTTTGGTCAGCGTGGTCACCAGCACCCGCTCGTCCTTGCTGATGCGGTCTTGAATTTCCCCCATCAAGTCGTCGACCTGGGTGCTGGCCGGGCGCACGATGATGAGCGGGTCGACCAGGCCGGTCGGGCGCACCACTTGCTCCACCACTTGGTCGGCGTGGGTGTTTTCGTAGTCGGCCGGGGTGGCCGAGACGAACACGGTTTGCCGCATCTTGGATTGAAATTCCTCGAACTTGAGCGGCCGGTTGTCGAGCGCCGACGGCAGCCGGAAACCGTAATCGACCAGATTGGTCTTGCGCGAGCGGTCGCCGTTGTACATGGCGCTGAGCTGGCCGATCAGCACGTGCGACTCGTCCAGGAACATCAAGGCGTCGGCCGGCAGGTAATCGACCAGGGTGGGCGGCGGCTGGCCGGGCAGGGCGCCGCTCAGGTGGCGCGAATAATTCTCGATGCCCTTGGTAAAGCCGATCTCGGCCATCATTTCCAGGTCGAAGCGGGTGCGCTGTTCTAGCCGCTGCTCCTCGATCAGCTTGTTTTCCTTGTGGAAGAACTCCAGCCGTTCGCGCAGCTCGTCCTTGATGGTCTCGATCGCCCGCAGCACGGTGCTGCGCGGGGTGACGTAATGGGAGCCGGGGTAGACGGTGAAGCGGGGAATCTTCTGGCGCACCCGCCCGGTGAGCGGGTCGAACAGCTGAATCGAGTCGATTTCGTCGTCGAACATGTCCAGCCGCACCGCCAGTTCCGCGTGCTCGGCCGGAAAGATGTCGATGGTATCGCCGCGCACCCGAAAGGTGGCGCGGCCGAAATCGACTTCGTTGCGCGTGTACTGCATCTGGATCAGGCGCGCGATCACGTCGCGCTGGCTGACCTTGTCCTTCACGCGCAGGGTCAAAATCATCTGGTGGTATTCGCTGGGATTGCCGATACCGTAAATGGCCGAGACGGTGGCCACGATGATCACGTCGCGCCGCTCCATGAGCGACTTGGTGCACGACAGACGCATCTGCTCGATATGCTCGTTGATCGAGGAATCCTTTTCGATAAACAGGTCGCGCTGGGGCACATAGGCTTCCGGCTGATAGTAATCGTAATAGCTGACGAAGTATTCGACCGCGTTTTGCGGGAAAAACTCGCGGAACTCGCTATAGAGCTGGGCCGCCAGCGTCTTGTTGGGGGCGAACACGATGGCCGGCCGGCCCATGCGCGCGATCACATTGGCCATGGTGTAGGTCTTGCCCGAGCCGGTCACCCCAAGCAGGGTCTGGAACGACAAGCCGTCGGCGATGCCTTCGGCCAGCTGGGCGATGGCGCTCGGCTGGTCGCCGGCCGGGGCGAACGGCTGGTGCAGCAGGAAGGGCGAGTCGGGGAAGCTGACCACGGTCGGCGCCGGGTCATTTACTAAGGATAAATCAGCCATACGAATCCTACCTTTGCTAAAATGGTGTCCTGCTGGCGGCCCCGGCCCGGATCGGGGCACGCTGTCTACCACTCCGCCGCGAACCTGCTTCCAATCGAATTTTTATCTTATCATGACCCAGCCTACCGTTTCTGCCAGCCTTTTCAGTGCCATCGAGATGGCGCCCCGCGACCCTATTTTGGGCATCACGGAAGCCTTCAACGCCGATCAGAATCCGGCCAAGATCAATCTCGGCGTCGGCGTGTATTATGACGACAAGGGTAAGGTGCCACTGTTAGCGTGCGTACAGAAGGCCGAACAGATGTTGATGGAGCAGCCGGCGCCCCGCACTTATTTGCCGATCGAAGGGCTGGCGGCGTACGACAAAGCGGTACAAGAACTGGTATTTGGGGCCGACAGCGCCGTCATTCAAGAGCGCCGCGCGATCACCGTGCAAGCCATCGGCGGCACCGGCGCGCTCAAGATCGGCGCCGACTTCCTGCAACGCTTCGCGCCCGGCGCGCAAGTGTATATCAGCGATCCAAGCTGGGAAAACCACCGCGCCCTGTTCGAGAGCGCCGGCTTCGTCGTCAACCAGTACGCGTATTACGACGCGGCCAGCCACGGCGTCAATTTCGAGGCCATGCTGGCCGACTTGAAAGCCATGCCGCGCGGCTCGATCGTGCTGCTGCACGCCTGCTGTCACAACCCGACCGGCGCCGACCTGAGCGCCGCGCAATGGGAGCAAGTGATCGCCGCCGTGGTGGCCGGCGCCCTGGTGCCTTTCCTCGACATGGCGTACCAGGGTTTCGGCGCCGGCATCGCCGAGGACGGCGCCGTGGTGCGCCGCTTCGCCGCCACCGGATGCCCGCTACTGGTGTCGAACTCGTTTTCGAAATCGTTTTCGCTGTACGGCGAGCGGGTCGGCGCCTTGAGCGTGGTGGCCGCCAGCGCCGACGAGGCCGCGCGCCTGCTGTCGCAACTCAAGCGCGTGGTGCGCACCAATTATTCGAACCCGCCGGTGCATGGTGGCAAAGTGGTGGCCACCGTGTTGACCACCCCCGCGCTGCGCCAGCTGTGGGAAGAGGAGTTGGCCGGCATGCGGGTGCGCATCCGCGACACCCGCGACAGCTTCGTCGCCAAGCTCAAGGACAAGGCGCCCGGCCACGATTTCGCCTTCGTGCGGTCCCAGGTCGGCATGTTTTCTTACTCCGGTTTGAGCAAGGAGCAAGTGGCCAAGCTGCGCGAACAATCGATTTACGCGGTCGACACGGGCCGTATCTGCGTGGCCGCTTTGAATGCGAACAATATCGATATCGTCATTGACGCCATCGCCAAAGTCCTTTAAGATCTTGCTTCTTCGGATTGATCGAAAGATCGTTCCGAATGGCAACAGAAAATGCGGTGACGGGTCACGCCGAGGTAGCTTGATAGTGTGACTTGGAAAGTATATAATGTTGCCTCTAATCCCTGATAGCTCAGTTGGTAGAGCGACGGACTGTTAATCCGCAGGTCCCTGGTTCGAGTCCAGGTCGGGGAGCCAGAATAGTTGAAAGGCCGCGTGAAAACGCGGCCTTTTTGCGTTCGGCGCCCGGCGTGGGCGTCGGGTAAGGTGGCCGACTACGGCATTCGGTGGTTCAATGCAAATATGAAACTTGGAGGTTTTCTACATCGCAGCGGTGTGGCATGTCTGCGCCATGCTATTTTTGCTCCGATGGTTTTCATGGTGGTATCGGCTCCATGTGATTGCGCCCCTCAGGCGCATAGCGTTTATATTCCCGCCATGACGGAGCAGGCTGACAGAGCGGCTTTGCCGATCGCGTCATATCATGCTATTTTTCCGCCGTTGAGATTTGGTACTGGCCTAGACCAACATCTGACCCACATGCTACTCACCCTGCTGTCGAAACAAGGGCAGGGTTTTTTATTGATGCGCCTGGAACTGGTGCGAATGAAAGTGCCGCCGCACCAGAGTCGCGCCACCGCTCCTTGGCGCCCCATCCATTGTCGCTCGCGCAAACCGGGATGATGGTCCAATTTATTCTGTTGTAGATACTCAACGCGGCATACGCGTGGACGCGGCGGCGGCCGATTTCAATGCTAAGCTTTTGATCTAGGGCAAGACGCAGTGAAAAATTGATCAATATTCTCTTGCCGCTGAGCGCTGCGTGCTTGCCTGCGCGTCGACCCCGACGCGCTAAGCGACTTCGGCACCGGCGTCGCAAACATGCCGGCTGGCGGCGGCAGCAAGGACGGATATGAAACGGTTTATTGGTGGGGACCGACGCGCGGCCGCGCTGGCGGCCATGCTGGCCACGGCCGGTGTGGCCCAGGCTCAGGCCCAGACTCAGCTTCAAGAGCAAGCGGCGCCCCCGACCGACGCGGGTCCGACCTGGACCTTCGGCGGTTTCGGCACCTTGGGTGTGGCGCATGCGAATCTGCGCGATGGCGATTACGTCATCAAGGTGCTCAAGAAGTCGGGCGTGGGCCACAGCGGCGCCTGGAGCGCCGATGTCGACAGCCGGCTGGGCGCCCAGCTCGACTTGAAAGTGGACACGCGTTGGTCGGCCGTGGTGCAACTGGTATCGGAACAGGGTTACAACGGCTCTTACCGCCCCGTGATCGAATGGGCCAATATTAAATACCGGGTCAGCCCGGAATTGAGTGTGCGGATCGGGCGCATCGCGTTGCCGATTTATCTGGCCGCCGATTACAGCAAGGTCGGCTATGCCAATCCGTGGCTGCGCACGCCGGTCGAAGTGTATGGCACGCTGCAAATTAGTAATAGCGATGGCATCGACGGCACCTATCGCTGGACCGCCGGTGGCTTGAAACACGCCACCCAGGGCTTTTTCGGCGGCACCAATGTCGATTTGCCGCTCGATGCGCGCGCCGGCGCGCGCCGCTTGCGCGGGTTCTCGCACACCATCGACCGCGGCGCCTTCAGCGCGCGCGGCAGTTATTTGGCGGGCGATGTGTCGGTCGATCTGGTGCATCCGCTATTTCAAGCGTTTCGTCAGTTCGGCCCGCCCGGTAACGCCTTGGCCGACCGTTACGATTTCGATCACAAGCGCATGACGGCCTGGAGCGTCGGCGCCAATTACGATCCCGGCGACTGGTTCCTCACCGGCGAGTTCAGCACGCTCAAAGTGCGCTCTTTTCTGGGCCACAGCAACGGCTTTTATGTCAGCGGCGGCTATCGCTTTGGCAATTGGACGCCGTACGCCACCTTTTCCCACACCAAATCGGACAGCGCCAATGTTGAGCCGGGCTTGCCCTTGTATGGCTCGCCGGCCCAGATCGGCGCGGCGCGCGCGCTCAACGGCGCGCTTGGCGATTTGCTCAGGAGCGTGGCCACGCAGGAGACGGCCAGCGCCGGCATGCGCTGGGATTTTCGGCGCAATATGGCGCTCAAGGTGCAGTACGACCGGGTCCGCCCGCACGGCAACTCGACCGGGACCTTGATCAATGTGCAACCAGAATATCGATCGGGGCGCAGCGTCAACGTGATCAGCGCCACGCTCGATTTCGTGTATTGATAGGAGCCACCATGCCTATCAAATTCATCGCAACCGTGTTGCTGTCCCTGGCGCTGGGCGCGGCGGGCGGCCCGGCCCGGGCCGGCGAACTGATCGTCATCGTTTCGGCCAAGAATCCCTTGACCGCCCTCACGGCGGAGCAAGCCAGCGATATTTTCCTGGGCCAAAGCTTGCGTTTTCCCAATGGCAGCGAAGTGGCGGCGCTGGACCAGACCGTGGGCGTGCCCATTCGCGATGAGTTTTACGCCAAGCTGACGGGCAAGTCGCCGGCCCTGATCAAGGCTTACTGGGCCAAGATGATTTTCACCGGCCGGGCCCAGCCGCCCAGGGAGGTCGACAACAGCGTGGCCATACGCAAAATGGTGGCCGACAATCCCGGCTTGATCGGCTATATCGACAAGAGCGCGCTCGATCCCTCGGTCAAGGCTGTGCTGGTGATACGCTGATGTCCGACCCGCTTGCCATGTCTGCCGCGCCCGCCACTGCCGCCACTGCCGCCCCGGGCGCGCCGGCGCCCGGCACCCGCCGCTTTCAGTCCGGCCCGCAGGGCTTGCGGCGCATGGCGGAGTTGTATCTGGCGCTGCCGGTGCTGGCGCTGCTGCTGTTGGCCGTGTTGTGGATCGTCACTTGGCAAAGCATCGATAGCGAACGCGAAGGCGCGACCTTGAAAGCCCAGGAGTTGAATCGGGAGTTGCTCGACACCTATGAGGCGCAAATCGCGCGCAGCCTGGTCGGCATCGATCAAACCTTAAAGGTGATCAAGTTCGCGGTCGAGTTAAACGGCGCCGTGGCCGCGCTGCCCACTTTGCGCCGGCAAGGCTTGCTGCCGCCGACGCTGGTGTTCGGCACCGCTGTGATCGACAGCGGCGGCAAGGTGGTGGCCAGCAATCCGGCCGGAAAATCGGCCTCGGCGGCCGGTCAGCCGTATTTCATTTTCCATCAGAGCCATGCCGACGACACGCTGCTGGTGAGCCAACCCTTGCGCACCGGCCCCGGCCCCGATGCCCACCTGCATTTCACGCGCCGCATCAACGACGCCGCCGGCCGCTTCGCCGGGCTGGCCATCGTGGAGGTCGAGCCGGCCTATTTCACCAGTGGCTACGAGCTGTCGCGGCTGGGCGAGTCGGGCATGCTGGGCCTGGTAGGCAGCGAAGACAAGCTGTTTCGCGTGTTGCGCAGCGGCGAGCAGGTGAGCTGGGGCCAGAGCGCGGCCGGCCTGCCCGCTCTGGACCCGGAAGGCGAGTTGCAGGCGCTGATCGCGTGGCAGGGCCGCCAGCGCTACCTGGGTGTGCGCCACCTGCACGGCTTCGCCCTGAACGTGGTGGTCGGACTCGATCAGGCCGAGCAATTACGCCCGTTTCGACAGCAAAAAAGCGCCAAGCTGTGGCAGGCCGCCATGATCAGCGCCACGGTGCTGTTGCTGGCCGGCCTGTGCAGTTTTTGGTCCTGGCAAGCGGGCAAAACGCGGCGCCGCATCCAGCGCGAGCAGACCACTTATGCGGCCGCCTCGGAAGCGAATCTGGACGCCTTCTTCGTGCTGCGCAGCGTGTTCGACGGGCAGGGCGCGATTGTCGATTTCGTCATCGACGCGGCCAACAGTCGGGCCGAAAAACTCACCGGGCTGGCGCGCGCGGCCATGTGCGGGCGCAGCGTGTGTACGCTGTGGCCCGAAATGCGCGCCATCGGGGTGCTCGACCAATTGGCCGGGGTGGCGCGCGACGGCGGCGTGCATGAGGCGGAGTGGGAGCACCGGGTGTCCGAACACCGGGTGCGCTGGTTCCACCGCCAGGTGGTGGCGGTGGAAGACGGCGTGGTCACCATCGTGCGCGACATCAGCTCGCGCAAACGGGCCGAGGAGCGCATGCTGCACATCGCCCATCACGACATGTTGACCGGGCTGCCCAACCGCAGCCTGATCGGCGACCGGCTGGACCAGGCCGTGCTGGCGGCCCAGCGCGCCGAAAGCTGCGTGGCGGTGGCCTTCATCGATCTCGATGGTTTCAAGATGGTCAACGACGCGCTCGGCCACAACGCCGGCGACGCCCTGCTGTGCGAAGTGGCCGCGCGCATGGTGCGCTGCGTGCGCCGCAACGATACCGTGGGCCGTTTCGGCGGCGACGAATTCGTGCTGATCCTGTCGATCCGCCGCGGCGGCGAAGAAATGGTGACCACCCTGCTGGAAAAAATCCGCGACACCCTGATGCAGCCGGTGGCGCTGGACGGCCAGGAAGTGCGGGTCGGTTGCAGCATCGGGGTGGCGATCTATCCGCACGACGGCGACGACGCCAACGTCTTGCTCAAGAAGGCGGACGCGGCCATGTACCGGGCCAAGGAGACGCGCCAAAACAGCATCCAGTTTTATACCCATGAATTGAGCGCCAAGGCCGACGAAAAACTGGCCCTGCTGGAGGGCTTGCGGCACGCGCTGGAGGAGCGCCAATTCCGCCTGGTGTACCAGCCCAAGGTGGATTTGCGCAGCGGCCGCATCATCGGGGTCGAAGCCCTGATCCGCTGGCAGCACCCGGAGCAGGGCACGGTCTCGCCGCTGCGTTTTATTCCGCTGGCCGAGGAAAGCGGCTTGATCGTGCCGATCGGCGAATGGGTGCTGCAAACGGCTTGCCGTCAAAACCAGGCCTGGCATGTGGCCGGCCTGGGGCCGCTGGAAATGTCGGTCAATGTGTCGCCGCGCCAGTTCGAGGACTTGCGCCTGGTGGCGCGCGTGACGGCGGCGCTGCGCGACAGCGGCTTGCGCGCCGGCGCCCTGGAACTGGAGGTGACCGAGGGCGTGATGATGCGCGACGTGCAGCAATCGGTGTTGAAGATGCGCGAGCTCAAGGCGATGGGGGTGTCCTTGTCGATCGACGATTTCGGCACCGGTTATTCCAGTCTGTCGGCCCTGAAGTCGTTCCCGATCAGCCGCTTGAAGATCGACAAATCGTTCGTCAACGACCTCGGTGGCAACGCCGACGACCAGGCCATCGCGATGGCCATCATTTCGCTCGGCCACAAGTTGCAGCTGCGCGTGATCGCCGAGGGGGTGGAAACGGAAGTGCAGCGCCAATTCTTGCGCGACAATGAATGCGATGAAATGCAGGGTTACCTATTTAGTCCCCCGGTCTCGGCCGAGGCCTTGCAAGCCATGCTCGAAGCCCAGGCGCTATTGGCCCAGACCGCTCAGCCGGCTTGACGGCGTCGGGCGGGGCGGCCGCGCTCTGCGTTCCGGGCTCGGCGCCCCCGGCTCGGCGCCCCCTTATTTACCCGTCAGGTGACGCGTGGCGCCGCCGCTCTCGCCCGCCGCCCTGTGCTGCCAGTGCGCGCGCGCGTCATCGGCGGCGGTATCGGGGCGCCAGCGCAACTGGGCCTGCACCGCGTCGTCCTCGCTCAGTTCGAAGCCCAGCGCGTGGTACAGCCTGCGCGCGGCCGGATTGCCGTGGCTAACCGAGAGCGCGACGATCAAACCGCGCCCGGCGGCCCATTCTTGCAGCGCGCGCAGCACCACGGTACCGCCGCCCTGGCAGCGCGCGGTTGGACACAGGGCCAGGTCCACCATATGCAAGGTTTTCGCGCCCAGGTCGATCACCAGGCGTCCTATTCTATCGTCGCCGCGCATGAGTATCAGATAATGGGCGCCGGGGAAGTCGGCCTGGAACACCCGGCTTTGCATTTGCTGCTGCATTTTGATTAATTGGCCGACGACGGCGTGATCGACCGCGATCTCTTTCAAATCGGCCCGGGTTGAATCGTAGAGCATGTCGACAAAACTTTGGTCGTCGTCGCGCACCGGGCGCAATTGAAACGGATAGGGAAGGGGGAACACGAAGCCTCCTGGTTAAACATCGCGCTTGCAATGTTCTTTCGGTTTCTTATCGTCCAATATTACCTTGTTATTGGAAGCGACAGGATCGGCGCGGACCGAATATCGCAATCGAATCGGCTCGCTATCTCATTTACAACACTTCATCGTGCCATCCACGGTTAGCTAAGCTAACAGCTTTATTTTTTGATTATCTGTTCATAATGGACTATTATATTGCCTGTTGGTAATAACACACGGGGAGTGTGATAGGAGTGTGATAGGAGTGTGCGAACGGCAACTGCATGAGCCGATCGAAGCCATCGGCGCAGGATTCGCGCCGGCCGGTGCCGATTTGAACATCGCCCGACGCCGCTGTCCATGCGCCGCCGCCGACGACCGGCGCCGGAAAACGGCCGCGCCACCGAAAACCAGGGCCTGGACAGCGAGATTTTTGACGTATATAATGCGGCCTCTTTTCCCTGATAGCTCAGTTGGTAGAGCGACGGACTGTTAATCCGCAGGTCCCTGGTTCGAGTCCAGGTCGGGGAGCCAGAACAATCGAAGGGTTACGCTTGCGCGTAGCCCTTTGTCGTTCCTGAGCGTGACGCACATGGTCATGGATACAGGCGGGGTGACACCGCGTCATATTGCTTCGGCGCAGCCCTTGTCGGCGCCGAGCCCGGTCGGCGGGTCGTTGCCCGTCAGCGCACGGATCGGGATTAGGTAATAATGATTGTCGCCTTTTCCATCACCGAGGAGCAACATGAGCGATATTTCCCATTTCCCTATCACCAAAAAATGGCCGGCGCGTCATCCGGACCGGATTCAACTTTATTCCTTGCCGACACCGAACGGGGTGAAGGCGGCCATCATGCTGGAGGAAACCGGGCTTGCCTACGAGCCGCATCTGGTCAATTTCGACAGCAACGATCAGCACTCGCCGGAGTTTCTTTCTCTCAACCCCAATAACAAAATTCCGGCCATCATCGACCCGAACGGTCCCGACGGCAAACCGCTGGCCCTGTTCGAGTCGGGCGCCATCTTGCTGTATTTGGCTGAAAAGAGCGGCCGGTTTTTGCCAACCGAGGCGGCCGGGCGCTACGAGACCATCCAGTGGCTGATGTTCCAGATGGGCGCGATCGGACCGATGTTTGGGCAGCTGGGATTTTTTCATAAGTTTGCCGGCAAAGACTATGAGGACAAGCGTCCGCGCGACCGCTATGTGACCGAGTCCAAGCGCTTGCTTGGCGTGCTCGAGCAGCGCATGGCGGGGCGCGACTGGATCATGGGCGAGCCCTACACCATCGCCGACATCGCGACCTGGCCGTGGGTGCGCAACCTGGTCGGCTTTTATGGCGCGGGCGAGCTGGTCGATATCGCCGGCTGCCCCAACTTGCTGCGGGTGCTGGCCGCTTTCGAGGCGCGGCCGGCGGTGGCCAAGGGCCTGCTCACGCCGGCCCGCTGAAGCCTGCGCGGCCGGTCCCGGCTAGTTGAAGCGGTAACTGAGGCCCACCCGCAGTACCGGGAAGGCCTTGTAGTCATCCACCTTGTCCGACAGCGAGCGGTTTTCCGCCGCGATGTCGGTCGCCAGTCGGGCGCATAGTAGGGCGGGCGCGTTGCAGCCCGTGCTGCGCAGGGTGGTTTCGGCGGCCCCTTGGAACATCACGCCGAGGTCGGCGGAAAAACCCCAGCCCAGCGACTGCGCCGCCTTGCCCCAGCCGATCCCCAGGTAGGGCGCCGCTTTGCGGAAATCGATGCGGCCGACCACGGTGCCGGCGTTGGCCGCCGAATAGGTGGTGCCGTTCAAGGTATAAGTGCCTTTTGTGCTGGGCACGCCCACCGCGTCGATTTTGTTTCCGTTATAAATCAGGCCGGCGCTCAGGCGCAGCGCATTGCCTGACGGGAAAAATTCGAGCAAGGCGTCGACGGTGCGCAGCTTCAGTCGCAGGTCGTAGTCGACGTTTCTGGTGCTGCTGTTGTATGAGTAATTGATGTAATTGATGCCCAGGCGTGCGTGCAGGTTCGGCTGGATTGGTAGACTCACATGGGCGCCGACGCCGGTGCTGCCCAACGTGCCCGTTATGCCGATCTGGGCCATCACACGGGCGGGTGCCCACAGCGCGATGAGCAAGCCACAAATGAGCATTTGTTTTTGCATATTCTATCCTCGCAGGAAGTGGCTAAAGAGCATTTCACGTTACGGCATTCGACCGGGCACAGGCGCACGTTTGCTCGATAGTGTGGCGTAGGCGCCACCACCTCGATGGGCATGAGCCGCTGTGACGCCGCTAGCTTCACATCGCCGCTCGCTTACCCCTTCCGCGGCCATCATTTCGCCGATTGTTGTTTGCATGCCCCATCGTTGCGCGCGTTCCGACATTGGCGGGCGCCACAGCCGCTGGCTTGCCGTGTGCCCTGACCGCTGCAATGCGCGGACCGTGCGGCGGTCCTGTGTGGTTCCAGCTTGGAAGCGCCGCCAGGCGATGCGCCAGCTTCTTTTTTCGTTAAGCCCGGATGGGGCAGTGGGCGGTTGCGGTAGTGGGCCAGCAGCACCGATAGTAAGGTGACGTCGCGCTCGGCTGTGCTGGATCGTGCGGCGGTCGGAGGCGTGGCCGCCGATAGGTCGGCCACGCCCCGATGGGTTCCTGCTGAGCGCCGGGCAAGCCGATTGGCGGCGCCTACCGCGCGCCGGTGAGCCGGCTCGCGCGCCACCCGCGAGGTGCCGCTCGCAGCTGAAGATAGCGCGGCCGCAGCAGTGCGTTTGGCGAGCTTGGATGCGCCGCGCGTGGCTGCATTGAGGGAAGTTTCGGATGCCGTTCGCCCCTTCGCCCGCGATGCTGCGGTCGCCGCTGCCACCCTTGCCGCGGGCGCCGCCGATGTCACTGGAACCTGCGGCGCTGGCTTTTCCGCCGCCCTCGGCGCGCGCGTCGCCGCCGCTGCTGATACCGCCGGCGCGATCGCTGTCGCCGCTGTCGGCACGGGCAGTTTTTCGGCTGCTGGCCGATGCGTCAAGCTCGCCGCCGCCGCCGCCGCCGCCGCCTCAGCGACTTTTACCGCCAACGTTCCGGGCGCGACCGGCGCTGTTGCGGCTGGCGGCGCAGCCTTGCCTGCGGGCGCCCGTTGCGCGACGAGCGGCGCAGCCGGTCCCGACCGGGTGCCGCCGGTGCCGCTCGCCGGTCGGGCGGACAGCGCCGGCCCCGGGTCTGGCGGCGTGGCACCCTCACCTGTTGCGGACGTGACAATGGTGACCGGCGTGTCCGCCCAACCGCGGGGCGCGCGCTTGCCATCTTGCTGCGACAACAAGAGCGCACTGCCGCCGAGCAAGGCAATGGTGCTCAGAAGAATACGGATGCGTATCAGGCCGACGTTCGAGGTGGGATCGGGACCGGGGCCAAATTCGGGGCCGGGGCCGGTTGGCGCGTAGCGGTCGGGGCCCCGAGCGCCGGCCTGGGTGGCAGGCTGGGCCTGATCGCCGCGGTCGGTGGCCGCCATCGGGCTGGGCGCGCCAGCGCCGGCGTACGGTGGCGGCGTACCCGTTCCCGGTAGTGAAGCCGACGGCTCGGCCTGGGCGGTGCGGTGGTTCTGTGGTGGCTGCACGCTATGTCTCCGGTGGTTGGCGACCTGTGGCAGATTGCGGCGCGGCGCCAAAATAACTGGGTGCGATGTGACACGGTAATGCGGGCGTATGCATGAGGGCATCAGCCATATCGTTATCGCAACGTCATCCCATTTTAGTCGCCGCAGGGTGGCCGACACGGCCCCGCGCCTAGCGAACGCCAGCCCGCTTGACTTGACTCAAGCGCGCCCCCGGGCGGCGTTTGTGACGGTTAGCCACACGCCACCGTGCGCCATATCAGCGAACACGCTCAAAAATCCGCAGCGGCCGTCCAAACTCCAGTTTGTTGAGTAAGCGCAATTTTTGCAGCGTTCCGAAACGTAATAATTATTAACATCAAGAAACAACCGTGACAGGGCCGTTATGGCGTGGCGCCACGCCGCCGGCGCGCCCGCCTCCAGACTTTTTTCGCATTTTTCACGAGGATGATGACCATGACATGCACTCGCTTATTTTCCTACCTTGGCTGCGCGTTGCTGTTGAGCGCATGTGCCACCGATGGCGCCCGTCCGGCCGCCAAAATAGCCGGCACCACGTTCGACCATCGGATGGCGGAAGCCGAGCTGGCCGGCAAAACCGGCCAGTATGAGCAGTCGGTGCGCCTGCTGCACGCAGTGGCGGTCAGTTACCCGGCTGAAAAAGCGCCCTGGGTGCAACTGGCCCAGATGCGCTTTGACCGTTCCAATTACGGCGAAGCCATCAGCGACGCGCTGGAAGCGCTGCGCCGCGATCCGGACGACAAGGCCGCCAACAACATCGTGGCCGTGAGCGGGGTGCGGCTGGGGGCCAAGTCGCTGGGCGAACTGAACCGCTACAACCATGTCGGCGGGGTGTTGCGCGCCGAGGCGCTCGACTTGGCCAGGCAATTGCGCGCCAGCGTGGTCGACGATGGTCAATACGGTATCCGGCGCGTGGCGCCGCAATTGAAGAAAAACGGTGCCGGTCTGTCGGCGCCCAGACTTCCCTCGTCCAGCCTGGGAACTGTGGGCAGCAGCGCCGTCACCTCCGGCGGTCCGTTCGAGGTATTGAAGTAGGGCCGTCGCGCCCTGGTCGAGCGCCCCTGCTGTCGCCCCATCCGGTCGGGGACAGCATGGGGGCCCGGCGCGGTTGTCGCCCAGACTGCGCCAATCCGACCCGCCACCGGGCGGCGCTGTAGGCTGGCGGCGCCTGCCACGCCGCCGCTTCGAGGGGCGCATCAACAACAGATCGCGCGCCCGAAAACTTTGTACGGTTGCAATATAAATGCAATCAGCCCACACTACAGTGGCTGGTGAGCGCATGGCGGCACGATTCGCAAGCTTCGCCTTGTCCGCCTTGTCCAGGCGCGCTTGCCGTGTTCCGCGCTCGCTATCGGCCCCCCTTGGTCGCGCCTGCCGACGCGCCGATCACGGTCATAGATCGGAAAGAATGTGCCTATGCGAAATTTTAATATCGGAATCCGACTCGGCGCCGGTTTTGCCGTGGTCTTGCTGTTGCTGGTGGCAATGACGGTGGTGGGTCTGACGCGCTTGAGCCAGGCCAGCGATATGACCACCATGCTGGTCAACATCAATGTCAAGCACGAGCGGCTGATCGCCGAATGGCTCAAGGTGGTCGAGGTGAACGCGGCCAGATCCACCGCGGCCTGGAAAGTGGCCGACCCCGGCGAGCAAAAATTGTTCGAGCAACAGATGGTCAAGTCGTCTGGCCGCGCCACCGAAATCCAGGATCTGCTCGGCACTTTGCTGACCGAGCCGGCCCTGCTGGTCCAATACAAGGACGTGCTTGCCACACGCAAAGCCTACGTCGCGGCGCGCAAGGCGGTGTTCGCGGCCAAGGCCGCCGGCGACCTGGCGTTGGGGAAAACATTATTTGACAACGACATGGCCGTCACGCGCGACGCTTACCTCGCCTCCATCAACCAGTTGTCGCAATTGCAGCGCCAGTCGCTCGATAGGGCGGCCGCGCAGGCGCACAGCGGTAACCAGGGCGGACGGGTGCAGCTCATCGTGCTGGGCGGCGTGGCGATGGCGCTGGGCATCGGCTTGGCCTACTGGATCAGCAAGTCGATCACGATTCCCATCAATCGGGCGGTTCGCGTGGCCGAGACCGTTTCCAAGGGCGACCTGACCAGTGCCATCGAGGTGCGCGGCACGGACGAAACGGGCAAACTGATGACGGCCCTCAAACTGATGAACGACAGCTTGGTCGATATCGTCGGCCAAGTGCGTGGTGGCACCGACACCATGCACACGGCTTCCGGCGAGATCGCCACCGGCAACCTGGATTTGTCCTCGCGCACCGAACAGCAGGCCAGTTCCTTGCAGGAGACTGCCGCCTCTATGGAAGAGCTCACCTCGACGGTGCGCTTGAACGCGGAAAACGCGCGTCAGGCCAGCCAGATGGCGGACCAGGCTTCCCACATCGCCAGCCGCGGCGGCGCGGTGGTGTCGCAGGTGGTGGCCACCATGGGCGCCATTAACGATTGCTCGCGCAAGATCGTCGACATCATCGGCGTGATCGACGCCATCGCGTTTCAGACCAATATCCTGGCGCTCAACGCCGCCGTGGAGGCGGCCCGGGCCGGCGAGCAGGGGCGCGGCTTCGCGGTGGTGGCATCGGAAGTGCGCAACCTGGCCCAGCGCTCCGCCGCGGCCGCGAAGGAAGTCAAAGCCCTGATCGACGATTCGGTGCGGCAAGTGGCATCGGGCTCCAGCCTGGTGGACCAGGCCGGGCGCACCATGGACGAGATCGTCGACAGCATCGGCAGGGTGGCCGGCGTCATGAGCCAGATCACCGACGCCAGCGACGAGCAGCGTCTGGGCATCGAACAAGTTAATTTGGCGGTGGGGCAGATGGATCAGGTGACGCAGCAAAACGCGGCGCTGGTCGAACAAGCGGGCGCCGCCGCCGAATCGTTGCAATCCCAATCGGCCAAGCTGGCCGACCTGGTCAGCGTGTTCAAGCTTGCCGCGGGCGAGGTGGCGCGCACGACGGCCGGCGCGCCGCGCGCGCCCTTGCAGACGGCACGCATTATTGAAACTGAGAAGGTGCTCGCGCCGTCCGGTAGGGGCGGCTACAATGCCGCTGCGCGCCGCCCGAACCGGGCGTCGCCGCACCTTGCGAGCGAGTCGATGATGAACAGTCGTGCAGTAACCGTTGCGGTATAGGCCAAGTGGCAAGCGTCGATTCCCACAGCGCCGCCCGGCGCGCCATGTGCGGCGCCTGCCTGCGTCCCCGCGCCGCCTGTATCTGTGGCTGGATCGCGCCGCAGGATCACCAGGTCGAGGTGCTGATCTTGCAGCATCCGCTGGAAGTGGCCCAAGCCAAAGGCAGCGCCCGGCTGCTGCACTTGAGCTTACCTAATAGTACCCTGGTCGTCGGCGAACAATTCGCCGACGACCAGTTGCGCGACCGCTTGAGCGGCAAGCACAACTTGCTGCTTTATCCCGATAGTCCCGACTTGCGCGCGCTCGGCATCGCGCCGCCGCCACCGCTGCCGCCCGATGTGCTGACGCAACCGGCGTGCCTGCGTCTGGTGCTGCTCGACGGCACCTGGCGCAAGAGCCGCAAGATGCTGTATCTGAACCCGCCCTTGCAGGCGCTGCCGCGTTTACCGCTGCGCGCCACCCCGCCCTCGCATTACCTGATCCGGCGCGCCCATGCCCCGGATCAACTCTCGACGCTGGAAGCGTGTTGTTATGCCTTGATGCAGCTGGAGCGGGATGGCCGGGGGTTGGCGGCTTTGATCAAAGCCTTCGACGGCTTCGTCGCCCAGCAGCAGCGCTATATCAAGGGCCAACCGCCAAACCCGGTTCGGGACGCTTGAAGTTTCACGTCACTCCGCTTAATATGCTGTATATGCATACAGTATTGAAAGCGTTCCATGCGCAAGCTCGATGATGATGAAATAGGGCAAGTCATGCTGCCGCCTCGCTCGCTCAAGGCGGGCAAGGGACGCGGCGCCGTCAGCAATCTTCAAGGCCGCTATGAAATGCATGGGCGCGAACAATTCGACGACGGCTGGGCCGACGAGGTAGGCGGGCAAGAGAGCGAAGCGCCGGTCTGGAAAACGGTGGTGTGCGACGAGACGGCCAAGACCATCCTCAGCCGCAACGCCTCGCCAGACATTCCGTTTGGCGTGTCGCTGAACCCGTACCGGGGATGCGAGCACGGCTGTATTTACTGTTTCGCGCGCCCCAGCCACAGTTACCTGGGCCTGTCGCCCGGGCTCGATTTCGAGCGTCGCATCTTTGCCAAGGTCAACGCCCCCGAGCTGCTGCGGCGCGAGCTGGCCAGGGACGGCTATGTGCCCGAATCGATCGCGCTGGGCGTCAACACCGACGCCTACCAGCCATGCGAGCGCGAGCGCCGCCTGACCCGGCGCGTGCTGGAGGTCTTGCACGAATGCGGGCATCCGGTCGGCTTGATCACCAAATCGTCGTTGATCGAGCGCGACATCGATTTGCTGGCCGACATGGCGGCGAAACGGCAGGCGGCGGTGGCCATCACCGTCACCACGCTCGACGCGGCCATCGCCCGCACCCTGGAGCCGCGCGCGGCGGCGCCGGCGCGGCGTTTGCGCACCATCCGCACCTTGAGCGAGGCCGGCATTCCGGTGAGCGTGAGTGTGGCGCCCGTGATTCCATTCATCACCGAACCGGATCTGGAACGGGTGCTCGAAGCGGTGCGCGAGGCGGGCGCGATCCACGCCCATTATGTGGTGCTGCGTTTGCCTTGGGAAGTCAATCCGCTGTTTCAGCAGTGGCTGCACACCCACTTTCCCGAGCGCGCCCAGCGTGTGATGAACCGGGTGCGGGAAATGCGTGGAGGTCAGGATTACGACAGCAGTTTCGCCTCGCGCATGCATGGCGAGGGTGTATGGGCCGATCTGATACGCCAGCGCTTTGAAAAAACCGTGCGCAAGTTGGGTATGAACGCGCACAACAGCCGCTTCAGGTCGCTCGACGCCACGCAATTCAAGCGTCCGTTGGTGGTGCCGCCGTTGGGTGCGCGTTCGCGCAGCGGTTCGGCCGGTCAGCTCGACCTGTTTTGAACGGCGCGCAGGGCGTTGGGTGCGCTAAAGGGGCGGCCGGCAAGGGGGCTGGCGAGCCAAGTGCAGGCTAACAGGCGGCCAGATGCTGTTCTATGGCAAACACGTGCGGATCGTGTTTGCCCAGCGCGCGCAAGGCGAGCGCCAACTGATTCAAGTAGTCACGGTTTGGGCCGCTTGGACCGCTGGCCAGGGCGATTTGCCGGGCGATTTCCTGTTCCGAGGCGGCGCCCAGGAAGGCTTCGTTGTGTTCGGTGGCGATGTACACCACGCCTTCGGTCTTGCTGCCGTCGTCAAATTCGATGTCGGTGCATAAACGCAGGTAGCCGTTTTGTTCGCGGTGGTCGAGGTGGCCAAACACTTCGGGCGTGATCAGATAGGCCAGACCGCCGCATACCGCGCCGGCCTGTTCGATCAGCGTGGCCACCCGGCCGGGCGCCGTTTCCGTGCCGCGGTGATCGTGCGAGCCTTGCCAGAAGCGCCGGGTCCAGCCGCTGATGCTGGCCGGACGTTGTTCCAGAAAGGGGAAGTCGGCCTTGAAGATGAGCGAACCGTAGCCGAACAGCCAAACGCTGTGGTGGCCATCGAACTTGTTCATCTTGCGATTGATGTCGATGGTGCAGGCGCTGATGCGATGGGTGCGGATATCCATGCGGTATAAAAAGAAAGTGCACCGTTCATCGGTAAACGGTGCTCGTTTCCATTATAGGGCCGACATGCCGGCGTGGATTTCCACGTGCATCAAATAAAAACGAAAAGCAACACTTTTCTGTTGCCGAATTACAGCGACGCCACCTGGCTCAGCGCGCCATCGATGGCCGCTTGACGGGCCGCCTCGCCCATCGCCAGGCCTTCGGCCCGCACGATGGTCAAGTCGGTCACGCCGATGAAGTTGAACACCGCCTTCAGGTAGGCTTCCTGGTGGTCCATCGCGGTTTCGTACGGCGTGCCCGACATGGCGCTGCCGCGCGCCGACGCGATGATCACCCGTTTGCCCACCACCAGGCCCTTGGGGCCGGATGCGGTGTAGCTGAAGGTACGGCCGGCAACCAACACGCGGTCGATCCAAGCCTTCAGGCTCGACGGCACCGAAAAGTTATACATCGGCGCGCCCACCACCAGCACATCGGCGGCCAGCAGCTCCAACAACAGGGTTTCGCTGAGCGCGGCTTGCTGCGTCAGTTCGGGCGACACCGTCTGATTGGCGTCGGCCGGTCCCCTCACGATTTGCAGCAGGGGGCCGGTCACATGCGGCAGCGCCTCGGCCGCCAAGTCGCGGTAGACCACGCTGGCGTCGGCGTGCTTTTCGCGCAGATGGGCCACCGTCGCGGCGGTCAATTTGCGGGAAACGGAGGCGTCGCCCAGGGCGCTTGAGTCGATATGCAAGATTTTCATGAGTTGCTTTCTTTTCGGAAATGAAGGAAGTGTTGGCAGCTTATCCTTGCAAAGATCAATCCGTAAGTGGCATAGTTGCAAAGAACTATTGCAAATATGGTGGTAATGCACCTTCGAGGCCATGACAGCGCTACAAAATCTGAACGACATGGCCCTGTTCGCCAAAGTGGTCGAGCACGGCGGCTACAGCAGCGCCGCGCTGGCGCTGGGCATGCCCGCCTCGCGCCTGAGCCGTCATGTGGCGGCGCTGGAGGCGCGGCTCGGGGTGCGCCTGCTCAACCGTACCACGCGCCGCATCGCCGTCACCCACGCCGGGCAGGAATATTACCGCCATTGCGCCGCCATTCTAGCCGAGGCCCAGGCCGCGCAAGACACCATCGAGCACACCCGTTCGATCCCGCAGGGACTGGTGCGCATCAGTTGCCCGGCCGCTTTCCTGCACGTCGGGCTCGACAAGGTGCTGGCCGACTACCTGACCGCCCATCCGCTGGTGCGGCTGACCATCGAGGCCACCAACCGTCGGGTCGAGGTGATCGAGGAGGGCTTCGATCTGGCCCTGCGGGTGCGCCATTTGCCGCTCGAGGACAGCGACTTGGCCGTGCGCATGCTGCACAACTCGGAAGTGATGCTGGTGGCCAGTCCCCGGCTGTTTTCGCAGCATGCGCGGCCGATCACGCTGGAGCAGGCCACGCGCCTGCCGACCGTGGGCCTGACCGGCCACGCCGGCCGCCACACCTGGATCTATGCCGACGCCCTCGGCGCGCATCAAAGCGTGACGCACACGCCGCGCCTGGCCATCGACGACATGCCCACCTTGCACAGCGCCGTGCTGCGCGGGCTGGGCGTGGCGCAACTGCCCAGGCAACTGGTGCAGCAGGATGTGGCGGCCGGATTGCTCGAGCAGTTGCTGCCTGAAGTGATCTTCCCGGTGGGCGCGCTGCATGCCGTGTTTCCGTCCCGGCGCGGGCTGGTGCCGGCGGTGCGCGCCTTGATCGACGCCTTGGCGGTCGCGTTCGAGGACGGCGACATCTACCGCATTTGAGCCGGCCGGGCGGCGCGGCTCATCAAACCTTGCATGTGCAGGCGGGGATCGGCTGCCATCGGCCGGTACAACGCAATGGGCTTGAAAATATTGTTTGTATGATAGCTAAATCTGGCTTCTAATAGCAAAAACACGGCGCGCCCAGGCCCTCGTGTCCCGATCCGAGATCGGCTGGATGAACCACTGGCGCGCGGCCGATCTCGCACCGAGACGATCAAAGGAGCACAGCATGAGCATCGAGCGCATTCACCATGTGGCCTACCGCTGCATCGACGCCAAACAAACCGTCGAGTGGTACGGCAAGCACCTGGGCATGAACTTCATTTTGGCCATCGCGGAAGACGAGGTGCCGTCCACCAAGGCGCCCGATCCCTACATGCACGTCTTCCTGGACGCCGGCCAGGGCAATGTGCTGGCGTTTTTCGAGCTGCCGACCCAGGCTCCGATGGACCGCGACCGCAACACCCCGGCCTGGGTGCAGCACTTGGCGCTGCGGGTGGCCAGCATGGCGCAGCTGCTGGCGGCCAAGGAGCGCTTGCTGGCCGCCGGCATCGACGTGATCGGCCCGGTCGATCACACCATTTTCCAGTCGATCTATTTTTTTGACCCCAACGGTCACCGGCTCGAACTGGCGGTCGACAGCGCCACGCCGGACATGATGCGCAAGCTGGACGCCGTCAAATGGGACATGCTCGACGAATGGTCGCGCACCCGCAAGGCGCCCCGGCACGCCGCCTGGATGCACGGCGCGGCGCCGCTGAAAGGCCAGCCATGAAGCTGGCCAGCCTGAAAAACGGCCGCCGTGACGGCCAGCTGGTGGTGGTCAGCCGCGATCTGGCGCGCTGCCGGGCGGTGCCCGAGATCGCCCCCACCTTGCAAGCGGCGCTGGACGAGTGGGACCGGCTGGCGCCCGATCTGGAGCGGGTCTACGCCGCCGTCAACTTGGCCGGCGCGCCGGGATGCGAGCCGTTCGAGGCGCGCCGCTGCCACGCGCCGCTGCCGCGCGCCTATCAGTGGGCCGACGGCTCGGCCTACATCAACCATGTGGAACTGGTGCGCAAGGCGCGCGACGCCGAGCTGCCGGCCTCCTTGCACAGCGACCCGCTGATGTACCAGGGCGGCTCCGACGGTTTCATCGGTCCTTGCGATCCGATCCTGGCCCGTTCCGAGGAGTGGGGCATCGATCTGGAGGCCGAGGTGGCGGTGGTCACCGGCGACGTGCCGATGGGGGTATCGGAGGCAGACGCGGGGCACGCGATCCGACTGCTCATGCTGGTCAACGACGTCTCGCTGCGCAACCTGATTCCCGCCGAACTGGCCAAAGGTTTCGGCTTCTTTCAATCCAAGCCGGCCAGCGCCTTCGCCCCGGTGGCCGTCACCCCAAGCGAATTGGGTGAGTATTGGGCCGGCAGTAAATTGAGTCTGCCGCTCGAAGTGGACATCAACGGCGTGCCGTTCGGCCGCCCCAACGCCGGCCACGACATGACTTTCAGCTTTGCCCGCCTGCTCGCGCACGCGGCCCGCACCCGCGCGCTGTGCGCCGGCACCATCATCGGCTCGGGCACGGTATCGAACCGGCAGGGCGGGCTGCACGGCTCCAGCCTTGCCAACGGCGGCGTCGGTTACTGCTGCCTGGCCGAGCTGCGCATGTACGAAACCATCGAGCATGGCGCCCCGCACACCGGTTTTCTGCGCTTCGGCGACGCGGTGCGCATCGCGATGCACGCGCCGGACGGCGCCAGCATTTTCGGCGCCATCGACCAGCGCGTGGCCCGCTGCCCGGGGCCGCCCGAGTTCCCCCGGCCTGACAACCAATAGCAATAGCCTCAGCGCCAGGGCTGCGCTACTGGCACAGCACGCGGTCGCGTCCCGCCTGTTTGGCGCGGTACAGCGCCTTGTCGGCGCGCATGAGCAGCGCGCCGGGGGTGTCGTCGCTGTCGGCGCCGGGACAGGCGGCCACCCCGATGCTGATGGTCAGACGCACGTGCTGGCCGTCGCCCAGCGGCACGCGCAACGCGGCCACCGCCGCGCGCAGCCGCTCGGCCGCCAAGGCCGCCACGGCCAGCTCCGTCTCGGGCATGAGCAGCACAAATTCTTCGCCGCCGAAGCGGGAGGCGAAATCGATCGCGCGCATCGACCCGGTCAGCGCCTCGGTCACGGCCACGATGGCGCGGTCGCCGGCGTCGTGGCCGTGGGCGTCGTTGATGCGCTTGAAGTGGTCGATATCGACCATCAGCAGCGCCAGCGGATGATCGAAGCGCCGCACCCGCTCCAGTTCATGGGCGATCTGCTGCGTCATCTTGCGCCGGTTGCCGATACCGGTCAGCGCATCGGTGGTGGCCAGATGCGCCAGCTTGTCGTTGGCCATCAGCAGCTCGAGCGTGCGGTGCGCCACCCGCTGCTCCAGGGTGCTGCGTTCCAGGTGCAGGGTGTCGAGCGTCTGGCGCCGGCCGCGCAGAGCCAGCACCAGGGCCCAGATCAGCAGCGCCTCCAGCGAGATCAGGCTGATCGCGCCGACCAGCTGCCAGCGGTGCAATTGCCACAGTCCCTGGGGACGGCGCAAAAAAACCGTCTGTTCGGGCAGATCGCGCAGGTCGAATTGCCGGGCCAGGGCATAGTCGAACATATACGCCTGCACTTTGACGGGATCGGCCCGCTGTTGCAGCATGAGGCGCCCGATCAGATGGCCGACCTGGTCGGCGCTGGTGACGTAGCCGCCCAGAATACCGGGCAGAATCAGCGATTCGAACAGGGTGAAGATGGGCGCGGCGGTGCTGGCTGCCAGCGTGCGCGCCACGTCGGTCGGCAGGCTGCGCGCGCCGGTGCTGTCGCCATAGGTCGGCAGCAGGTAAATCGCGCTGCGCGCGTCGAGCGTGCCGGCGCGCCGGTACAACTGTTCGAAGCTCTGGTCGTCCCATACTTCAAAGCGGATGCCGCGCGTTTGACGTGGCATGGCCGCGCGCACGGCGCCCACCCATTCCCGACCCCGTTCGCTGCGGTCGCCCACCACCACCACCCGTTCGATGTGCGGCATGGTCAGCGCGATGGCGCCAAGCGCCCGCTCGAAATCGGGCGTGACGGCGATGCCCAGGCCGTCGCTTGGCTGCCAGCCGGGCCGGCCGTGGTTGACGTAATAGCGCGGCACGCCCGGAAACAGCTCCGGGTGGCTGCTCAAGAAGCGCGCCGCTTGAAAATTTTCGCTAATGACCGCGTCCAGCGCGACGTTCGCATATTTGCTTTGCAGGTAAGGCCCCATGCTGGCCGTCGCTTCCTGCTCGCCCACCCGCAGCGCGTCGAGACGTTCCTCGAAAATGCCGGGATAGGCGCCCCAGCCGGCCTGGTTCAACTCGTCGAAAAGGCCCCGGTGGAGCAGGTTTTGCCATTCCGACGCGGAGTCCGAGCCCAGCGAGTAAAGCACCAGCACTTGGCGTTCGGCGCCCGCGGCCCGGACCGGCGTCGCCGTCATCAGCGCCGCGCACAGCACGGCCAGCGCCCAAAGCAGGCGCTGGAGGGACGCGGGCGCGCCGCCTGGCGTATGCCGAACGCGAAGCTGACGGCGAAAGGTTGGAACTTGCAATAAACTCATCTCACATAACAGTTTACCATGCTATGCGCACTAAATGTTCTTTTGAGGCAACATCGTGCTGGGCCAAGCGGATTGTGACGTGCTGCAATCGTGGGCGGGCGCCCGTTGCGCTACAATCGCGCCTTTCGATGTGATATGTAAGCAGCAATGACCATTCCGCCCGCCATATTGACCGCGCTCGACCTGGCCGACCCTTCCTGGCGCCCCATCCTGCGCCAAGGGTTGGCCGCTATGGCCTCGGCCGACCCGGCCTACCTGCCGGCGCTGGCCGGCGAGCACTATTTGCCCACTGGCGGGCGCCTGTTCGCCGCCTTCGCGCTGCCGCTGGCGGCGGTGCGTTACGTGCTGGTGGGCGAGGGGCCGTACCCGCGCGCCGCCAGCGCCACCGGCGTGTGCTTCATGGATGGCGCGGTGGGCGCCCTGTGGTCGGAGTCGGGCTTGTCGAAGGCGGTCAACCGCGCCACCTCGCTGCGCAATTTCATGAAGATGTTGCTGGTGGCCGACGGTCAGCTGGCGCCCGATCGCACCGCCGGCGCCGCCCTGATGGCGGTGGCGGCGAAGGCGCGCGCGCCCGGCACCATCCAGACCCTGGCCGAGCTGCAAGCCAATTTGACGGCACACGGGTTTTTGCTGCTGAACGCGGCCTTGGTGTTCCGGCCCCACGTGGCGCCGGCCCAGGAGGCGCGCGCTTGGCAGCCGCTGCTGCAAACGGTGTTGACCGCCCTGGCCGGGCACACCGGCGCGGCGGGCCCGGCCGCGCCGCTGCTGGTATTGTGGGGCAAGGTCGCCGAGCAGCTCCGGCGCCTGCCCGCCACCGCCCGCCTGCCGCAATTGTTGTCGGAGCATCCTTACAACCTCAGCTTCATCGAGCACGCTGGCATGCAAGCCTTGTTCGGCCCGATGCGCCTGCTGGCCGCGCCCGGCGTGCCAGGGTAGGGCGGGCCATGGAGGTAACGCTGGCCGACACCGCGGCGCTGCTGGCCTGGATCGAGGCGGGCGGCCAGCCCAGCTATCTATTTTTCTGGGGACATACCGCGGCCAGCGGTCTGGTGGTCGACAAGAGTTGCCTCAGTCAATGGTATCTGGCGCCATTCGAGGCCGACGGCGCGCTCTACCGCAGCGCCGAGCACTACATGATGGCGCACAAAGCCTTGCTGTTCGGCGATCAGGCCGCGTACCGGGCGATGCTGACGGCCGCCACACCGGCCCAGGTCAAGGCGCTGGGGCGCCAGGTGCGCGGTTTCGACGAGGCCTTATGGCAGACCGCGCGCGTCGATATCGTGCTCGCCGCCAACCTGGCCAAGTTTTCCCAGCATCCCCGTTTGGCTCGGTTTTTGCTCAGCAGCGCGGGCCAAGTGTTGGTCGAGGCCAGCCCCGTCGATCCGGTCTGGGGCGTGGGCCTGGCCGCGACCGATCCGGCGATTATGTCGCCGGCCCGCTGGATTGGCTTGAACCTGCTTGGCTTCGCCCTGATGCGGGTGCGCGCCAGGCTGGCCGAGACCGCGCCCTGAGCCGGACGGCCGGTTTCGGGCGCGCTCTGACAAACCCTGCCAGATTTGTTATACTTGACTAAATCATTCAACTAATCCGCTGCGGCCGGCTTCCAGGTCAGCGTTGATTGAACGCACGATATTTGAACGCGCGATATTTGAACGCGCGATATTTGAACGCGCGATATTTGAACGATTGATATTTGAATGCTCGATATTTGAATGCTCGATATTTTTAACTGAGTCGAACCGAGGTCGTATGCGTCTGACTACCAAAGGCCGTTTTGCCGTGACCGCGATGATCGATCTTGCCCTGCGCCAGGGCAAGGGGCCGGTCACGTTGTCGGGCATCAGCCAGCGTCAAGCCATTTCCCTGTCGTACCTGGAGCAATTGTTCGGCAAGCTGCGCCGGCATGAGATCGTCGAATCGATACGCGGGCCGGGCGGCGGCTACAGCCTGGCGCGCCGGGCCGACAAGGTGACCGTGGCCGACATCATCATCGCCGTCGACGAGCCGCTCGACGCCACCCAGTGCGGCGGCAAGGAACAGTGCCATGGCGCCGACGCGGCCACCGGGGCGCGCTGCATGACGCACGAGCTGTGGGCCACGCTCAACGAGAAGATGGTGGACTACCTCGACTCCGTCTCGCTGCAAGACCTGGTCGACCAGCAGCGCCTGAAACATCCGGACCAGAGCGTGGTGGTGATGCACCGTAATCACGTGGTGGCCGGTTAAGCCTATTTTGCTAGATTTTGGAGTAATTGATGAACGCCCCTGAAAAAAACGTCGCCCCGGTGCATTTCGAGACTGCGCCCCATTTTCCGATCTACATGGATTACTCGGCCACCACGCCGATCGATCCGCGCGTGGCCGACAAAATGATTCCGTACCTGCGCGAGCAGTTCGGCAATCCCGCCTCGCGCAGCCACATGTACGGCTGGACGGCGGAAAAAGCGGTCGAGGAGGCGCGCGGCCATGTCGCCGCCCTGGTCAACGCCGATCCGCGCGAAATCATCTGGACCTCGGGCGCCACCGAGAGCAACAATTTGGCCATCAAGGGCGCGGCCCAGTTCTACAAGACCAAGGGCAAGCACATCATCACCGTCAAGACCGAGCACAAGGCGGTGCTCGACACGGTGCGCGAACTGGAACGGGTGGGCTTCGAGGCCACCTATCTGGAACCGCAAGACAACGGCTTGATCACGCTCGAACAATTGAACGCGGCGATCCGGCCCGACACCATTTTGGTGTCCGTCATGCTGGTCAATAACGAGATCGGCGTGATCCAGCCGATCGACGAGATCGGCGCGCTGTGCCGCTCGAAGGGCATCATCTTCCATTGCGACGCCGCGCAAGCGACCGGCAAGGTGCTGATCGACCTGCAAAAAACCAAGGTCGATCTGATGACCTTCACGGCCCACAAGACCTACGGCCCGAAAGGCATCGGCGCGCTTTACGTGTGCCGCAAGCCGCGGGTGCGGATCGAGGCCCAGATGCATGGCGGCGGCCACGAACGCGGACTGCGCTCGGGCACCTTGCCAACCCACCAGATCGTCGGCATGGGCGAGGCCTTCCGTCTGGCCAAGGAAGAAATGGACAGCGAAGTGACGCGCATCGCGGCGCTGCGCGACCGCCTGGCCAAGGGCTTGCAAGAGATCGAGGAAGTGTATGTCAACGGTGACATGGCGCACCGCGTGCCGCATAACCTGAACGTGAGCTTCAATTATGTGGAGGGCGAGTCGCTGATCATGGCGATCAAGGATATCGCCGTTTCGTCCGGCTCGGCCTGCACCTCGGCCAGCCTGGAGCCGTCCTACGTGCTGCGCGCCCTGGGCCGCAGCGACGAGCTGGCGCACAGCTCGATCCGCTTCACCATCGGCCGCTTTTCGACCGAGGCCGACATCGATTTCGCGGTCGATCTGCTCAAGGCCAAGGTCGGCAAGCTGCGCGACCTGTCGCCGCTGTGGGACATGTTTAAAGAGGGGATCGACATCAATTCGATCCAGTGGGCGGCGCACTAATCGAGGCGTCGGCGGTTCCGCCGCGGGCGGGACGGATTTAATTTTAGGAGTAGCAAAATGGCTTATTCGGACAAAGTGTTGGATCACTATGAAAATCCACGCAACGTGGGCGCCTTCGAGAAGGGCGACGCGAGCATCGGCACCGGCATGGTGGGCGCGCCCGCTTGCGGCGACGTGATGAAATTGCAAATCAAGGTGGGGGCCGACGGCCTGATCGAGGACGCCAAGTTCAAGACCTACGGCTGCGGCTCGGCCATCGCCTCCAGTTCGCTGGTGACGGAATGGGTCAAGGGTAAAACGCTGGACCAGGCGCTGTCGATCAAGAACACCCAGATCGCCGAGGAATTGGCGCTGCCGCCGGTGAAGATCCACTGTTCGATCCTGGCCGAGGACGCGATCAAGGCGGCGGTGCTCGATTACAAGAGCCGCCATCCGGCCGCCGAGGCGGCGTCAGTCGCATAGTCACACTGTCGCACAGTCGTATTTTGGCCTGTCCCATCGGGGGCAGGCACGGAGAAAAGCATGGCAATCACATTGACCGAAAAAGCGGCCAAGCACATCAACCGCTACATCGAGCGCCGCGGCAAGGGCGTCGGTCTGCGTTTCGGAGTGCGCACCACCGGTTGCTCGGGGCTCGCCTATAAGCTCGAGTATGTCGATGAGGCGGCGCCGGAAGATGCGGTGTTCGAGTCGCACGGCGTAAAAGTGTTCGTCGACCCGAAAAGCATGCCCTATATCGACGGCACCGAACTCGATTTCGCCCGTGAAGGCTTGAACGAAGGCTTCAAGTTCAACAACCCGAACGAAAAAGACGCCTGCGGTTGCGGTGAAAGCTTCCGTATTTGAGCGCGCCTTTTTTTTATCCCAAGCGCCGTCATGATCTGATGGATCCGGTAGCGAACCGATATACCTAAGCATGCAAAATCATTTCGACCTGTTCCAGCTTCCGCAGCAATTCGGCATCGACACCGGCGCCCTCGACCGCGCCTACCGCGACGTGCAGAGCCGGGTCCATCCCGATAAATTCGTCAACGCGGGCGACGCCGAAAAACGCGTCGCCATGCAGTGGGCCACGCGCGCCAACGAAGCCTATCAAACCCTCAAACAGCCGCAGCGGCGGGCCCAGTATCTGTGCGAATTGAACGGCGTGGACTTGCAGACCGAGTCCAACACGGCCATGCCGATGGCGTTCCTGATGCAGCAGATGGAGTGGCGCGAGGAGCTGGGCGAGGCGCGCGCCGGCCGCGACACCGAGGCGCTGGAGGCGCTCGAGGGTCAGCTCAAGGCCGCGCGCAAGGCGCAACTGGCCGAAGTGGGGCAGTTGCTCGACGCCGGCGACTTCCACGCCGCCGCGCAAGGGGTGCGGGCGTTGATGTTTCTGGATAAATTCGGCGACGAAGTCAGGTTCGCCTTCGAAGCAATCGAAGCCTAGCGCGCGGCGGGCGGCGCCGGCATCGCTGGCGGCGCCGTCGGCGCTGCCGGCACTTTCACCATACAGGTTTTCATGGCACTTCTACAAATTTCCGAGCCCGGCATGTCGACCGCGCCGCACCAGCACCGGCTGGCGGTGGGTATCGACCTGGGCACCACCAATTCGCTGGTGGCCACCGTGCGCAGCAGCATCGCCGAAGTGCTCAACGACGAGGACGGGCGCGCCCTGCTGCCGTCGGTGGTGCGCTACCTGCCCAACGGTCACGCCCATATCGGCAACAAGGCGCTGGCGGCCCGCACCACGGACCCGAAAAACACCATCGTCTCGGTCAAGCGCTTCATGGGGCGCGGCCTGCACGACATCGCCCACGCCGAAAACCTGCCCTACGATTTCCAGGACCTGCCCGGCATGGTGCGGATCAAGACGGTGGCCGGCGTGAAAAGCCCGGTCGAGATCTCGGCCCAGATTCTGGCCACCTTGCGCCAGCGCGCCGAAGACGCCTTGGGCGACGATCTGGTGGGCGCCGTCATCACGGTGCCGGCCTATTTCGACGACGCCCAGCGCCAGGCCACCAAGGACGCGGCCCAGCTGGCCGGCATCAACGTGCTGCGCCTGCTCAGCGAGCCGACCGCCGCCGCCATCGCCTATGGCCTGGACAATGGCTCGGAAGGGCTGTACGCGGTCTACGACCTGGGCGGGGGCACCTTCGATATCTCGATCCTCAAATTGAGCAAGGGCGTGTTCGAGGTGCTGGCCACGGGCGGCGATTCGGCCCTGGGCGGCGACGACTTCGATCACCGCCTGTTCTGCTGGATCAGCGCGCAGGAAAAACTGGCGCCGCTGTCCGACGAGGACACCGCGATCCTGATGGTCAAGGCGCGCGAGGTCAAGGAGCTGCTCTCGACCAAGGCCGAGACCACCATCGACGCGGTGCTCAATTCGGGCGAGGAAGTGCACCTGCGCGTGACGGCGGCCGAATTCGCCCAGATGACCCAGCACCTGGTGGCCAAAACCATGAGCGCGATTAAGAAGGCGCTGCGCGACGCCGGCGTGGACGCCGACGACATCGACGGCGTGGTCATGGTGGGCGGCGCCACCCGCATGCCGCATGTGCAGCGCGCCGTGAGCGAGTACTTCCACACCACCCCGCACGCCAATATCGACCCCGACAAAGTGGTGGCGCTGGGCGCGGCGATCCAGGCCAATCTGTTGGCCGGCAACCGCGCCGCCGGCGACGACTGGTTGCTGCTGGACGTCATTCCGCTGTCCTTGGGGATCGAGACCATGGGCGCCCTGGTGGAGAAAATCATCCCCCGCAATTCCACCATTCCGTGCGCCCGGGCCCAGGAATTCACCACCTTCAAGGATGGCCAGACCGCGCTGGCGGTGCATGTGCTGCAAGGCGAGCGTGAGCTGGTGAGCGACTGCCGTTCGCTGGCCCGCTTCGAGCTGCGCGGCATTCCGCCCATGGTGGCGGGGGCGGCGCGCATCCGCATCACTTACCAGGTCGACGCCGACGGCTTGCTGTCGGTCTCGGCGCGCGAGCTGCGCTCCGGGGTGGAGGCGTCGATCAGCGTCAAGCCGGCCTACGGCCTGGCCGACGACGACGTGGCGCGCATGCTGCAAGAATCGTATAGCGCGGCCGAGGGCGACATGGCCCAGCGCGCGCTGCGCGAAGAACAGGTCGAGGCCGAGCGCATTTTGCTGGCCACCGAGGCCGCGCTGGCCCAGGATGGCAATCTGCTGTCCGAAGCCGAACGGGCCGAAGTGGACACGCTGCTGGCCGGCGTGCGCGCGGCGGTGGCGCGCTCGGCGGGCGGGGAGGGCGGCCATCAGGGCGTCAAGAGCGCGGTCGAGGCGCTGGCGCACGGCACCGAGGACTTCGCGGCGCGCCGCATGGACCGCAGCGTGCGCAGCGTGTTGGCCGGCAAAACGCTGGACCAGGTGTCGTAGCCGACGGTCGCCGGTCCCGCAGTTTCATTATCATTTTCATCCAGAGGTCAACAGTGCCACAAATCGTTTTTCTGCCCCACCCCAAATTGTGCCCGGAAGGCGCCGTGATCGATGCGCCGGCCGGCAAATCGCTGTGCGATATCATGCTCGAGAACGATATCGACATCGAACACGCCTGCGAAAAGTCGTGCGCCTGCACCACTTGCCACGTGCTGGTGCGCGAGGGTTTCGCCTCGCTGGGCGAGGCCGAGGAAAAGGAAGAAGACCTGCTCGACCGCGCCTGGGGTCTGGAAGCGGTGTCGCGCCTGTCGTGCCAAGCCATCGTGGGCGAAACCGACCTGGTGGTCGAGATCCCCAAATACACCATCAACCAGGTCAGCGAAGGCAGCCACTGATAGGAGTTCGCCATGAAATGGAGTGATATCAGCCTGATCGCCGAGGCCCTGTACGACCAGTATCCCGAGCGCGATCCGCTGACGGTGCGCTTCACCGACCTGCATAATTGGGTGGTGGCGCTCGACGGCTTCGACGACGACCACACGCGTGGCGGCGAAAAGGTGCTCGAGGCGATACAGGCGGCGTGGATCGATGAAGCGCGCTAAAACGGCGGCGCCGGCCGCCCACCCGCACGGCGGCGCCAAGGCGACCGTCAGCAACATCGAGACCCTGCCCGACGTCCGTCCGGGCCAGTCGATCGCCTTGCTCCAGGAGCTGCACATTTTGACCCGCGACGGCAAGATGAACCAGGACAGCCGGCGCAAGCTCAAGCAGGTGTACCACCTGTATCAGTTCATCGAACCGCTCCTGGCCGAGTTGCGTGAACTGCACACCGGCGCGCGCGGCATCTCGCTGGTCGATCACGGCGCCGGCAAGTCCTATCTGGGCTTCATTTTGTACGACCTGTTCTTCAAGCACTTGCAGGACGGCTCGCGCATCTACGGCATCGAAACGCGCGAGGAGCTGGTGCTGCGCTCGCAGCAGCTGGCGGCCCAATTCGATTTTCCCGGCATGTCGTTTCTCAACCTGTCGGTGGCCGAAGCGACCGAATCGGCCAGCCTGCCGGAGCGGATCGACATCGTCACCGCGCTCCATGCCTGCAACACCGCGACCGACGACGCCATCCATTTCGCCCTGAAAAAGCGGGCCAGGTTCATGGTGCTGGTGCCGTGCTGTCAAGCCGAAGTGGCCTCTGTGCTCAAGAAAAACAAGGGCAAGGCCCTGGCCAAAAACGCGCTCACCGAAATCTGGCGCCACCCGCTGCACACGCGCGAATTCGGCAGCCAGATCACCAACGTGCTGCGCTGCTTGCAGCTGGAGGCGCACGGCTACCAGGTCAGCGTGACGGAACTGGTGGGCTGGGAGCATTCGATGAAAAACGAGCTGATTGTGGCCAGCTACCAGAACCTGCCGCGCCAGCGCCCAAGCGAGCGGCTGCGGGAAGTGCTGGAGACCTTGGGGCTGGAAGAGATGGGGCAGCGCTTTTTCACCGAGGCGGTGGCGCGCTCGCCATCGCCACAAGCGGGTTAACGCAAACCGATCGTCAACCAGGCCGACGGCAGTCCGGCGTTGGAAGAGATCGAAGCCCAGATCAGCCCGACGATTTTCATGTCGCCCGCACCTAGTTGCTGGCGCTGGAAAACACCATCGGCGGGCGTGTGCTGACGCCCGATTACCCGGCCCCGGGCCACCGCGCTGGCGCACCGGCGCGGCCTGACCACCCATCTGGACGGGGCGCGCAGCTGCAATGCCGCCATCCGGCAGGGCATCGGCTTGAGCGCGGCGCCGGCCTGGCCGAGACGCTGCGGCGGGAACGGATACGGGCCAGCGTGGCGCCGCGCACGCGCCTGGTCACCCATCTTGACGTGACGCGCGACGGCGCGCGGAGGGTGGCCGAGGTTTTCGCCGCCTATTTTCAGCGCCACGGCGCATAACGCGGGCGGCGCCCGTTACAATGGGCGCCTTTCTTCCTGCCTGGCCGATTCGATGAGCGCTGCCCCTTCCGACGATACCGTCCGCCTTGCCAAACGGCTGGCCGACACCCTGCCATGTTCGCGCCGCGAGGCCGAGTTGTATATCGAGGGCGGCTGGGTCAGTGTGGACGGGGTGCCGGTCGAAGAAGCGGGCGCGCGCGTGGGCCCCGGCCAGCAGGTGGTGCTGGCGCCCGGCGCCACCTTGGACGAGATCGCGCCCGTCACCATTTTGCTGCATAAGCCGGCCGGCGTGAACGCCGGCCTCGATGGCGCCGGCAAGTCCGCCCTCAGCTGCCTGGGTCCGGACAGTTTGCTGGCGCAGGCGCCCAACACCACCCGTTTCTTAAAGCGCCATCTGGTCGGGCTGAGCTTGACCAATCCGCTCGATACCAGCGCCAGCGGCCTGGTGGTGCTGACCCAGGATTTTCGCGTGGCGCGCAAGCTGGTGGACGAGGCGGCGCGGGTGGAGCAGGAATTTCTGGTCGAAGTGGCCGGCGCGATCGGAGCAAACGGCCTGGCCCTGCTCAATCACGGCTTGCCCTTCAATGGCAAAGCGCTGGCGCCGATCAAAGTCAGTTGGCAGAACGAGACGCGTTTGCGTTTCGCCCTCAAGGGCGTGCAGCCGGGCCAGATCGCCCATATGTGCCGCATGGTGGGCTTGTCGGTGGTGTCAATGAAGCGTTTGCGCATCGGCCGCATCTCGATGGGCGCGCTGCCGTGCGGCCAATGGCGCTATTTGCAGGAGTTCGAGCGCTTTTAAAGGGCGCTTATTTATTCTTAAATAGCAGCGAGGGGCTTTTTTCCGTCAAGCCGCATTGGTTGGCGAATTTTTTCTTCATCGCCCGATCCGCGTATGCCACCTTGCGCACCTTGTTTTTGACTTCCTTTTCCATCTCGAACACCACCGAGGTGTCGTCGCGGTCGTAGAAGAAGGTCACCGGCGGGCCTTCCTTGCCCTTGTCGTCTTGCGGATGGTAGACCTCCAGCTCCACCGAATCGCCATTGTCCTCGAAGCCGGCGACCGCGTGGCCATTGCGTTCGTAGGCGCAGTTGGCGCCCGATTGTGTGTAACGGTAGTCGAAGGAGGGTACGCCGCGCTTGTCGACGCTCCATTTGCTCAGCACCAGGGTGCGGCTCACTTCACCATCCTTGCGGGTCAGTTCCACGGTTCCCGGAAACGCTTGCACGCATGCCGACACGCATAGCACCGCTGCGAACACGATATTTTTCTTCATGAGTTACCTTTGTTAGTGTGTGCCTGCCGCCGTCAACGCGGCGCCGTCGCTCTTGACGTCGTGCAAAATGTAGTCTTCCGGGTAGTCCGCGTAGTCGCTCGGATAGCGGTAGCACACCACCGAACCCACCCCGATGTGGCTATGGGTGACGCCGTGGTTGTCGCCCTGGTTGCCGCCCAAGGTGGCCAGCCGGTTGCCGTCCTTTGTCAATCCCGCCACGAAGGTGACGTGATGCGAGCCGTCGGAGAACTTGATCACGGCCACCGCGCCGAGCGCCGGCTTGTTGTCCTTGGTCGCCCGGCCCCAGGTTTTGAAGTCGGCGGCCCTGGCGCTGTTATCGCCCTTGAAGCCGGCCTTCACCAGACACCAGTTACAGAACGCGGCGCACCATGCCGTTTCGTCATCGGCGATGGCCTTGTGATTGTTATAGCTGGTGGCCGTGAAATACTCCGTGATATGCGAGTTGACGCCGGTGCCGGCCACGCGTTTGACCTTGGCCTTGAACTCTTCCTCGGCAAACTTCATCCAGGGCGCTTTCATGGCCGGCATCACTTCGGTCTTCGGCTTGTTCGATTCGTCCCGGTAGTAGGCCGCATGCAGCGAAGTCAAAAAATCGGAAAACATGGAGCCGGACTGCTGGCCGTTCGACGGAAAGCCGGCGGCCGGTTTGTGCGTGCCGCCTTGCGCCGCGTGTCCATTCGTGCCATGCCCGCCCGCACCGTGCGCGCCGCCGCCATGCGTGGCGGTTGGATGCGCCGCGCCATGCTGAGCGACGCCATGACCGCCAGCCGTGTGCGTGCCCATGTGCGTGCCCGTGTGGTGCGCGGTGGTGGTATGGGCCGGCGCGTGCGTTGCGTGTTCCTTCGTGCCGCCGGCCGCGTGGCCCGCTTCTTCCATCACCGGTATCTGCAAAATCTGGTCGGGCCGGATGATGTAAGGCGACGCGATGCCGTTCAAATCGGCGATTGTTTTGTAGCGCATCTTGAAGGTGGCCGCGATCTTGGCCAGGGTATCGCCTTTTTCGATTTTATACGGTTTGGTGCGCGTGGTGCCGCCTTGATGATGAGCGGTCGCGCCGGCCGACCCGGCATGCGTGCCGGCCGCGCCGCCATGGCTGGCGCCATGCGTGCCGGCCTGCGTCGCCGCGCTGGTGCCCGCGCCGGATTTGGGCGCGCCGCCGCCGGCCTTGGCCAGGATGGGGGCCGAGCTTTTCGGCGCGGCCGTGCCGCCGCCGGCGTGGGCGGCGGCGCCGTGGCTCGCCGGCGCCGCGTCTTTGTCGTGCACGCGGGTGCTGGTGTGGATGGTGAAGGTGGGCGCCACCAGCGTCACCGTGATCGATTTGACGGGGCTGGGAATGGTGACCGGCGCGACATCGATCCAGACCCGCTTGAAGTCGTCATACAACTTCAATTGCACCACGCCGGTGCTGGTGGCGGTGATTTTGATGGCCAGGCTGCCATGGGCGTCCGTCACCGCGCTCGCGCTGCGGCCGGCGTGGCTGATGGTGACTTTGGTGTTGGCGATGGCGACCTTGGCCCCATCCTTGAGGAACACTTCGATCACGGGCAGAGTGCCCGCGCAGCCGGCCAGCTTCGCCTTCGCCAGCGCGCGCCGCATCATGGGCCCGCGCGCCACCCTGACCAGCGCATTGGCATAGTCCGGGTCCAGCGCGTACTTGGCCGCCTGCAATGCGTGCGCTTCCTTTTCCAGGTTGCCCTTGATGTCGGCGTCGTTCAATTTGTGATAGCGCGGGTTGCTCTTCAAGAAAGCCATCCGATCGCGCAGGCTGTTCAAATAGCTGGGATAGACGCGAAATGGCGAATCCATGTAAAACGGGCGTTTGTGCTCGTCGTATTCTTTCACATGGAAGGTTTTGGTCTCGCCTTTCCAGCTTTTGTCAGCCTTGATATTGAATACGTTGTTTGTTCCTGGTAAAACCCGTTCGCCCCAGCCGGTTTCTTGCGCGGCTTGGGCCAGGATCAGCTCCCACGAACAGCCGGTCTCGTCCGCGACGGCCCGCGCCGGGCAGTACAAGCGCCCAATGAAGGCGAGTTTATCGTTATCCGAATACGCCATGTTTATTCTCCCACCGCGATGGTGTACAGCTGCAAACTGCCGTTTGGTTTTTCCGATATCAGGTACAGGCTGGACCCGTCCGCAAACAAGGTTTGCGGCTCGCCGCTGATGCCGCCCACCACCTTTTCGCTAGCGTCCTGACGGTTTAGCAACACCAATTTTGGCGCGGTCTGGTTCTGGTCGCAGCTTTTGCGGATCGCGTACAAGCCGCCGCGGTGGGTGCTCAGGGCCGTCGTCTGGCAAAACTTGCTGTTGAACTGGAGATCTTGCGTGACTTTGCCTTCTTCGTTCACCACGGTCAGATGGGACTGCTTACCGGTATAGCCGAGCGAAACAATCTCACCGCCGGGCGTGATCGCGCTGGCGATGCGCTCCGGCGCGGCGCGCTGCGGCCGCACGCTGAACTGGTACTTGCGCGACGGTCCGATCTTCGATACCGCATAGTCTTCCACGTTGGCGCTCTTGGACACGGTGGCCGGGTAAAAGTTACCTGCCAACAGCACCGTATCGTGGGACAACTTGGCCGCCGCCGGCGCGCCGTAGGCGCCGTTGGCCAGGCGCGTGACCTTGGCCTCTTTGAGCGCGGAATCGAGTTTGGCGAAATAGATCGCGTTCGTTTCGCTGGTCTCGGTCTCGGCGCTGTCCATGCCCACCACGGTCACCCCGGCGCTGTCGATGTCGAGGTCGTAAATCAGCGAATTGACGCTGCCGGTGACCAGATTGTGTTTGGCCACCAGCTTGCCGTGCTGGTCGAACTTGAACACGAAGGCGAAGCTGTGGCTGCGCGAGCGTTCGGTGTTGGTATCGATATTGGCGCCGACATAGGTGTAAGTGCCATCCGAGCGGCAGGCAACGAAGCGGTTGTGGGCCAGATCGTCGGGCGCGTCGACGGTTTTCTGCCAGACGATTTTTTTGCTGACCGGATTGTAGAGGATGACGCGTCCACGCTTGACCAAGTCGCCATCCGGGTCAAAGGCGGCCCCGACCAGGCACAGATTGCCATCGGCCGTTTTGCTGATCTGGGCGATGGTGGAGGCCAAGTTCGGTGGCGTCAAGGTGACGGCGGCGGCGGCGGGGGCGGCCTGGGCCCCCTGCGCGAGCGCGCACGTCAGCAGCACGGGCACAACGGTCGGACAAAGCGAAAATCGTTTCATAAGCATGGTTTTCTCGAAATAATTGCGGACCGGTCGGGCGTTTAATCTACACCGGCTGCCCATCGGGCTGTCCGTCCTCGTCGGGCAGATCGGACAGGTCGTCCACCTCGTCATGGTCGAGATAGTCGAACACCACCTCCACCCCGCTCAGGGGCGCGCCCAGTTCGTCGTGCCGATCGGTCATCATCTGTTTCCATTGGCCGCCGTTGACATCGATCTCGACCGCCGCCGGCTGCGCCATATCGGTAAACAGGCGGCTCGATTTGCCTTCGCCATCCAGTGTTCCCGAACCCAGCACGGTGTTGACGTTGGAGATGAACTTATAGCTCACCGCCTGGGCGGCGCCGGCCACGTTCCACAGCGCGGGATCGACCATTACCTGTTGGCTGTACTTTTTCACCGTGCCGTCGACAAAGTCGGCTTGGTGCTTCGCGTCGATGCTTTGCTCGGGCTTGAAAAACTGGTTTGCGGAGTGCACCACGAAGCCGCCTTTGCTGCCGTGTTCGATGCCGGCCGCGCTGAACTTGACGTAGCTGCCGCCGCCGTTAATTTCCACCGCCTCGGTGGCGTTGATGATGATCTTGTTGCCCGTGTGCGTGATGTTGAGCTTGGCCAGCAAGTTGATATTGTCCGACAATGCCTTGAGGTCGATGTCGCCGGCGGCCGCGATCAGTTTCATGCCGGCCTTGTGGGCAAACAGGCGCAAGGTCTGCTTGACGCTGGCGAAAAAACTTTCGCCGGCCGCGATCGACACGCTCTTGCCGGTGCTCAGCGAGGTGTGGTGGTCGCTGGCGATATGGGTCGATTGCGCGGTGGTGCTGGCGATGCCGGCCGGACTGGCCAGCACCAACAAGGGCTCGGCCAGTTCGGGAAAACCGTCGCCATCGCCGCCGCGCCCCTTCAAAGCCTCGTTTTGCGCGCGCAGGGCACGCGCGATGTCGGACTGCTGACCGGGTTTGTCTTTTTCCTGGGCCCCATTTTGTTCGGCCAATCCGGCCTGGGTTTCGTGCAAGGCGCGCGCCGAGGTCAGGCGCGAGACCGTCTCGCCCATGTCTTTTGCGTGCAAGGCGGCATTGTTGCGCGCCTCCGTGGTCAGCAACATGCCTTTGGCCGCGCGCGCCACGCCCCAGGCGTTGGTGGCGATTTCCCAGCCTTCGCCGCGCGCGTCCTTGCGCCCGGTGGTGTCCTCGATGCGCGTGATATGGCCGAGCGACAGTTGGCTGCACTGATGATCGCTCTTGAGCTGGGCCTGAATATGGGCGTTGGTGTCGTCCAAAATCAGATGATTGCTGCGTCCGCCGGCCGTGTTGCCGCGGCGGGGCGCCAATTCCCGGCTGCGCAAGCCCATCAACGCCTGCTGGTCGGTCAGCTTCCACGGCGGCATGGTCAGTTCGTTGCGCACGCTGCCGATGACGATCGGGCGGTCCGGATTGCCGTCCAGCCATTGCACGATGACTTCCGAACCGACCCGTGGAATGGCCGACGCGCCCAGCTCGGCGCCCGCCCACAGGCTGGCCACCCGCACCCAGGCCGAGCTGCGCTCGTCGCGGCTGCCGACCCGGTCCCAATGAAATTGCACCCGGATGCGGCCGTATTGGTCGGTGTGGATGCTGTCGGGACCGGACGGACCCACCACGATGGCCGTTTGCGGCGCCAGGATGCGGGTGGTTTTGCTGTTGAAGTCGCGGCCTGGACGCCAGGTCACGTTTTTGCGGGTGCAGGTCATGCGGTTGCGGTAATACGGACCCGCGTCGCTTTGCGTCAGATAATTGTTACTTGCAGTATGCTCCACCGCCAAGACCAGAAAATCGTTGCCGCCTGCCTGGCGCTCGCCGAGGCGATGGAACTCGAAATGGTCGAGCAGTTGCAGGCTCCGTCCTGGCAGAACGAAGCGGTTGTTACCCTGCGCCTCGTAATACTTGCTCTGGCCTTCGACTTCTTCCATGCGCAGCTGGCCCAGCGCGTCGCCATCCTTGAGATTGTCGAAACCGTAGGCACCGGCGTATTCGTACGTTTCGATGGCCGGCACATTGCCTTGTTTGGCCAGGGTCGGCACCACCACATCGGCCGGGGCCGGACTCTTGAAATTGAAACTGCTCAGGGCCACGCTGGACGGGGCGAGATGGCGCACCGGCGACCAATTGTCGATCCCGTCTTCTTCCTTGATGCCGCCATGGCGTTGGAAACGCACCCCGCCGCCGCCATCGATCGGCGCGGCCATGGTGGAATCGTCCGCCACCACCAGTTTATGGCCCTCGGCGCTATGCTCGTACCAATAGTAATAACCAGCCGCTTCCCAGCGCCGGCTCAGATAATTGAAATCGGTCTCGTCGAATTGGCAAGCGTCGGTCATTGGCGCGTCTTCGCCGGCCACCCGCCAATCCCAATCGGGATAGGTCGCGTAATCGGCGAAAATGCTGTCAGTCTGCTCGCGCAAGCTCTTCTCGTGAAACAGGTAGTTATCCTTGCGCAGACTCAGATATTGGAGCCACGGTCCCAGCCTGGCCTCATAAAAGGTGATGCTGCCATCGGATTTTTTGCGCTGAAAGCTAAATACATAGCCGGTGAAATAACGCAGCGTGCCGTCGCCGCGTACCAGCTCGATGCTGAGCAGCTTGCCCTGCATCTCTTTCAAGGGTACGTTGGCGTCGTCGCTCAGCAATTCCACCGTGAAGGCGAAGTCGCGCGATAAACTTTCGGTAGCGTCGAGCCGATTGACCAAGAAGCTGGAGGCGGGCGCGTCGTTGTGGGGAAACGCGATGCGCAAGATGCGATTGTGTTGCCGGCCTTGGATCAAGTCGTAGAGCGAACGTATGACATTATTCATGCGGGACCGAGATAGGTGACCGTGCGGCGCGGACGCGCCGATACCACGGGAATCGGTATGGTAACAAAATTTTTTGTCGATCGACAATATTTTTGTGATGATTTTGTAAAGATTCAAGCGTGCCGGGCAGAGGCCATTTCGGTCAGGCGGCGGTGTTGTTTTATTGCCGCTTTTATATCGGGCGCCGGCGCGCAGAGAAACGATGGCGGCGCCGATATGAACGGGCCACGGGTGGAGCAAGCACGGCCGCCCGGAGGAGAGCGGCCGTCCCGTCAGGCGGCGGGCGCGGCGGTGGGATCCGTCTTGTGCTTTTTTGACAGCTTGGGCAATTGCACCAGCTGGGTGCCGGCCAGTTTATCGTGCAGGAATTGTCCGTTACCGGTGAAGAGGGCGGTGGCGGCCCACAGCGCCATGCCGGCGGCCATCACCCCCAGTTCGGTCCAGGTTTTGAAGTTGGCCGCGTAGTTGACCACCAGCCCCGGCAGGAACCACATCCAGGCCAGCAGGTAACGCAGGGCGGCCACGCGCACCGGCACCCGGTTCAGGCCGGGCACCATGAGCTTGATACGCCAGGTTTTCATGGCCAGGGTTTGGCCTTCCCGGCTCCAGAAATGGATGAAGTAGGCGGCCATCACCAAAAATAACAGAAATTGACGAGCGTGGCGGTAAGCGAGGGCTTGCCGGCTTTGCGTGGCGACATCGAATACCAAGCCGGCCAGAAACACCACCGCGAACAGCAGCAGCGCTTCATAGACCATCGAGATCAGGCGCCGTGATATGGATGGAACGGCGCTGCTGTGCGGGCTACTCTGTATGCTATTTGGCATTGGCGGGTGAGGTTGCGGGCGGGGCGCCGGCCGCTGGCGCCGTCGCCGCGGCCGGTGGCGCGGGAATGGTGGGCGGCACCACGCCCGGGTTGCCGCCGCTGGCCGCGCCAGGGGTGGGCGGGGCCGGCATGGTGGCGCGGGCCTTGCTTTGCGCGGCGGACGGCACGCTGGTCACGTTTTTCTTAGCGGCCGCGTCGGCCGCCAGTTTCTTCTTTTGATCGTCAGGCAGTTGCTGGTACTGTTCCCACTGGGCCGACTTTTGACTGGGTTCGATTTTTTTGGCGCGCGTATAGTTTTCCCGCACCAGGCGCCGCTCGTCCGGCGTCAGCTTGATCCATTCGCGCATACGCTGGTGCACCCGTTGCTGCTCGTCCGGTTTCATGGACGCGTAACGGTTGGCGATTTCCAGCCATTTTTGCTTGCGCAGCGCATCGAGCTTGTCCCATTCGCCCGCCAGCGGCACCAGCGCTTCTTGCTGGGGCTTGCTCAAGGCGCTCCAGGCCGGGTTGTCGGCGGTCTTGACGGTAAGCACGTTTTTGGCGACAGGCGCTTGCGCGCCCGCGGCCGGCATGGTCGCCACGGCGGGCCCGCCCGCCTGGGCCGCGCTGTCGCGCGTGGCGCCACCCAGAGCCAAGCCGGCCAGGGCCAGGAAAACGGCGCGCACGTGGTGACCTGTCATGTTTATTGTTCGCGTTTCGTGGTGAGGTAGGCGTTAAAGCCGTGATCGAGATAGGCCGACAGGGGCAATTCGTCCGACAACACGGCCGCGTCCACCTCGGCCAGATCGGCGATGCGTTGTTCTTGCTCGTACTGATAGACCCCGACCATGCCGGCGGCCAACGCCAACAGCGGCACCGCCACACCCATGCGGCCCACCCAGGATGCGGGCTGGGCCGCAAAACGGGCGCGCCAGCGGGCCAGCATGCCGACACTTGGCGCGGCCGCGTGCGCCTTCTTGCGGGCCAGCGCGAGTTGACGCGCGGACGCCAGGCGGTCTGTGGTGGCCGGCGGCAAATGGTCCAGCGTTTCGTTTAGCGCATGCCGCACTTTGTAAGCGAAATTGAGATCATCGGTGTTCATAATTTAATTCCCTTGGCTTTGAGCGATTCGGCGAGGGCATGTGTTGCGCGCGAGCAATGCGTCTTGACGCTGCCCTCCGAGCATCCCATCGCTTCGGCTGTTTCAGCCACGTCCATGTCCTGCCAGTAACGCATGAGGAAGGCTTCCCGTTGACGCGCCGGGAGCTTTTGTACCTCTTCGTCGATCAGTTCAAGCGTTTGCATGCGCTCGACCTTGTCGGCACTCGATTCGGACGCTTCCGATCCTGCCTCGGCTTCGTACGTTTCGAGTATATCAAAGTCTTCGTGCTCGTCGCCGGAAGCATTGTGACCGGAAAACAGGCTGACCCAGGTGTTGCGCACTTTTTCGCGTCGGAAGTAGTCGAGTATGGTCGTCTGTAATATGCGTTGAAACAACATCGGCAACTCGGCGGCCGGCTTGTCGCCATATTTTTCGGCGAGCTTGATCATCGCGTCTTGCACGATATCGAGGGCCGATTCATCTTTGCGCACCGCGTAGACGGCTTGTTTAAAGGCGCGCCGTTCCACATGTTCTAGGAAATCGGATAATTCTTTGTCTGTGGCCATGCGAATGGAGCGGGCTGCCGGGGCTGCGATGTGATTGGGGGCACCGCGGCGGGCGCCGGGGCCGGCCAGGGTGCGACAAGGGCCGCGCGGGCGGCTTTTTCAAACTGAGCGCATGCTAGCAAAATTTGCCCAAATGTGCAGGTTTTTTCCTGTGTTTCCGGGTCGCCGGCCGTGATCGGGATAATATGCCTTGACCAAAACGATGCAAACTAGTACCGTGACGGACGCTTCGCATATCCCGGAGCTGTAGTCTGGTTGCGATCGGCACACAACGCCAACTGCAACCGACGCGCTTTCATCTAGTAGGCAGTTTGCTCCAACCCGTGCCACAAGCGCGAGCGGTGCGTGTCAGCGCTACGGAAAACCCGCCGAACGAGTTGCGTTAAGTGTCATTTTGTCAGGTATCTACGGCTACCCAAAGAAATGGCATGACCGCAGAGAGAAGGGAAGCAGGGGCACTGTAGCGGCGCGCACTTCGTCAGGAAAGAGCATCCGATCAATCTCCCAATGGACCTTGAAAGGAATGTGTCATGAACAACGAAGCAGCAAGTCCGGCATCGTCATCATCGTCAACATCAGCAACAGCATCATCCTTACCGATTACGGGCGCCGAAATTCTGGTGCGCTGTCTGGCGGAAGAGGGCGTCGAGCACGTCTTCGGCTATCCGGGCGGAGCGGTCCTGTACATCTACGACGCTATTTTCCAGCAAAATAAATTTCAGCATATCCTGGTGCGCCACGAGCAGGCCGCCGTGCATGCCGCCGACGCCTATTCGCGCAGTTCGAACAAGGTGGGCGTGGCGCTGGTCACGTCCGGCCCCGGCGTCACCAACGCGGTGACCGGCCTGTCGACCGCGTATATGGACTCGATCCCGATGGTGGTCATTTCCGGCCAGGTGCCCAGCCACGCCATCGGCCAGGACGCGTTCCAGGAATGCGACACGGTCGGCATCACGCGCCCGGTGGTCAAGCACAACTTCCTGGTCAAAGATGTCAAGGACCTGGCGGCCACCGTCAAGAAAGCGTTTTTCATCGCCCGCACCGGACGCCCGGGGCCGGTGCTGGTCGATATCCCCAAAGACATCAGCATGCACAAATGCGTGTTCGACTATCCGAAGGAAGTCGAAATGCGTTCCTACCGTCCGGTCGACAAGGGCCATGCGGGCCAGATCCGCAAGGCGGTGCAATTGCTGCTGCAAGCGGAACGGCCCATGATTTACACCGGCGGCGGCGTGATCCTGGCCCACGCGGCGCCGGAATTGAACCGGCTGGTCGACAAGCTCGGTTTCCCCTGCACCAATACCCTGATGGGCTTGGGCGGCTACCGCGCCTCGAGCGACAAGTTTGTCGGCATGCCCGGCATGCATGGCACCTATGAAGCGAATATGGCGATGCAGCATTGCGACGTGCTGATCGCCATCGGCGCCCGTTTCGACGACCGCGTGATCGGCAACCCCAAGCATTTCGCCTCGCATCCGCGCAAGATCATTCACGTCGATATCGATCCCTCGTCGATCTCGAAACGGGTCAAGGTCGACATTCCCATCGTCGGCAACGTCAAGGATGTGCTGATCGAATTTTTGGCCCAGCTCGACGCGGCCGAAGCCAAGGGCGAAGGCAAGGTCAACGGACCGGCCCTGAAGCAGTGGTGGCGGCAGATCGCCGAATGGCGCGGCCGCGATTGCCTCAAATACGCCCCTTCCGACCTGCTCATCAAGCCGCAGTCGGTGGTCGAAAAAGTGTGGCAATTGACCGACGGCGACGCCTTCATCACTTCCGACGTGGGTCAGCATCAAATGTGGGCGGCCCAGTATTACCGCTTCGACAAGCCGCGGCGCTGGATCAATTCCGGTGGCCTGGGCACCATGGGGGTGGGCTTGCCTTACGCCATGGGCGTGCAAATGGCCAATCCGGACGCCACCGTGGCCTGCATCACGGGCGAAGGATCGATCCAGATGTGCATCCAGGAATTGGCCACGTGTAAACAATATCACTTGACGCCGAAAATCATTTTGCTCAATAACCGCTTCCTCGGCATGGTGCGGCAATGGCAAGAGATCGATTACGGCGGACGCTATTCGGAATCGTATATGGATTCGCTGCCCGATTTTGAAAAGCTGGCCGAGGCTTATGGCCACGTCGGCATGAAGATCGAGAAACCGGGCGACGTCGATGGCGCGCTCAAGGAAGCGTTCGGGATGAAAGACCGGCTGGTGTTCATGAACTTCATTACCGACCAGTCGGAAAACGTGTGGCCGATGGTGAAAGCCGGCAAGGGCCTCTCCGAAATGCTGCTCGGTTCGGAGGACTTATAAGATGCGACATATTATTTCTGTCTTGCTGGAAAACGAAGCGGGCGCGCTGTCGCGCGTGGTCGGGCTGTTCTCCGCCCGCGGCTACAACATCGAAACCTTGACCGTGGCCCCGACCGAGGACGCGACCTTGTCACGCATGACCATTGTCACCAGTGGCTCGGACGATATCATCGAGCAAATCACCAAGCATTTGAACCGCCTGATCGAGGTGGTCAAGGTGGTCGACCTGACCGAGGGCGCCCACATCGAGCGCGAGCTGATGCTCATCAAGGTGCGCGCCGTGGGCAAGGAGCGCGAGGAAATGAAGCGCACCGCCGATATCTTCCGCGGCCGCATCATCGATGTCACCGAAAAAACCTACACCATCGAACTGACCGGCAATAAAGGCAAGCTCGACGCTTTCATCGACTCGATCGACCGCGCCTCGATCCTGGAAACGGTGCGTACCGGCGGTTCCGGCATCGGGCGGGGCGAGCGCATCCTGAAAGTCTAGGCGCCGGCCAGTCACACCCGTTTTATTATTTCACACCATACATAATAGGAAATACCATGAAAGTTTTTTACGATAAAGATTGCGACCTCTCCCTGATCAAAGGCAAAAACGTCGCCATTATCGGTTACGGGTCGCAAGGTCATGCCCACGCACAGAACTTGAACGATTCCGGCATCAATGTCACGGTCGGTCTGCGCAAGGGTGGCGCGTCGTGGGCCAAGGTGCAAAACGCCGGCTTGAAAGTGGCTGAAGTCGATGAAGCGGTCAAGGCCGCCGACATCATCATGATTTTGCTGCCGGACGAAAACATCGCCCAGGTCTACAACGAAAACGTGGCGCCGCACGCCAAGCAGGGCGCCGTGCTGGCCTTCGCCCACGGTTTCAACGTGCATTACGGCCAAGTGGTGCCGCGCGCCGACCTGGACGTGATCATGATCGCCCCGAAAGCGCCGGGCCACACCGTGCGCGGCACCTACGCCCAAGGCGGCGGCGTGCCCCATCTGATCGCCGTCTACCAGGACAAATCGGGCCAGGCGCGCGACATCGCCCTGTCGTACGCCTCGGCCAATGGCGGCGGCCGCGCCGGCATCATTGAAACGAACTTCCGCGAAGAAACTGAAACCGACCTGTTCGGCGAGCAAGCCGTGTTGTGCGGCGGCGCCGTGGAACTGGTCAAAGCCGGTTTTGAAACCTTGGTCGAAGCCGGTTACGCGCCCGAAATGGCGTATTTCGAATGCTTGCATGAGTTGAAACTGATCGTCGACCTGATCTATGAAGGCGGCATCGCCAACATGAATTACTCGATCTCCAACAACGCCGAATACGGCGAATATGTGACCGGACCGAAGATCGTCACCTCGGCAACCAAAGACGCCATGCGTCAAGTGTTGAAAGATATTCAGACCGGCGAATACGCCAAGAGCTTTATTCTGGAAAACAAGGCGGGCGCACCGACCCTGATTTCGCGTCGCCGCCTGACGGCCGAGCACCAGATCGAAGAAGTGGGCGGCAAGCTGCGCGCGATGATGCCGTGGATCGCCAAGAACAAACTGGTCGATCAATCGAAAAACTAAGCCGGCGCGCCGCCGCTCCACCGGCGGCATGCTGGACGGCAGTAAGCCATTGCAACCATTTGTGACTTTGACGGGAAGCGGCCGACATTTCAGGTACAGTTGACTTACATCCAGCAAGACTGGTTCGCGTAACGAATGGGGCATGTGTGCCCCATTTGCTTTTTTCGACGATGGAGATTGCCATGAACGTCATCAATTCTGTTCCCGCCGGCATCGCTTTAACCGTACTGACGGCGCTCAGCCTGCCGAACGGCGCGCTGGCCGAAGCGCTGCCCACCACCGGCACCCTGGTGGTGGTGCCCGCCTACGGCGAAGTGCATCAGGCAAACGATCAAGCGGTCGCCACGCTGGCGGTCGAAGAGCAAGACAAGGACAAGGCGGCCGCGGCCGCGCGCGTCAATAAAAAGATGAACCAGGGCATAGAACTGGTCAAAAAGTCCGATCCCCAGGCCATCTTAAAGACCGAGGGGTATTACACCTATCCTGTTTATCCGGATGAGCGGCCTTTACCCAACGGCAATTTGCCTAAAGTGCGGGTGCCCACGGCCTGGCGCGTAGGCCAGTATTTGCAGGTGAAAACCACCAATCTGACGGCGCTGCCCAAGACGGTGGCGGCGGTGCAGGCGATTTTGGCCCTGAACGGCTTGCAATTTGGCTTGTCGCCGGAAGCGACCAAAAAGCTGGACCAGCAGCGCTTCGCCGCCACCTATCAAAACCTGAACGAGCGCATGGCCGCGATTGCCGCCGCCATGGGCCGCAAGCTGTCGGACGCCGTGCTCGACACGGTGGACTTCGAGGGCAGCGGCAATTACGCGGGCGCCGAAGCGGGGGCCGCCGCGCCGATGATGGCGCGCAGCGCCATGATGAAAGGGACGCCGACCGACGTGCCGGAGCCAAGCTTCGAGCCGGGCGAGACCACGCTGCAAATGCGTCTGGTCGGCAAGCTGCGCTTTAAGTAAGGGGTCCCTGGTGCCGCCCGGCGAGGCCACCCGGGCAGTGCCGCCTGGGCCAGGCCGCCCGGGCAATGCCCCCGAAGAAGCCGGCCTGCTGGCTGCGCCATGCGCTCGGGTTGGCTTGGCCACGCAGGCCGTGGTGCGGTTTTGCCGCCCGCTCCCTTATAATGGAGCATTGTTGTGGCAACATGGTTGGCCCCGGTGCGGCAACCACGGCGCATCCTCACCTGCTTTGAACTGGAACCCTATGGCAAACTTTCCCCGTCGCCGCGCCAAATCGGCCGCTCCGAAAGCGAAGGCCTCGCGCCTCGCGCGTTTTAGCAAGTTCGCGCGCCAACCTGCCGCTTCCGGCGCGGGCAAGAGCGTGGTGCGCCGGCGCGGCATCTATCTGTTGCCTAACGCCTTCACCACGGCGGCCCTGTTTTGCGGTTTTTATGCCATCGTCATGGCCATGGATCAGCGTTTCCAGCATGCGGCCTGGGCCATTTTCATCGCCATGATACTCGATGGTCTGGACGGTCGCATCGCCCGCCTCACCAACACCCAGAGCGAATTCGGCGCCCAATACGACAGCTTGTCGGACATGGTGTCCTTCGGCGCCGCGCCGGCCCTGGTCATGTACGAATGGTCGCTGCAAGGGTTGGGAAAAATGGGCTGGCTGGCCGCCTTTGTCTATTGCGCCGGGGGCGCGCTGCGCCTGGCCCGTTTCAACACCAACATCGAAGTGGTGGACAAACGGTTCTTTCAAGGTTTGCCCAGCCCGGCCGCGGCGGCCATCGTCAGCGGCTTCATCTTGCTGATGGTCGATCTGGAGGTGCCGGGCCGCACCTTGTCCTGGGTATCGTGGGGCCTGGCCTTGTTCGCCGGCTTGACCATGGTTACCAACGTGCCCTTCTATAGTTTCAAAGACGTCAATTTCCGCAAGTCGGTGCCCTTCATCGCCGTGATTTTGATCGCGCTGATGTTTGCCCTGGTATCGATCGATCCGCCCAAAGTCTTGTTTGCCATCTTTGTCTTGTATGGCATATCCGGTTATGCCGTGTTTTTCTGGCGCATGGCCAAGGGCAAGCCGGTCAGCATCGTCCAGACCGACGTCGCCCCGGTCGACCCCAGCGAACGGCGCTAACACGGCTTGCGCCACAACAGCGCCACACCGCACTGCGCGCCACTTACACTTTCATCAGGAGCCGTCATGAGCCAACCGAACCGCCTCATCATTTTCGACACCACCTTGCGCGACGGCGAACAATCGCCCGGCGCCTCGATGACGCGGGAAGAGAAAATCCGCATCGCGCGCCAGCTCGAACGCATGAGGGTGGACGTGATCGAGGCCGGCTTCGCCGCCGCCTCGCCGGGCGACTTCGAATCGATCAAGGCGATCGCCAGCGTGGTGCGCGAATCGACCATTTGCTCGCTCTCGCGCGCCAACGAGCGCGATATCGCGCGCGCGGCCGAGGCGCTGGCGCCGGCCGAACGCAAGCGTATCCACACCTTCATCGCCACCTCGCCCCTGCACATGGAAATGAAGCTGCGCATGTTGCCCGAGCAAGTGCTCGAGCAAGCCAAGAGCGCCGTGCGCTACGCCCGCCAGTTCACCGACGACGTCGAATTTAGCCCGGAAGACGGCAGCCGCTCGGACGAGGATTTTCTGTGCCGGGTGCTCGAAGCGGTGATCGCCGAGGGCGCCACCACCATCAATTTCCCCGACACGGTCGGCTACGCGGTGCCGGAAATATTCGGCCAGACCATCAAACGCTTGCGCGAGCGCATTCCCAACTCCGATAAGGCGATCTGGTCGGTGCACTGCCACAACGATCTGGGTCTGGCGGTGGCCAATTCCCTGGCCGGCGTGATGATCGGCGGCGCGCGCCAGATCGAATGCACCATCAACGGCTTGGGCGAGCGGGCCGGCAACACCGCGCTGGAAGAGGTGGTGATGGCGGTGCGCACCCGCGCCGCCTATTACAATCTGGAAGTGGGGATCGACACCACCCAGATCGTGGCGACCTCCAAGATGGTGTCGCACATTACCGGATTCGCCGTGCAGCCGAACAAGGCGGTGGTGGGGGCCAATGCCTTCGCCCACGCTTCCGGCATCCACCAGGATGGCATTTTGAAAGCGCGCGAAACCTATGAAATCATGCGCGCCGAGGATGTGGGCTGGTCGGCCAACAAGATCGTGCTGGGCAAGCTATCGGGTCGTAACGCCTTCAAGCAGCGCCTGCTGGAACTGGGCTTGGAACTGCCGTCCGAGGCCGAAGTCAACGACGCCTTTGCCCGCTTCAAGGAATTGGCCGACCGGAAGTCGGACATTTTCGACGAAGACATCATGGCCCTGGTGAGCGGCGGCCAGCAAGGTCAGGACAAGGAATATTACTGCTACGTATCCCTGTCGCAGCGCTCGGAGACGGGCGAAATTCCGACCGCCAGCGTGGTGTTCGCCATGGATGGCAAGGAATACCGCTGCGAGGGCAAGGGCGACGGCCCGGTCGACGCCACCGTCAACGCCATCGAGAGCGAAGTGGTCAGCGGCGCCGAACTGGTGCTGTTCTCGGTCAACGCCATCAGCAGCGGCACCCAGTCGCAAGGCGAGGTGACGATGCGGCTGTCGAAAAGCGGGCGCATCGTCAATGGCATGGGCGCCGATCCGGATATCGTGGTGGCCTCGGCGAAGGCTTACCTGGCCGCGCTCAACAAGCTTCATTCCAAGATCGAGCGCGTCAATCCCCAGCGCTAACGGAACTGCCCGCGCCGCTCCTCGTGCAGCGGATCGGGGCCGTTCATCAGCATGCGCACCATGCCGGCGCGGTCGAAATGGACGTGCATCATCGAGTCCCACACGCCGGACTCCTTGTAGCGGTAAGACCATACTTCCAGGTCGGACAGCGACAGGTAGGATGTCTCGGCCGGGCGCCCGATGGTGCGCAGCACGTCTTGTTTGGTGGCCCGGCCCACCTTGAGGGTGGCGAATTTTTCACTGGTGAGCACTTGCTCGTAGGATCGCAAGCGGCCGTCCGCCCCTATCCTGGCCATATAAGTGTATTGACCGTAGGGACCGGTGGCATATTCGAGCACGCTGTCGCCATCGATCTGATACACCGCCCCCGGCCGGCCCAGCTTGGCGGTCACGGCCGCCACCGGCTCGCCCGGTTGGGGCGGCGGCGCGAACAGGGCGGCGCAGCCGGCCAGGCCGGCCAGCACGGTCAGTGTTGTAATTATTGCGAAATTGCGCATGCTGCCTCCGCGAAGTCGACGATTGCACCATCATGCCCGAAACAAAAGCCGGCCGCACTGATACAGGCCGCGCTTTTTCCTATATACTTCCGGCTCCGGTCTTTTAGCCGGGTTAGCATTTTTTAATCGTCGTCCACGGTGCGCGGGGTTCCGACTCTTTGCACCGCATGTGAAAGGTTCATCATGACAGTAGAAAACATCAACAAAGCCGCCATCATCGCGGACAACGCTCGTGGTCAAAATGACACCGGCTCCCCTGAAGTGCAAGTCGCGCTGCTGACCGCCCGTATCAACGAGCTCAACGGCCACTTCAAAGCCCACGCCAAGGATCACCATTCCCGCCGCGGTTTGATCATGATGGTCAACCGTCGTAAGAGCCTGTTGTCCTACCTGAAGGCGAAAGACGCTACCCGTTATCGCGACCTGATCGCTAAACTCGGTCTGCGCAAGTAATTTTTGCCTTATACGGTTTATACAGAAGTGCCTGCGTCAGTTCGCTGACGCGGGCATTTTGTCATTTCAGCGCCGCTTTTTAATTCCGTTTGGCAATAAACCGAATGTCCGTCCCGCTCCGTGCCGGGCGTCATCGTATCAGCAGTAAAGGCGGCAATCCATGCGTGAGGCGCCGTCTGTGGTGAGGTGAACGACAGCTCCTGAAAATCTGTCGGCAAATAGAAAGGGATTACCCATGTTTAATAAAGTTAGCAAAACCTTCCAGTACGGCCAACATCAAGTGACCCTGGAAACCGGCGAAATCGCACGCCAGGCTTCCGGCGCGGTGCTGGTGTCGATCGAAGACACGGTCGTGCTGGCCACGGTGGTGGCGCGCAAGGATGCCAAGCCTGGCCAGGATTTTTTCCCGCTCACCGTTGATTACGTCGAGAAAACCTATGCTGCCGGTAAAATTCCGGGCGGGTTTTTCAAGCGCGAAGGCCGTCCTTCGGAAAAAGAAACCCTGACCTCGCGTCTGATCGACCGTCCTATCCGTCCATTGTTCCCGGAAGGTTATTTGAATGAGGTGCAAATCATCATTCATGTGTTGTCGGTCAACCCTGAAATCGATCCGGACATCGCCGCCATGATCGGCGCCTCGGCCGCCCTGTGCGTGTCGGGCGTGCCGTTCAGCGGCCCGATCGGCGCGGCCCGGGTCGGTTACGCCAACGGTCAGTACATCTTGAACCCGACCGTCACCCAGCTCAAAACATCGCAGATGGATCTGGTGGTGGCCGGCACCGAAACGGCCGTGCTGATGGTCGAATCGGAAGCCCAGCAATTGTCCGAAGAAATCATGCTTGGCGCCGTGGTCTACGGCCACGATCAGATGAAAGCGGTTATCGACGCCATCCATGAACTGGTGCGCGACGGCGGCAAACCCGAAGTGCAGTGGGCGCCGGCGCCGAAAAACGACGCCCTGATCGCGCGCGTGGCCCATTTTGCCGACAGCAAGATCCGCGACGCCTATCAAACCAAGGATAAGCAAGAGCGCACCGCCAAGCTCAAATCGGCCACCTCGGCAGTGCTGGCCGACCTGGCCGGCGAAGCGGCCGCCAGCGGCGCCGCCGCGCCCGACGCCGCTGAAGTCAACAACATCCTGTTCGACATGGAAGCGAAGATCGTCCGTTCGCAAATCCTCGATGGCGAGCCGCGCATCGACGGCCGCGACACCCGCACCGTGCGCCCGATCGCGATCCGCACCAGCGTCTTGCCGCGCACCCATGGCTCGGCCCTGTTTACCCGCGGCGAAACCCAAGCCCTGGTGGTGGCCACCCTGGGCACCGCGCGCGACAGCCAAAAGATCGATGCCCTGATGGGCGAGTTCACCGATAGCTTCATGCTCCATTACAACATGCCACCGTTCGCCACCGGCGAAACCGGCCGCGTGGGCACCCCGAAACGCCGTGAAATCGGCCACGGCCGTCTGGCCAAACGCGCGCTGCTGGCCGCCTTGCCGGCGCCGGAAGAGTTCAGCTATTCGGTGCGTCTGGTGTCGGAAATCACCGAATCGAACGGTTCCTCGTCGATGGCGTCGGTGTGCGGCGGTTGCCTGGCCTTGATGGACGCCGGCGTGCCCATGAAAGCGCACGTGGCCGGTATCGCCATGGGCCTGATCAAGGAAGGCGGCAAGTTCGCCGTGCTGACCGACATCCTGGGCGACGAAGATCACCTGGGCGACATGGACTTCAAGGTTGCAGGTACCGCCACCGGTATCACCGCGCTGCAGATGGACATCAAGATCATGGGCATCACCAAGGAAATCATGCAAGTGGCGCTGGCGCAAGCCAAAGAAGGCCGCGAGCACATCCTGGGCGAAATGCAAAAAGCCATGCCGCATGTGAAGACCGAGCTGTCCGACTTCGCGCCGCGCCTGATCACCATCAAGATCAATCCGGAAAAAATCCGTGACGTGATCGGCAAGGGCGGCGCCGTGATCCGCGCGCTGACCGAAGAGACCGGCACCCAGATCGACATCAGCGACGAAGGCGTGGTCACCATCGCCTCGGTTGACGCCGCCGCCGGCCAGGAAGCGAAGCGTCGCATCGAAGAATTGACCGCCTCGGTTGAAGTGGGCAAGAGCTACGACGGCGTGGTGCTCAAGCTGCTCGACTTCGGCGCCATCGTGCAAGTGATGCCGGGCAAAGACGGCTTGCTGCACATCAGCCAGATCGCCAACGAGCGTGTGAACGCCGTGGCCGACTATCTGAAAGAAGGCCAGCAAGTGCGCGTCAAGGTACTGGAAACCGACGACCGCGGCCGTTTGAAACTGTCGATGAAGGCCGCCGCCGCCGAAGACGGCGCCGTCTCGGCGTAGTTATAACGCAGTGGTGCGAGCGGTCCGTGACCCGGGCCGTTAGCCTCCAACAAACCCGGCAGCGATGCCGGGTTTTTTTATACCGGCCGCACCGGTGATTTACCAATAGACAATAGCGTTTTTGTGCCGTAAATTGCCTCCATTCCTCCTCAGCATTTGTCGCTCCCCATGCCCAATGAAATCCTGCCCCCCGACGGCGCCATCGCCGCGCCACGTCCGCGCATCGGCCTGCAATTGACGGCCGACGCCACCACCGGCTATGGCGCGATCCAGAACGCCATCCCGGTGTTGCGTACGCTGGTGGTGACCAACCTGGGCGAGGCGCCGGTGAGCGGCTTGACGGTGACCATCGCTTGCTCGCCCCGTTTCGCGGCCGGCGTCAGCCTGGCGTTCGCGATCCTGGCGCCGGGCGAAAGCCGCACGCTGGGGCCGCTCGACCTGCAAGCCGATCACGGTTACTTGAGCCGGCTCGACGAAACCGAGCTGGCCGTCATCGAAGCGAGTGCGCTGGCCGATGGCGCCATCGTCAGCCAGGCCGGCCGCGACATCGCGGTGCTCGCCTACGACCAGTGGGCCGGCACCCGCGCGCTGCCCGAATTGCTGGCCGCGTTCTGCATGCCCAATTCGCCCGTGGTCGATCACGTGATCGCCGGCGCCTCGGCCCTGTTGCGCGCCGGTGGCGAGACAGTCTCGATGAACGGCTACCAATCGAAAAACCGGGAACAAGTCTGGAAGCAGATTTCGGCGATTTACAGCAGTCTGCTGGCCGAGGATCTGCACTATGCCAATCCGCCGGCCTCGTTTGGCACCGATGGCCAAAAAATCCGCACCCCGGAGCGCATACTGGCCACCCGGCTGGCGACCTGCCTGGACATGGCCATGCTGTTCGCCTCCTGCTTCGAGCAGGCCGGCCTGCATCCGGTGGTGCTGTTCAAGGAGGGCCACGCCTGGGTCGGCGTGTGGCTGGTCGAGACCTGCTTTGCCACCGCCGTGGTGGACGATATTCAATCGGTGCGCAAGCGCGTCAAGTCGGGCGAACTGCTGGCCTTCGAAACCACCGGCGTGGCCGGCGGCGCGCGCCCCACGCTACGCGCGGCCTGCCTCACGGCCGACGCCTATCTGGCCGAACATACGCAGTTCCTGTACACGGTCGACATCCGGCGCGCGCGCGAGTTACAGATCCGGCCCTTGCCCTCGCGCGCGGGCGCCGATCAGGCGCCGGCCACGCAAGCGGTGGCCACGGCGGCGCCCGCGCTGGAGCCGATGCCGGCCTTGCCGACCCTGGACTTGACGCGGCTGCCGGACGTCGAGGCGGCGCTGCCCGACACGCCCGAAGCAAGGCTGAGCAAATGGAAAAGCAAGCTGCTCGACCTGACGCTGCGTAACCGCCTGCTTAACTTCAAACCCAGCAAAACCAATTTGCGCCTGATCTGCCCCGACCCCTGCGCGCTGGAAGACAGCCTGGCCGAGGGCCGCGACTTCAAGATCCGCGCCGCGCCGGCCACAGTGGGCGGCGCCGACGCGCGCGACGCCGACGTGTTCGCCGCCCGCCACGCCACCACTCCGCGCGACGCGATGGCGGCCGACGCGCTGGCGCGCGGCGAGATCATGGTCGACGTGGGCCAGGACAAACTCGACCTGCGCTTGCTGGAGATTTTCCGCGCCGCCGGCACCAGCCTGGAGGAGGGCGGCGCCAATACCCTGTTCCTCACCTTCGGCCTGCTCGAATGGCAGGAGGAGAAGGACGCCGAAGCGCGCCATCTGGCGCCGATCCTGCTCATCCCCGTCACCCTGACGCGGCAATCGGTGCGCAGCGGCTTCCGCCTGACCCGGCACGACGACGACGCCCTGGTCAACCCGACCCTGATTCAAAAACTGGGCCAGGATTTCAGCCTCAAGCTGCCGTCTTTCGAGGTGCTGCCGACCGATGAAAAAGGCATCGATGTCGGTAAAATTTTACAGATCTTCCGGCTCCAGGTGGCCGATTTGAAGGGCTGGGAAGTGCAAGACCAGGTCCATCTGGGCATTTTCTCGTTCTCCAAGTACTTGATGTGGAAAGATCTTCAGGAACGCCGCCAGCAGCTGCTGGCCAGCCCGGTGGTGGCGCACCTGATCAACCATCCCGGCAAGGCCTTCGCCGACAGCGAGACCGGCTTCGATCCATCCACCCTGGACGAGCAGTATCGGCCGCAGGATCTGTTCGCGCCCATGTTGTCGGACTCGTCGCAGCTGCGCGCCATCTGCCTGGCCGGGGAGGGTAAGAACTTGGTGGTGGTCGGGCCGCCGGGAACCGGCAAAAGCCAGACCATCACCAACCTGATCGCGCACCTGCTGGCCACCGGCAAATCGGTCCTGTTCGTATCCGAGAAAATGGCCGCGCTCGAAGTGGTGCACCGGCGCCTCAACGCCATCGGCCTGGGGGCTTTTTGTTTCGAGCTGCACTCGTCGAAGGCCAAAAAAGTCGACGTCTTGAAGCAGCTGGGTGCCGCGCTCGACGCGGCCGGCCAGCGCGGCGTCAAGGACTGGGAGCGCGAAGCCGACCGACTGGCCCTGCTGCGGCGGGACTTGAACGGGCTGTCCCAGGCGCTGCACCGGGTCCATCCGAACGACCTGACGATTTACGACGCGATCGGCCTATGCGTCGCGCGCGGCGACGAGGCGCCGGCGCCCATGCCTTGGCCGGACGTCAATCAGCACGGCCGCGACGAACTGGAAACGCTGCGCGAAACGTCGCGCCAGATGGCCGCGCTGGCCGGCCAGTTGTCCGGCCTGTCCGACCATCGGCTGGCGGCCATCGCCAAACCGGAGTGGAGCCCCAGCTGGCAGCAAGCGCTGCTCGACGCCGCCGATGCGCTGTCGGGCGCGGCCGCCGCCGCCGGGGAGGGCGCCGCGCCGCTGCTGGAATTGTTCGGCATGCCCGATCACGCCCTATCGCTGACCGAACTGGCCGAGCTGGATCGGCTGGCCGAATTACTGATGCGGGCGCCCTCGGTGCCGCCGGGCGTGGCCAAGGCCGCGCACGACGAATCGGCGCACGCGCGGTTGGCCGCGCTGCACCGGCATGGCTTGGCGCGTCAAGCGGCCTGGGACAGCTTGCAAGGCGCCTACCGTGATGAATTAAAGACCGTGCAAGCGGCGCAGCTGAGCATGGCGTGGCAAGCCGCCAACGGCACCTGGTGGCCGCGCAGCTGGTTCAACAAGCGCGCCGTGTTAAATCGCCTGCGCCTGTTCCGTCAGGACGGCCAGCGCCCGCCGCCGGCGCAACTGCCCCAGTTGTGTGCGACCCTGGCGCGCGTCAATGCCGAGGACGTGGCCATTGGTGCGATGGCGGGCGAATCGCAGCTGCTGCTGCAAGACGCGTTCGCGGGCGACCAAACCGACTGGAACCTGGTAGCGGCCAGCGCCGAATGGGCGCGCTCGTTCGCCGATACGCTACTGCGCTTCGCCGGCGCGGACCTGGCCCGCCACGCCATGCTCAAAGCGAAGCTGGAGCCGTTCGTGAGCAGCAATCGGGCCATGCTCAAGCCCGGCGGGCCGCTCGCGGTGATGCTGCTGGCATACCGCGAAGCGCATCGCGCCTTCGTGGCGGCGTTGGCGCAGGCCGCCAGCACCGCCGTCTCACAGGACGCGCTTGGTGTCGATTCCGGCGCCGCCGACGCGCTGCCGCGATTGCGCGCCTTGACGCAGGGCTGGCGCCAGAGCGCGCGCCAGATCCAGCCCTGGTGCCTGTGGCAGAAAGTGCGCGCCAAAGCGCTCGCGCAAGGACTGCAAGGGCTGGTCGCATGCGTCGAGCGGGGCCAAGTCGCGCTGTCCGGCATCGCGCCGTTTTTCGAGTTCAGCTACCAGAGCTGGTGGCTCAAAAAAGCCATCGACGGCGAGCCGGCGCTGTGCGCGTTTTCGAGCGCCGACCATGAGCGCAAAATCGCCGAGTTCCGCGCCGCCGACGCCCGTTTCCAAAAACTGTCGGAACACTATATCGCGGCCAAGCTGGCGTCCCAGATTCCGTCCAGCGCCGGCATCGTGCCGGGCGCCGATTCGGAAATGGGCAAGCTGCGGCGCGAGCTGCAAAAGCAGCGCAGGCACATGCCGATCCGGCAGCTGGTACACAGCCTGCCTACCCTGCTGCCCAAGCTCAAACCCTGCATGCTGATGTCGCCGTTATCGGTGGCCCAGTATCTCGATCCGGCGCACGCGCAGTTCGACGTGGTGATCTTCGACGAGGCCTCGCAAATTCCGGTATGGGACGCGGTGGGTGCCATCGCGCGCGGCCGCCAGCTGGTGTGCGTGGGCGACCCGAAGCAGCTACCGCCCACCAATTTCTTCAATCGGCTCGATGACTCGGACGACGTGGCCGACGAGGACAACGTGCAGGATCTGGAGAGTATTCTGGACGAATGCCTCAGCATCGGCATGCCCAAACTGAGCTTGAATTGGCACTACCGCAGCCGGCACGAAAGCCTGATCACCTTTAGCAACGTAACCTACTACGACAACGCCCTGGTGACCTTTCCCTCGCCGGTGACCGAGGACCAGGCTGTGCGCTTCCAGCATGTGGCCGGCGTGTACGACCGTGGCGGCACGCGCACCAACCGCGCCGAGGCCGACGCCATCGTGGCCGCCATCGAAGCCCACTTTCTGGCGCCGGACTGTCGTCAAACCTTGGGTGTGGTCACGTTCAATCAAGCGCAGCAAAATCTGATCGAACGCTTGCTCGACGCCCGCCGACATCAGTCGCTGGCGCTTGACCAGGCCATCGCCAGGGTCGCCGATGAGCCGCTATTCATCAAAAATATCGAGAATGTGCAGGGCGACGAGCGTGACGTGATCTATTTTTCGATCACTTACGGGCCGGACGCGACAGGCAAAGTCAACATGAATTTCGGCCCGCTCAATCTGGACGGCGGCCACCGGCGCTTGAACGTGGCGGTATCGCGCGCGCGGCAGGGCGTGACCATCTTCAGCACCTTGATGCCGGAGCAGATCGACCTGTCGAAAGTGCGCGCGGCGGGCGTGCGCGATTTGAAAAATTATCTTGAATTCGCGCTGCGAGGGGCCGGTGCCATCGCGCCCCGACTGTCCGCTTCCGGCGCCGCTTCCGATAGTCCTTTCGAGCGCGAAGTGATGACCGTGTTGAGGGCGAAGGGTTGGACCGTGCATGCGCAGGTGGGCGCGGCCGGTTACCGGATCGACCTGGGCGTGGTCGATCCGCGCGTGCCGGGCCGCTATTTGCTCGGTGTCGAATGCGATGGACGCACCTACCGTTCCGGTGCCACGGCGCGCGACCGGGACCGGCTGCGCCAGCATGTGCTGGAAGGGTTGGGCTGGCAGCTGACGCGGGTTTGGTCGGCCGACTGGTGGCGCGACCCGGAAGAGCCGATCCGCAAGCTGGAGGCCCGGCTGGCACAGCTGCTCGACAGTGCGCCCGCCGAGGGGGCCGACGTCAAGGCCGAGATTGAGCCGCTGTCGCCCGTTTCGTCCGTGCTTGCCGAAGCGCCCGAGGCGCAAGGCTGGGCCGCCGACGTCACCGTCGCGGCGCCGTCCGAGCCTGCCGCGGCGATCCACAGCTATCGTTCGCTCACGCTTGAGCAGCATGCGGGCGCCGACTTTTATGCGCCGGCTTCGGTGCCCTTGCTGACGGAGCAGCTGCTAGCGGTGATCAATCATGAGGGGCCGGTCGCCAGCGCTCAGGTATTCAAGAAAGTGGCGCGCGCGTGGGGGTTGGCCAGGATGGGGCGTCGCATCGAGGAGGTGCTGGCGCGGCTGGTACCGCCGGAAGTGCGCGTCACCGGCACCGAGCCGCGCTTTTATTGGCCGGCCGCGCTGGTGCCAGGGGAGTGGTCGGGCTTTCGGACCGCCGACGAGTCGGAGGAATCGCGCCGCGCCATCGACGAGATCTGCGACGAAGAAATCGTCAATTTGGCGTTGTTCATTCTTGGGCAGCATGGGCAAACTTCAACCGCCGATCTGGCGCGCTCGGCTTGCCGTCTGCTGAAAATCGGCAGAATGACCGCCGACGCCGAGCAGAGGATCGTGCGGGCGCTGGGCAGTGAACAGGCGAGCGGAAAGATTGCACTTGCAGATCAGCAGGTGTCGATGGTCATGCCGGCCTGAACGGTTCCGCAATGGTTTGGCATGTCTTCGAAAATGAAATAGGACAGTTTTAGTCAGAAGATCCCACCAAAGAGTACTCAGCAATAGTCGTAGCTCGGCAACAACTTTATTTGCTTCTTTCTTAGATTTTCGCTCCCACTGAGTTAACCGAATTTTTGCTCGTCCGGCTTCTTCCCAGTCATCAAGAGCCAAAGCACTAATTTTGATTTTCGTTCTAAGCTTATTTATTTGCCCAAATAAATCATTGTTGTATCGGCAAAACGCTCCGCACTATTGCGGAGGATACGCATCCTCAAAAAAATTTCGTTTTTCTTTAACTTTTTGAAGGTCATCGGCCGATCTAAAATTTAATGCATGGCGCAGCGCCTCAACCCCTTTCATTACAGCATCGCGATTTTCAGTAGCTCCAACATCTACAGCTACGCAAGTAAGCATTGATTGCAAAATATAAGGGTCAACCGAACTGGCATTCGCTTCCATATACGTAACGGCACCTGAAATGTCGATGTCGTACAACACTTCAAACGCATTTGCCTGATAGAAAACGTCTCCGATATCTTTGTGAAGAATATTTAATGTAATGTTTCGAGCACGTGTTTTATCTACCGTCGTCAGCGTATTCAAAGCCTCCACGGCCTCATCGAAATCCTCGACGATTAGCGCCCGATTCTCAAGCGTATTAATATAGTTTATTTTCTCTGCTTCTTTCATCATGTCCCTTAGTTTATTTGACCGGAACGAACATCAACGTATTCAAATAAGCTCGATTGTCGTCAAGTATTTTCCACGTGCTTTTGACTTGCAACGCACCGTTCGGTCCTTCAAAAATACTTGGCACCCACAGCCTATTTGCAGAGTTCACGCTTTGCCCTGTGCCAAGAAGATGATTTATCAAAAGATTATTGTTGGCTTCGGTGTTTGTCAAGCCGATGCTATCAAGACGTTTCGCCATATCGGTAGAACGATCAAAGTTATGTTGCATTTGATTTAATTGTTTTAAACGAGCAGTATTTTCAGGATTTGCATCGAACATCTTCCTAGCGCCCTGCTTATACTCATATCGTTATACACAACTCTGAGCTGATCAGGGCGCGCCTGAAAAATCTGTTTA
>JAZKGI010000012.1:0-147364 GCA_040385995.1 Pseudomonadota bacterium
TAAGCATGCGCAAATCAAAGGCGACTCACAAGGCTGTGGTTTATGGATCGCTTACCCTGTATCTCGACTGCATCCACGTCAAAGTGCGCGACAGCGGCGCGGTGCGCACCAAGGCGGTCTACTTGGCCATCGGCGTGAACATGGAGGGCCACAAGGAGGTGCTGGGCCTGTGGATCTCTCAAACCGAAGGCGCCAAGTTCTGGCCGAACTACCCGAGCAAGCCGTTTGAAAGTATCGAACAGGCGCGGCAATGGACGCTGTCATTTGTGCAGTGGTACAACCATCAGCACAAGCACAGCGGCTTGAAATTCGTGACGCCTGCGCAGCGCCACGACGGCCGTGCTGCATCGATCCTGAGCCATCGTAAGGAAGTCTACGAGGCCGCGAAACAGCGTTACCCTGAGCGCTGGTCCGGAGCTACACGGAACTGGGAATTGAACGATGAAGTCTGGCTGAACCCGGAACAAAAAGCGCCAGAGGAATGACGAAAAGCAGCATGACTTGACGCGACATCTTTGTTGACAACTACCGAAAGCCGCGCTGAACCGCTTCGCCATACAGTTTGGCGACCGCATGCCGCAGACTTAAACGAAAACCTGTTTACACAGAATCCAGTACACCCCCAACGAGGTGCATATAGTCACCCTTCAGTAGTTGCGCTTCACTTCGCTCACTGTGGTCAGTTCACGACCGAACTTGCACCCGCAAGAGTGCGCGCACGCTGGGCGCATAACAAAATGCCCCCAAACTAAGCATTCTCAATTCAAACAGTATCTTATTTAGAGAATTTTCCTACATTCCGACGGAACATATTTAAAAAAAAGCACGTCTGTTGTTGCGCAAGACCATTGCACCGGCCCAGTAAGACTATAAGTAGGAGAAAATTTAAGAATCACGTTTTTTGCTTTTTCAGTTCCCACGACCGTGATGATCCCGTTTTCGGTATCGCAATCGGCGGTATATGTATTGAGAGTATCACCATGTATGATATTTACCCCTTTGCAAGAGTTAGGACTCGGGTCTGCACCTGCATTATTCGCAGCATTTTCCGTGACCGTATTTTTCATCGCTGAACCAGCAATCGCCATCTCGGTAACCCTAGCTCTAACAGTATAATCTTGATAAGCAGGCAAGGCGACCGCGGCCAAGATGCCAATGATTGCGACCACAATCATCAGCTCGATAAGAGTAAAACCTAATTGCGCTATGTGGCGCATTTTTTTGGATTTCATAGCCGCCCCTGTGAGATTTCAAAATCTTGTTGACACAGTAGAAGAGCAATAGGTATGCCATGAGGCAACCAAAACAATATTAACAAGAAATGTCAGTATGACGTCGATTTTTTCTTATGATACAACTTTTTCATCGCAAAAGTACTATTGAGTGACAATTCCCCAAAAACCGTCTACGTGTCGACAAATTTTGTCACGGCGATCTCGTTTACTACGCTAAACGCCATTTCAGTGCCCGTCAAGTTGATAACGTCGCCATGAGTCAGCCCCTGCGGTTGCTTTCCCAACGGCAAACCGTTGACCAGCGGCGCCTGCTCTCCTTCCGCATGCGCGATCGTATAGCCTTCTGGGCTACGGGTGATCACAATCACCTGCACTCCAGGGCGCCCCAGAGTGGTCACCGGCTTATTAAGTATGAGTTCTTTGCCCGCGTTTGATCCGTTCAACACCGTGATATGCGCCACCACGGGCGGAGCGGCCGTCACAGAAAACGGGCGCAATCCATCAGCCACGAATTCCATCCTAAACTTGGACAGGCTAATCACATCTTTGTTTTGCAAAAAATGCTTGCCGATCCGGTGTTCGTTGACGAAGGTACCGTTGGTGCTGTTGAGGTCCTCCAAAAAGGAGTCGTCAAGGATGGTGACGATGACAGCATGCTCGCCGCTCGCGGTAGGATGCGGGAGCACGATGTCGCTATGGCGATGACGCCCGATGGTCATGCGCTCTTTGGTCAATTGCACCGTTTGCAATACCGCTCCATCGCGCGATATGATCAATTTTGCCACTGCTTATCTCCGCTGGTCTCCATCGGCCACGGCTGGTCGCCGGGTTCTCTTATTATGATGCGCGGCTGCCTGTCCCCACAAGCAAAACGGGGAGCAGCGCTCCCCGTCATGTGACTACTGTATCGCTTGCGCGCCGATTATAGGGCGGCTTTCAATAAACGCGCCATTTCCGACGGGTTTTTGGTCACGGTGATGCCGCACGCTTCCATGATTTCCAGCTTGGCTTGCGCGGTGTCGGCGCCGCCCGAGATCAAGGCACCGGCATGGCCCATGCGTTTGCCCGGAGGCGCGGTAACGCCGGCGATGAAGCCGATCACCGGTTTCTTCATGTTGTCTTTGATCCAATACGCGGCATTGGCTTCATCCGGACCGCCGATTTCGCCGATCATGATGACAGCATCGGTATCGGGATCGTCATTGAACATGCGCATGATGTCGATGTGCTTCAAGCCGTTGATCGGATCGCCGCCGATACCGACCGCGCTCGATTGGCCCAGGCCCAGGGCGGTCAATTGACCCACCGCTTCATAGGTCAAGGTGCCGGAGCGCGAGACCACGCCGATCCGACCCTTTTTATGGATATGACCAGGCATGATGCCGATCTTGATTTCGTCGGGCGTGATCAAGCCAGGGCAGTTCGGTCCCAACAACAGCGTTTTGCTGCCGGCTTTGGCCATGCGGTCTTTCAAGGCCATCATGTCGCGCACGGGAATGCCTTCGGTGATGCAAATGGCCAGATCCAGATCGGCTTCGACCGCTTCCCAAATCGCGGCGGCAGCGCCGGCCGGCGGCACGTAGATCACCGACACATTGGCGCCGGTGGCTTTTTTCGCTTCGCTCACGTTGGCGAAAATCGGAATGCCTTCGAAGTCTTCGCCGGCTTTCTTTGGATTGACGCCAGCCACGAAGGCGGCTTTGCCGTTCGCGTAATCGCGGCACATGCGGGTGTGGAATTGGCCGGTCTTGCCGGTGATTCCCTGGGTGACGACTTTGGTATCTTTATTGATCAGAATGGACATGTTGATTCCTTAATTAAGCGTGACCGGCAGCGGCGGCGACAACGCTCTTGGCTGCGTCTTCCATGGTATCGGCTGCGATGATAGGCAAACCGGATTCGGCCAGCATCTTCTTCCCCAAGTCTTCGTTGGTGCCTTTCATGCGCACCACCAGCGGCACTTGCAGCGACACGGCTTTTGATGCAGTGATTACGCCTTCGGCGATCACGTCGCAGCGCATGATGCCGCCGAAGATGTTAACCAGGATGGCTTTCAAGCCCGGGTTTTTCAACATGATTTTGAACGCTTCGGTCACTTTTTCAGCGGTGGCGCCGCCGCCCACGTCGAGGAAGTTGGCCGGCTCGCCGCCGAACAGTTTGATGGTGTCCATGGTGGCCATGGCTAGGCCGGCGCCGTTCACCAGGCAGCCGATGTCGCCGTCGAGCGAAATGTAGGCCAGGTCGAATTTCGATGCTTCCACTTCGGCCGGATCTTCTTCGTCCACGTCGCGGAAGGCGACGATTTCAGGGTGGCGATACAGGGCGTTGGCGTCGAAGTTGAATTTCGCATCCAGGGCGATGACTTTGCCGGTGCCGGTCAAGATCAGCGGATTGATTTCGGCCAGCGAGGCGTCGGTTTCCCAGTAAGCTTTGTACAGACCTTGCAATTGCACGCGCGCGTCGGCGATCGATTCCGGTGGAATGCCGATCTTGGCCGAAATCGAATCGGCTTCTGCGTCGGTCAAGCCGACGGCCGGATCGATGGCGATCTGGTGGATCAATTCCGGATGGCTTTCCGCCACTTCTTCGATGTCCATGCCGCCTTCGGACGAGGCCATCAACACCACGCGCTGGCTGATCCGGTCGGTCACCAGGGAAACGTACAGTTCTTTCTTGATGTCCGCGCCTTCTTCGATCAGCAGGCGGCACACCTTTTGGCCGCTCGGGCTGGTCTGATGGGTGACCAGTTGCATACCCATGATTTGATTGGCATATTCTTTGACTTGCTCCAGCGACTTGGCTACTTTGACGCCGCCGCCCTTGCCGCGACCGCCGGCATGGATTTGCGCCTTGACCACCCAGACCGGGCCGCCCAGAGTTTCTGCGGCTTTCAGCGCTTCGTCGACGGACATGCACGCGATACCGCGCGGTACCGTCACTCCGTATTGCCGGAGGATTTCTTTGCCTTGATACTCATGGATTTTCATGCTGGCTTCCCTTCTGATGCTGATGTGTAAAGTGCGGTTGATATTGCGAAAAAAACAGATAGAACGACACGCTAACCCGGTGCTGCTTTGACCACCCAGCGCGGATAATACTGGGCCACCGCGGCACCGTCGGTGCGCAACGCGTGACATTTGTCGAGTTGGAACGGTTTGATGTGAGGTGTCTCAAGCGTGGCGCGGTCGTGCGTGGGCCAGACGTCGTTGGCGAACGCTTGCACTGCCGCTGTCGGCAGCACCTGGGCCAGTTCGGTCAGATGAGTGCAACCGGCAATGCCGACCAGGCGCTGCTTTAGCTCATGACGGAAATTGTTCATCAGGTTGAGCCCCACCAGTTGCTGATACGCCGCCGCGTTGGTGTCGCAAAATCCAGGATATGGCGTGGCGTCGGACACCGCTTCGACCGCACTGATCGCTAGCGCCGCGTCGATCGTGAGGCGCAGATGCAAGTCGTGTAATGGTAGGCCCGCTGTACGCACGCCAGACGCCAACGAGGTATCAACCGTTTTGATATCTGTTATATGCGCGTCGAGATCCCACAAGCCGTCCTCGCGGGCGAACGCATGTACGACAATCGCACGAGTGTGCCTGAGCGCACGTCGGGAAACTGGTGGTGAAAGGGGCATAAAAACCGATGCCGCAAGCGCGGCAGTAATTAGTAAGCAGCCATGTGCCAAAGCACGTTGCCGCAGCTTCTACGGACAACAACCGCACCTGCGGCGCTGCAAAAACGGTAAAAGTGTAGCACATGACGCACTAAGTTGCGGCGCAACATAAGTTTGTAGGAGGAAAACGGCCTAAGGGCAGCGACCGCACGGCAAACTCGAGCGTGATTTTATCACTGCCTTGCTTCCCAGGGATTGATGAGCGGCACTCCGGAAGGCTTAAAATCGGTGCCATTGTGAGTGACCACCGTCATGCCATGCACCAGAGCAGTTGCCGCGATGAGTGCGTCGCGTTCCCAGCAATTGTTGGGTACATGTAGCCTGGCACAGCATTGTGCTACGGCAGTATCGACAGCAAGTGTACGCCCCGAAAAGTCGGGCAATACTTGGTGCTCTAGCCATGAGCGCAACATCGCTCCATGGGTGGCATCCTTTCGCTCAAGCGACAAAACACCAAGCTCCAGTTCCATGATAGTGATAGCAGAAACAAAGAGGTCGGCGGCATCCGCGCTTTCCGCCCAGGCCATTACGTTAGCGTCGGCTTTACCAAAACCAACCTTGCGTAGCTCGGATACCACGTTGGTATCGAGAACAAACATCACGAGAGATCGGCTGGGATAGCATCGATAGTCACACGTGGCGACGCAAAGTCGATGTCCGCAAGATCTGGCATAGATAACGCATCGGCAATGTAGCGCCTCTGTTTTGTAAGCCGCTGGTAGTGTTCAAAACTCATGAGCACATGGGCAGGCCGGCCACGATCTGTGATGAATACCGGCCCATTGTTCGCGGCGCGTTTTACCTCACTTGCCGCTTGGTTAAACTCTCGACTTGTTAAGGTACTAATGGTCATGAACACACCTCGTATACCTAAATCATGTAGCTATGTTACTGCATATGACCGGCCAAGCTTAACGTTTTCAAAAGTAGTTAGCGCTGTACGACAGCAAATGCCGTCTTGTTGCAATTATAGCTACTGATCGTCAGGCGGCACGCCCTTGATGGCGAACTGAATCGCGCGCTGGGAAAACCCACGCTGCATCAGAAAGCGCACTTGTTTACTGCGCTGCTCGGCATCGGTGGCGATGGCGCCAAACTTGCGGCTCCACACTTCGCAAGCACGTAAAGTTTCGCTTTGCGCTAGCCCGCTCTTGAGTTCTTGCAAGGCTTCGCCCTGCACCCCGTGGCTCTGCAATTCCGCCACGATACGGCTGTTACCGAAACGGGCGGAACGGCGATGAATCAGGGATTCTGAAAAACGTTCTTGCGACAGCCATTTATTCGCTTCCAGGAAGTCGAGCAAGGCTTCGATATTGTCGCCTTCTTCCGCATAGCGCGATAGCTTGCGGGCCAGCTCCAGCCGGCTGTGTTCGCGCATCGACAGGAAACGCAGGGCACGGCCTTTGAGACTTAGTTGTACTGTTGCCATGACAAACTGCGATCCTTAGCGTTGTCACATGACCACGGGCTTCATCTAACAAGCCCGCGATCGTTCAGTTCAGGCGGCGCGTAAACACAAGCCGCCTGAGTTTGCACTTACTCCACCGCTTTAAGCTTGGCGGCCGGCTCGGCTTTTTCAAGCTTGTCGGCGCTCAGCGGCGGCAATTCGCGCACGCCCAGCGAGGCGCGCACCTTGTTTTCAATTTCCCAGGCCAAGGCTGGACGCTCTTTCAAGAACGAACGTGCGTTGTCCTTGCCCTGGCCGATGCGTTCGCCGTTGTAGCTGTACCAGGAACCGGACTTCTCGACGATTTTCGCATCCGAACCGAGGTCGAGAATTTCGCCTTCGCGCGACGTGCCTTCGCCATACAGGATGTCGAAATGGGCTTCCTTGAACGGCGGCGCGATCTTGTTCTTGACGACTTTGACCTTGGTTTCGTTGCCAATCACTTCATCGCCGGATTTGATGGAACCGGTGCGGCGAATGTCGAGCCGCACCGACGCGTAGAACTTGAGCGCGTTGCCGCCGGTGGTGGTTTCCGGGCTGCCAAACATGACGCCGATTTTCATACGGATCTGGTTGATGAAAATGACCAGGGTGTTGGTGCGGTTGATCGAGCCGGTCAACTTGCGCAAGGCTTGCGACATCAGCCGCGCCTGCAAACCAGGCAGCGAATCGCCCATGTCACCTTCGATCTCGGCGCGCGGGGTAAGCGCGGCCACCGAGTCGATCACCACCATGTCGACGCTGCCCGAACGCACCAGCGCGTCGCAAATTTCCAGCGCCTGTTCGCCCGTGTCCGGCTGCGAAATAAGCAGCTCGTGCAGGTTCACGCCCAGCTTTTGCGCGTAGCCGACATCTAACGCATGCTCGGCATCGATAAAGGCACAGGTGCCGCCCAGCTTTTGCATCTCGGCGATGGTTTGCAAGGTCAGCGTGGTTTTGCCCGACGATTCAGGCCCGTAGATTTCCACCACGCGGCCGCGCGGCAAGCCGCCCACGCCCAAGGCGATGTCCAGCCCCAGCGAACCGGTCGACACAACCTGCACCTCTTCGATCGGCGTGCTCGAGTCCATGCGCATGACCGAACCCTTGCCGAACTGCTTTTCAATCTGCGCCAGGGCCGCGGCAAGCGCCTTGGCTTTTTCCGATGCCGGTACTACCGCTTTTTTGTCGTCCATAATATTCTTTCCGCCTCAACTGGCGCGCAGGTTAAATTCGGTACATGCGATACTGTATAAAAAAACAGTGGTTTTGGCAAGCACGATCTGACTGTAGCGATAAATCGATCAAATTTGGCCGCAAGATGCCCAAAGCGGCTCCATGTTGCGTAAGATCAAATCTCGCCCCTTTGTGACAATTGCCGCCCTCTCTATGCGTATTTTACTTGCCGAAGATGATAGCGTTTTGGCCGATGGACTGACGCGCTCGCTGCGCCAGTCGGGCTACGCCATCGATTACGTCAAAAACGGTCAAGAAGCCGACACCGCCCTGTCGACCCAGGAATTCGACTTGCTCATCCTGGACCTGGGCTTGCCCAAAATGTCCGGCCTGGAAGTGCTGCGCCGCCTGCGCGGGCGCGCCTCCCTGCTGCCGGTGCTGATACTGACGGCGGCCGATTCGATCGAGCAGCGGGTTAACGGTCTGGACTTGGGCGCCGACGATTATATGGCCAAACCCTTCGCCCTGTCGGAACTGGAGGCAAGAGTGCGCGCCCTCACCCGGCGCGGCGCGGGCGGCGGCGCCACCGTCATCAAACACGGTCCGCTCAGCTACGATCAGGTGGGGCGCAGTGCCTATATGCATGAGCAAATGCTCGACTTGTCGGCACGCGAACTGGGCTTACTGGAAATTTTGCTGGCGCGCACGGGCCGTCTGGTGTCCAAGGAACAGCTGGTGGACCACTTGTGTGAGTGGGGCGAAGAAGTGAGCAATAACGCGATCGAAGTGTATGTGCACCGGCTGCGCAAAAAAATCGAGGTGAGCGGGGTGCGCATCGCCACCGTGCGCGGCCTCGGTTATTGTCTGGAAAAATACGCCGACACGCCGCGCCCCAACCTGGGCTTGGTGGAAGCGGGCGGCGGCCCCAATTCCATCTTCGGCGCAAGGCGCGCGGCCAAGTGAGGCAGGCCGACGCCGGCGCACGCGCGGAGGCCGGCGACGACTGGTTCGAGCCGCCCACCACGGAGCACGACGACACGGTCCAGCATTCCCTGTTCGGCGAAATTCTGGACTGGATGCTGGCGCCGCTGCTGTTGCTCTGGCCGATGAGTATTGCCATCACTTACCTGGTGGCTAAATCGATCGCCAATCAGCCGTTCGACCACGCGCTGGAGGACAGCGTTACCGTGCTGGCCCAGCAAGTGAAGGAAGTCGACGGCAAGGTGGTGCAACGTTTGCCCGGATCGGCACGCGACATCTTGCGCTACGACGATGTGGACAATGTCTATTTCCAAATTCTGGGGCCGCACAACGATTACATCGATGGCGACCGCGACTTGCGGCGGCCCCAGGACGACGACAAATACCGCTCCGGAAAATTGTACTTCCGCAACGACAGCATGCAAGGCAACCCGCTGCGGGTGGGGTTTTCCTACGTCGATTTGAAGGGATCGACCCGGATCGACCCGCGCCGCGCCCTGGTGCAGGTGGCCGAAACGCTCAACAAGCGGGGGCAACTGGCCAACGAAATCATCAAGGGCGTGATTTTGCCGCAATTTATTGTGTTGCCCATCGTGCTCGCTTTGGTGTGGTTCGCCTTGGCGCGCGGCCTGTCGCCGCTCGCTCAATTGCAAGAAAGAATACGCGCGCGCCCGCCGGACGACTTGAGCCCGATTGAATCGGGCCAAGTGCCGGAAGAAATCACCCCCTTGGTCGGTTCCCTCAACGACATGCTGGCGCGCCTGTCGCAATCGATCGATATGCAAAAGCGCTTCATTGCCGATGCCGCGCACCAGATGAAAACCCCGCTGGCCGGCATGCGCATGCAGTCCGAACTGGCACTGCGCCAGACCGACAGCCGGGAAATTCACCGCTCGCTGGAACAATTGGCCACCAGTTCGGAAGCGGCCACCCGCTTGGTCAACCAACTGCTGGCTTTGGCGCGGGCCGAGCATCAGCCGCAGGCCGGCCAGGCGCTCGGTCCGCTCAACCTGACCGAAGTGGCGCGCGATGTGGTGCAAGACTGGGTGCAAGCGTCATTCTCGCAACAGATCGACCTGGGCTTCGAGGCGCCGCCCTATGCCGTGACCATCGCCGGCGATACCGTGATGTTGCGCGAAATGCTGTCCAACTTGATCGACAACGCCCTGCGCTACACGCCGGCGGGCGGTAGCGTCACCGTGCGGGTGCGCGCCAGACTGGGCCAGGCCTGGCTGGAAGTGGAAGATACGGGACCCGGCATCGCGCCGGCCGAAAGGGGGCGGGTGTTCGAGCGCTTTTATCGTATTCTGGGCACCAGCGCCGCCGGCAGCGGGCTGGGCCTGGCCATCGTGCGCGAAATTGCGCGCCAGCACGGCGCAGAAATCGACATCTTGCACAATCCCCGTGCTGCCGGAGCAAAATTGTCGGGTTGCCAGTTTTGCCTGATCTTTCCCGCCCATACACAGGCTCTGCTCGACGACGCCAACGCCGCGCCGCCCCATGACTGAGCGCCCCTCGTCCGCGCCCATCTCGGCGCGCCGCGAACAATTGCTGCGTCGGCGCGCGCACTGGCGACATACGCGGCGCCTGACCATTGGCCTGTTGATAATCTGGTTCGCCACCGGCTTCGGCACCATCTTCTTCGCCCGCGAGCTATATCAATTGACCTTGTTCAGCTGGCCGTTTTCCTTCTACATGGCGGCCCAGGGATCGCTATTGATTTATCTGGCCTTGATCGGTTACTACGCCTGGCGTATGCGCCAACTGGACCGGCAATGGCGCCACGCGGAGCGGACATGAGCGGGCGCACCAGTTTTTTCCAGCATCTGCGTAATTATTACCTGATGTTCGGCTTGGGTTTTGCCGGATTTCTGACCAGCCTGGCCTTGCTGGAACATGAGGGCATGCCGCGCATCTGGATCGGCTACATGTTCATGCTGGCCACCATCGTGCTGTACGCCTGCATCGGTTTACTCAGCCGCACCGCCAACGTCACCGAATACTACGTGGCGGGCCGTCGCGTGCCGGCTTTGTTTAACGGCATGGCCACCGCCGCCGACTGGATCTCGGCCGCCAGCTTCATCAGTCTGGCGGGGGTACTGTATCTGCGCGGCTTCGATGGCTTGGCTTACATCATGGGCTGGACCGGCGGCTACTGCCTGGTGGCCCTGCTGATCGCGCCGTATTTGCGCAAGTTCGGCCAATACACCATTCCCGACTTCCTGGCCGCGCGCTATGGCGGCGGGGCCAGCGGCAAAGGCAACCCGGTGCGCCTGCTCGCCGTCGGCGCCACCATCATCGTTTCATTTACGTATGTGGTGGCGCAAATTTACGCGGTCGGATTGATCGCCTCGCGCTTCACCGGCGTCGATTTTTCGGTCGGCATCTTCCTCGGGCTGGCCAGCATCCTGGTCTGCTCCTTTCTGGGCGGCATGCGCGCCATCACCTGGACCCAGGTGGCGCAATACATCATCATTTTGGTCGCCTTCCTGTTGCCGGCCATGTGGCTGTCCGTCAAGCACAGCGGCAACCCGGTGCCGCAACTGGCGTATGGCAAAGTCTTGCCGAAACTGATTGCCCGCGAAACAGCGCTGCAACACGATCCCAAGGAAGACGCGGTGCGCGCCATTTATCGGCGGCACGCCGACGAACTGGAGCGCAAACTAAACGGCATGCCGGGATCGTGGGAAAGCGGCCGCCAACAAATGGAAAGCGCGCTCGATGCGGCCCGCCTCAACAATGCTTCCCTGTTCGACATCCGCAATGCCGAGCGCGCGCTGATCGTTTATCCGAAGAGCATCGACGAAGCGCGCGCCAGCTGGCATGCGGCCAAGACCAGCGATCTGGCGCGCTCGGCGCCGCTGACCCCGCATGCACAGCCATTTCCCGCGCCCGACCGAGAGCAATCGGATATCAAACGCAATAACTTCCTGGCCCTGGTGTTGAGCATGATGCTGGGGACGGCCGCCCTGCCCCATATTCTAATGCGCTCCTACACCACGCCATCGGTGCATGAAGCCAGGGTATCGGTATTCTGGACCCTGTTTTTCATTCTGCTGATTTACCTCACCATTCCTGCGCTGGCGGTGCTGGTCAAATACGATATCTACACCGCGCTGGTGGGCAGCGAGTTTGCGCATTTACCGAATTGGGTATCTTACTGGGCCAATGTGGACAAGCTCAATCCCCTGATCAGCATTATCGACACCAATGGCGACGGCATGGTGCAACTGGCGGAAATCGCCATCGACGCCGACGTGCTGGTGCTGGCCACGCCTGAAATCGCCGGACTGCCATATGTTATCTCGGGGCTGGTGGCGGCGGGCGGACTGGCGGCGGCGCTATCGACCGCGGACGGTTTGCTGCTGGCGATATCGAACGCCCTGTCGCATGACGTGTACTACAAAGTGGTGGACCCGGCCGCGTCGACGCAAAAACGCGTCACCATTTCCAAATTGCTGTTGCTGGCGGTGGCCTTTATTGCCGCTTACGCGGCGTCGCAAAAACCGGCCGACATCCTGTCGCTGGTCGGCGCGGCCTTTTCCCTGGCCGCCTCAACCCTGTTTCCGGCCCTGGTATTGGGCGTGTTTTGGAAACGCGCCAATCATCAGGGCGCCATTGTCGGCATGCTGACTGGATTTACGGTTTGCCTATTTTATATGCTGCATACCAATCCGATTTTGGGCGGCAGCGCCGCCAGCCAGTGGTTCCACATCGCGCCCATCTCGGCGGGCGTGTTCGGCGTGCCGGCCGGCATAGTGGCGATGCTGCTGGTGAGCTGGCTGACGCCGCCACCTGAGCGGCGCACGATCGCGCTGGTCGACCATATTCGCGCGCCGGAGTAGTAAGATGAGCCAGCAGACGGCATCGCTGGCCAAATCGATAACGAGGAGCGTGATATGGGATCTGGAAAAATTTTGGTGGCGCAAGGCGGCGGTCCGACGGCCGTCATCAATCAGTCGCTGGCCGGCGTGGTGCTGGAGGCGCGCCGCTTTCCGCAGGTGACCCGGGTCTATGGCGCCCTGCACGGCGTGCGCGGGATTGTTGACGAGAATCTGGTCGATTTGACGCAGGAGACCAGCCACAACCTGGAACTGGTGGCGGCGACGCCATCGTCGGCGCTGGGCTCGACCCGCGACAAGCCGGATGTGGCGTATTGCCAAGAGATATTCAAGGTCTTGCGCGCACATGAGATTGAACATTTCTTTTACATCGGCGGCAATGATTCGTCCGATACCGTGCGCATCGTCAGCGAGCAGGCGCAGGCGGCGGGGTATCCGCTGCGCTGTATTCATATTCCGAAGACCATCGATAACGACCTGGTTGGCAGCGATCACACGCCCGGGTTTCCATCGGCGGCGCGGTTCGTGGCACAGGCTTTTGCGGGCGCCAATTTGGACAATGCGGCCTTGCCGGGTGTGTATGTCGGCGTGGTGATGGGGCGGCATGCCGGTTTCCTGACCGCCGCTTCTGCGCTGGGGAAGAAATTTCCCGAAGATGGGCCACATTTGATTTATCTGCCGGAGCGGGTTTTTGAGCTGAGCCGCTTTCTGGCCGATGTGAAAGCGATGTATGAACGTTTTGGCCGATGCGTGATCGCCGTGTCGGAAGGCATACACGACGCGTCGGGCGAACCGATCGCCAGTTTGCTGGCAAAGGAAGTCGAACGCGACGCGCATGGCAATGTGCAGCTATCGGGCACGGGCGCGCTGGCCGATCTGCTGTGCGATGAAATCAAGGCGAAGTTGGGCATCAAACGGGTGCGTGGCGATACTTTCGGATATTTGCAGCGATCATTCATCGGCTGCGTGTCGGACGTCGATCAACGCGAGGCGCGCGAGGTGGGCGAAAAGGCGGTGCAGTTCGCCATGTGGGGAGATCGGGATGGTTCGGTGGCGATTAAGCGCACTGGGTTCTATTCGGTCGATTACGAATTGCTGCCACTGACGGACGTGGCAGGCAAGACGCGCGTGATGGAAGACGAATTCATCAGCGCCAGTGGCACCGATGTGACGGATGCGTTTCGGATGTATTTGCGGCCGCTGCTGGGGTCGGGGATGCCGGATGCTTTTAGGTTAAGGGCTAAAACGGTAACGAAGACTCTAAACGCCCAAGCTAGATCCGCTTCGTAACGGATCAGGCCCTGGCTCGCATAGGTACAAAGGCAGCGATACCTAATATGTCCGCGCCTTCGTGTTAAGAAAAAAAGCAACGGATGAGATGCTCAAAGCGAATGAAACAGCTCTGAATATAGATGAGTAACGCGCTACATAACATTCCGCTTTCTTTGATTTCTAATAATATTGGCAAATGCGCGAAGAACTGTAGCTTCCATAATCGCTAACATCGACATAAATGTTAAAACCAACGTCAACTCCGTACAGACCGAATTTCCCAGAAATTTTTCCAAAGAATCTAAGTTAGAAAAAATTTGGTCATTAAATTTATTTGGGAAAAAATACGACAAAATAACAAAAGGCATAATTACTGGAAAATAAAAAATAACGATTATAAAATCTTTATCTCTAGAACCAGACCAATTATCGACAATTGATAGCGATATAGAAATAAAAATAATATTTATATTAATCGCGATCAATAAAATAAATAATTTCCAAAAAACATAATTACCAAAAATCAAAGTACTACATACTAACCAAAAACTCCACAATATAGGAATAAAAAATATACTCAAATAAAAAATCGACTTATTTTCTTTAGGTACAAAAAAAGCAATCACGGAAAAAAATAAGAGCAACATACAAATAAAAAATGTAAATTTATATATTTTTATTGATAAAATATTTACATCCATATATACCCCAATAAAATCAATAGCCCCAATTAAATATCGGAGGCTCGGAAGGAATTGAAATATTGCATTTCGCTTGACATTTCGCATAAATATTTTCATTTACTGCGTGGCATTGCTGACCATTCGGCGCATACCACGCGTACTTAGGCGGATTCTTCTCCATGTTTCCCCATTCGTCAGCTGCACACTCATCCATGCATTTATTTTTATCATCAGGACTACACGATTCTTGGCCATTAGTCATATTATCCCCATTTTTAATTATAGCACCATCAACTGGCCCTTTTATCGCCTTAATCGCTTCTGCTATACCTGAAGATCCGGCTCTTCCAAAGCCTCTGCAAATCCTAACACCATTACTGTCAGTCCAACATTGATACTCATGATGAGCCGGCGTCCAAGCCAAATTTCCACCCAAGACGCCCAAACCGGTGATACATTGTTCTAAGAGCCCACTGGGATCAGATTTATTGATCGGATTACCATTAACATATGTATACGTATTAGTACCTCCGCCTAGCCCTATGGGATCAGATTGCACGTACCTTCCAATCTGCGGGTCATAATCCCGGTGGTAGTTGTAATGTAAATTGGTCTCCCGGTCATACAACTGCCCAGGAAAACGCGGGTTATACGTGAACACACCAAGCCCAGCCGGGTTTTCATTAGGCGGCTGCAAGCCAAACGGATCAGTCGCATCCCAGCGCCACGCCATCGTGTTATCCGTGGCGCGCGTGATCACCCGGGACGTGTCGATCTGGTCGGCATATATATAGTAGAGCTGTGTGGCCGTGACCTTGGTCGGCGCAGACCCCGTCACCGTCTGCTTGAGTACGGCAACCGGTTGATCGCCCAGATACACTATCTCTTGCAGCGAATTGCCCAGCTCGAAGTATTCGCCAATCAGATGGCCGGACTCGTCATACATATACTGCTGTTGACCCTTGTCCACCAAGACAACGGGACCGTTCTTGGAAATCCGCTGGTCGATACCATTATAAGTGTAGCTCACCACACTGCTACCGATGGTGGCGCTGCTCATGCGGCCTCGCGCGCTGTAGGTGTAGCCGATCCTGCCATCGCTGGTCAGATTGCCGGCCTCGTCGTAGAGATTGGCTTTCGCGGGCAGCGGCCCCGTGGTGGAAGCGAGCCGGTTGCTCTGCGCATTCATCGCGTTGACGTAGCTCGCCGAACCGAACGTCGCGCCGGTGCGGTTACCGGTCGCGTCATATTTGAACCCTTGGCTGATGTTGCCGGTCACACTGCTCAAGCGGTCCAGATTGTCGTAACCATAACCCTGGTTAAAGCCGGCTGGCGCCGCGGCGCCGGTACCGGCCCCGGTATGGCTGATGCTTGTGATGCGGCCGGCAGCGTCATAGCCGAGCGTGCGCACGGTGCCGCTCTTGCCGGCATGGCCCAGCGGGAAACTGGTCAAGCGGCCATCCAGGTCGAAAGTGCGCACATAGGGCGCACCATTGCCCCAGGTCCAGGAGGCGGGTCCGCCAAACGGTTGATAAACGATATTCTTCAAGATCGAAACGACGCTGCCGCTGGTACCCACGCCATTGGCATTGGTCGGATTGAGCGTTAGCGCCGTCACCCGTCCCGCCGTGTCGTAGCTGACGTTGATGCGGTTGCCGCTCGGGTAAGTCATGCTGGTCAGCTTGCCGGTCGCCGTGCCGGTGCTGCCGTAGGTGCTGCTTAACGCAAGGCTGTTTTGCACCTTGCTGCGCAGACGGCCAAAGGCGTCGTAGCTATAGCTGGTGGTGCCCGATTCATCGGTCATCTTGGTCAGATGACCTTTGGCGTTCGGCGCGCCGGTGGGGCCGCCATCGTATTCGAAGGTGGTGGCGGCGCCGCTGGCGTAGCTGATCAAGGTGACCCGGTTCAGGGCGTCATACTTGTAGGTGGTCAGCTTGCCGCGCGCATCCTTGCTGGTTTTGACGTTGCCGGCCAAGTCGTAGGTCTGGATCGTGACCTTGGTGTCGGGCGAGGTCAGCGTGTTTTGATTGCCCAGGCCGTCGTTGGCATAGGTGGTCACCAGCTGACGCGGATCGGTCACGGTCGACAATTGATCGAGGCCGTCGTAAGTGTAGCCGATGGCTGGACGCGCCGCGCCCGTCACCGGCGCTGGCTGCGTCTGTAACTTCAGCCGGTTGAGGGCATCGTAAGTCTGATTGGTGACGTGGCTGAGCGGATCGGTGATCTGCGTCATGTTGCCATTGGCGTCGTATTGGTACGTATAAGTCGTGTTTTGAACGGTTTGGGCGCAGACCAAGGTGGTCAGGGCGAGCGAAACCACGCCCGACATCGGGCGCAGGAGAGATGGGCGCATTATTGTTGAGCTCCGGTACTTTGTTGTAAGCGATTCAGCACATCGATGACGCGTGTGGTTTGGCGTGCCAGCACCCCGTTCGGATCTTTCACATCGGTCTTGCGTCGATTACCCATGTTATCGAGGGTGTAAGTAATGCTGTTGTTCAAGCTGTCACCGATGCTAGTCAAGCGATGTGCGTCATCGTAGGTGTAGGTGACGCTTGATGCGTCGGGAAGCGCCACCAAAGTCATTTGGCCGACGTCGTCGTAGTCGTAGCTGGTCGATTCGGCGACGCCACCAGCGGTCACCGTGCGCGATTTGAGCCAGCCACGCGGCCAATACGTGAGCGTGGTGACGATGTTGTTAGGATCGGTGATGGTGCCGACCCGGCCGTTCGCGTCGTAGTTTGTCAAAGTGGTCAACTGACCGACGGCATTCTTGACGCTAGCCAGGTTACCTTTTGTGTCATAGGTATAGGTCGTGACATCGGTCGCGTCGGTGCGAGGGCCTGTGATGGTCCAGACTTGGCCATAAGGGTTGTAGGTGTAAATCCACTTACGAACCGAGCCAGTCAGCACAGCATTAATTCCCTTACTGCCATCTAGGTCTAAGGTTGCTTGCTCGCTCTTTGTCAGGACATTACCATTATTGTCATGACTATAACTCGTCAGCCGACTAGGCTCGAAAACCTTTTTTGGTGTCCGAAAGCCCGTGTGCCATACAGTGGTGATCGTACGTGCTTGCAACGTGCCAAATGCTTCCGTACGGCTAGTTTCTAAATTGCGCGCCAAATCGTAAGAAAATGTTGTTTTATTGCCATTTAAATCCGTAAGTGTTGCGACATTGCCATTTGGGTCCAGAATTACACTACGTGTTGCGCTAGGGCTGCCAGTACCGGAAGGCTGGGTTTCACTGGTAACTTTTTTCACGTCGAATACGGTGGAAAAACCGTAACGGCGTGATGCTCCTAGAGGGTCGGTGACACCTGCGAAATCAGCAGCGATGACATACTTTTCAACACCGCCAGCGTGTTCAGTCGAAATAGCTTGGCCCTGAGAGTCATATTTGAAGGTAGCGAATCGTACGTCATTTTCGTCGCTGATACCAGTTAATTTAGTCGGACGGTAATAAGTAAGGATGTTTTCCGGTTCACCATACCAATATGTCTTTTTCTTATCTCCTGGATAAATTACCGATGTAAGGTTACCGACTAGATCGGTACCGGATTTTATGTAAGAGCTTGCTTCATCGTAGGCATATTTATACTCGCCACCGCTCGGGTCCGTCATAGTGGCCATTCGGCTTTTGCTATCGTAGGTAAAATGTAGCTGCTGACCAAAAGCATCGGTGACACTTATTAATAACCCTGCTTTGGGCGCAATAGCAAACGGAGTAACGCTATCAGAGTAAGTAAAAGTCTGCACTTGGCCATTGCGTGCGGTAATACTTTTCAATCGCCCCGTTAGATCATAGAACTCAGAGCCATCATTGTTCGCATTGTAAACACGGTAACCTGTTTTATTTCCGTTAGCATTTACGATAGGCGTGACACGATCATTAATATCCGGAGTAGGATTGAGATTGTTTTCGTTGCCAAATGAGAGTAATCGTCCATTACTGCGGCGCACGAAAAAATCGTTGGCTTGCAATGTCGGCATTGGTCGGAAACAATAATTAGTGTAAGGCGGCCACGCAGCTATTCCCCAGCGACAGCCTGCATCAGGGAGACTGCTACCGTTGGTTATACTTGCCTGACTTGTAGGACTAAGGTCGACCCCGATAGTCTGATAGTTATGCGACCAGCCGTTTAAATCGCTACGGTAGCTACGTGAAAATTTCAAGCCACCAGGGCGAGCGCTTTCGTAGTCAATATCAGTTTGTTGCTTGATACCGTTAACGATAAAAATAGGGTTTCCGAACGATTGAGGGATCGAAGGTACACTTTGTCCAGAAGCACTTTTTGAACTTTCACAGCGATCACAATTTGGCTGAACAAAATTATTACTACGGCAGCGTACTATGGAGTGAAATTGATCTACGCCAGGCAATTGCTCCATCTGATCACCCGATGAGCAAGATAACGATTGGCTTATATAAGACAACCAACCACGACTCTCCCAAATTTTGTCATATAACACTTCCATCAAAACGTCATAATGTGTCACCCTATTATTGGCATAATAAGGAGGACTAACTCCAGGACGCCAAGCTACCGCACGCCTATGGGCCAAACCATCGCTGGGATCCAACTGTTTTGATATAAAGCTTTTATAAGCCGAAAACGCATCGTCTACACTACTGAAACATGGGTCGCAAACTCCACCATTTTTCACCATCGGATCCGCCATGAACATATAGCGCGGCTCGTAATAATCTAGTGCGGCGTGCGCAGTACCAAATATTGAATTAAAAAACAAAACAACATATAAATGAACTACTCTGCGTTGAACAAAAAAACATTTCGCATCTAAAATCCTTATTTATTTCAATTTTGGAAAAATATTATAAAACAATATATTTTTTCATAAGCCTAGCTATAAACTACACCAAGATACAATTTTTATGACAATAAAAAACCCACCAAACCGCGCGACAATCATGTCGACACGCCCTGGTGGGCCATTAGCGGCAGCGACTCAGCCGCCCCGCTCTTTACCGATCAATAATATTAATTATATCACAATTGTCTGATGCTCATCCCCAACCGTTGCCCGAATCTCCCCCACCCGCGACACCGTCTCCCCCGCCGCCTGCAATTGCGCCACCGCCGCGTCCGCGTTCTCTTTCGACACAATCACAATCATCCCGATCCCGCAATTAAACACGCGATGCATCTCCGCATCCGCCACGCCGCCATGCAATTGCAGCCACTGAAACAGCGGCGGCATGGTCCACGCCTTCGAATCGAGCACCGCCGTCAACCCCGGCTGCAACACACGCGGCACATTTTCCACCAACCCACCGCCGGTGATATGCACCATGCCCTTGACCTCCATCGCGGCCATCAGCGCCAGCAGCGGCTTGACATAAATACGCGTCGGCTCCATTAGCACATCGGCCAGCTTACGCCCGTGAAAATCGGCATTCAAATCCGGCTTGGCCACCTCGATAATCTTGCGCACCAGCGAATACCCATTCGAATGCGCGCCCGACGACGCCAATCCCAGCACCACATCACCCGGCGCGATCTTGCTGCCGTCGATAATATTGGCCTTCTCCACCGCCCCCACCGCGAACCCGGCCAAGTCGTACTCGCCGGCCGGATACATGCTTGGCATTTCCGCCGTCTCGCCGCCGATCAGCGCGCAGCCGGCCAGCTCGCAACCCTTGGCCACGCCCTTGATCACGTCGGTCGCGGTTGGCACGTCCAGCTTGCCGCAAGCGAAATAGTCGAGGAAAAACAGCGGCTCGGCGCCCTGCACCAGGATGTCGTTTACGCTCATGGCCACCAGGTCGATGCCGACCGTGTCGTGCCGGTTCAGCTCGAACGCCAGTTTCAGCTTGGTGCCCACGCCGTCGGTGCCCGACACCAGCACCGGTTCCTTGTATTTTTTGCTGATTTCGAACAGCGCGCCAAAGCCGCCGATGCCACCCATCACGCCTTCGCGCATGGTGCGCTTGGCAAAGGGCTTGATCGCTTCGACCAAAGCGTCGCCCGCATCGATATCGACGCCGGCGTCACGGTAGGACAGGGAAACATTAGAAGGTTGGTTCATGGTGTAATTGGCAGCGGAGGCGGTAAAATAGGGGGGCGGAGACCAAAACTGCACGCGCGCGTGCAAATTCGGCAAGTCCGCTATTTTATCAAAATGCCTCGTCCACCTGCCTTTTTACCGCACATAAAAATAAATTCATGCCCTTCCCCCTCACGCTAGAACAAAAACAAACAGCATTTTGGGTGGCAGTGTGGCTGGCATTTGTGTTCCTTTTGATCACGCTCGGCCCGGTGCTGACACCCTTCATCGCCGCCGCCATTCTGGCCTACGCCCTCAATCCCGGCGTCGAACGGCTCGACCGTGTGCGCTTCGGCCGCTTCGGCATACCGCGCGCGCTGGCGGTGCTGATCGTGGTGCTGTGGTTTTTCCTGGCCATACTGGCCCTGGTACTGATCGTGGTGCCGGTGTTACAAACCGAAATTCCCCTGCTCAAGGCTCAGATTCCCCAGTTTCTCAGCAAGGCAAACGATTTCCTGGCACCGAAGCTGCGTGACATGGGCATCAAGGTCAAGCTCGATAGCAGCGGCTTGCGCAGCATCCTGAGCCAGCAAATGGCCACCAGCGGCGACGAAATCTGGACCGCTGTGCTGGCCTCGGCCAAGGTGGGCGGCACCGCCGTGCTGGGCTGGCTGGCCACTGTGGCGCTGATTCCGGTGGTGCTGTTCTACCTGCTGCTCGACTGGCACCGCATGCTGCTGCGCATCGCCGGCGCCGTGCCGCGCCGCTACGTGGGCCGCACCGTGGCCATGGCCAGCGAGGTAGACACGCTGCTGGCCCAGTATCTGCGCGGCCAGCTGCTGGTGATGCTGGTGCTGGCGGCCTACTATTCGCTGGCCCTGATGGTGGCCGGTTTCGACGTCGCCGTCCCGGTCGGCATTCTGACCGGGCTGCTGGTGTTCATCCCCTACCTCGGTTTCGGCCTGGGCCTGATCCTGGCCCTGATCGCCGCCGTGCTGCAATTTACCGACTGGAGCGGCGTGATCGCGGTGGCCGTTATCTACGGCATCGGCCAGGTGTTGGAAGGCTTCGTGCTCACCCCGCGCCTGGTGGGCGAGCGCATCGGCCTCAATCCGCTGGCCGTGATTTTCGCCCTGCTCGCCTTCGGCCAGCTGTTCGGCTTTGTCGGTGTGCTGCTGGCGCTGCCCACCTCGGCCATTCTGATGGTCGCCTTCCGTCATCTGCGGCGCCACTACCTGCTCAGCACCTTCTATAATGCTTGAAGTGATGCACAATATGAGAACAGGGCGTACGGCATGAAGCAGCTGGTGCTCGATTTGGGCGCGGAACAGGCGCACAGCCTCGATACCTTCGAGGTGGGACAGAACGCCGAAGTGGCGCAGCTGATGCGTCACTTCGCCACGCGCAGCGCGCGCGAGCATTTCGCGTACCTGTGGGGCGAGAGCGCGGCCGGCAAAACCCATCTGCTCAAGGCGCTGGCCAGCACCGACCGGGCGCGCTACATCTCGCCGTTCTCCATCGAGTCCGAATTCGCCTATTCGCCCGAGATCGACCTGTACCTGCTCGACGACTGCGAAAAGCTCTCGCCCCTGGCCCAGATTGACGCCTTCGCCTTGTTCAACGAAATCCGCGCCAACGGCGCCTTCATGGTCTGTAGCGGCGCCGTGCCGCCGGCCGTGCTGCCGGTGCGCGAAGATCTGCGCACGCGCATGGGCTGGGGCCTGATCTATCAAATCCACGGTTTGACCGACGATGAAAAGATCGCCGCCCTGACCCAGGCGGCCGCCACCCGCGGCTTGACGCTGTCGCCCGGCGTGTTACCCTACCTGCTGTCCCATTTTCGGCGCGACATGCGGTCGCTGTCGACCATGCTGGACTCACTCGATCAATACTCCCTCGAAACTCAACGCCCGATCACCTTGCCGCTGCTGCGCGAGTTGATCCAGGCGGAAGCGAAAGAATGATGAATCTGGCCCTGTTCGACCTAGACCACACCCTGCTGCCGATCGATTCCGATTATGAATGGGGCCAGTTCCTGGTCCGCACCGGCGCGGTCGACGCGGCCGCTTTCGGCCGCCGCAACGACGCCTTCTTCGCCCAGTATCAAGCCGGCACGCTAGACCCGGTCGAGTATCTCGAATTCGCGCTCGGCACCCTGGCCGCCTTCCCGCGCGCGCGGCTGGACCAGATGCACGCCGCATTCATGGCCGAGGTGATCGCGCCGGCCATCCGTCCGCAAGCGCGCGCCCTGCTTCAGCGCCACCTGGACGCCGGCGACCTGGTGGCCATCGTCACCGCCACCAACCATTTTGTGACCGCGCCGATCGCCGCCGCGCTGGGGGTGCGCCATCTGATCGCCGCCATGCCGCAGCTCGACGCCGAGGGCAATATCACCGGCAAGCTGCTCGGCAGCCCCACCCAGGGCCACGGCAAAGTGGTGCACACCAAGGCATGGCTGGAAAAGATGGGGCATACCCTGGACGGTTTCGGCGCCAGCTATTTTTACAGCGACTCGCACAACGACATTCCGCTGCTCTCCGTCGTGACCCACCCGGTCGCGACCAATCCCAACGCGGTTCTCAGCACCCACGCATCCGAGCATGGCTGGCCATCACTTCACTTATTCAATGATTAAAAAATTCTTCCGCAAGATCCTCGGCGTCAAAAGCCCTCCGGTGCGCGACACGACCATACCCGAGGTGCTCGGGCCGCAGGACCATGGGATCGACCCCAAACTGGTCACCTCGAACGCCATCCGCGTTACCAGCAGCCTGCAAGAAGCCGGCTTCGAGGCTTTCGTGGTGGGCGGCGCCGTGCGCGATCTGCTGCTGGGGGTCAAACCGAAGGACTTTGACGTGGCCACCAACGCCACCCCGGAACAGGTCAAACGCCTGTTCCGGCGCGCCTTCATCATCGGCAAACGCTTTCAGATCGTGCATGTGATGTTCGGTCAGGATCTGCTGGAAGTGACCACCTTCCGCGGCGCCGGCTCGGACGCTTCGCCCAAGGATGAACATGGCCGCGTCCTGCGCGACAATACCTTCGGCTTGCAGCATGAAGACGCCCTGCGGCGCGACTTCACCATCAACGCCATGTACTACAACCCGGCCACCCAGCAGGTGCTCGATTACCACGGCGGCATCGCCGACATCCGCGCCAAGACGCTGCGCATCATCGGCCAGCCGGAAGCGCGCTTCCGCGAAGACCCGGTGCGCATGCTGCGCGTGGTGCGCTTCGCCGCCAAGCTCAATTTCACCATCGAGCCGGGTACCGCCGCGCCGATCGCCGTGATGGCGCCCTTGATCAACAATGTGCCCGCCGCGCGCGTGTTCGACGAGATGCTCAAGCTGCTCATGAGCGGCCACGCCCTGGCCTGTCTTCAGCAGCTGCGCAAGGAAGGCTTGCACCACGGCCTGCTGCCGCTGCTCGACGTGGTGCTCGAGCAGCCGCTCGGCATCAAGTTTGTCACGCTGGCGCTGGACGCCACCGACAGCCGCATCCGCGACGGCAAAACCGTCTCGCCCGGCTTCCTGTTCGCCTCCCTGCTGTGGCACCAGGTGCTGGAAAAATGGACCGCCTACCGCGCCGCCGGCGAATTCCGTATCCCGGCCCTGCATCTGGCCGCCGACGATGTGCTCGATTCGCAAACCGAAAAACTGGCGCTGCAACGCAAGATCGGTTCCGACATGCGCGACATCTGGTCGATGCAACCGCGCTTCGAACGCCGCGTCGGCAAGGCGCCGCACAAGCTGCTCGAACATGTGCGTTTTCGCGCTGGTTACGATTTCCTGCTGCTGCGCTGCGCCTCGGGCGAGATCGATATGGAGATCGGCGAATGGTGGACCGCCTTCTACGAGGGCGACGAGGAAGCGCGCGAAGCGCTGCTGGTCAGCGCCAGTGCGGCGCCGTCCGGCGGCCAGAAGAAAAAGCGCCCGCCCCGGCGCGGACCGCGCGCCAAAGTCGGCACCGATAGCGGCGGCGGCGACGCCAGCGTGGAATAAGCAAGCATGAGCAGCAGTGACGCGGCCGCCGTGGACGCCGTGGTCGCCTATATCGGCATCGGCGCCAACCTCGGCGACGCGCGCCTCAACGTGGCCGACGCCATCGCCCACCTGCGCCGCCTGCCGGACAGCGCGCTGACGGCGGTCTCGCACCTGTATGTGAGCGCGCCCATCGATTCCAGCGGCGACGACTACATCAACGCGGTGGCCGGCATCGAAACGCGCTTGCCGGCGCAAGCGCTGCTCGATGCGCTGCTGGCCATCGAACTGGCGCACGGCCGCGAACGGCCCTACCGCAACGCGCCGCGCACGCTCGACCTGGACCTGCTGCTGTACGGCGACGCGCGCATCGCCAGCCCCACCTTGCAAGTGCCGCATCCGCGCATGAGCGCGCGCGCCTTCGTGCTGCTGCCGCTGCTGGAACTGGCGCCGCATATCGTCATCCCCGGCCTCGGCCCGGCCGCGCAGTATGTGGCGGCGGTGGCGGCCCAGGGCATCGCCAGAATCGAGTCTTGATATGCAGCTTTCCGTCATGGTCCAAACCGTTGGTTTGCTCACGCTGTCGAACGTGTTCATGACCATCGCCTGGTACGGCCACTTGAAAAGCCTGTCCGGCAAAGCCTGGTGGATCGCCGCCCTGGTCAGCTGGGGCATCGCCCTGTTTGAATATCTGCTCCAGGTGCCGGCCAACCGCATCGGCTACAGCCAGTACAGCCTGGCGCAGCTCAAGATTTTGCAAGAAGCCATCACCCTCACCGTGTTTGTGCCGTTCGCGATGTTTTACATGAACCAGCCGTTCAAGCTCGATTACGTGTGGGCCGGCCTGTGCCTGGTCGGCGCCGTGTATTTCATCTTCCGCAGCTGACCCCGTACAATCGCGCACCTCCCTCCCCGGCACGCCGGGCCGCAAGGTATTACACTGGCGGCCGGGGGTTCATCACGGCTTAATCACGGGTCAATCATATAAAGAGGATGTTATGTCTGGTTATTTGCAAGGAAAAGAGCTCGCTGGCAAAGACACGCCACCGGCCGCCGCCAATGGCAGCGTGGCCGCCCCCGGCAAACCGGCAACGCCCAAGGCCGTGACGATTCCCGCCTTGAACGCGCTGCGCGCCACGCGCGAGAAAATCGTCATGCTGACCTGCTACGATGCCAGCTTCGCCTCGCTGATGGAGCGCTGCGGCGTGGAAGTGCTGCTGATCGGCGATTCGCTCGGCATGGTCTGCAACGGCCACCATTCCACCCTGCCGGTGACGGTGGCCGAAGTGGCCTACCACACGGCGGCGGTGGCGCGCGGCGCCAAGTCGGCCATGATACTGGCCGATATGCCCTTCGGCAGTTACGGCACGCCGGAAGCGGCCTTCAATCATGCCGTCACCCTGATCCAGGCCGGCGCCCACATGGTCAAAATCGAGGGCGGCGCCTGGCTCGCCCCGACCGTCAAATTCCTCACCGAGCGCGCGATCCCGGTCTGCATTCACCTGGGGCTCACGCCGCAGTCGGTGCATCAACTGGGCGGCTACAAGGTGCAGGGCAAAACCATCGAGAGCGCCGAGCTGCTTAAAGCCGACGCGCTGGCCTTGCAGGCGGCCGGCGCTTCGCTGCTGGTGCTGGAGGCGATTCCTTCGCAGCTGGGCAAGGAAGTGACCGATCTGCTGGCCATTCCCACCATCGGCATCGGCGCCGGCCCCGATTGTTCGGGTCAGGTGCTGGTGATGCATGATCTGCTCGGCGTTTTCCCCGGCCGCAAGGCGCGCTTCGTGAAGAACTTCATGGACGGCCAGACCAGTATCGACGCCGCCGTGTGCGCCTATGTGGCGGCGGTCAAGGATGGCAGCTTCCCGGCGCTCGAACACTGCTTCTGACCGGGCCTAACGCAGGGCCTGGAGACATTCGTCGAAGGCATGCAGCAAGCCGTCGATATCGTTCTCGCTGGTGTGGGGGCACACCAGCAGCATGTTGTGGAACGGGGTGATCAAATAACCCCGGTTCAGCAGATAGAGGTGAATGATTTGCTCAAGCTCGGCGTCCATGATCGCGCCGGCCTCGCTGCCATTGGCGGGCGGCGTGGGCGCGAACTGGAATTCGACCCGGGCGCCGACCTGGGTCACGCACCAGGGCAAGCCGTGCCGCTCGATCACCGCGCGCAGTCCGGCCGCCAGCCGGTCCGCCAACCGGAACATGACGGCATAGGCGGCGTCGCTCATCACCTCTTCCAGATTGGCGCGCAGCGCCGCCATGGCGAACATGTTCGCGCTGAGCGTGGTGCCCACGCCGGAATGGCCGGGTGGCGCGACCATTTTGGCCTGTTCCACCCGGCGCGCCAGCGCCTCGCTAAAGCCATATACCGCGCACGCGACCCCGCCGCCAATCGGTTTACCCAGCACCAGCGCGTCGGCCTGGATGCCGTGGGCGCGCGCATAGCCGCCCGGGCCAGAGCTGATGGTATGGGTCTCATCAATCGCCAGCGGCACGTCGTAACGGCGTAAAATCCGCTGCGCCGCCGTCCAGTACCCAGGCGCCGGCAGCACCATGCCGATATTGGTCATCACCGGCTCGGCCAGCACGCAGGCCACGTCGCCGTCCGCCAGCGCCGCTTCCAGCGCCGCCAGGTCGTTAAATTCGACCACCACCGTGTGGCGCGTCAAGTCGTGCACCTGGCCCAGCAAACTGGCGCGCTGCACCACCACCGCGCCCGCCAGGTCGACGAACACGTCGTCCACCGTGCCGTGGTAGCAGCCGTTGAACACCAGGATTTTAGGGCGGCCGGTGGCCGCGCGCAGCCAGCGCAGCACGAAGCGGTTGGCGTCCGATGCCGACAGCGCAAACTGCCAGAACGGCAGGCCGAAACGGCGCGCCAGTTCCCGCGCCACCCAGGGCGCGTCCGCCGACGGCAGCATGGTGGTGTAGCCGCGCGTGGCCTGGCTGACGATGGCGCGCGCCACCGACGCCGGCGCGTGGCCGAACATGGCGCCCGTGTCGCCCAGGCAGAAGTCGGCGTAGTCGTGGCCATCGGCGTCGCGGAAATGGGCGCCGCACGCCTCCGCCACCGTCAGCGCGAACGGAGTCGACCAATCGTTCATCCAGTGCATCGGCACGCCGAACAGCAGGTGGTCGGCGCCCTGCGCGGCCAGCGCCGCCGACGCCGGATTGGCCGCCGTGAAGCGCGCCCGCTCGGCGCCGCGCAGCGCCAGCGCGCCGTTCCAGTTCACATGATCGCGGGCCGCCATGGCTACACCAACAACATCAAATGTTCACGCTCCCAGGAGCTGATGACCCGGCTGTAGGTGGCAAATTCAAGCTCCTTGACCTCGCAAAACGCTTGCACGAACAAGCCGCCCAAAATGTCGCTCAGCGGCTCGCACTGGCGCAGGCGCAGGATCGCATCCTCCAGGTTGCGCGGCAGTTCGTCGGCCACGTGTTCGGCGCTGTCGGCGGTGGGGGCCGACGGGGTCAAATTTTCCACCATGCCCAGGTAGCCGCAAGCGAGGGTGGCCGCCATCGCCAGATACGGGTTCACGTCCACTCCCGGCACCCGGTTTTCCAGCCGCCGGTTGGCCGGGCTCGAATTGGGAATCCGTATGCCGCAGGTACGATTGTCGTAACCCCAGCGCACGTTGGTCGGCGCCGACATGTAGCGCGACAGGCGGCGGTAAGAGTTGACGTGCGGGGCGAACAGCAAGGTGGCCGCCGGCAGGTATTTTTCATGGCCGGCGATATAGTGAAAGAATAGCGTGCTGGCGCTGCCATCGGCGTTGCTAAATACGTTGGCGCCGGTGCGCGCGTCCAGCAGGCTTTGGTGGATATGCATCGCGCTGCCAGGCTCGGTCTCCATCGGTTTGGCCATGAAGGTGGCAAAAATGCCGTGCCGTAGCGCGGTCTCGCGCACCGCGCGCTTGAACAGGAACACGCGGTCGGCCAGCTCCAGCGCGTCCCCATGCGAGAAATTGATCTCCATCTGGCCGGCGCCGGCTTCATGGATCAGTGTTTCGACACCCAGCTTGTGGATTTTGCAGAACGAGGACAGCTCCAGGAAAAACGGATCGAAGTCGTTGACCGCGTCGATCGAATAGGACTGCCGGCCCGATTCCGGCTTGCCGCTGCGGCCCAGCGGCGGCGATAGCGGCTCGTGCGGATTGCTGTTGCGCGCCACCAGATAAAACTCCATCTCCGGCGCCACCACCGGCTGCCAGCCGCGCGCCGCATACAGTTCCAGCACGCGCCGCAGCACCGCGCGCGGCGACAGGCCGACCGGGCTGCCATCGAAATTGTGGCAGTCATGGATCACCAAAGCCACCGCCTCGGCCGCCCAGGGCACCACCCGGATCGTGGCCAAGTCCGGCACGCAAATCATGTCCGGATCGGTGGCGCCCACATAAGGCAGATTGTTGGGCTGCTCGCCGTTGACGGTATTGAGCAATACGCTTTTCGGCAAGCGCATTTCGCCCGCGCTCAGGAATAGGTCCTTGGGCAGGATTTTGCCGCGCGCGATGCCGGTCATGTCGGCGATCACGCACTCGATCTCGTGGATATTACGCTCGCGTAGAAAATCCTGCATCGATTGGCTCATCTCGACTCTCCCGATAAATTACAGCATATCCTTGATCCGGTGGTACAGCATGCCCAGCACCAGCGCCGGAGTGCGCAGGGCCGGCCCGACCGGAAACGGGCGGTGGTTGATGCGCGCCAGCAGATCGAAGCGGCCGGCCTGGCCGGCGATGGCTTCGGCCGCCAGCTGGCCCGCCATGCCGGTCAGGGCCAGTCCATGGCCGGAAAAACCCTGCACATAATAGATGTTGGCGCCGATCCGGCCGAAGTCCGGCGCGCGATTCATGGTGATGTCCACAAAACCGCCCCAGGCATGCGGCACCGCCAGATCGGCCAACTGCGGAAAGACCGCCAGCATCCGTTTGCGCAGGCTGGCGGCCAGCTTGAACGGGGTGGCGCCGCTGTAGCTGACGCGCCCACCGAACAGCATGCGGTGGTCGCGCGTGGGCCGAAAATAGTCGAGCACGAAATTGGTGTCGCAGACGGCGGCGCGCTGGCCGATCAGGGCGTCGGCACGGGCCTGCCCCATCGGCGCGGTGGCGATGATGTAGGTCCCGACCGGCATGATGCGCCGCTCCAGCTCGGGCGCCACCGCCGCGCCGTACTGGTTCAGATAAACATTCCCGGCCAGGACCACGAACTGGCAATCGACCTGGCCGCGCGCCGTTTTCACCGACGGCCTGGCGCCGCGTTCGACGCGCAGCACGGGCGAGTGCTCGAACACCCGGGCGCCGGCGGCGCGCGCGGCCGCGCCCAGCCCGAGGCAGAATTTGAGCGGGTGCAGATGGCCGGACAAAGGATCGAACGCGCCCGAATGAAAGCGTGCGCTGGCGATCCACTGGCCGATGTCGGCCGGGCCGACCGGCTGCATCCGGTAGCCGTAGCGCCGCTCGAGCTGCTCGCACCACTGCGCCAGTGCGCGCCCCTTTCGGGCGCCGCAGGCCACGTTCAGGTAGCCGGCCACATAGTCGCAATCGATGGCGTGCGCCGCGATCCGGCCGCGCAGCAACTGCATCGCCTCCACTGTGATGTGCCAGGCTTGCCTGGCGTCGGCGGCGGAAAACCGTGCCTCCACCGCCGCGTCACTGGCGAAGCCGGCCAGGGCTTGGCCGCCATTGCGGCCAGACGCGCCGGCGCCAACTGTTTGCGCTTCCAGCACCACCACGGACAAGCCGCGCGCGCGCAATTCCAGCGCCGCCGACAATCCGGCCAGGCCGGCGCCGACCACGCACACATCGGCCGTGATTTGGCCATCCAGCGCCAGCGTCGGCATCGGGCGCCGCACATCGAGCTCGTAATACGAGTGCTGCGTGAGCGCGGCGTCGCGGCTTAGCAGCATGTCAGAAGCGATCCAGATAGCGCGCGGTTTCCCAGGCGCTCACATGCTGGCTGTATTCCAGCCATTCCGCGCTTTTCAGGGCCGCGTACTCGGCGATGAATTCCTGGCCCAGCGCCGCGCCGAGCAAGGCATCGGCCCGCAAGGCCTCGACCGCCACGCCGAGATTTTGCGGCAGCATGGGCAAACCCAGCGCGGCCCGTTCGGCAGCGCTCATCTCATAAACGTCGGCGTTGACCGGTTCGCCCGGATCGAGACCGCGTTCGATCCCGTCCAAGCCGGCCGCGATCACGCCCGCGAGCACCAGGTAGGGATTGGCGGCGCTGTCGGGCAGGCGCCATTCGATGCGCTGGTAGACCACGCGCGCCACCACGGTGCGGTTGTTGTCGCCATACGCGCTAAAGGCCGGTGCCCAACTGGTGCCGGAGAGCGATTGGCCGCACATCAGGCGTTTGTAGGAGTTGACGGTGGGCGCGCACAGCGCCGTGAGCGCCGGCGCGTGGTGCAGCAGGCCGGCCAGGAATTGGTAGGCCAGCGGCGACAGTGCCAGGCCGCGCGCGTCGTCAGCGGCGCCGGCGAACACCTGCCCGCCCTCGTCGTCGGTTATCGATACATGGCAGTGCAAACCGCTGCCGGGGCGGTCGGCGAAAGGCTTGGGCATCATCGACAAGAGCATGCCCTCTTCTTCGGCCAGGTGGTGCGCGGCCATTTTGAACAGCATGAAATTGTCCGCCGCCTTGAGCGCATCCGCGTAGCGATAATTGAGTTCGAACTGGCCGCTTGCGTCTTCATGGTCGATCTGGAACACGTCCAGCCCGCAGGCGTCGAGCGAGGCCGCTAATTTCTCCAGGAAGCCGCGCCGGCGCAGCAGGCTTTTGCTATCGTAGGAAGGCTTTTCCAGCCGGTCGCCTGGCTCGGCGTCGACGCTGCCGCGCTCCAGCAAAAAGAATTCCGGTTCCAAGCCGGCCTGCAAAGTCCAGCCGCGTTGCGCCAGCCGCGCCACCTGGCGGCGCAAAATCTGGCGCGGACAGCCGGCGAAAGGCTGCCCGGCCACGTACCCATCCAATGCCACGCGCGCATAACCCGGCATCCACGGCATGGCCTGCAAAGTGGCCAGGTCGGCGCGGCCGTAGTATTCCGAGCGCGGGCCGTTGCGCGGCAAGCCGGTGCCCCAGATCGACGGACCGGAAAAGCCCGCGCCTGGATACACCACGTCCTCCAGCTTGGACAAAGGGATCAGCTTGCCCTTGGCCGCGCCGTGGATATCGGTGAATTGGGCGAACACGTAATGCACGCCCTGCTGCGCCAGATCGGCGCGGTGCCTGGCGATGGCTTCCAACTCTTGTGCGTCCGGTTTGCTCATAGGGCTCCGCATGAAAACCTGCTAGCCGATTTGAATCCAGGTGGTTTTCAGCTCGGTGTATTTGTCGAACGCGTGCAGCGACTTGTCGCGCCCATTGCCGGACTGCTTGTAGCCGCCGAACGGCACCGTGATGTCGTCGTTGTCGTACTGGTTCACGTGCACGGTGCCGGCGCGCAGCGCGCGCGCGGTCTGGATCGCCTTGCTCATGTTGGCGGTCCACACCGCCGCCTGCAAACCGTAGGGCGTGGCGTTGGCCTGACGGACCGCGTCGCCGATCTCGGTAAAGCTGAGCACCGACAGCACCGGCCCGAAAATCTCTTCGCGCGCGATGGTCATGCCGCTGTCGACCTGGTCGAACAGGGTCGGCTCCACATAAAACCCGCCGCTTTCGGTCCGCGCCGCCTTGCCGCCGGCCAGCAGCCTGGCGCCGCCGTTCTTGCCCGCCTCGATGTAACCCATCACGGTTTTCATCTGGGTCGCGTCCACAATGGCGCCCATCACGGTGGCCTCGTCCAGCGGGTCGCCCGGCAGGAAGCGCGGCACCATGGCCAGCGCCTTTTCCATGAACGCTTCCTTGATCGACGCTTCCACGAACAGGCGCGAAGGCGCGTTGCAGCTCTCGCCCTGGTTGAAGTAGATTGAGCCGATGGCCGCGCTGACGGCCGCGTCCAGATCGGGACAATCGGCGCACACGATATTGGCCGACTTGCCGCCCAATTCGGTCCAGGCCCGCTTCAGGTTGGACTGCCCGGCCATTTGGAGAATCTGCTTGCCGACCCGGGTCGAGCCGGTGAAGCCGATGCAGTCCACATCCATGTGCAGCGCCAGCGCCGAACCGGCTTCCTGACCGTAGCCCGGCACCACGTTGAACACGCCCGGCGGCATGCCCGCTTCGAGCGCGATGTCGGCCAGCCGCAGCGCGGTCAAAGGTGATTTTTCGGACGGCTTGAGGATCACGCTGTTACCGGCCGCCAGCGCCGGCGCGATCTTCCAGGCCGCCATGATCATCGGATAATTCCACGGCACGATGGCGGCCACCACCCCCACCGGTTCGCGCGTGATCAAGGCCAGGCTGCTGGCGGCGGTGGGGGCGATTTCGTCGTAGATCTTGTCGACCGCCTCGCCGTACCAGCGCAGGCAATTGGCGGTGGCGCCCACGTCCACGCTCTGGCTGTATTTGATCGGCTTGCCCATGTCCAGGGTTTCGAGCAGCGCCAGCTCGGCGCCGTATTTTTGCACCAGATCGGCGAACTTGATCATGATGCGCTTGCGCTGGGCCGGCGCCTTGCCGGCCCAGCGCCCGTCCTCGAAGGCGGCGCGCGCGGCCGCCACCGCCAGATCGACATCGGCCGCGTCGCAGCGCGCCACCCGGCCCAGGTTGCGGCCATCGACCGGCGACAGGTCGTCGAAGGTCTGCTCCGACCTGGCCCACACGCGCTGGCCGCCGATGACGGCGCGGCCGTCGATGTTCAGGGCGGCGGCGCGCGCGTGCCAGCTGTTGTTTGTCTCTGTGGTTGTCATATTATTGTCTCCGGTAATTCGTATGCGTCGTATTGCGCCATTAAAAACTGACCACTGTCGATACCCCAAACACGTGGTTGTCGCGGCGGTACTGCTGTTCGGCGTTCAGGAACACCCTGGCCGACGAGCGGTCGTAGCGGTATTCGCCCTTCACGTTCACGCCGGGCATGAGCGCATAGTTCAAGCCCAAGGACAGCGCGTAGCGGTTGCTGCCTTCCGACGGGTCGGCCACCACCCAGCCGGTGCCGTCGAACACCATGCCCGAGCCGAAGCCGTTACGCCCGTCCGGGCAGTTCGCTTCCAGTCCGGCGCTGTCGGTACACACGCCGCCAAAGGTGGAGCCGAACACGCCGCCGCCATTGTTTTTATTGGCGATGAAGTCGAAGCGGGCGATGCCTTCCAGGCGCGGGGTGAGTTTGTACGAGGCCAGCGAGGACAGGCCCCACCAGTGCACCCGCTCGCCGCCGTAGCCGTTGAAGGGAGTCGCTTTTTGCCGCCCATAGGACAGCTGACCTTGCAGATTCCAGTCGCCCCGGGTGAAGTAGCCGTCCGCCTCGACCAGATCGACGCGGCCGAATTCGGAACGGTCGTCGAAGCCGGCATGGATGCCGGAAAAGCCAAAGCCGTTGTATTCGCCCTTGGCGTAATCGACCCGGTAAAACAGGCCAGGCGCCTGCTGATCGGCGGTATCGACGCGGGCCCGGTTCAGGTTACCCAGCATGATTTTGGTGTCCCATTTGCCGCGTATGAATTCGACGCCGGCGCCGGTGTAAAAGTTCGCCGCCGAGAAATCGAACAGCAGGTTGTGGGTGATCAGTTTGTTCTGGGTCGAGGGAATGTATTCGTAGCCGGTCCAGTCGGGGATCTGGCCGCCGATCAGGCGCGTGCTCAAGTCACCCAGCGGCACCGAAAACGAGGCTTCGTGCACCAGATTGCCGAAGTTATAGCCGGACGCCGCGCTTTTACTGGGCATCATGCTCAGTCTGAGGCGGGTGCCGCCTTCCAGTTCCTTCTCCAGGTTCAGCATGGCGCTGCCGAAAAAGGTATTGTCGTAGCCGAAGCTCTCGTCCGAGCCGTTGATCGCGCTATTGTTATTCAAGAAAACGAAGCTGGACGTGTCGGCGTTGCGGTTGTAGATGTAGCTCGGATCGATATAGCCGGACACCTTCAAGCCCTTGAAACCGCTGGCCTCACTGGCGTCTTCCATGGCTTCCGTCTTGATGCGGATGCGGTTAAATTCGGCCACGTCCACCTGACCGGCCCCCGTTTTTTCCGCCTGCGCCGCCACCTCGGCCTTGGCCTGCACCGCTTGCGTATTGGCTTGCGCCGCCTGGTTGCCGACCTTGTCGATCATCGCTTCAAGCCGTTTCACGTGGCTCTTGAGCGCTTCCAGTTCGGCCTTCAACTCGGCGTTGCTCTGGGCCGTGGCCAGGGCGGGAAAAGCCAGAGCGCCAAGTGCGACAGAGACCGCCAATTTCTTCTGCAAGTGCATATTGGATTTCCTTTTCGTGGTGGGCGACTTTGCGGTATCAAGACATGCTGCGAAACGTGTTCATTCCCCCTTGAAGGCGGCGGCGGTCTGCTTCTGGCGCAGCCGTTCGGCGCGTGCCATCCAGATGCTGGAGGCGATCACGGCGATCGTCACCACCAGGATGGTGAGCGCGGCCACCGCGTTCACGCGCGGGTCCAGCCCCAGACGGGCGCGCGAGAAAATCACGATCGGCATGGTGGAGGAGCCGGGTCCGGACAAGAAGGCCGACAGCACCACATCGTCCAGCGACAAAGTGAAGGTCAGCAGCCAGGCCGATGCCAGCGCCTGGGTGATGTTCGGCAGCGTCACCAGAAAAAACACCTGGTGCGGTCGGCAGCCCAGATCCATGGCCGCCTCCTCCAGCGATTTGCTCATCTCCTGTAGACGCGACTGCACCACCACCGCCGCGTAGGCCATGCCCAGCAGCGTGTGGCCGATCCAGATGGTGAACATGCCGCGCTCGGGGAAACCGAACAGCTTTTGCGCCGACACCAGCATCAACAGCAGCGACAGGCCGATGATCACCTCCGGCATCACCAGCGGCGCGCTGACCATGCCGGAGAACAGCACCCGGCCGCCGAAACGCTGGTAACGGTTCAGGGCAAACGCGGCGAAGGTGCCCAGCACCACCGAGGCGCAGGCGGCCAGCACCGCGATCTTGAGCGACAGGCCGAAGCCGGCGATGATTTCCCGGTCGTTGAGCAGTTCGGCATACCAGCGCGTTGAAAAGCCGGTCCACACCATGTCCTGGCGCGAGCTGTTGAAGGAAAAAACGATCAGCACCAGGATCGGCAAATATAAAAACAGGTAGCCCAGCGAGAGCCAGCCGCGCCCGAACCAGCGCTGGAATTTGGTCGATCCGTTCATGCGCGCCCCGCCAGTTGTTGGTCGGCCTTGGATTTGTTGAAGATCGCCATCGGCACCAGGATCAGCAGGATCACCACCACCGTCACCGCGGACGCCATCGGCCAGTCGTTATTGGTGAAGAACTCGTCCCACAGCACCTGGCCGATCATCAGCGTTTCCGGCCCGCCCAGCAGCGCCGGAATCACGTACTCCCCCACCGCCGGAATGAACACCAGCATGGCGCCGGCGATGATGCCGGACTTCGACAGCGGCACCGTGATACGCCAGAACGCCTGCATCGGCGTGGCGCCCAGATCGGCCGCCGCTTCCAAAAAACGCAGGTCCATCTTCACCAGATTGGCATACAGCGGCAGGATCATGAACGGCAGGTAGGCGTACACCATGCCGATCACCAGCGAGAACGGGGTGTTCATCATGTGCAGCGGGGCCGCGATCACGCCCAGTGCCAGCAGCAGGTCGTTCAAGATGCCGTGGTTGGCCAGGATGCCTTTCCAGGCGTAGATCCGCAGCAGGAAGGAGGTCCAGAACGGCAGCATCACCAGCATCATCAGCACGGGACGCACCGTGGCTTTGGCGCGCGCCATGAAGTAGGCGAAGGGGTAGCCGATGAACAGGCACAGGGCGGTGGTGACGGCGGCGTACTTGAGCGAGCTGAGATAAGTGAGCACATACAGGTCGTCGCTGACGATGAACAGGTAGTTCGCCAACTTCACCTTGAGCACCAGGAACCCGTCCGCATACGACATCAGGCTGCCGAACGGATTGCCGGCGTTGTCGGCGTCGGTGAAGCTGATGCGCAGCACGATCAGGAACGGCACCAGGAAGGCGATTGTCAGCAACAGGAAGGGCACACCGATCACCAGGCGGCGCCCGGTGATCCAGCGCACAGCCGGCGGATGGCGCGGCGATGATAGCGAAGATGGGGTCATGGCGCGCTCAATTCGTTAGCACCACGATATCGGCGCCGTCCCACCAGACGTGCACCCGCTGCCCGCGTTTCAGTCCCGCGCTATCGTGGCGCGCGGCGTTGGTGCGAGAGACCTTGAGCTCCATGCCCGAATCGAGCAGCACGTGGTAACGCGTTTCGTTGCCGAAGTAGGCAATGGCCGAGATGCTACCCTGGGCGCTGTTGAACGACGCTTCGGCGGCCGAGGCGCGCTGCGCCGGCGTGGGTGGATCGATCTGTAGGCCGATTTTTTCCGGCCGCACCGCTACCGTGACGGCCATGCCGGCGGTGCCGGTGATGCCGTGGTTGACGTAGTGCCGGCATTCCTTGGAGTCGATCACCACGTGATCGGCCTCGTCCACCGTAACCTGGCCGGCGAACAGGTTGACGCTGCCGATGAAGTCGGCCACGAAGCGGCAATTGGGGGTTTCGTAAATGTCGCCCGGCGCGCCGACCTGCAAAATGCGGCCCTCGCTCATGACGGCGATGCGGGTGGCCATGCTCATCGCCTCGTCCTGGTCGTGGGTGACCATGACGCAAGTGACGCCGACTTGCTCGATGATGTTGACCAGCTCCATCTGGGTCTGCTCGCGCAACTTTTTGTCGAGCGCGCCGAGCGGCTCGTCGAGCAGCAGCAATTGCGGCCGCTTGGCCAGGCTGCGCGCCAGCGCCACGCGCTGCTGCTGGCCGCCGGACAGTTGGTGCGGCTTGCGCTTGCCGTAGGCGGTCAGCTGCACCAGGGCCAGCATCTGCTCGACCCGCGTCGCCACCTCGGCCTTGTCCAGGCCATCGCGGCGCAACCCGAAGGCCACGTTGTCCCACACCGTCAAATGCGGGAACAGGGCATACGACTGGAACATCATATTGATCGGGCGCTGGTAGGGCGGCACCGGGACGATGTCTTGTCCGGCCAGGGTGATCTGGCCGGCGGTCGGCGTTTCGAAGCCGGCCAGCATGCGCAGCAGGGTCGATTTGCCGCAGCCGGAGCTGCCCAGCAGGGCGAAGATCTCGCCTTTGGCGATGGCGACCGAGATGTCGTCGACGGCGCGCACGCCATCGAATTCCTTGACCAGGTTACGGATCAGCAGATAGGGCTGGCCGCGATCGTTCGCTTCGGTGGCCGGGGCGGCGGGTGGTCCTAGTGTCATGTCGGGGCAGTGATCAAGTCAAATGGATAAAAAAATCGTCGACGAACAAGCACGCGCGATCCGCTCAAGACGGACCGCGGCCGCGATTTTAACGGATCATCACAGTCCGGTTTTGAACTTGGTGTAGACCCGCGTCATGGTGCGACGGATGTCGGCATTGGCCGGTTCGGCCACGATCATGCGTTTTTTATCGTCGTCGCTAAGATAAATCGTCTTGTTCTCGGCGATATCCTTGCGCACGAATTTGAGCGCGGCCGCGTTGGGATTGGCATAAAACACCTTGTTGGTCAGGCTCGCGTGCACTTCCGGGCGCAGAATGTAATTGATCCACAGGTGGGCGTTGCTGGGATGGGGCGCGTCGACCGGAATGGCCATGGTGTCGAAGAACAGGGTGGCGCTTTTGGGCACCAGCGCTTCGATGTTGTTGCCGTTCTTGGCGTCGAGAGCGCGCTGGCGCGCGATGTTGATGTCGCCCGACCAGCCCAATGCCAGACAGACCGAGCCGTTGGCCATATCGTTGATGTAGCCCGAAGAGCTGAACAAGGTGATGTAGGGCCGGATCGATTGCAGCAGGCGGCCCGCGTCCTGGTAGTCGCTGCTCACTTTGGAGTAGGCCGGCTTGCCAATGTACTGAAGCGCCGGCGGCAGGATTTCGGACGGCGAATCGAGCACCGACACGCCGCACGACTTCAGCTTGGACACGTATTTGGGGTCGAAGATCAAGTCCCACACATTGTCTGGCATGGGCAGCGGCCCGAGGGCGGCCTTGACCTTGTCGACGTTGATGCCCAGCGTGGTGAAACCCCACAGCCACACCACCAGATGCTTGTTGCCGACATCGAGTTTGCCGATTTGCGCCAGCAGCGCCGGGTCCAGATTGGCAAGATTGGGCAGCTTGGTCTTGTCCAGCTCACGCAGCAAGCCGCCGTCGATCTGCATGCGCGCCCAGTTGGCCGACGGGACCACGATGTCGTAGCCGGTTTTGCCGGCCACCAGTTTGGCATGCAGTACCTCGTTGCTGTCGAAATTGTCGTAGCGGACCTTGATCCCGGTTTCTTTCTCGAAGTTTTTGACCGTGTCTTCGGCGATGTAGTCGGACCAGTTATAAATATTGAGGACCTTTTCCTCTTGCGCCAAGGCCGCCGCCGGCGCCAGCGCGACGGCCATGGCCAGTCCGGCCAGCCGAGCGACTACCGCGCGCGCCACACCGGATTGCAAACGTTGCTTTAATGATCGAGCCGAGCGTGCAAGCAGCATGGTGATTTCCTCAGAGTGAATGATGACTATTTGGGTTACCTCGACGATGCGGCACACCGCCCCATCCGATTTTGATAATTATTAAGCAACATTCATTCCAGCTCACATCCAGCCGCGCGCCAGCAGGTCGGCATGGGTATGGTCCAGGCAAGAGCGGATCAGCGCCACCATCTCGTCGATCTGGGCGCGCGTGATCACCAGCGGCGGCGCGATGATCATGCGGTCGCCGACGGCGCGCATGATCATGCCGTTGTTGAACATATAGCCGCGGCAGATCATGCCCACGCCCTGCTCCGGTGCGAACGGCACATTGTCGTGCAGGCTGGCGCCCTTGACACGCACCAGATTCAAGCCGGCCACCAGGCCGCAGCTGTCGGCATGGCCGACCAGCGGGTGATCGGCCAGCGCCGCGAAGCACCGCTTCAGATAGGGTCCGGTGTCGTCGGCCACGCGCGCCACCAGCGCTTCGGTTTCGATGATGCGCAAGTTTTCCAACGCGGCCGCGCAGGCCACTGGATGGCCCGAATAGGTGAAGCCGTGGTTAAAGTCGCCGCCATGCTCGATCATGACCCGGGCCACGCGGTCGCCCACCAGCACCCCGCCCAGCGGCACATAACCGGAGGTGACGCCCTTGGCGAAGGTGATCAGGTCGGGCTTGATGCCAAACAGCTCGGAGGCGAACCACACGCCAAGCCGGCCGAAGCCGCAAATGACTTCGTCGGCGATCAGCAAAATGTCGTACTTGTCGCAGATGCGCTGGATCTCCGGCCAATAGCTGGCCGGCGGAATGATCACGCCGCCGGCGCCCTGCACCGGCTCGCCGATGAAGGCGGCCACCTTGTCCTGGCCCAGTTCCAGAATTTTTTGCTCCAACCAGGAAGCCGCCTCCAGACCGAAATCGTGCTCGCTCTTGCCGTGGCCCGCTTCGACATAATGGGGCTGGCCGATGTGGACGATGCCAGGAATCGGCAAGCCGCCCTGGGCATGCATGCCATCCATGCCGCCCAGCGAGGCGCCGGCCACGGTGCTGCCGTGGTAGGCGTTCTGGCGGCTGATGATGGTGTGCTTGTCCTTGTGGCCCAGCAGATCCCAGTAGCGCCGCACCATGCGCAAATTGGTGTCGTTCGCCTCCGAACCGGAGCCGGTGAAGAACACGTGATTGAACTGGGGCGGCGACAGCGCCACCAGCTTGGCCGCCAATTGCACCGCCGGGATGTTGGTGGTGTTGAAGAAGCTGTTATAGAACGGCAGGGTCTCCATCTGCCGGTAGACCGCTTCCGATATGCTGGTGCGGCCATAGCCGACGTTGACGCACCACAGGCCGGACATCCCGTCCAGGATTTTTTTGCCCAGCGAATCCCACAGATAGATGCCGTCGCCGCGCACCATCACGCGCGCGCCCTTGGTGCCAAGTTCCTTGTGGTCGGTGAACGGATGCAGGTAATGGGCCGAGTCCAGCGCCTGGATGGCGGCCGTGTCGTACACCTGCGGCTGGGCGATGCTGTGCTTGACCGAGGCGACCAGGGAGGCGCTCGGCGCGAGGGGGTTCAGTGGCATGTCGATCCTTTATTTGAGTACATGCCGGGCCGCGCCGCGTGGCTTGGCACGCGCCGCGTGGCCGGCGGACGGGCATTTACACGTGCAGCAGCAGATGCTCGCGCTCCCACGGGCTAATGACGGTCATGAACTCCTGGTGCTCGAGGTCCTTGATGGCGGCGTAGACGTCGATGAAACGCTCGCCCAGCACGCTGCGCAGCTTGTCCTCGGCGCGCAGCGCGTGCAGCGCCTCGGGCAGCCCTTGCGGCAATTCGAACTTGAGATCGTAGGCGCTGCCAACCGTCATCGGGGTCGGTTCCAGCTGCTCGACCATGCCCAGATAGCCGCAGGCCAGCGTCACCGCCAGCGCCAGATAGGGGTTGGCGTCGGCGCCGATGATGCGGTTTTCCACCCGGCGGTCCTGCACCCCCGATTCGGGCACCCGGAAGCCGACCGTGCGGTTGTCCAGCCCCCATTGAATATTGATCGGCGCGGCGGTGTGGCGCACGATGCGGCGGTAGGAATTGACGTAGGGCGCGACGATCGCCATGGCCGACGGCATATAGCGTTGCAGACCGCCGATGTAGTGCTTGAAGATGGGCGCCGCCGAACCATCGACGTTGCTAAAGATGTTCAAGCCGGTTTTGCTATCGACCACGCTCTGGTGCACGTGCATCGCCGAACCCGGCTCGCCGGCCATCGGTTTGGCCATGAAGGTGGCGTACATATCGTGTTTGAGCGCGGCCTCGCGCAAGGTGCGTTTGAAGAAAAACACCTTGTCGGCCAGGCCGAGCGGGTCGCCGTGCAGGAAGTTGATCTCCATCTGGCCGGCGCCGATTTCATGAATCAGGGTGTCGACGTCCAGATTCATCATCTCGCAATAATCGTAGATATCCTCGAACAGCGGATCGAATTCGTTCACGGCGTCGATGCTGTAGACCTGGCGGCTGGTCTCGGCGCGCCCGCTGCGGCCCACCGGAGGGCGCAGCGGCAAATCCGGATCGGTGTTTTTGGCGGTCAGATAAAATTCCAGCTCCGGCGCCACCACCGGGCGCCAGCCACGGTCGGCGTACAGCTTGAGCACGCGCCGCAGCACGGAGCGCGGCGCGAAGTCGACCAGCATGCCGTCCGAAAAATAGCAGTCGTGGATCACCTGGGCCGTGGGATCGGTTGCCCACGGCACCATGGTGATGGTGGTGGGGTCGGCCTTGAGGATCATGTCGCGGTCGGTGGTGGAGATGGCGCGGTCGTAGCCGGCGTCCTCGATCGGGTAATTGCCGGTCACGGTCATGCCCAGCACCGCTTCCGGAATGCGCATGCCGCGCTCTTGGGTGAATTTACCGCGCGGTAGAATTTTGCCGCGCGCGACCCCGGTCAGATCGGGCACCAGACACTCGATTTCGGTGACCCGTTTTTCATTGAGCCACAAATCCATGTCGGTATAGGTGAAGTTCTCGCGAATTGCCATTGCTCTCTCTCGTGTTATAGGAATCAGGCGCCAGGCCGGAGCCACGTGCGCACCAGAGTGCGTGGCGGGGAGCTAAGGAATGTGCAGGCCCCATTGGGCGGGGCGCGTCATGCGCCGCCCCGCGTACTCTGATAGGTCCGGCAAGCCTGGCCGAACGCGAGAAACAGCTTCATTGAATCGGCATTCTCCGCGATCCGCCACTCCGGATGCCACTGCACCGCCATTGTAAAGCCGCGCGCCTCCGATACCGTGTACGCTTCGACCAGACTGTCGTCGGCGCGCGCCTCCACCGTCAGGCCGGGCGCCAGGGTGGCGATACCCTGGCCATGCAGCGAATTGACCATCAACTCCGCTTTGCCATCGAGGATGCCGGCCATGCGCCCGCCCGGCGTGAGCAGCACCCGGTGCGCCGGGCCGTATTGCTGGTCCAGGGTGTCGTGGTCGGCCTCGCGATGGTCGGCCAAGCCGGTCACTTCCTGCACCGCCTGATGCAGCGTGCCGCCCAGCGCCACATTGATCTCCTGGAACCCGCGGCAGATCGCCAGCAGCGGGATACCGCGCGCCAGCGCGGCGCGGATCAGGGGCATGGTGGTGGCGTCGCGGGCCGGGTCTTGCGGCAGCGCCGCGTCGCGCACCTCCTCACCGTACAGGCCGGGATCGACATTTGACGGGGAGCCGGTCAGCATCACGCCGTCGGCGGCGGCCAGCACCGCTTCCAGGTCGCCGTCGGCGCCCAGCGCGGGCAGCACCAGCGGCATGCAGTGCGCCCCGGTGACGACGGCGGCCACATATTTGAGCTGGGCCGTATGGTAGGCATGCGCGCCGATTTGATTGACGCAGGCAGGGACGATGACGATAGGACGGGGCATGATGGCTTCTGGTTAGGATCGAAGTTAGTCGATAAGTGTGTCTTGAACAGCCAAGCCGGCAATGATGTGATTAAATTAATCATAATCCGAATTTGCTATGATTGCGAGCATGACGTGTCAAAACCGCCCCGCGCCCTGATGCGCGCCCTGCCCTGGCGCGACTTTAGCGCTTTGGTCATCAGCATCGGCGTGGTCGGCCTGGGACTGGGCGCGACCATTCCGCTCACGGCGCTGACGCTGGACCGGCGCGGCGTGGGCACCGATGTGATCGGGCTGATCACGGCGCTGGGCGCGCTCGGCATTCTGGCCGCCGCCCCGTTTGTGGCGGGCTGGGTGGCGCGCTTCGGCGCGCGCCGCGGCATGATCGGCGCGGTCTGGATCGCCGCCTTGAGCACGGCGCTCATGGACTGCACCGATCAATTGCTTGCATGGGCCGTACTGCGGCTGCTTTTCGGCGCCGCCATGGGGGTGCTGTTTACCATCGGCGAAGCCTGGGTCAACCGGCTGGCGCCGCAGCGTTCGCGCGGCCGCGTGGTGGCGCTCTACACCACCAGCTTTACCCTGTTCCAGTTGATCGGGCCGGCGCTGGTGGCCTGGTTCGAGGCAAAACTGGCCTGGCCCTTTGCCGCTTGCGGGGCGCTGTTCCTGTTCGCTTTGCCCGGGCTGGCACTGATCGCCGAGCGCGCCGGGTCGGCTGCCGAGCCAGGCCAGCGCTGGAACATGGTGCTGCCACGGATGCCCGCCATCGTGCTGGGCGCGGCTTTTTTCGCGCTGTTCGATACGCTGGCACTCGGATTGCTGCCGCTGTACGCGCTGCGCCACGGGATCGGCACCGAACTGGCGCTGCTGTCGGCCACGGTGGTGCTGGTGGGCGACACCGGTTTGCAATTTGCGCTGGGCTGGCTGGCCGACCGGGTTGGCCGGGCCAGGGTGCATGCCGGCTGCGGGGTCGCGGTGTGCCTGCTGCTGCCGGCGCTGCCGTTCGCCGCCGGCACGCCGTGGCTGTGGTGGTCGCTGCTGCTGGCGCTGGGCGCGGCGGCCGGCGGTATCTATATGCTGTCGCTGGTGGCGTGCGGCGAGCGCTTCAACGGCCAGGCACTGGTGAGCGCGAGCGCCGTGCTCAATGTCGCCTGGGGCGTGACGAGCAGCGGCGGCACGCTGCTCACCGGGGTGCTGATGGAATCGGTGGGCGTGAACGCTTTGCCGGCCGTGCTGTGGGCCGGGGCCGCGCTGTTCCTGGCGGGGCTGGCATGGGAGCACAAAAATGGGTGGCGGGGCCGGAGTCAGGCAGACAGAGTCGGCTGAGCGGCACGTCGCGCTGACATGGTCATGATCAGGAGGCGCGCCCCGTTCCTGCACAAGGTTGCCAGCCTTACCACAATCGTGCGGTCGTAAAAGGTCCATCAAAAAGGGCTACCATATGACTATCCGGCCTATCCGGACTATCCGATTATCCGGGGCGCCGCTCCCCACTTTCACTGAAAGCACGCCATGCTCGATCTTAAAGACTCCACGCTGCTGCGCCAGCAATCGTTTATCGACGGCCGCTGGTGCGATGCCGACGACGGCAAAACCGCCGACGTGACCAATCCCGCCACCGGCGAGTCGCTGGGCAGCATCGCCTACATGGGCGGCGCCGAGACGCGGCGCGCGATCGCCGCCGCCCAAGCGGCCTGGCCGGCCTGGCGCAAACGCAGCGCCGCCGCGCGCGGCGCCCTGATGCGCAAGTGGTATGAACTGATGCTGGCCAACGCCGACGACCTGGCCATCATCATGACGGCCGAACAGGGCAAACCGCTGGCCGAATCGAAGGCCGAAATCGGCTACGCCGCCTCGTTCATCGACTGGTTCGCCGAACAGGGCAAGCGGGTGGCCGGCGACACCTTGCCCTCGCCCTGGCCGGACCGGCGCATCGTGGTGACCAAGGAGCCGGTCGGCGTGTGCGCGGCGATCACGCCGTGGAACTTCCCGGCCGCGATGATCACCCGTAAGGTAGGGCCGGCGCTGGCGGCCGGCTGCCCGATCGTGGTCAAGCCGGCCGAGTTGACCCCGTATTCGGCGCTGGCGCTGGCGGTGCTGGCCGAGCGGGCCGGCATTCCGCCCGGCGTGTTTAGCGTGATCACCGGTGCGTCGCGCGCGATCGGCGCCGAAATGACCGCCAATCCGACGGTGCGCAAACTCAGTTTCACCGGCTCGACCGCGGTCGGGCGCACCTTGATGGAGCAGTGCGCGCCGACCATCAAGAAGCTGTCGCTGGAATTGGGCGGCAACGCGCCCTTCATCGTGTTCGAGGACGCCGATCTGGACGCCGCCGTGGAAGGAGCCATCGCGTCGAAGTTTCGTAACATGGGGCAGACCTGCGTGTGCGCCAACCGCCTGTATGTGCAAGACGCGGTGTACGACGCCTTCGCCGAAAAATTGGTGGCGGCGGTGGCCAAGCTTAAGGTCGGCAACGGCTTGGAGCCGGGCGTCACCCAAGGTCCGCTGATCGAAGACAAAGCGGTGCAAAAAGTGGAGGAGCACGTGGCCGACGCGCTGGCCAAGGGCGCGCGCCTGCTGGCCGGCGGCAAGCGCCATGCCTTGGGACGCAGTTTTTTCGAGCCGACCGTGGTGGCCGATGTCACGGCCGACATGCTGGTGGCGCGCGAAGAGAGCTTCGGACCGCTGGCGCCTCTGTTCCGCTTTCACAGCGACGAGGAAGTGGTGGCGCTGGCCAATGACACCGAATTCGGCCTGGCCGCCTATTTCTACTCGCGCGACATCGGCCGCATCTGGCGCGTGGCCGAGGCGCTCGAGAGCGGCATGGTGGGGGTGAACACCGGCTTGATGTCGACCGAGGCGGCGCCGTTCGGCGGGGTCAAGCAATCCGGCCTGGGCCGCGAGGGTTCGCACTACGGCATCGACGATTATCTGGTCATCAAATACATCTGCATGGGCGGCATCTGAGATGGCGCAGCATGACTTCGCGTACCGCTCCAGCGGCGGCTACCTGAACGTGGCGCGGCGCGACGACGCGCCGTTCGGCCTGGCCGGCCTCACTTACGACGGCGCCGTCAGCAACCGCCCCGGCGCGCGTTTCGGTCCGCAAGCGATCCGGCTGGCGTCACACATGCTGTGCGACGCGATCCATCCGCACTTCGACACCACGCCGCGCGAGCAGCTGTCGGACGCCGGCGACCTGCCGCTGCCCAACACCGGCATCGAGGCGATGCGCGCGGCGCTGATGCCGCTGGCGCTGGACCTGCTGCGCCACCACCACATGGTGTGGCTGGGCGGCGACCATTCGGTCACGCTGCCGCTGCTGCGGGCGTTGAAACAGGTGCACGGCGCGCCGGTGGCGCTGCTGCATTTCGACGCCCATTGCGACACCTGGACCAGCCATTTCGGCGAGCCGTCCGGGCACGGCACCTGGGTCTACGAAGCGCTGCGCGAGGGGCTGTTGCTGCCGCGGGCGGTGGTGCAGATCGGCATCCGCTCGTCGGGCGAACGGGCCGCGCGCGAATATGTCAATCAGGCCGGCGGGCGGGTGTTTACGGCGCGCGAGCTGCGCGGCTTGGAAAGCCCGGCCCAGTTGGCGCCGGTGCTGGACGAGATCCGCGCGCGCATGGCGGCGGCCGGCCATCCGCCGCTGTACCTGACGCTCGATATCGATTGCCTCGATCCGGCTTTCGCGCCCGGCACCGGCACGCCGGAACCGGGCGGCCTCAGTTCGAACCAGGTGCTGTCGATGATCGAGGAGCTGGCCGACTTGAACTGGTGCGGCATGGATTGCGTGGAAGTGGCGCCGCCTTACGACCACGCACAACTGACCTCGCACGCCGCCTCCACTTTCGTATGGACTTATCTGTGCGGCCAGATCGCCAAACGGGCCGGCGGGCTCACCCCGGCCGGCTGAACCGGCGGCAAGCGGACGGCGGCAAGCCAAGCCTGCGGCCGGTCGCGGTCAGACCGTAGCGGCGTAGCGGCTCAAACGCTCGGCCACCCGTGGCGCCATTTCGTGGCCGGCGCTGACCGACACGTCGAGGTCGTGCAGCAAGCCATCCTTCACGCCGTACACCCAGCCATGCACGCTGAGGGTTTGACCACGGTCCCAGGCATCTTGCACGATGGTGGTCTGGCATACATTAACCACCTGCTCGGTCACATTCAACTCGCACAGCCGGTCGTGGCGCTGGCCGCTGGTGAGCACGTCGCCCAGATAGCGTTCATGCTTCTGACTGACGTCGGCGACGTGGCGCAACCAATTGTCGGCCAGGCCGATGCGGGTGCCGGTCATGGCCGCGTGCACCCCTTTGCAGCCATAGTGGCCGACCACGATCACATGCTTGACCTTGAGCACATCGACGGCAAATTGCAGCACCGACAAGCAGTTGAGATCCGAATGGACCACCACGTTGGCGATATTGCGGTGCACGAAGACGTCGCCGGGCGGCAGCCCCAACAACTCATTGGCGGGCACCCGGCTGTCGGAGCAACCGATCCATAAGTAATCGGGCGCTTGCTGGTTTTCCAATTTTTTGAAAAACCCGGCTTCCTTGGCCACCATGGAGGCGGCCCAGTCGCGGTTGTTTTGCAGCAGTCCGGCCAGCGGATGTTCCGGTTTTTCTTGACTCATCTTATTTTCCAATCGCACATAACAAGACCGCCGGCCTGCGGGATCGCAGTCGGCGGTCGTCGGACTGAACGCTTGCGCGTTCACTATATTGCTCAATGACTTGAGCGCCGCCTACTCGAAAAAGTCCTTGACCTTGTCTTTCCAGGTCTTGCTTTGCGGGCTATGCTTGGCCCCGCCTTCCGTGGTCGATTTTTCGAAGTCGCGCAGCAACTCCTTCTGCTTGTCGGTCAGCTTGACCGGGGTTTCCACGGCCACATGGCAAAACAGATCGCCCGCGTAGCCGGAGCGCACGCCCTTGATGCCCTTGCCTTTCAGGCGGAACGTCTTGCCCGACTGGGTACCTTCGGGAATCGTAAACGACACCTTGCCGCTCAGGGTGGGCACCTCGATCTCGCCGCCCAAAGCCGCCTTGCTGAACGAAATCGGCATTTCGCAATGCAAGTCGTCGCCCTCGCGCTGGAACACGGCATGCGGCTTGATGTGAATTTCCACATACAAATCGCCAGCCGGCCCGCCATTGGTGCCCGGCTCGCCATTGCCCGAGGAACGGATGCGCATGCCGTTGTCGATTCCTACCGGAATTTTCACTTCAAGCGTCTTGTTGCGCTTGATGCGACCGGCGCCGGCGCAGGTGGGGCAAGGCTCCGGAATGATCTTGCCGGTGCCGTGGCACTTGGGACAGGTTTGCTGGATGCTGAAAAAACCCTGCTGCATGCGCACCTGGCCGTGACCGGCGCAAGTGGTGCAGGTGGTCGGCGCCGTGCCCGGCTTGGCGCCCGAGCCATGGCAAGTGTCGCACTTGTCCCAGGACGGCACCCGGATAGTGGTGTCGAAACCGTGGGCCGCCTGCTCCAGCGTGATCTCCAGGTTATAGCGCAAATCGGCGCCGCGGTACACCTGCGGGCCGGCATTGCGGCTGCGCCCGCCCCCCCCGAAGATGTCGCCGAAGATGTCGCCGAAGCTGTCGGCGAAACCGCCGGCGCCCGCGCCGCCAAAACCGCCGCCGCCACCCATGTTCGGGTCCACGCCCGCGTGACCGTAACGGTCGTACGCTTCGCGCTTTTCCGGATTGGTCAGCATTTCGTAGGCTTCTTTGACTTCCTTAAACTTTTCTTCCGACTCCTTACTATCCGGATTGCGGTCCGGATGGTATTTCATCGCCAGTTTACGGTAGGACTTCTTGATCTCTTCTTCCGAAGCATTTTTTGCGACACCAAGTGTCTCGTAAAAATCACGCTTTGCCATGTTGTCGGCACCTTGCAGTCTATCTACTGAGTACTAATACACGAAAAAGCCGAGTCGAACAAGGTTCGGCTCGGCGCATCTTCGCAGCTTGTGACAGCGGCGCCGGCAACACCTAACAGGCAGCCCGCGCCGCGCAAGACACGGAGCGATTACTTGCTGTCTTTGACTTCCTTGAAGTCCGCGTCGACCACATCGTCCTGCTTGGCGCCGCCCGCTTCGGCCGCTTCCGGCGCTTGCTGGCCACCTTCGGCGCCGCCGGCTGCTTGCTGAGCTTGCATATCGGCATACATCTTCTCGCCCAGCTTTTGCGACGCGGTCGACAAGGCGGCCACCTTGGCGTCGATCTCGGCCTTGTCGCCGCCCTTGATCGAGGATTCCAGATCGGCGATGGCGCTGTCGATCTTGTCTTTCTCGCCCGCTTCCAGCTTGTCGCCGTATTCGGTCAGCGATTTGCGGGTCGAATGGACCAGCGCGTCGGCCTGGTTGCGCGACTCGGCCAATTCCTTGACCTTCTTGTCTTCCTCGGCGTTGACTTCGGCGTCCTTCACCATTTTCTGGATTTCCGCTTCGGTCAGACCGGAGTTGGCCTTGATGGTGATCTTGTTTTCCTTACCGGTGGCCTTGTCCTTGGCGCCCACGTGCAAGATGCCGTTGGCGTCGATGTCGAAGGTCACTTCAATCTGTGGCGTGCCGCGCGATGCTGGCGGGATGCCTTCGAGGTTGAATTCGCCCAGGCCCTTGTTGCCGGCCGCGATTTCGCGCTCGCCCTGGTAGACCTTGATGGTCACCGCAGGCTGGTTGTCGTCGGCCGTCGAGAACACTTGCGAGAACTTGGTCGGGATCGTCGTGTTCTTGTGGATCATCTTGGTCATCACGCCGCCCAGGGTTTCGATACCCAGCGACAGAGGCGTCACGTCCAGCAGCAGCAAGTCCTTGCGCTCGCCCGACAGGACCGAACCCTGGATCGCCGCGCCGACAGCGACGGCTTCATCGGGATTGACGTCCTTGCGTGGCTCCTTGCCGAAGAATTCCTTGACCTTTTCCTGCACCTTCGGCATACGGGTCATGCCGCCGACCAGGATGATGTCGTCGATGTCGGAGACCTTGACGCCGGCATCCTTGATCGCCATTTTGCATGGCTCCATGGTGGCCAGAATCAGTTCCTCAACCAGCGACTCGAGCTTGGCGCGGGTCATCTTCAGGTTCAGGTGGACCGGCGCGCCGTTCGCCATGGCGATGTACGGCTCGTTGATTTCGGTCTGCTGCGACGACGACAGTTCGATCTTGGCGCGCTCGGCCGAAGCCTTGATGCGCTGCAGGGCGATCGGATCCTTTTTCAGGTCCAGGCCGTTGATCTTCTTGAATTCGTCGATGATGTAATCGATGATGCGCTGGTCGAAGTCTTCGCCGCCCAGGAAGGTGTCGCCATTGGTGGACAGCACTTCGAATTGTTTTTCGCCATCGACGTCGGCGATCTCGATGATGGACACGTCGAAGGTGCCGCCGCCCAAATCGTAGACGGCGATTTTACGGTCGCCTTTTTCGGTTTTATCCAGGCCGAAAGCCAGCGCGGCCGCGGTCGGCTCGTTGATGATGCGCTTGACGTCCAGACCGGCGATCCGGCCCGCGTCCTTGGTGGCTTGGCGCTGCGAATCGTTGAAATAGGCCGGCACCGTGATGACGGCCTCGGTCACTTCTTCGCCCAGGTAATCCTCGGCGGTTTTTTTCATCTTGCGCAGTACTTCGGCCGAAATCTGAGGCGGCGCCAATTTCTTGTCGCGCACGCCGATCCAGGCGTCGCCATTGTCGGCCTTCATGATTTGGTAAGGCATCAAGCCTATGTCTTTTTGCACTTCTTTTTCGTCGAACTTACGCCCGATCAGACGTTTGACGGCGAACAGGGTGTTCTTCGGATTGGTGACCGCTTGACGCTTGGCCGGCGCGCCGACCAGGATTTCGCCATCTTCTTGATAAGCAATGATCGACGGCGTCGTGCGTGCGCCTTCGGCGTTTTCGATTACCTTTGGCTGACCATTTTCCATGATGGAAACGCAGGAATTTGTGGTTCCCAGATCGATACCGATAATTCTACCCATGATTTTTCTTCCTTATTTGCTAAAGTTCAGATGGTTCTTATATGTGGGAAAACGGTGCGCTTTCAAGTAGATCTTGAAGCGCACGGCAGATTATTTTGGCTGGGCGGTGGTCACGATGGCCGGACGCAACAGTCGGTCGGCGATCATATATCCCTTTTGTAACACTGTCACCACCGTATTGGCTTCCTGATCGGCCGGCACCACGGCCACGGCCTGGTGTTTCATCGGATCGAGCTTGTCGCCCTTGGCCGGCAGGATTTCAAGCAGGCGATTTTTCTCGAAGGCGGAAGACAGTTGCTTCAGAGTCATTTCGACCCCTTCCTTGAGCGATTCGATCGACGGCGTTTCCACCGTCAAGGCCATTTCCAGACTGTCTTTGACCGGCACCATGGCTTCGGCAAAGCTTTCCACCGCAAATTTATGCGCCTTGGCCACGTCTTCCTGGGCGCGGCGGCGGATGTTTTCGCCATCGGCCTTGGCGCGCATGAACGCGTCATGCATTTCCGCCAGACGGGCCTCGGTGCTGGCCAACTGTTCTTCCAGACCAGGCTCGCCGGTCGGGGCATGGGCCGCTGGCTCGTCGGCCGGCGTGGGGATGGCTTGATTTTCTTGGTCTTGCATCTAAAGGCTCCTACAAATCAAAGACTTAACGTGAGTTAGGCTGAAGTTTTTTACGACACGGGCCACAAATGGGGCGATATCCTATCTTTTCAAGGGGTATTCTTGTATTCATTTCAACAACGCAAGCCGGCCATGCGGTGGCGTGCTGTTGCTGATGTAACAGCCGTTACAAAACATACCCATCGCGGATGTTTCATTTTGTCGGGAAACGGCTAATATGAACTTCGGATCTCACTGTTGAAAAGGCAGCAGAACCAGGTCACGGAGCCATTGTGAAATTACCCCTCATCACCGCATCGATCGTTGCTTACGCCGTCTTGCTGACGGCATGGATCTGCTTTTCCGAACTCAATATGCCTTAGCAGGCGCCGCGCTAATCGCTGGCGCCGCGCGCCAACGCGGCGGCCCGGCCGACGGCGGCGTCAGCGCTGCGGGCGGCGCGCTGGGCCGGCGTCAACTTGCTGGGCCAGCCAGCCATGTGCTGCTCGGCAATACCGGCCAGGGCGGCGATCCAGGCCGGCGACTCGTTCAAACAGGGAATGTATTGAAACTGCTTGCCGCCGGCGGCCAGGAAATCGTGGCGCGCCTCCATGGCGATTTCTTCCAGCGTTTCCAGGCAATCGCTGGTGAACCCAGGGCACAGCAGATCGACATGGGTCACGCCCTCGGCGGCCAACTTTTGCAAGGTGGGGGCCGTGTAGGGTTGCAACCATTCGGCCTTGCCGAAGCGGGATTGGAAAGTGACTATATATTGATCGGTCGTCAAACCTAGTTGCGTTGCCAGCAGGCGCGCCGTCTTCAGGCATTCGCAGTGGTAAGGGTCGCCCAGCATCAAGGTGCGTTTCGGCACCCCGTGAAAACTCATCACCAACTTTTGCGGCCGGCCGTTGGCTTGCCAATGTTTCAGAACCGTTTGCTTCAAGGCATCGATATAGTCCGGGTCGTCATGGTAATTGCGCACAAAACGCAGCGCCGGCACATTGCGCACCTTGGCGTAGTGAGCGAACACGGCGTCATAGATGGAGCCGGTGGTGGTGCTCGAATATTGGGGATAGGCTGGCAGCACCAGAACGCGTTCGCAGCCGTCCTCCTTCAATTGCGCCAGCACGTCCGGCAGCGCAGGCCCGCCGTAGCGCATGGCCATCACCACCTTGACGTCATGGCCGCGCTCGCCCAGCGCGCCACGCAGCAGCAGCGTTTGCTTTTGGGTATGCACTTTCAAGGGCGAACCCTCGCTGGTCCAGATCGACGCGTACTTTTTGGCCGACTGGGACGAACGGAACGGCAAAATGATCAGGTTTAAGATGCACCACCAGACCAGCCGGGGGATCTCGACCACGCGCTGGTCGGATAAAAACTGCTTCAGATAACGCCGCACGGCGGGCGCGGTGGGCGCGTCGGGCGTGCCCAGATTGACCAGCACGACGGCGTCGCGGCTGACCGCGCCGTGCTGATGGGGAGGTTCTTTTAAGAAGGGCATGGGCTGGCCGGGAGGGGAATAAGCAGCCATTATAGTGCCAGCGCGCCACAGGTAGTCGCTCCGGCGCTGTCGCGCTCGCCGTTTTTCCGGCCCGGCGCCAGGTCGAACCAAAGCCTACCGTCTGGACTCTCCGCCCACGCAGCCCGACGGGGCTACGAGGCGAGCAACTCGCGCGCGTGCTTGCGCGTGGTGGCCGTGATTTCCAGCCCACCCAGCATGCGTGCCACCTCCTCGATGCGGGCCTTGGCGTCGAGCATGTCGATGCGCGAGGCGGTCTTGCCGCTGTCGAGCGTGTGTTTGGCGACTTGAAAGTGCTGGTTGGCCTGGCTGGCCACTTGCGGCAGATGGGTCACGCACAGCACCTGGCGCTGCTGGCCCAGGCGCTTGAGCAGCCGCCCCACCACTTCGGCCACGGCGCCGCCGATACCGCTGTCGACCTCGTCGAAAATCAGGGTCGGGGTGGTGGTGGCGTTGGACGTGATGACTGAAATGGCCAGCGCGATACGGGCCAGCTCGCCGCCCGAGGCCACCTTGGCCAGCGGCCGCGGCGCGCTGCCGGCGTGGCCGGCGACCAGGAACTCGATCTGCTCGAGCCCGCTGGCCGATGGCTCGCAGGCATGCAGCGCCACCTGGAAACTGCCGCCGCTCATGCTCAGCTCCTGCATGGCCGCCGTCACCGCCCCGCCCAGGTGGCGCGCGGCGGCCTGGCGCGCCAGCGACAAGCCGGCCGCCAGGGTCAGGTATTCGGCCTTGATCTTTTCTTCCTGCTGGCGCAAGCCTTCGATATCGCTGGCGTCGGCCAGCTGCTGCAATTTATCCGTCAAGCGCGCCTGTTCGGCCGGCAATTCCTCTGGGCTGACGCGGAACTTGCGCGCCGTGCTGTGGATCACTTCCATGCGCGCGTCAACCTGACGCAGGCGCTCGGGATCGAGCTCGACCCGGTCCAGATAGGTGTTCAAGGCATACACCGCCTCCTGCAATTGAATCCGGGCCGGCTCGATCAAGTCGATGATCGGTTGCAGCTCGACATCGATGGCGACCAGCTTGGCCAGCTTCTGATTGAGCGCCGACAATTGCGACAGGATCGGCTGCTCTTCCGCCTCGGAAATGACCAGCAGCGCCTCCTGCGCCCCTTCCAGCAAGCCGGCCGCGTGCGACAAGCGGCTGTGCTCGTTGGTGATCTCGGGCCACTCGCCAGGCTTCACGGCCAGCTTGGCCAACTCGCTCACTTGCCATTCTAGCCGTTCGCGCTCGTACAGCACATTGGCGGCGTTGTTTTCGAATTGCTCGCGCTGCTTGGCCAGCGCGCGCCAGGCACGGTAGCTGGCCGACACCGCCTTGGCCTGGGCCTCGGCGCCGCCGTCGCGGCCGCCGGCCTGACTATCGAGCAAGGCGCGCTGGGCCTCGGTCTTGAGCAGCGACTGGTGCGCGTGCTGACCGTGGATGTCGACCAGCAGGTCGCCCAGCTCGCGCAACTGGGCGGCGGTGGCGGCGATGCCGTTGATATAGGCCTTGGAGCGGCCGGCGTTGTCGATCACGCGCCGCAACAGGGCGCCGCCCTCGTCGCTGGCGTAGGCGTGCGCCGTCAGCCAGGCGGCCGCCTGCTCGGTCACGCCGAAATCGGCCGTGATGTCGGCCTTGGCGGCGCCTTCCCGCACCACGCTGGCGTCGCCGCGCCCGCCCAGCGCCAGGGTCAGCGCGTCGATCAGGATCGATTTGCCGGCCCCGGTCTCACCGGTCAGCACGCTAAAGCCAGCCGAAAATTCCAGCTCGATGGTATCGACAATCACAAAATCGCGGATGGACAGAGTACGGAGCATAGGCATTCAATCTGTGTGAAAAGTGGCCGGCGGCGCGCCGTGCCATGGCGACTACAGTTTGCCCTCTCCCGAGGGATATTCATTCCAGTGCAATTTCTCACGCAAGGTATTGTAATAACTCCAGCCTTCCGGATGCAGGAAGGTGATGGTGTGCGGCGAACGGGTGATCACAATGCGGTCGCGCACCACCAGGCTGGCGAAGGTCTGCATGTCGAAATTGATGCTGTTGTTACGTCCGCCCATGATTTCAATCACGATCCGGCTTGAATCGGGCAACACGATGGGCCGGTTCGACAACGCGTGCGGCGCGATCGGCACCAGCACGATGCCGCCCAGGCTGGGGTGCAGCAAGGGTCCGCCGGCCGACAGCGCATAGGCGGTCGAGCCGGTCGGGGTGGCGATGATCAAACCGTCCGAGCGCTGGTTATACATGAAGTGATCGTCCACCTCCACTTTCAGTTCGGCCATGCCGGCGCCCGCCCCGCGCGACACCACCACGTCGTTGACGGCCAGGCCGACATGGATCGAGACGCCGTCGCGCAACACGCAGCCTTCCAGCAAGGTGCGGCGCTCGGCCTTGAACTTGCCGGCCAGGATCTCGCCCAGCACCGGCAACATCTGCTCATGCGCGATATCGGTCATGAAGCCGAGCCGGCCCTGGTTGATGCCGATCAGGGGCACATCGAACGGCGCCAGCTGACGGGCGATGCCCAGCATGGTGCCGTCGCCCCCCATCACGATGGCCGCGTCGGCCGCTTCGCCCAATTCGCTCGCGCTCATCACACCGATGCCGGGCAACGACAAATGGGCCGCCGTGCCCGCCTCGAGCACCACGCTGTGGCCGGCGCCATGCAAGAAATCGAGCAAGCGCTTGATCGGCTCCTCGATTCCCACGGTATGTTGACGCACCACCAAAGCAATGGTTTTGTAGGCAAGCGGTTTGACGGGCATAAAAATCTCTATGTGTATGGGTAGGAAGGTCGCATGTTTCCGCACACCATACTGTATGAATGCACAGTATAGTATCCGACGGGCAGCAGTGCAAGCGGCTGGCGTGCGCTCCCCGCAGGGCGCCGCTGCGAATCGCTGCTAACTTAACAGGAATCGCTCCCAGCCGCATGGCAAAGTCGCGCCGGCCCGGGCCGCTTGCGCCGACACGGCCAATTGCGCGACCACGATTACATCAAAGCCTTATGATGATGTTAAATAATGCCATAAATGCACTTCTTCCAGCAAACAAAGGACCCATCATGACCAGCGTACCGAACGACCGCAAGATCAGCACCGAACAACCGGTGAAAAACGATCAACAGCATCGCCTGCCCCACGAGCGCGACGAATCCCCGCAAGGCGAAACGGCGGCGCCGCGCGACGTGATGAAACAGGCGGCCAGCGACCTGGAGCGGGGGCTGGTCGATACCGACCTGCACGGCCAACGCGGGGTGGAAAAAGTCAAACCGGGCGCGCCGCAGCAGGCCGCGCCGGTGACGCCTGAAGCCGATGGCAAACGCACACCCTGAGTCCGGCCCGACCCTTTTCCCTTTTCGACACGCAGTACCGCGCCACGCCCTGGCGCGTATCTTTGAAAGCGATACCATGCACCACACCGTCACCAAACACTTGCCGGCCGCCCTGTTGGCGCTGGGCGTGCACGCCGGGGCCCTGGCCCAAAGCGCCCCCGAGATGCCGGTCGGCTTCGGCCCCCATCCCGTCTTGCCCGCCCCTGAGAAAAAACTGATACCGACCGTAAACGTGGCGCCGGCCGAAGCTTGGCAGGGCGACGGCAAGCCACTCGCTGCGGCCGGTCTGGCGGTGACCGCCTACGCGCGCGGTCTGGAGCATCCGCGCTGGCTGTATGTCTTGCCGAACGGCGACGTGCTGGTGGCGGAAACCAACGCCCCGCCCAAACCGCAAGACGAAAAAGGCATCAAGGGCGCCATCATGAAGCACCAGATGAAGAAGGCCGGCGCCGTGACCGCGACCGCCAACCGCATCACCTTGCTGCGCGACATCGACGCCAACGGGGTCGCCAAGCTGCGCACCGTGTTCCTGCAAGGCTTGAATTCGCCGTTCGGCATGACGCTGGTGGGCAAGGAATTGTTCATCGCCAACACCGACGCCGTGCTGCGTTTCCCGTACGAAGAGGGGCAGACCAGCATCACGGCCAAGGGCAGCAAGGTGATGGATTTGCCGGGCGGCCCGATCAATCACCATTGGACCAAGAACATCATCGCCAGCCCCGATGGCAAATTCCTGTATGTCACGGTCGGCTCGAACAGCAATGTGGCCGAGCGGGGCATGGAAGCGGAAAAAGGCCGGGCCGCCATCTGGCAGATGGACCGCGCCACCGGGACGGCGCGGGTGTTCGCCAGCGGCTTGCGCAATCCGAACGGCATGGCCTGGCAACCACAAAGCGGCGCGCTGTGGACCGCCGTCAACGAGCGCGACGAGCTGGGCAACGATCTGGTGCCCGACTACATGACCTCGGTAAAAGACGGCGGCTTTTATGGCTGGCCCTACAGTTACTTTGGACAGCATGTCGACGCGCGCGTCAAGCCGCAGCGCCCCGATCTGGTGGCCAAGGCATTGGTGCCCGACTATGCGCTGGGCGCCCACACCGCCTCGCTGGGCCTGGCGTTTTATCAGGGCGCGTTGCTGCCGGCCAGCTACCAGGGCGGCGCCTTGATCGGCCAGCACGGCTCGTGGAACCGCAAGCCGCATAGCGGTTATAAGGTGGTGTTCGTGCCGTTCGCTAACGGTCAGCCGTCCGGGCCGCCGCAGGATTTCCTGACCGGCTTCCTCGATCAGGAGGGCGTGGCCCACGGGCGCCCGGTCGGCGTGGCGGTGGACAAGGCCGGCGCCGTGCTGGTGGCCGACGATGTGGCCAATGTGGTGTGGCGGGTGGCGCCGGCCATGCCATAGAAATCGGATAATGCGCCGGCCGCCGCCGGCGTACTTGGCGCGAACGGCTCGCACGCCATAAAATGGGCACGGGGCGATCGCCTGATCGCCCGCCTCATGCATATGGATAGGACAAGGATAACGATGCGTATATTGCACACCATGTTGCGGGTCGGCGACCTGCAACGCTCTATCGATTTTTACACCAAGGTGCTGGGCATGAGCTTGCTGCGCACCAGCGACAACCCGCAGTATCAGTACACGCTCGCTTTCCTCGGCTATGGCAGCAACCCCGAGCATGCCGAACTGGAATTGACCTATAACTATGGCGTCGACCATTACGACTTGGGCAACGCCTATGGTCACATCGCCATTTCAGCCGACAATATCGCGCAAGCGTGCGACGCGGTGCGGGCCAACGGCGGCAACGTCACGCGCGAACCGGGGCCTGTCAAGGGCGGCAACACGGTGATTGCTTTCGTGACCGACCCGGACGGATATAAGATCGAACTGATCGAACGCCAATTCCAGGGCCAGGGCGCCGGCTTGTAACAGCTTGCCGCTTGACGCGGCCTTACTTTTGCAGCAAATCGTTAACGGGCACCAGATCGGCTTCCTTCAAGGTGCCGGCCGCCGCTTTCAGGCGCAGTCCGTTCATGATGGTGTCGTAGCGCGCCTTGGACAAATCTTTTTGCGTCGAGAACAATTGCTTCTGGGCGTTCAGCACATCGATATTGATGCGTACCCCCACCTGATAGCCCAGCTTATTGGAATCGAGCGCCGACTTGCTTGACACTTCCGCCGCTTCCAGCGCCTTGACCTGGGCCAAGCCGCTGTTGACGCCAAGGTAAGCTTGGCGTGCGCCCAGCGACGCGTTGCGGCGCGCCGTTTCCAGATCGTTGCGGGCGCGGTCTTCGTTGGCGATCGATTCGCGCACCTGACTGGTGACCGCGTAACCGCTAAAGAGCGGCACATTCCATTGCACCCCGATAGCCTTATTGTTGGTGCGGCCCGAGGCGGTGGTGTAATTGTGGCCTGCATTGGCAACCAGATCGACAGTCGGATAATGCCCGGCCCGGCTTACCTCGATGCTGCGCTTGGCCGTCTCCAGAGTCAACTGGGCCGTGATGACGCCATAGTTTTGCTGCTCCGCCGAACTGACCCACGGCTCCACCGCGGCCGGCTGCGGCGCGCTGATGCTCACGCCGGCGCGGATCGGCGCCAGCGCTGCTGGGGCTTGGCCGATGATCGCTTGCAAGGCCGTGCGTTTGTTGTCGAGGTCGTTAATCGCCGCAAACTCTTGCGCCACCACCAGATCGTAAGCGGCTTGCGCCTCATGGGTATCGGTGATGGTTTGTGTGCCGACCTCGAAATTGCGCTTGGCCGACGCCAGCTGTTCCGTGGTGGCGGCCTTTTGCGATTGGGTGGCGCCCAGATTGTCTTGCGCCGTGAGCACATCGAAATACGCTTGCGCCACGCGCGTGATCAAATCTTGCTGGGCCAGGGCGAATTGCGCTTCGGCGGCGGCCAGCGCCAGCTTGCTTTGCTGATACTGCTGCCAGTTAGCCCAGCGAAACAGCGGTTGCGACAAGGTCAAATTGTAGCTATTGACGTGATTGTCCGTATCTTGGCGGGCAGGAACATTCAAGTTACCACCCACCACTTGCAGCTGGCCTTCATTGACGGGAACAAAGTCGCCGCTGTTGCGGGTATTCGATCCCGATAACGCCACCGTGGGCAGCAAACCGGCGCGGCCCTGGGGCACCCGTTCCTGACCGGCCGCCAGTGCGGCGCGCGCGCTCGCATATTGGGCGTCGTTGGCCAGCGCCTGGTTATACACTTGAACCAGGTCAGCCGCCTGTGCCTTGAGCGTTAAAACAGCGCTGGCAATCAGCACGGCGATCAGGTGTTTTTGCATTGCATTCTCCATGGGAGTCGTCAAAAAATTTATCGAATCAAACCGCACCGCCGCGTTAGCGCCTGGCATCAATACTTCGGCATGGCCGGATCGACTTGTAGCGCCCAGGCATGCATGCCGCCGGTCAAATTGCTCAAGTGCGCGAAGCCGTGCCGCTCCAGGTAGGCGGCTACCTGCATGCTGCGCGCGCCGTGGTGACAGATGCAGACGATGCCGGCATCCTCGTCCAGATCGTCGATCCGGGCTGGAATGGTGTTCATGGGAATCAGGGTGGCGCCTTCGATGTGACACTTCTCGAATTCCCAGTTCTCCCGCACATCGAGCAAGACCGGGCGCGGGCGTGAGGGGTCGGCCAGCCAGGCGGCCAGTTCCGGTGCGGTGATATGTTGCATATCTCGTCCCGCTTAAAACGTGAACGGCGACGGCGTGGTGGCGGTACTGAGCGGTTTGAGATTGGTTTCAAACAGCTTGATCGTGTCATAAGCCGTCTCCGACACCCGTGTGATCAAATGGGCCGACATCACGGGTGCCTGGCCGATGATGGCGGCGATGCGTCCGCCCACTTTCACCTGTTGCAATACCGTTTCCGGCAACACCGGCAGCGAGCCGGAAATGACGATCACATCGAAGGGCGCGCCCTTGGCCCAGCCTTGCGCGCCATTGCCCAGCTCCACCGTCACATTGCTCACGCCGTTGGCGGCCAAAGTCTGTTCAGCCAGCTCCTTGAGCTGGGGCACCACTTCGACGGTGGTCACATGCCGGCCCTTGTAGGCCAGCAAGGCGGCCATATAGCCGCTGCCGGTGCCGATCTCGAGCACGGTTTCATGCTTTTTCAAGCCCACTTCCTGCAACAGGCGCGCTTCCAGCTTGGGTGTGAGCATCGCTTCGCCAAATTGCAGCGGAATTTCGGTATCGACAAAGGCCAGGTTCTTGTAGGCGACCGGCACGAAATCTTCGCGCTTGACGACCGACAGCAAATCGAGCACGTCCTGGTCCAGCACGTCCCAGGTACGGATTTGCTGCTCGATCATGTTAAAGCGGGCTTGTTCGATATTCATCTTTGGACTCGGTGGGAAAAAATAATAATCCGCCATTTTATCGTTGAACGGCGCGAAGACGAACATGTTATCGAGAAAGCAGGCCAATCGCGGCAAATTGCGACGATCTGCGCTTTCGATGGCATGAAACGCGGAAATCCGACCTGCCAGCGGCCCCGCTCACCCGGCCGGCGCCGGGTCGGGCCGCAACCCGCGTAGGCTGAGCTCGATAAAGTCGCGCATATAGGCGTCCGGATCCAGGGCCGGCATCTCGCATGGCAGGAAGGAATGGGTCCACATGGTCAGCATGAGCACGGGAGCGATCAGGATCAGGGTCATCAGCTCGGCGTCGACCGGACGAAATTCGCCGCGCGCGATGCCGCGCTCGATCACCCGCGCGATCAAACTGTTGCCACGCGCGATCACTTCCTCATCGTAAAAGCGGCGCAACTCGGGAAAATTGCCCGACTCGGCCATCAGCAACTTGGTGATGCCGGCCAGCCGCGTGGCGCCGACCTGATCCCACCAATGCATCAGCATGGCTTTAAGCAAGGCCGGGCTGGACTCGTCGGACACGGCAAATTGCACCTCCGCCACCCCGATCACATGCACGATATTTTCCCGCACCACCGCCTTGAACAATTCTTCTTTGTTCGCGAAATACAGGTAGAGCGTGCCTTTCGACACGCCCGCGCGCTTGGCCACGTCCTCCAGTCGGGTGGCCGCGAAGCCACGGTCGACGAATAAATCGAGCGCCGCCGCCAGCAATTCCTGCGGCCGCGCATCCTTGCGCCGCTCCCAGCGCGGCTTGCTTTCTGTAAGGTCTTGCATATGCTTCAATCAGCTACTTGAACGGTCTGTTTGTTTAATTACTTTCGAGTCATTAATATAGTCGGGTCAATGCTAGGCGTCAAGGGCGAGCGTCGGCCGACAGATGAGTTTGCACTGGCGACACATGAGATTGCACCGGACGACACATGAGTTTGCACCGGACGACACATGAGCTTGCACTACGGCCCGTAGACGACACATAAGGTTGCACTGATCTGACACCCAGCGTCTGAAGACGTGCCCGGAATCATTCTGGTCATCACGAGGTTCGCAGCGCATCGACTACCGTTGAGACAAGTGTGACCGGGGACAGGACGTCATAACGTGGTTGTCGGTGGTGACTTCAGCGCTCTGCTAAGACGGGATAGACGACCATCGCGACACTTTCGAGGCATCACCCCATGGCCATGCTAAAATTGCCCAGAGCCTACAGGCAGATTTTTTTTCACGATTCGTGACATGTGAAACAAACGGCAGGGGCTATGCTCCTGATCGATAGCCGTATAGCATTATTATACGTTGACTGTGCGTCGCGTAAGAGTGCCTGTAGGCTCACCCTTTTCCAGCCCCAATGATGCTACTACCGCTTTACGGTCAGCAAAAAATATTCATCATGTCGCGGCGCTTCTTGGCTATAAAGCGTCTGCACTTGCCTTCATCTTGTACAGGAAAGACGGGGCAGCGAAGTACAAGAAATTCGATATTCCGAAACGATATGGTGGCACGCGGCACATTTCAGCGCCGATGCGTGAACTCAAGCTACTCCAGAGAAGATTGTCAGATCTGCTTCAGAATTCAGCTGCAACAGCCACTTTCCGAAGGCACCGCTGCCGTGCCGGATGCGCAGTTCTTCCTGCAAGCGGGGTACACGCTGGTACATCGCCGAGTATCCGCGCCGGCAGGCGTACTGCGCCAGCGCGCACGCGAGCCAGGACTTGCCAGCGCCGGTGGGCCCGGTGATCAGGACGCTATGGCCGGCGCTGGCCAGTCCCCCAGGCCAGGCTCATCACCTCGCGGCGGTCGATACCGCGGCCGGCCCGGCTGTCGATGTCCCCCGCGCGTTTTTATGGCTGAGTTATATCGGTGGCAATGAGGCGTGCGCATTTGGCAGTTCATATCGTGTTTTTTTGGGTACTCGCCGGCCTCCTTTGTCGTATCGATGCACGCGCCCATCGAGAGCATCAGGCTCAGCACAGGCCCGCTCACTTTGGCTGAAACCCTGAAGGTGAAACTCAACTTCCCTGACCGGGATTTTCTGCTGTCTACCATCACTGGTTGGCTACCGGTGTCCAGTTTGCGTGGATACGCAATCCCGATGGAAAATCATCTTTAGAGTGCATTTTTTTCATGTCGAAACCCAATTAAAAACCGCACTCCGATGGGTCTAGATAGCTTGGCGTAAACCGCTGCCTCATTCAAGAAAATGAAGACAATAGGTCGAAAACTGCTCGGCGAACTACTGCCTGTTCGGGCCGGGCCAGCTTCGCCTGAATTAGGTCGGATAGCTCCTGCGGACTGATGTCATCGTGCTGGAACATGCCTAAGATATGCATGCATTGCATAAGTAGATCGTCCGGCGGTTTCACCTTTCCATTCACATAGCGAGACAAGTTGTACTGGGTAATGCCGTATTTTGATGCGAAGCGGCACTGGTTTAGCCCGGTTTTCTTCCATGCATTCCGGATGATCTCGTGTGGGGATGGGGTCATAGTAGCTGTTCTGAATTTATCAAATTATGCATAGTATATGCTTTACATGCATAAATTCAATGCCTCCAATACAAGGTATGATGGCGGCTAGGAGAATACGATGGGCAAGGAAAGCAAAATCGAATGGACGCACCACACTTTCAACCCGTGGTGGGGTTGTTTACGTATTTCGCCAGCATGCAAGCACTGTTACGCCGAAACGTGGGCCAAACGTGTCGGCATGAATGACCTGTGGGGCAAAGAGGCTCCACGGCGCTTCTTTACGGATGCGCATTGGCGCGAGCCGCTTAAGTGGGACCGTGAGGCGGCACAGGCCGGTGAGCGGCGACGCGTATTCTGCGCGTCGATGGCTGACGTATTCGAGGACCGTGCGGACCTCAATGAGACCAGAGACCGGCTATGGGCTTTGATCGAGGCGACGCCGAACCTGGACTGGCTACTTTTGACCAAGCGTATCAGGCATGTCCGCAAGCTGGCTCCATGGCGCGGTAAATGGCCGTCAAATATTTGGCTGGGGACAAGCACGGAAAATCAGTTGTGGCTGGAAAAGCGCGTTGACCATCTGCTGGAGCATGACGTAGTGGTGCGCTTCATATCGGCAGAACCATTGCTTGGCCCGTTGAACCTGACGCCGTGGTTGGCCGCTCCTGGTTCAGCGAAGCCGGGCATCAACTGGGTTATAGCTGGTGGTGAAAGCGGGCCAGAATCGCGTTCGATGAACCCTGCATGGCCCGAAAGTATCCGAGATCAATGCCGAGACGCAGATGTGCCGTTCCATTTCAAACAATGGGGGCATTGGGCACCTGAAGAATTAATTGCCGAAGGCATTTCCGCGCGCGCGCAACGCATAAACGTAATCGGGCGCAATGGCGAGACAATTCAGCTCGTCAAGGTAGGCAAGAGTAAGGGCGGGCGCGAATTGGGCGGCACGACTTGGGATCAAGTGCCACAACCATCGCAATTGTAAAACACGGCTTACCCCATTTTGCCGAGGACTCAGGCTTGAGTAAAAATAACGATAAATGGGACTGGATTCTCGGGCAATCGCCACCGTCACTTGATCCCCATAGCAAGGTCAAGCATCAACTCGTCACCGACTATTTGCAGCGCTATATTGGCGTGCTGATGGCGAACGAGCGAATGCCCAGCCTGAAGTTGACGCTTGTCGATGGATTCGCTGGTGGCGGCCTTTATTCCGATGGCTCCGGTACGGCCCTTGGCTCGCCACTCTTACTATTGCAGACCGTCAGGGAGGCGGAGGCGCGATTGAACTTAACTCGGCGGAGTTCTTTGCGTAAAGTTGACGCCCATTACCATTTTGTCGAACTAAAAAAGTCAAACTGTGACTATTTAAAAAATGCCCTGCATGCCGAAGGGCATGCGGATAGGATCGGTCGAGATATCGCCCTGTACCAAAGCGACTTCGAGGCCGTTTGTAAAAGCATCGTATCCTCGGCTAAAGCAAGGAAGGGCGGGGAGCGCGCGTTATTCCTACTTGACCAGTACGCCTATGACGACATCAAGCTATCGACGGTCCAGCACATACTTAGTCAACTGCAAGGCGCGGAGGTAATATTAACGTTTAATGTCGATTCTCTTCTGGCGTTCTTAGCCGACACTGATCAATTCCATAACATCACAAGGAAAATTGGTCTTGAAGAGCATATCGACTGGGCCGGTTACGCCCAATTGAAGGCACAGAAGCGGTGGCGGGAAGTGATCCAGCGGCAAATCGCATATGGCATCTGGAAGGCCAGCGGCGCGCGCTTCATGACGCTTTTTTTCGTAACTCCGCGAGGCGACACTCCATGGTCCTATTGGCTGGTGCATTTATCGAACGCCTACAAGGCCAATGACGTCATGAAGGCCGTTCACTGGGAGCATGGCAACAGCTTTGGTCACAGCCTTGAGGCCGGGCTGTTTCAGATCGGATATCAGGCAAACCGGGATGAGTCCGTTACCGGGCAAAAAGGCTTCGATTTTTCATCGCCCGCTGCGTTCGATACTTTGCTTCATAAGGCCAGCGTCGCGACGTTGCAAGAGCAATTGCCGAAATTAATTTATGAGCGCGAGTCAGGTATTCCCTTCATCGACCTGATGGAAGGTATTGCGAATAAAACTAACGCTACGGCTGATATCGTGCGGGAGTCGCTGCACCAGCACATCCTTACGAAAGAAGTTCAAGCATTTAAGGTTGATGGCGGAACTCGCACCAAGGGAAATTCGATTCATGGCAATGACATTCTTGTGCCCAGCAAGCAGAAATCCATCTTCCTTTTTTGAATATCCGGCGCTTCGGTAATGCTGAACGTAAGCGACCAGCCGCCCCACCTTTCATCGCAGCTTAGGGCTGTGTAGAGTGTTGGCGCCGACGGAAAACTGACCCACCTATAGCTGTTGTGCCGACCGAAAATTGACCCAGGTGTTCTACTGCTCCTGCCTAATCATTAGGCGGGAGATATACAAGGTGATCACCATGGAAATGTTAGGTAAGGTTCGACGTATGCATCTGCGCGACAAGCTGTCGCTGCACGAGGTTTCAAAGCGCACGGGGCTGTCCCGCAACACGCTGCGCAAGCGGCGCCCGATGAATAAATCAGTGCGTCCTTAGTTTTTTCAAGCTCTTTCAATGAACGCAACAGATTTTCAAACAATCGACACCTTTAGAAATTGCGCTAACTAAAATAAATCCGGCTGAAGTTCGTCCGGCGCTACGGTACGTGTGATCTGTCCGATTTTTTTGTTCCGAAGCATCCCAAACAAATGCTCCGCAGCTCTTTTCGACAATTTCACAGCGGCCTCTGACGGGTTCGCTACTGCGAAAAATAACGCAAACATCGGCGGGCCGACTTCCGGCAAGAAGATGGGAGGGCTTACCCAGCCTTGAAAAATTTCAGAAAGCCGAGAATGAATATATGTTGCAATTTCCGGTGGTCCGGCCGTCCGGCGTGCGCTCTGCACGTCGTCGGGCAGTAAGCAGTCCTGACTAGATTTCTCGTAAAACACGTTTCTCCAGTCAGGTGTCCCGAGCACGGCATCCAGTTTCGCCGCTTTTCCTTCGTCAACCTTGTCAAAATCCTTCGCAGCCTGCCTGTACACCGCGCTCAGCGGGAACAGATACCAAACATCGAGAGCTTCGGTCTTGGCAATTGTCTGAAGTGTTTCCCATCGCACGGCCATGCCGTACGGGTCCAGAAAAAGTACGCCCCTTGTCCGTCGCCAGTTCACTTTGGAGATGATCGCCTCCAGCGCGCTGTTCGCGTCGTCCTTGTGCACATGAATTTCCGATGTCGATCCGGACGCGCCCAGAATTTTCAATTCTGCTACATGCTTTTTCTTCAGATCGACCAAATGTATCTGATGAAATGCTGGGTCAGTATGCGCCGCGATCTTCGCCGATCCATTGATGGTTGAGCGGGTGCCATCGGTCAGCTTTATTTCACACTGGCCTGTTCCGGCAAACGCATCGATGTAGATGCGATCAAACGGGCTCGCCGGGCGTGGCTGTCCTTGCAATGCGGTGTTGAAAAATTTTAGATATCGACCAAGCAGATCAAGCTTGATCAAGGTCCATGGGCCGCTAAACGAGTGCGTTGTCATCGTAGCCAGAGCATCCTAATTGTGTTCGGATTTCGTTGTTGGCCGCCGGAAGTTGCGGAGTCGTCCAGCGCCTGCTCGCACGCAGAAGCGAGTCAAGAACAATTGCCGTGGCAATTATGACAGCATTGTGCCTATCGGTATCTTTTTCCAGTGGCAGTGCTTCATTCTGTTTACCGGTAAGGATGCGGCTCATCGGCGCAACGTGCAAGACCACTGCAAACTCATGTGTCGTCCGGTGCAAGCTTATCTGTCGCTAGTGCAAACTCATCTGTCGTCCAACGGCGGGATGTACCGACGGCGGGATGTACCGACGGCGGCGAGCAGTAGCCCTGCCACTTCAAAAAGGTAACGATAGGCAGATTGAATCGGTTTTTGCCATGCCAGTGCGTTACAATCGACCGTCGAAAAAGGCAGACTTGGTCATAGGTAAGCCCAAGTCCTTCCGGAAACGGAAGTACTGTTCCTTGCAATTGCATGAGTTCCCTCGACGAACATCGGACGTTATCAACCGTCCGGCTGTTCGTCCGTGTGGTTCTCATATCGATGAGCCGCTCCGGGCGAACGCAGCCTTTAGGAGCAGTTCATGCAGCACTCGACACCCGCCGTTCCGGCGCGCGCAGTCAAGCGATTTCGCGGCCGCACCCGCGTCGTCGCGGTCTCTGTTTTCCTCAATTTTGCCGGCTTTACGCTGATCATTCCGGTGCTGCCGTTCTCGGTCGGCCGCTATGTCCCCGCTGCGGAAGTCGCCTCCTGGGTCGCCATCATCCTGGCTTTGTACGCACTTTGTTCGTTTCTTTCCGCGCCGGTGCTGGGCGCCGTCAGCGACCGGTTCGGGCGCCGCCCCGTCGTCCTGTTATCGCTGCTCGGGTCGGCGCTCGGCTTCGCGGTCTTCGGCGTGGGCGGTGCGCTGTGGGTGCTGGTGGCGGGCCGCATCCTCGAGGGGCTCACGGCAGGCAGCATCGCAGCCATGTACGCCTACGTCGCCGACAGCCACCGACCGGCTGAACGAGGGGCGGCGTTTGGCACGTTGGGTGCCGCCGGCGGACTGGGCTTTCTGCTCGGCCCGCTTCTGGGAGGCGTGCTCGGCCATGTTTCGTTATCCGCCCCGCTCTACGGCGCCGCCGCGCTAGCCCTGTGCAATGCCGTGCTGGTGCAGCGCTACATGCCCGAGAGCCATCGGCCCGCGCGGCGCGCCGCGCGCTTGCAGTGGGCCCAGTTCAACGCCCTCGGCCAATTGGGGAACGCGCTGCGCGAGCGGCGCATGCGCACGCTGTTCGCGATCATTTTTTGCTTCGCTTTTGGCGGCGCGGTGCTGCAAGCGAACCTTGCCATCATGCTCAAGGATGCGCTGGGGTTCGACACGGCCGCCATCGGTTTGGTGCTGGCCGGCATCGGCGTGATGGACATGCTGAGCCAGGGCCTCGTGGCCCCGCGCTTGTTGCCACGTTTCGGTGCCGGCCGTGTCGCGACGGCGGGTCTGGTCGTCAATGCCCTGGGCCTGGCGACGCTGGCGATCCTGGCCGTGCACCCGCACTTGGGGTTGCTGGCCGGCGGCATCGCATTGTTCACCTTCGGCGACGGCTTGTTCCAGCCGTCGGCCGCGACGCTGGTCGCCGCTGCCGCGCCCGAGGGCCGGCAAGGTGCGGTGCAGGGGGCGAATCAGGCGCAGCAATCGATCGCGCGCATGACCGGCCCGCTGGCGAGCGCGTGGCTGTACGGCTTGACCGCGGGCGCGCCGTATGGGGTAGCGGCGATGATCGTCATGCTGGCGGCCGGCGCCATGTATGCGCATGCGGGCGGCCAGCGCATGACCGGGTCGAACTGATCGTGCAGCGCTCGCGCTCCATCACCTCAGCCTTGCTCGGCAGGCATGGGTGACCTTACGTCCTGGTCCCGGTACGCGTACAAGGCACCGGTGCCCCCGGGCGCCGCCCGCTCCCCGCCACCGGTTGCGCCAGGCGGGTCCGAATCCGCCGCCCCCAGCTATCGAGGTAGCTGTACGCCACCGGCACCACCAGCAGGGTCAGGATAGTCGAGGTGATCACCCCGCCAATGACCGCCCTGCCCATCGGCGCCTGCACTTCGCCACCCTCGCCGGCGCCGATGGCCATCGGCAGCATGCCGAAGATCATGGCCAGGGTGGTCATCAGGATCGGGCGCAGCCGCACTTGGCCGGCGAACATCAACGCTTCGCGCTGCGACCTGCCCTCGCGCTGGGCCTGGTTGGCGAAATCGACCAGCAAGATCCCGTTCTTGGTGACCAGGCCCATCAGCATGATAAAACCGATCATGGAAAAGATGTTCAGCGTGCTGCCCGTCGCCAGCAAGGCCAGCACCACACCGATCAGCGACAAAGCCATCGAACTCATGATCGCTATCGGCTGTAGGAAGCTGCCGAACTGCGACGCCAGCACCAGGTAAATGAAGATCACCGCCACCGCTAGCGCCAGGCCGGCCGCGCGCTGCATCGCATGCTGCTGCTTGATGCCGCCGCCCAGGTCGAACTGTACGCCAGGCGGCAGCGCGAAAGCCTGCGTCAGCGCCTGCACCTCCCGTCCCACGTCGCCCGTCGGCCGCCCCTCGACGTTGGCATAAATGCCGACCCGCCGCTGCATGAACTGGCGCCCGATCACCTGCGGGCTGAAGGAAGGCTGGAAGTCGACGATCTGTCGCAGCGCCACCATCACCGGCGCACCATGCGCGTCAAGCTGCCGGCTGGCCAGGCTCAAGTCGCCCAGATCGCCCATTTTCCGGCGCAGCTGCTTGGGCAGCTGCACGATGATGTCGTAATTCTGGCCGTCCGGCGCCAGCCAGCGGCCGATCGGATCGCCGCTCAGCATGGGCCGCAAGGCCGCGCCCACCTGCTCCACCGGAAAACCCAGGTCGCTTGCCAGTTCATGCCGGATCTTGATGCTGATGGCGGGGTTGTCGGCGGCCTGGCTGTATTCCAGGTCCGCGATGCCCTTGATCCGGCCGAGTTTTTCCATCAGCCGGCGCGCGCTGGCATCGAGCGCTTCGGCGTCCTGGCCCAGCAGGTCGATCCGGATCGGCTTGGCGGCACCGATCGACAGCGCGATGCCGGCGATGTGTTGCAGGCGCGCGCGCAACAGGGGTTCGAGTTCCTGCTGCGAGCGGCGCGCGCGGATCGCCGGACTGACCAGTGTCAGGTTCAGGACCGCCGTATTGGCCCCGTCCTCGCCGCCGACCGTGGCGATGATGCGGTCGATTTCGGGGAATGTCAGCCGAAGCGCTTGTTCCACCTGGCCAATCTTGGCGTCGGTGTAAGCCAGGCTGGAGCCGACCGGGGTCTTGAACTGGAGCGTGATGAAGCCCTGATCGGTGCGCGGTTCCATTTCGGTGCCGAGCAGCGGTATCAGCAGCACGCTGCCGACGAACAGCGCCAGCGCCGCGGCCAGGGTGCTTTTGCGCCATGCCAGCGCAAGCCCCAGCGCGCGCCCGAACACCCCGTGCAGCCATGCGATGCGGCGCTCGAATGCTTGCAGCAGGCGCCCAAGCCAGGGCAGACGGGCGAAGCGGCCTTGCACCGGATCGTGCCACACCGACGACAGCATCGGGTCAAGCGTCAAGCTGACGAACAGCGATATGAGCACGGCGACGCTGACGGTGATGCCGAACTGTAGAAAGTAGCGTCCGATCTGGCCTTCCATGAACGCCACCGGAATGAATACCGCGACGATGGCGAAGGTGGTGGCCATGACGGCCACCCCGATCTCGCTGGTGCCGTCATGGGCGGCCGTGACGTGGTCCTTGTCCAAGGCGAGGTGGCGCACGATGTTCTCGCGCACCACGATGGCGTCGTCGATCAGCAGCCCAATGCACAGCGCCAGCGCCATCAGGGTCATGGCATTCAAGGTAAAGCCAAAGGCGCGCATGGCAATGAAGGTCGCCACCACCGAGATCGGCAAGGTCAGCGCGGTGATGACGGTGCTGCGCCACGACTGGAGAAACAGAAACACGATCAGCACGGTCAGCAGCGCGCCTTCGAGAATCATGGTCTTGACGTTGTTCAGCTGGCGCAAGATGGCGTGCGAACTCGAACGCACGATCGCCAGTTCGACGTCCGGCGGCAGGCGCGTTTTGAGCTGCGCGACGGCGTCGGCGATGCGCGCGCCGGTGTCGACGATATTGGCGTCCTGGGTCTTGGTCAGGCTCAGGGTGATCGCGCTCTGGCCATTGCTGCGCGAAATGGACACGGCCTCCTGTTCGCCGTCGATCACGCTGGCCACCTGCTCCAGGTAGACCGGCGCCTTGACGCGCCGCGCCACGATGATCTTGCCGAAGGCGGCGGCGTCGGCGATCTTGCCATCGACCCGCACCAGCTGCTCCGAGGTGTCGCCGCTGACGGCACCGGCCGGGGTGTCGCGGTTGGCGTTTTGGATCGCGCGGATCACTTCGTCCACCCCCACCGCGTGAGCCTTGAGCTGGTCGGGACGCAGATGCACCAGCACCCGGCGACTGGTTTGACCGCCCACGGTGATCAGCCCGACTCCGTTGACGTTCCTGAGCCGCTTGACGATCACCTGTTCGGTCAAGGTCGACAACTGGCGCATGGGCAGACCGCGCGAGGTCACCGTCAGCGTGGCGATGGCTTCGGCGTTTTCCTGCTGGCGCAAGATCACGGGGTCCTTCGCTTCGCGTGGAAACAGCGGCCGCACTTCGGCCATCTTGTCGCGCATCTCCTGCATCGCCCGATTGACGTCGGTCTCCAGGGTCAGCCCGATCCAGGTCACGCTGCGCCCCTCGTAGGAACTGGACGCCAGGAAGTCCACCCCGCCGATGGTGTTGATCGCTTCCTCGATCGGCTTGCTGATGTCGTTTTCAACCGCCTCCGGCGAGGCGCCCGGATACTGCACCTGGATCATCATCATCGGCAGTTCCACGTCCGGCATCTGCTCGACGCCCAGCTTATCGTACGAGAACAGCCCGAGCACCATCAGCGCCAGCATGACCATGGTGGCCAATACCGGCTGCCCGATGCTGATCCTGGTGAGCCACATGGTCAGGCGCCGCGCGGCGGCTCGGCCGGCAGCTTCACTCTGGTACCCGGCTTGACGCCATCGAGCTTGATGCCGATAATGCGAGCGCCCGCTTGCAGGCCGGCGCGGATTTCGGTCAGGCCTTCTTCTTCGTGGTGCGCGCCCGCGTGCACCACTTGCGCCACGATTTGCGTGCCTTCGATGCGGTACACCACCCAGGCGGCGCCCTGCTTGCGCAGCGCGCTGGTGGGCACCAGCAGGCTGGGCGCGGTGGGTGCGAGCGCGATACTGCCTTTGGCGAACATGCCCGCGCGCAGTACCTGGTCGCGGTTATCCACGTCGACATACACGATCATGGCGCGCGATCCCGCTTCGGCTTCCGGATTGACCCGCCCCACCCTACCCTCAAAGCTGCGCTCGCGATATCCATCGACCTGGAAGAGCACCTTCTGGCCGCTGCGAATACGGCCAATGTCGGCGCCCGGCACCGCCACTTCCAGCACCAGGTGATCGAGGTCGACCAGGGTAAACAGCGGTGTGCCCAGCGCCACCTTCTCGCCCTGCTGCACCATGCGCTTGCTGATGATGCCCGCGTAGGGCGCGCGCACCGTCACGTTGGCCAGCGCACGCCGGGCGATATCGAGTTGGGCGTCGACCGAGCTGAGGGCCGCCTGCGCCAGTTCGACATTGCTGCGGGTGGTGTCGAAGGCGTTCTGAGCGATATATTGCCGGGCCAGCAGGCCGATGCTCGATTCGTGCTGGCGCGTGGCCAGCTCCAGCCTTGCCAACGCTTCGCGGCGCGCGGCGCGCTGCACCGCCACCCGCGCACTGGCGTCGTCATCGTCCAGCAGCAGCACGGTTTGGCCCGCGCGCACCGCCATCCCCTCGGCCACCGGCGTGCTGCGCACCTCGGCGTCGACCCTGGCGCTGACGGTGGCGCGCTGGCGCGCCACCAGGCCGCCGGAAACCGGCAACGCGGCTTGCCACTGCCGCTCCAGTACCGCGACGATGTCGGCCGCGCTCAGTTCCAGGGCATCGACGTCCGGCGCCACCGTCGCCGACGCGGCCGCGGCGGGCACGCCGGGTCCGAACCCCCAGCGCGCGGCGCCCGCGCCAATGGCCAGGCTCAGCGCGCACGCCAGGGCCACGCGCGGGGCCGTCGCCATCAGATCATCGCCTGCTGGACCTGCTCATCGGTGGCGATCCCCAACGCCATGGCGGCATTCACCTGGTACACCGTGGGGCCGGTGAAGGTGGCGTGATTCAAGGCGCAGTTGGCGTCCTTCCAGAAGCGCTGGAGTGGCGCATTGGTGCTCAGCGCCGCGCCGCCGCAGCGGTTGAACACGTCGTTGACGGCGCGTACCGCGCGCCAGGCGCCGCGCACTTGCTCGCTGCGGTTGGACGCGCGCCGCGCCAGCGCGACCTCGCCGCCGCTATCGGCCAGCGCGTAGGCTTCGCCCACGTTCTTGAGCATCATCGCCTGCGAGGCGGCGATTTCGCTGGCCGCTTCGCCCAGAACCGCCATCATGAACGGTTCCGGGGCGGCGTTGGCGTGCACAATGCGCGCCTTGACGTGCTGCCGCGCCGCTTCCAGCGCGCCCTGGCAGATGCCCAGCAGCGCCGCCGTGATCGCGTTGGGGAAGATCGACGACCAGGGCATGCGGTACAGCGCGCCGTCGCGCCGCGAGGCGGCGGCGCATTCGCCGTTCATCAGCGCGCGCGTGTCGAGACAGCGGTAGAACGGAATGAAAGCGTCCTTGACCGTCACATCCTTGCTGCCGGTGCCTTGCAGGCCGACCACCTGCCACGAGCCCTCGACGATCTCGTAGTCTTCCCTCGGCAGCATCACGTGCAGCGTTTTACGCGGCTGTTCGCCGGCCGGCACCGCCGCGCCCAGCACCAGCCATTGGCAGTGGTCGGTCCCAGACGAGAACGTCCAACGTCCGTTGAGCAGGTAGCCCCCTTGTACCGGCGTGGCGCTGCCCATGGGCGAATATGGCGAGGCGATCCAGGTGTCCGGATCGACGCCCCACAGTTCCCGCAGCAGCCGTTCGTCGTTCAGGGCCGCTTCCCAGTTGTGTACCCCGACCACCCCGGCCACCCAGCCGGCGCTGGGGTTGTTGGCGGCGATGGTCATGACCGCCCGCAGGAAGTCGTTCGGATGCGTCTCCAGGCCGCCGAATTGGCGTGGCTGGAGCATGCGCAGCACGCGCGACGCCTTCAACAGCGCCACCGTCTGGCGCGGCAGCGTGCCCAGTTGCTCGGCCTCGGCGGCCTGCTGCCCCAGCATGGACAGCATTTCGGGGTGCAGATTGATGGTTGCTACTGGTGCCGACTGGTTCAAGTTGATCTCACTCTGACTGTTATTTTGCGCCACGGCCCAGCATCCTGGTCAAGGTCGAATCCCGGTCCACGATGTGGTGTTTGAGCGCGCCCGCCACATGCAGCACGATCAGGCAAAGCAGGAAGTAGCCGATAAAGCTGTGCACGGCCTGGCCGATGCCGGACCATTGGGCGCTAAATGGAATGGCCATGCCGCCTCCCGGCGGGTAATTGCTCGGGAAGAGTTCGACGCTGAAGATCCCGAAGCCGTTGCCGCTGCTGCCCGAGTAGATCATGCCGGTGATCGGCATCGCGATGGTGCAGGCCAGCAGCAGGTAATGCACGCTCTTGGCGACGCCGTGTTCGAGGCGCGAGTAGCGCCCGACAGGACGCGGCAAACCGTTCTTCAGGCGCCACAGCACGCGCGCGATGATGACCGCAAACAGCAGCAGGCCAACCGATTTATGGATGTGAAACAGCGGCCACGATTCGGTCCGCACCATGTAGATGCCGAAGCCGATGAGGAACAGTATGCCGAGCGCCACCAGCCAATGCAGGCCGATGGTCAGCTTGCCGAGTTTTTTTTCCGTATCCATGCCAATTTCCCTTACTTTGTTAGTCGTGCAAAATGGTGTGCATCTGGCCGGCGATATCGTCGAGCAGCGCGGCAATCGTGGCGCGCCCGTACATGCAAGGGCTAAACCCCATGGTCAGGCGCAGCTGGCCACCCGAAAAATACGCATTGATGAAGGGCTTGATGTGCGGGTCGAACCACTTTTCGCCCTCGCCGCTCGACTCCGGCGCACGCTCGAACACGAAGTCGGGCTCGTCCTCGCCCAGCGCGAACGGGATGAAGTTAAAGCCGATCTGATACGGCGGCACGCGGGCGATGGCCGAGCGCACCGCCGGGTCCTGGTTCATGTACTTCAGGCACGTGAGCGACAGGCCGTCGTCGCCCACGGCCGTGGCTTGGCGCGCCACCGACTGTACCAGGCCAATGCCGGCCAGGCGCGCGGCGCCCGGCCGCGCCGGATTGCGCAGGAACAGGGTGGCATAGTTGATCATCCAGCCCACCGTTTGCAGCACATTGGCGTCAACGATGCTCTGGTAGCGGCGCCCGTTGTGCACCATCGCCAGCGCCAGCACTTCGCTGCCGGACCAGTTCCTCACCGCAGTCGTCATCGCCGCCATCACGACGTAGCTGGCGTCAATACCCTGGTTTTGCTGGATCGCGACCAGCCGCGCGCTGTCGTCGGCGCTCAGGGCGGCGTGTACATAGTCGAGTGCCGCCATCGGCCCGTCGGCGGGCGGCAGGCGGGCCGCGTGCGGGTCCGGCGGCAACGCCTGATAGCCATCCCACGACTGGCCCATCCAGTAGTCGACATGCTCGAGCGCCTGGCCTTGCGCGTAATCGTGCAGCAGCCTGGCCCACGATCCCACGCTGCGCCCGGCGCTGTTCAGGCGCACCGGCTGGCCCTCTTTGACCTGACGATAGGCGCTCTCGATGTCACGCAGCAGAACGCGTTCCGATATATTATCGATCAGGATATGGTGCAGCAAAATGAACAGGCGCGCGCCGCGTCCGGCGCCCAGGTCGAAGTACACGGCCTGGAATGCGCGCGTCTCGACCCGGATCGCGGCGTGGTGCTCGTTGCAGACGCGTTCGATGGCCTGCGCCAGTTCGGCATCCGGGGTCGACGCCAGATCGACCTCGCTCCACCACGCGCTCATGGCAGCGGGCGCCTGCAAGTGCTGGTGCCAGGCGCCGGCCTCATTCTTGCGCAGCAAGATGCGCAAGCCGTCATGCTGGCGCAGTACCGCCTCGATGGCGGCGCGGATCGGCGCGCGTTGCGTGCCCGGCTCCAGCTTGAACAGGTGGCCGACGTTGAAGTGATTGACGTCGATCCGTTCGAACAGCCAGTAATGCACCGGCAGCAGCGGGAAGGTCTGCGCTTGCTCGGCAACCGGGGCCGTGACGGGCGCCGCGACGTCCAGCTGGCGCACGATGCACAGCGTCAGTTGGGCGATGGTGGGCTGGTCGAGGAATTCGCCGATATCGATTTCCACCTGAAAGTCGTTGCCGACATGGAGCAGCATCGAAATCAGTTGAATCGACGAGCCGCCCAGCGCCGAAAAACCGGCGTCGAGGGGCACATCACGCTTGAGAATGGCGCGCCATATCTCGCTCAATTTATGCTGGATCGTGGTCGTGGTGATGGTCATGGTCGTGGTCGTGGTCAAAGCGTGCTTCCGGTGGTGTGGATCAGGCGGCGCCGGCGGCAGTCGCCGGGCTGAGGCTGTCGATTAGCCTGATGCGCCATGCGCCTTTCGACCAGCGCCAGATGTTGTAGCCGCATTTGACGACTTCATCGAACAGCAGCAGCCAAAGCAGCGCCACAAAGCCGGCCGTCGGCGCGATGAACCAGGCCAGCGGGGCCGAAATGGCCCAGGTGACGGCGACCCCGAACAAGGTCGGCTTCATGCCGTCGCCGGCGGTCTTGAGGTTAGACCCGAGCACCATGCTGATCGACTTGACCGGTTCGGCCAGCGCCAGCGGCACCAGGCAGGCCAGCGCGATCGACAGCACGGCCGCGTCGGCGGTGAACATGCCCACCATCGGCCGGGCGAACAGCACGATGGCGACCGCCATCGCACTGACGATCAGCAGGCTGTAACGCAGCGCCTTGTAGATCAGCGCTTCGACGCTGGAAAAACTGTCGGCGCCGATGTAGGTGCCGGCCAAAATCTGCGAGGTGACGGTGAAGGCCAAGCCAGGCACCACGCACAGCACCAGGATATTGCCGGCCAGGATACGCATGGTCAGCTCGGCCTGGCCGATCGAGGAGACCAGGCTCATGACAAACATCAGGAACAGCTGTAGCGACAGCGGTTCCAGCACCGACGGGATCGCGACCACGGTGCTGAGGCGGGCGATCTTGCCGAAATCGGCTGCGGGGCGTGCCAGCCTGATGGAAAACCCCAGCTTGAGGCGCTGGGCCGCCACCAGGAACACCAGCGCCGAGAACACGGCCAGGATGCTGACCGTGGCCACGCCATTGACGCCGAAGCGGCCCAGTCCCCACACGTCGTACACCACCATCGCGTCGCCGATGGCGTTCACCGCCAGAATGATCACGGCCGAGCCGATATTGAATTTGACGATGCCGTAGAGCGCATTCATCATCTGGAACAGAAAGCGCGCGCCCAGAATGCCGTAGCCGCAGCCCATGATCAGCAAGAACTGCTTGGCCATCGGCGCCACCGTGTCGGGCAGGCCGATCAGGTCCACCATGGCGCCGCTAAAGAAAAAAAACAGCAAAAATTGCAGGCCCGAGATCATCAGCACCAGCAGCAGGGTGCTGTTGAAGATGCGCCTGGCCAGCGCCTCGTCGCCGCTGCCGCGCGCCTGCGCGGCGAGCGCCTTGGCGCTCGAATTGAGGCTGCCGTAGAACACGTCGCAAAACACCAGGATCGGCAGCACCGAGCCGACCGCCAACGCGGCCTCGATCGACATATGCGACAGGAAGATCGCATCGACCAGCGGTATCGAGAACGCCACCATGAACTCGATCATGATCGGGATCGACAATCCCCAAAAGGCTTTTTCCATCTTGTTGTCGGTAGTGGCTGTCATGGAGAGGTCTGAAGGCTGCGAAACATGAAGGCGCGCGCGAACGCGCCGATGGGAAGTGTGTAATGCTCGACAATGCCGTCGAACCAGCGCATGGAATTGAGCGCTTGCGCGGCGATGCTGCCGACCGCTTCGCGGCGCCGCTCCTGGTAGCGCAGAAACGCCTGCGGCAAGGCGCCACCCTGGGCGAGACTCGATGCCAGCGCGATCGCGTCCTCCACCGCCAGCCGGGTGCCGGAGCCGATCGAGAAGTGCGCGGTATGGGCGGCGTCGCCGATCAGCACCACGCCGTCCTTGTGCAGCGCGGCGCAGCGGATCTGCTCGAACCGGCGCCACTCGGCGGGCGAGTCCGAAAGGCCGATCAGGCGGGCACCGTTCAGCAGCTCGCCGAACATTTGCTCCAGCACGCCGATGTCGTGCGTGAGCGGCGCGCGCCCGAACCCGATGCGCTCGAACGTCTGCTCCGAACACTCGACGACGAAGGTCGAGCGGGTGGTGCTGAACGGGTAAGCGTGTACCCATACCGGACCGTGCGCGGTTTGCTGAAAGTCGAACACCATCTTGTCGAAGGCATGGTCGCAGCCCAGCCAGACGAAGCGGTTTTTCGACTGGATGCTGGCGATGCCGCTGTCGCCGCCCACCTGCTGGCGGCAGCCGCTCTTGATGCCGTCCGAGCCGACCAGCATGTCGTAGTCGCCCGCCAGCGCGGCCGCTTGCAAGGGCGACGAATAATGGATGCGGCAGCCCAATTGCGCGGTGCGCGCACGCAGCACTTCCACCAATGCATGCCGCCCGATGCTGCGCCCGAACTGGGAGGACAGCACCTTTTTCTGGCCTTTGAGCGCGATTTCGATCACGTCCCAGCCCACCGCGCCCTGAACGATGGCGGCGTGGCTGGCCGGGTCGACCTCGCGCATGGCGTCGAGCATGGCCTCGCGCAGGATGATGCCCCAGCCGGATTGCTTGTTCTGGCTGTCGCGTTCGAAGATATCGATCGCGCAGCCGGGATCGAGGCGTTTCATGGCGATTGAAAAATACAGCGCGGCGACCCCGCCGCCGATGCAGGCGATGCGCATCAAGCCACCGCTTCCTGCGCCTGGCGGGTCGGCTCCAGCGATAGCGCGCTCAGGGCGGCGCGCGACACCTTGCCATTGTCGTTGCGCGGTAAAACCTCAAGCGCGACGACACGTTTCGGCTGGCTGTGTTTTTCGCACACGGCGCCCAGCAGCGCGTGGATCGCCGCCACGCCGTCGTCGCGGGTGCTCAGTTTAGGGTCGATCACGCAAAACAGCAGCGGTTCGGCCAGCTCGGTATCGCCCTGGTGCGGCACCAGCGCGCACTCCAGCACCTGGGGCAAGCGCATCAGGATCTCGCTCTCGATCGCCAGCGGCGTGACCCAGATGCCGTTGGCCTTGAACAGGTCGTCGCAGCGCCCGCGATAGGTATAGAAGTGCTGGGCGTCGCGGGTAAACAGGTCGCCCGTGACGTACCAGCCGTCGACGAACTTGGCGGCGCTGGCCTCGGGCCGATTCCAATAGCCGAGATGGGGGTGGGCACCCTTGACGCACAGGATGCCCGCGTCCGGGTCCATGCCCGGCTCGGCGCTGTCGGGGGCGATCAGCTTGAGCGCATAGCCATCGACCGCGCGCCCGGTGGTGCCGGCCTTGACCGCGACGCGCGTATTGGCGACGAAGATATGTCCCATCTCGGTGCTGCCGATGCCGTCGCAGATGGCGATGCCGAGCGCCGTGCGCCAGCGTTCGAAGATCGACTTGGGCAGGCTGGAGCCGGCCGAGACGCACAGCGCGCGGTGGCCCAGGTAAGGCTTGAGCCGCTCGGCGTGGTTGAGCAGCGAGGCATACAGCGCCGGCGCGCAAAAGATGGCGGTCGGGCGATAGGTGGCGATATTGCGCAGCGCCGCCACGTCATTGCTCGGCATGGCGGGGTCGAGCACCGCACTGGCGCCCAGCAGCAGCGGGAAGAAGAAGCTGGCGCCGAAGCCGTAGCCGAAGAACATTTTGGCCGCCGAGTAGAATACGTCCTCGGACGTCAGGCCGTGGGTGCGCACGGCGAACGCCTCGCTATTTTCCAGCATCGTCGCGCTGCAATGTTGGACCGCTTTGGGCCGTCCGGTGGTGCCCGAGGTGTACTGCCAGAATGCCGCCTCGTCAGGCCCGATCAGCGTAAATTGAAAGGCATGCTCGTGCTGCGTCAAGGCCGACAAACGCGGCACCGTGGTGTCGGCCCCGGCCTCGGGCGCGGTGGCGGCCGCCGTTTTGTAACAGTCTTGCAGCAGCAGACGCGGTGCATGGGTCGTGGCGGCCACCGCCGACGCCAGCGCAAGATTGTCGTATTCGCAGACCAGTAGCGCCGCTTCGCTATCGCTCAGTATATGGCTGAGCGAATCGCGGCCGAGCCTGGGATTGACCACCACCGGGATCGCGCCCATGGCCAGCGCCGCCAGGAAAACCTCGGCGACGGCAGGTGTGTCATACAGAAAAATCACGATGCGCTGGCGCGACACCAGCCCCAGTGCCTTCAATTCCTGCGCCAAGCTGGCGGCGCGCTGGAACAGGCGGCCATAGCTCAAGCCGGCCCCGCCATAGAGATAGGCGTTCTTGTTCGGGTCTTGCTTTCTTGAAACGATTTCCCTGGCGAGGTTGATGGTGCTCACGCAGGCGCTCCTTCGCGCGCGAAGAAATTCTGCCTGATCAAATTGACGGTGCGCAGGTGATCCACCGACATCTCTTCTATCGCAATCGATTTATTGCGAACGGTCTCGATGACAATGACCAGGGTCATCAGCTTGAGGGAATCGAGCACGCCCGATTCGATCAAATCGAGGTCATCCTCGATTAGCAAGCCGGGCTTGGAATTTTGCTGCTGGAGATAATCACGGACTTGCGCAATGGCGTTTTCAACAGACATGGGAGCTCACAAGGGATCTTAAGTGGAGGCAAGCAGCAGGCAAACGGAGTGTCCGCCGCCGTCGGATTGCAGCAGAAATAATTCTTGGTTGGCCGGTGCGGCGTTCTGGCGGTAATCGATCAAATTGATGACGCTATCGCAGGCATGGCAATGGCCGATACGCGCCACATTATCGGTAAATAGCTGGGCCGTTTTAAATCCGCTACGGGCATCTTTTATCTTTTTCACCGGCAAAAAGACATTATTGTTAAATAACTTTTTCACATCGCTTTTGCTGGTCTGATTGCGCTCGAGCAGAGTGTCCACGGTTTCAACCTGAAGCATGCTTTTTGAATCCAGGCTAACCCCGCTGGCCAATTCGTTCAAATCGATTTTTTGAATGGCGTCGACCACACGGTACCGGGCTTTGGCGGGATCGGCACCCAGCACCAGCGCGCAGGCGGCATCGCCAAAAACGGCGAACGACGAAAAGCGTGCTATGCCTGGCGTCATGCTGCCCAGTCCGATCACCAGCACGTGGTTCAATTCGCCCGACCCGACCCGCGCCGCGCCCAGCCGTACAGCGGCCAGCAAGGAAGCGCAGCCAGCCAGGGTGCTGCCTTCGAGCAAGGCGTTGACGCAACCCATCGATTGCAGCGCCTTGCCGAGAATGCTGGAGAGCTGGTTCGGGTTTTCCGGAAAAGCGGCTGCGGCAAATACCACCAGGTCGATATCGGCCGGCGCCACCGCGCTGGCGACCAGCGCGTTTTGCGCGGCCTGGATCGCCAACGCGTAGATATCGCGGGTTTCGTGATAGTGGCCCCAGCCCCACAACGCGGGAAAATTGGCCATGCCCATCGCTTCGAGCGCCTGCGCAAAGCCGTCGGCCTGCTCGTAGCTTTTGCGCTCCTCGCCCAGCACGTAGGCCGCGCCCGACACGTAACTGGTACGGCTCATGCCGACAGCGGCGAATAGTCCAGTTCGAGGAAATCGCTGACTTCGGTTAGCCAGCGTTTTTCCACCAGCGCCTGATGCTGCGGGTGTCTGGTATATAGATCGTAAGTTTCCTGATCGTCGAATTGCATCGACAGGCCGAATGCATATTGATTTTGCTTGCTGGTCTGGCGCAGGCAAATAAAATTCTTTACCCCGGGAATAGCGGCGAATAAAGCGGCATCGGCGAGAAAGTCCTTTTCCTCTTGCGATCCTGGTGCATGTTTAAGCTTAAAAGCGATGGTGTGCTGAATCATGTTAGCCCGTGAAAAATTAACCCGCTGTGCGTTATGCAAGCAGGGGCACCTGGAATAGGTACAAGGAAGAAAAACAGGAATGTTTATCCGCAGCAAATTAAGTATGCGATACGAGTTTATCATTTGTCAACTGGTTTTGACAACGAAGTTAACCGTAAATACCACCTGATTTTTTGACCGGCGGGAAGCGGATGTTGTTAGCTGGGGTAATAGGAAAAAATGCTAGATGAATAGCGCTAATCGCGACCATACCACTTTGTTTTTTGGCGCAATTGGTATTGATGCCCAATATCGGTGCCGCGGCAGCCCTTAACTGCTTTCCAGCGCCATGCTGACGAGCGCCCCGATGACGTGCGCCTTGACCTGGGCCAATTCCCTGTCAAGCCAGTCGCTGCAAGCTTAGACCTCGGCCCGAGGCCAAAGTCTGACGCACATGGTGCTTGGCGGGTGGCACCACTGAAGTGCGGACATGGCTAAGGAAACCGGTTCACCTCGGGAACGGATCCTTCGGCGGTCCGTAATCCGATATGATTGCGACACCGTCCCTAGGGAATGAAATGGACGCCTCCCTCCTCGCAAGCGCCAGCGATGAATCTGGCAGTGGATGATCGAATCGGCGGCCAACACCCGGCCGCTCTGGAGGAGCGCCGGAGTCCAGGCATGGGCTCCAATCGCCCCTGCCGGCTGATCGACCGCCGGTTGGGTCGTCTTCAGGAGGAATTTGTGGTCGGACTGGCGGTGAGATTGGTGGCAGACGGTGCGGTGCAATAGGGAGTTTTACAAGCGCTTAGCCAAGCTCAACGCTTAGCGCGGATTTTGTGTCATGTCTTGCAATCACGTATGGAGCGCGCTCCGGCCTTACAGCGACAGCAGCAACTGCCCATCCATGCGATAGCGATGCGCGGCGCCCACCTCGTTGCTCGGTAAATCGCGATAAATGCGGTAGGCAATATAGCGCTCCGGCTGAACCAGGTCGTTGCCTTTTTGCGCATCGAGCACCAGCCAGCGCCCATCGACATACACCTCGGCCCAGTTGTGGTAATCCTGCGGCCGTGGCGCCAGATCGCCATCGGCCACATAGCCGCCGATCATGCGCGCCGGTAGCCCGTTGGCGCGCGCCAGCGCCACCGCCAGATCGGCATATTCGGTACAGTCGCCGCGCAAGGTGAGCAAGCCTTGCAGGGCACCCAAGTCTTGCGGCAGATAGCCGGCATAGCGCATATTCGCTTGCAGCCAATCGTAAATGGCCCGCGCGGTGGCCGCCTGCGTCGCGCCTTTTAATTGCGCCGCCAGCTGGCGAATCGGCGCGGCGTCCGACTCGATGTGACGTTCGGGCGACAGCCAGTCGGGCTCATCGACGGCGAGCGCGGACGGCGCGCGCTCCGGCTCGGCCATCTCGACGCCCAGCTTGATTTGCACGCTGATTTGTTTGAGCGCCGGCACCGCATCGAACGCCAGTGCCAGGATACGGTGCCCGAACCGGTCGGACGCGATGTGATGCGCCATCGATACCTGCACCTGAGCCAGGCGTTGCGACGGCGGCCGGTGGGCCGGCAAATAACAATAAAAGCGTTGCGCCGACAAGGCATGCGCATAAGGGTTGCTGAAAGCGAGCTCCAGGCGCACACCGCGCCGCAACGGTGCGGCGGCGGCCGGCAGGGCGACGGACGTAGCACAGCCCAGCACGCCGGCCGTCAGTCCATGCAGAAAGCGGCGCCGCTGCATGGCCGCTACAAGCCGCAGGCCAGCTGTTTCGGCCCGCGCGCCTGGGCCGCCCAGATCGCCTTTTCGACCGTGATGTGATGGGCCAGGGCGGCGTCGGTATCGGCGTAGACCAGTAACGGCACGGGCAGAATCGCCTGCTGCGCTTGATGCAACTCCTGGTCGCTGATGCCCGCCTTGGCCACCAACACCACCGCGGACAGCGGCGCGTTCTTCAATTCCTTGCGACGGCGTTCGATCACCGCCCTGATCGCCTCGCCGCTGGTGGTCGGCAGGGGCACGGCGAGTGGCAGTTGCGCCTGCGCCCCGTCCCGCTCCTTGCCGATCACCAGCAGATTGTCCTGGTTGCGGCTTTCGGCCCACAATTCCGCCGGCGCCAAGTGCGTCAGCTGGCTTGCCGTGGGCGCCCGCCCGGCCACGCTCTGACCGTTGGCCAGCCAGAACGGCATGCCCCCGCGCAGCACCGACACATTCTTGTAACCCAGCGTTTTCAGTCTGCCGCACTCGACGTACAGTTCGCGTTCGGCTTTGCCGTCGCCCACCAGCACCACCGCCTTGCCGCGCCAGTGCGGCTTGCTGTGCAAATCGGCATAGCTCAAACTGAGCGCCCCGGCGATGTGATAATCCTGAAACAGCTTGTTCAGACGTACATCGATCACGGCCGCGTTCGGCTGTTGCAATATGGCCTGCAAGCCGCTCACCCCGATGGCGCAACTCAGATCCGGCCGGCCCTGCGCGGCCGGATAGGGAGCCGGCGCCACGTCATCGCGATGGCATACGCCGCTTGCCGGCTTGATGCCTTTGAGCGCCTCGGGCAATTCTCCGGGAGCGGCCTGGGTGCCGGCCGCGTTGGCGCCGCCCCCCAGCAACAGCGGGAAGGCGCACAACAGGGCGCGCAAGTGGCGATGAAATCGGGCTGTCATGGTTTTCCTTCGGGTTTTTCGGGTGGGTTGGCGGCTGGCTGGGGTTGGGGTGGGGGTTGGTCGGCGGCCGGCACGCCGTCGGGCGCGCCGGACAGGGCCATCTCGACCGGATAGACGAACAACCACTCCGAATACTTCTGTTTCCCGCGCAAGGCGCTGTGCTCGGGCGCGAAACCGTCTTGCTTGATCGGCAGCTTGTCCGACAGCGAGTGGACCCCGACGATGCGCCCGCCCACCCGAACCGTCGCCCACTCGGCCTTGCCGGTCATGGGATCGACAAAGATCTTGCGCAGATGGCGGCGTATGCCGGGCACGCGCGCGTCCTGCAACAATTCGTCCAGGGTGGCCGGATAATCCTTCTTGCCGCCGGCCTGGAATTCGTAGTAGCGGCCGATGGCGCTTTGGAATTGCCGGCCGATGATTAACAGTTCCAGTTCGCGGTCGCGCTGGGCCGCGGTGGCGTCGACTTCCACCGCCACGGTCAAGCCGACCCCCATCAGCGCCACCAGCAGCAGCATCCACAAATAACTGAACCCGCCCGGCGGGCGCGCCGCCCTACAGCGATTCATAGCTATTACCCTGCTTGTCCTGACCCGGCGCGCCGCTCTTGACGTCGGCCACGCCGTCGCCCTCGGCCGGCGCCACCAGAATCCAGCTGGTGCTGGACTCGGTGATCGGGTCGAGCGGAACCGCGCGCAGGTACTTTTGCTCCACCAGCTCGGACAGCGCGCTTGGAAAGCGCCCCTTGTCGGCGTAAAAGCGGTCCAGGTTCACGCGTAATACCTTTAAGTTTTCGCGCAGGGCCACTTGCTTCGATTTGTCGATCGAGCCGAAATAGCGTGGCAAGCCGATGGTCAGCAGCAGCGCGATAATCGCCATCACCACCAGCAATTCGATCAGCGTAAAGCCGCGCCGACGGCCCGCGCGCGTCACCATAAACGATACGCCACGCCGCTCAATCCCACCTTGTCGGACAGCGAGTAGACATCGAATACATCGTCGCCTTCGCTCGGGTCGTCCGCCGGCGAGGCATAGCTGCGCAAGCCCCAGCCCTGGTCCGGCGCCACCATCGGATCGGCCGGCACCCGGCGCAGAAAATACAGTTTTTGCTTGACCGGGCTGCGCTGATCCTGCACCCCCTCGACCAGTTCGGCCAGGCTGTTCGGATAGCCCGACTGGCCCAGTTTGAGCGCGACGCGGCCCTGGTCGGCGGCCCGCTTGTAGGCGTCCAGCGCTTCGCGGATCTCGCCCAGCGCCACCCGCAAGGCATGCTCGCGCTGGCGCTGCACCGACAGCTGGGCCATCGGCACGGCCACCGTCACCAGCACCGCCATGATGGCCAGGGTCACCATCAGCTCGATAAACGAAAAGCCGGCGGATGCGCGCCGCCCGCGCGCGCCAGCGGCGATCACGGCTGCACGCGTACGCTGAGTTCGGGCGGCAAGCTCGGCGCGGCGCCCGGCATCGGCTCGGGCGAGGCCGACAGCAATTGCAGCTTGGCGCCGTCGCTTGCCTTGAGCGCGCGCAGGGTCACACTGAGGACCGTGCCGTTGCCATTGACGCCGCCATCATTGCCGGCGCCGTTTTGCCGCACCAGGGCGACGAACACCTTGCCCTGGGCCGTGTCGGTGCGCTCGCTAAAGGTGGTCTGGGCGTTGCCCTGCTTGAAAAACTCGCCTTCCTGCACCGCCACCACTTGCAGCGACTGCGGATCGAAACCGAGCAGTATCGGCATGCCGCGCAGGGCCTGCTGGCTGCTGACCTGAAGCTGCGCGGTAAATTGCTCGCCCACCTTGACCTGGGTGGGCGCGCGCCAGGTCAAACTGAGCGGCGCGGAGGCGGCGGCCGGCTGGGCCGCCACCGGCCCCGCCGACGCGGCTGCGGGCGGCACCGTCGCGCCACCAGCCGGAACCGGCGCGGCGCCGACGCCGCCCGGCGCCTTGACCTCGGCCGGCGCCGGCTCCACCGTGCTCAAACGCAAAGTCGGCGTGCCGATGCTGCTCTCCGTGCCGGAATCGAACTCGGCATCAAGCATGTCGGGCCGGCGGATGGTGCGCACCACGTGCGGCGTAATCGACAGCAAAATTTCGCTGCGCTGGATATCGTCCTTCTGGCTGCCGAACAGGCGCCCGGCGATCGGCAATTCGCCCACGGCCGGCAGCTTGTTGGCGGTGTTGCGCTCCTCATCGCTGATCAGGCCGGCCAGAATCTGCGTCTCGCCATCCTTGAGCCGCAACACCGTGGTGGCGCCGCGGGTGCCGATCTGATACGCCAGCGTGCCCGATTTGCTGAGGATTTCGCGCACCAGGTTCGACACTTCCAGGTTGATCTTGATGGCCACTTCATCGTCGAGGAAGATACTGGGCTCGACTTCCAGCTTCAGGCCCACGTCGACATAATTGACCGATTCGGAAATGAAGCCGGTCGAACTCGACGTGGTGGTGATCACCGGTACCCGGTCGCCGATCTGGATCTTGGCCTTTTCCTTGTTACGCACGCGGATGCGGGGATTGGCCAGGATATTGCCGCTCTGGTCTTCCCGATTGGCGTTGATGACGAAGCTGCCCACGCCGGCCTGGATGGTGCCGCCGTTGATACCGCGCAGCGCGTCCAGGGTCAGCGGCGCGCCGGCGCTCTGGAGCGGCGCCAGGGTCAGCTGACTGGGCCATTGCACGCCCAGCTCCATCAAGCGCGAGCGCTTCACTTCCATGATTTCCACCTCCAGCATCACTTCCGAGTCGCCCAGATCTTGCAGCGCGACGATGCGTTCGGCCATGCGGATCGCCTCCGGGGTGTCGCGCATGATGATGATGCCCAGCCTTTCGTCGATCACCAGATCCTTGCTCTTGACGATGGTCTTGATCGAGTTCGACACCGCCTTGACGTCGGCGTTGGTCAGATAAAAACTGCGCACCGCCAGGGTTTGATAATCCTTGATTTTTTGCGGCGTGTTCGGATAAATCAGGATCGAATTCTGGTTCAGGATTTTTTGTTCGAGCTGATTGGTCACCAGCAGCACCCGCAGCGCGTCCTCGATGGTGGTGTCCTTGGCGAACACGGTCGCCTTCAGATCGGGGCGGATATCGCGGTCATAGAAAAAATTCAGGCCCGACACTTTGGCCACCACCTCCAGCACCGATTTCAAGGGCGCCTCGCGAAATTCGAGCGAGATCGGCTGCCGGAACAGAGCCGCCAGCTTCATCTCGGGGCGCGGCAGTTTGGCGCGCGCCTCGTCTATGCGGCCCTTCAAATGCAGCGCTTCCTTTTGCACCGGGTTTTCGGCCAGGATGGGGCGCAGCTTTTCAAGCGCCTCGCTCAGATCGGCGGCACCGCCCTTCTTCAACATCGCTTCCGCTTCCATCACCACCAGGCGGTGACGGCGCGCCGCCACTAGCGCTTCCTGGCCCTGGCGCGCCATCAGATTGTCCGGTTCCAGCGCCTGCACCGCGCGGTAGGCTTTTTCGGCTTCGGCCAGGCGGCCCTCACGCCGCGCCGCTTCGCCCAAGCCCAGCAAGCGGTTGATGCTCGACAGGCGGCGGCTGGCCAGGGCGATACGGTATTCGGGATTCTTGGGGTCGAGCTTGACCGCCTCTTCCAGCTTGGCCAGACCGGCTTCGGTCTGACCGCCGGCCAGTAGCGTATTGCCGTCGCGGAAAGCCTGGCTGGCCGCGCAACCACTCAAGGCCGCCGCCAGCGCGAGCGCGCCTAGCCAATGGCGCGCGCGCGCGGCGCTGGCACGGCAAGGCCGCGGGCAAAAAATCAACGTCATCGTCATTCTCACTTTTCTGAACCCCCGCCCAGGTCCAGCGTCTGCTGCTGGCCGAGCGGAATATAGCGCAGCTGCATGCTGCTGGCGCCGATGCTTTCAACCTTGTACAGCTCGGCGATCGTGTCGCCGGCCTGCACCACCAGGTTTTGATCGTTAAACTGCAAAAACACCACCGCCCGCCCCTGCTGCTGATAGCGCCCCAGCAGGTGAAACGGCAGGGGTGGCGCTTGCGCCGGCGCGACCGGTTCGGCCACCGGCGCCGGCGCGGCGGGTGGCGCCACGGCGGCCGCGCTCCACTGCGCGAGGGCGAACAGGCGTCCGTCATGCTCGCCATCGTCGTCCGGCTCCAGATCGCGGCGGCGGATGCTGAGCACATCGAGCGCCGTTGAATCGACCGCGCGCGCGCGCTTGGCCGACGCGCGTGCCGGTTTGACCGCGCCCGGCGCACTGGCCAGCGTCGGCGTCACGGCCGGTTCGGCCGGCGCGAACCAGGCCGCCGCCAGGGTCGCCGCCAAACCCAATGCCAAGGCGATGCGTTTGCCCGCCGCCGTCATGGCGCCGCCCCTTCGGCGGCGGCCGGCGCTCCGGCGGCCGGCGCTCCGGCGGCCGGCGGCGCTACCGCCAGCATGAACCACTGAATGCGCGCTTCGATATCGGTGACGCCGATGCGTGCGCGCTTGAACTGAATACTTTGCAAGGCCAAGGTTTTTTGCTGGCGCAAGGCGGCCTGCAAAAAACGCTGGATCGACGCGGCCGGGCCTTTCACCGGCCAGGTCATGCGATAGCGCATAAAACCGCCGGCTTGATCGATCTGCGGCTGGTATTGGCCGCGCTGCACCGTCAAACCCTCGCGCTGGGCCAGATCGAGCAACTGCTGCACCGCGAACGGTATCTGCTGCTGGGCCAGCAGATGCTGCTCGAAGGCGCGCAATCTGGCGCGCGCGCCCGCTGCGCCGTCGCCCGCTGGCGCCGGAGCGACCGGGCCGGCGGAAGCGGTCGCCGCGCGCTGCGTCAGACGCCATTGCAAAGCGTCGGCCTGGGCGCTTTGATGGCGCAAGGCCGCGCCGGCCAGCAGGGTCAATATCAAGCTGCCCAGCACAATCCACCCGGCGCCGCCGTGGCGGCGCGAGAAACGCCGCGCGCCGCGCCGCGTGTTCCACAGCAGGGCCGCAGCGTGATGCTTGAGCATCGCCGGCACGCTTGCGGCAGCGCCCACGCTCAGTCGTGCCATACGGCCTCCAAGGTGAAACGATAGGGACGCTCGACGGCGCTCTCGTCGATTTCGTGCCCCAGCAAATAAGCCGCCACAAACGGCTTGCGCCCGGCCACATAGGCGACGTAGCGCGCCATCTCGGCGCTGCTGCGCGCCTCGGCGCTGATCTTGACGCTGGCCGACTTGCCGCCGGCCGCGCCGGCCGTTTCCATGCTGAGCAAGGCGACCTGCAAGTCACGCGGCGGCTCCAGCGCCCGCATAATCGGCGCCAGGGGCAGATTCAATTCGCCAATGGCGCCATTGACCGCCCGCACCCGCGCCGCCTCTTCAGCGTTCCAGACCAGCGCACGGGCCGGCGCCGCTGCCTTGGGCCGCCCGGCTTCAAGGCGTGCGCCAAGTTCGCGCACGCGCTGGCGGGCGATATTGGCCTGGTCGACGACCAGCACCGCCAGCAAAAGAACGGCGGCCACGGCGACCATACGCGGCGCCGACCGGCGCGGCCGCGCCGCCATCGCATCGACGCTGGAGCGCAGGGTGCTGGCCCGCAGCGCCAGTTGCAAGGACGGCTCGACGTCGGCGGACAAGACCGCCTTCGACGCGGGCACGCAAAACGGTGCCGGCGGCGGCGCGCCCGGCGTGGCATCCAGATCGTATAGCGGCACTTGGGCGTCATCGGCCAGCAGAGGATCGCGCAGACATAGCCGCTGCCACAACTGCGCCAGCGCGACATCGGCTTGCGCTGGCGGGCAGGCGTGTAGCCGCACGGTGAGGTCGGACAAGTACGACTGCCCGGCTCCGGCGCTGCGCGCCAGCACCATGTGGCGGCGGTCGCGCAGCGCCAACGCGCGCGGCGCCGGGCCGGGCTGGCGCCGCACCTGCGCCCAGGCCGCCAACGCCAGCGGCAGCACCGACACCAGACGTAGTTGCAGGGTGGCGGCCTGCTGCTCCAGGGCCAGCAGCAGCGCGGCCGGATAGGCCACCGCCAGGCGCGGCGCGCCATGGGGCGCGTCGTCCAGTTTCACGGTATCGGCCGGCTCGATGGCGAAGCCGGCTTCGATCAGCTCGGCGCGCGCATGGGCGGCGGCGCGGCCCGCACGCGCCACGCCGTCGCTCCACGGCATGCCGGCCACGGCCAGCCACTGCTCGGCCACCACCACACCCATTTCCGATGGCGGCGCGCTCCAGGCTTGATGCGCGTCTTGCAGCAGTACGGCCAACTGCGCCAGCATGGCGCTCAGGCTATCCGCTCCATCCAGATCGACGCCGCGCACACTACCCTCGCGCCAGCCCGCGCCGTCCCAGATGCCGCACGTCAGCCGGGCGCCTCCGAGGGCAACCAGCAGCTGCCCCCGGCGCGCGATCACTTTGGGGTTTGCGTTTGCGTTCGCCTTATCCCGCGACACGAATCACCTCTTCCAGCGTGGTTTCGCCGCACGCGACCCAATGCCAGCACGCTTCACGCAGCGGTTGCAGGCCGACCTTGGCGGCGCGCTCCTTCAGGGCCGAAATGGGCGCCTGCGCGGCCACCATTTCGCGCAGCGCATCGTCCAGGATCAGCACCTCGGCCACCGCCTTGCGGCCCTTGTAGCCTACGCCACGGCATTGTCCGCAGCCGCGCCCGGCCTTGAAAGTCCAGCCGGCCACCTGGGCCGGCGACAGGCCGGCCGCTTCGAGTTGTTCGGGATCGGCCGCCACCGCCACCGCGCAATGCGGGCAATTGACGCGCAACAGGCGCTGCGCCACGATGCCATTGAGCGCGGCGGCGAAGCTGTAGGCATCGACCCCCATGTGCAAAAAGCGGCCCAGCACATCGAACACATTATTGGCATGCACCGTGGTAAACACCAGGTGGCCGGTCAGCGCCGCTTGCACGGCGATCTGCGCCGTCTCGTCGTCGCGGATCTCGCCCACCATTATTTTGTCCGGATCGTGGCGCAGGATCGAGCGCAGGCCGCGCGCGAAGGTCAAGCCCTTCTTCTCGTTGACGGGAATTTGCAGCACCCGCGGCAAGCGGTATTCGACCGGGTCTTCGATGGTGACAATCTTGTCGCGCCCGGTGTGAATTTCCGTGATCGCGGCGTACAGCGTGGTGGTCTTGCCCGAGCCGGTGGGGCCGGTCACCAGCAGCATGCCATGCGGCTTGGCGGCCAGCTTGCGGATGGCCGCGATGGCGTGCTCGCCCAGACCCAGATGCTCCAGGCGCAGCGCTTTGGCTTCCTCGGACAGGGACTGGCGGTCGAGCAGGCGCAGCACGGCATCCTCGCCGAAGATGTTCGGCATGACCGACACGCGAAAGTCGATCTCGCGCCCGTTTACGCGCACCTTGAAGCGGCCGTCCTGGGGAATACGGCGCTCGGCGATATCCAGTTCGGCCATCACCTTGATGCGCGAGACGACCTGCTCGGCCATCTCCTGTCCCTGCACCTGGGTGATCGGCACCAGCACGCCGTCGATCCGGTACAGCACATGCAGGCAACCGGCGTCGCACTCCAGATGGATATCGCTGGCCTGAAGTTTCAAGGCGTCGTAGATGGTCGAATTGACCAGTTTGACCACGGCGCTGGCGTCGTCGTTGATGGTGCTCAGCGTAATGACCGCGGCCACCTCTTCATCGTTGCGCCCGGCCGCATCGGACTCGAAGCCGTCCATCGCGCGCAGCAGGTGCTCCTGCTGGATCAGGTAGGCCTGCATGTCGTCGGGATGCACCAGCGCCGGCACCACCTGGACAGAACCGGCCACGGCGCGACAACGGCGCAGCGCCCAATCCTCGCTGGCGCCGTCGAACGGATCGGACAGCAGCAAATGCACCGTGTCGGCAGCGTCGCGCAGCACCAGCACGCCGCGCTGCACGCAATCGGTGTAGGCGATCAAATCGAAATCGGGCTGGGCGGCCTGCAAGGCGGCCATGTCCAGCACCGGGTAACCCATCTGCCGGCCCAGCGCTTCCATCAGCACGGGGGCCGGCCAGACACCGCACTGCCGCAGCGCGTCGAGCATCGACATGTCCTGCACCGCGCACAAGGCGCGGGCCTGATCGATCAGGCCCGCCGTCAGCGCCACCGGCGCCGTGGCCGCCGTCATTGCAAACTCCCGGCCAGTTCGAAAATCGGCATATACATCAGCACCACCACGGTGCCGATCACCAGACCTATCACCACCATCAACATCGGCTCCAACAGGCGCGAGGCCCAGTCGACCCAGCGCGAAAAATCGTCATCGGCGAAACGCGCGGTGCGCTCCAACATGTCGGCCAGTTGGCCGGAGCGTTCGCCGACCTGTATCAGGGAATCGGCCACCGCGCTCGACAGCCCGGCGCGCGCCAGCGCCAGCGACAGGCTCTGGCCCTCCTCGATGGCTTGGCGGCAGGCCCGCAGCGGCACTTGCTGACGCGGGCCGAGCAGGCCGGACACCATGCCCATGGCGCGCGGCAGGGAAATACCGGACGCCAGCAGCAAACTGACGGCACGGTAAAAGCGCGCCAGACGGAACTGATCGGCCTTGCGAGCCAGCCACGGCAGGCCAAGCACGGTGGCCAGCAGCCACGCCCGTCCCTGCGGCCGGCTAACCGCCCACACCAGCGCCGTCACGCCGGCGGCGATGGCTCCCAGGGCGATTTGCCAATGGTTATAAATCATTTTGCCGCAGGCCAGCAGCATGGCCGACAGCCAGGGAATTTCGCGCCCGGACGATTCGTACACCACCGAAAAGCGCGGCACCACGTAGCCCAGCAAGAACAGGGTGACGAAACCGCCCACCACCAACAGCATGACCGGATAAATCGCGGCCGACACCAGCTTTTTGCGCAGCGTGTCGAACTGCGACTGATAAGCGATATAGCGCGTGAGCGCCTGCGGCAAACCGCCGGTGCGTTCGGCCGCTCGCACTGTGGCCACATACACATCGGAAAAATGCTGCGGTGCCGCCGCCAGCACATCGGAAAAATTGCGACCTTCGCGCAGCGACTGCAACAAGGTGCCCAGCACGGCGCGCGGGCCGGGCTGCGCTTCCTTGGCATACAGGGTGGACAGCGCTTCGGTCAAATTCAAGCCGGCGTCGAGCAGGGCCAGCAGTTCCTGGCTGAACAGCACCAGAGGAAAACCGCCCTTGGCGGCGCCGCCCGCTGCCGCCTTGGGCGCGGCCGACTCGACAGCGAGCACGCGCATGCCGCGCGCGCCGGCGCGCCGCACAGCCTCGGCTTCGCTTATGCCGGCAAATTCCAGCCTTTGCCGCTGCCCGTCGCGGGTTTGAACAGTCAGGTAAATGGAAGAGTGGGCCGGCGCGCCAGCCGGCGACGGCGCGGAAGGTGACGCCGCCGTCCGTTCGTAGCTAATCATGACAAGTTATCCGGGGTCGCCTACCCGCGCGCAATCGAAGGCACGCGCCGATCCGCTTGGCGCGGTATGTAAGGCGACCATGTCTAACCCCTCTAGGAAATTACGTGAGCAAGGTGCGCTCATATGTTGCTGTATTGTATCTTGGATGCCGTAACGGGGGCGAAGGCAACGGCCATTCCCGCAAAATATAGTACTTATCATACAACATAAATATTGCAAATATAACAATTTGCTTGTCATGATATGGCCCAGATGGCAAGCCAGCGTCGGCGCTACGCTTCGACGCGCGCGTTGCACCAGCCGCGACTTTCAGTCAAATGATGCGCCCCTCGCCCCGTCATGCATATTACTAGTCGCCAATGTTAAGCAATTATATTTTATGGTCCATTGCCTTCAATGCTAACAGTTTTCTGTCAACTATTGGTGTTAAATAAACGATAGTTAAGTGCGCGCCTATTAATATCACACAATCTAGCGCAACCGAGTCAGTAATAACCGCTTGCCAAAAGATAATCAGCGGCGGCAAACAAAATACAATCAGCGATACTACGGGAAAACCTGAAAAACCGGGTTTTTCCGATTTCTGCGAAGAAAAGTAAACCAAGAGTAAAAATCGGTTAACGTACTCACAATATACATACTGCCAACATTTATTCTGGAAAACCAACAGTAAACACGTAGATCAGGGAACCCAAAAATATTCCCAACAACAATAGTCCCACAAAAAAGCCGGCTTTATCTGTAATTCTTTTAAAAAATGAAGATTGGTCTCGTTTAAAAAATCGAGAAATTATTGCCAATATAAGAATAAACGCAAATCCTGACCAGAATAAAATTGGAGTCTCCATTTTACTGTCCCGCCTTACATGCGCAGCCACTTCCGCCCGGACCGCCTGGAAAGGTTTTCGTCAATCCTACAGAATCGGTCCAAGCCTTCTCTTCCCAATATAACTGCGCATAGCTAGGAGGCGAGGCTTTTGGAAATAGCCCGACTTGTTTTGCTCCCTGGTAGCCGTAGCCCCAATACATGCCCGTCGCCACGTAGGCAACTTGCACAACTCTACCGCCCTCACCAGCAGCTAAATATCGGCCGAAGATATAGTGCTCCGCAGCGGTACGGTTATCGTCATCAAAAGGATCGTTAGGATCAAAATTACCCATTTTGCCATTTTTTGCTTTATTCAACGCATCGAACCAGTTATCCGAGCCGCAAATATCCTCTGCCAGATATTCCTCGACAGATTTCAGACCCAGTGGATCATTTTTTCCTACAGGATTTCCGCCTACATAAGCGTAGGCGTTGATTCCACCATTCAGACCAATCGGATCGGACTGCAAGTAGCGGCCGGTTTGGGCATCATAATCCCTGTGGAAGTTATAGTGCAATCCGGTTTCTTCATCTTCATACTGCCCCGGCAGGCGCAAGTTAGAACGGATGGTCGGACGAGAAGATGTCGCGGCCGGCGTCGTGATCTGTGCCTTGCCAAACGGGTCGTAGCTCGCCGCCCACACCACGTTCCCAGCCTTGTCCGTTGCCTGTATTGGCGTACCAAGATGATCGTTGTGATAGTACGCAACAACCTCTTGTGCATTGCTATTTTTTACTTTGATGAACAACGTCGCGGTGGTGAATGGTGCGTTCGGCCGCTGTCCGTACTGGGCAAGTATTGTCATCGCTCCGTTGGAAACAACGCTGTTGTCCGCGTTCAAAACGATGTCTTGCGTCATCTCCGAGATCAAGCCTTCGTCCGAATAGAGGAAATACGTGCGCTTGGCGGGAGTCAATGCCACGTCGCTTCCGCTACGGAATTGTTCTTTCCAGATGCGCCGCCGCAACGGATCGTAGCCATAACGGGCTATGAGCTTACCGGCACCATTTTCCACCTGAACCAGCTGATTGCCGGAATTGTAGAAATAATTGACCGTGACACCAAATGCAATCTTTTGTTTGACGTTTCCTGCCACGTCATAGCTGTAGCAGACCACGGTGTTCGCCCCGCATACCCCGGTGCCACGGCGGATGAGCTGATTGTTTGCATCGTACTCCCAATCGCCGCCTTGCCGGCTGTGGGCGATACGATTACCCACCGGGTCCACAGTAAAAGTCTGAATGTCCTGGCTCAATAATGCACCGGTATCGGTGGTCGCGCTAGTTAGGCGGTTTTCGTCGTCGTAAATATACGTTTTACTGATCGTGGAGCTGGCGCCACCGGTACTGTCTGTACGCGTGCTTGTTTTCGGTTCCTGCAACTTGCCATACTGCTGGCCCATGCTGAGCGAACTTTGGGCTGCGGCATTGTTGACCAGCAGGGATTCCATTTGCAGCAAGCCGTCGTATGCTCGAGTCTGGGTAGCGCCGCCCGGCAACGACGTCAGCACCGGTGCGCGCCAACGAAATTGACTGGCCTGGATGACGCCTTCGCCAGGAATGGTCACCGTTTCCATCTCACCATGATCTGTATAGGTATAGCCGATGACGCTGGTGTCCGGCAAAATAATCTGCGATTTTCTACCGGCCTTGGTGTACGCGTAGCCATAGCTAAACACGCTGCCGTTGGGATAAGTTAGGGTTTCCTTGGTTTTTCGGTTCTCGTCATCATAGGTCAGGATGGCGGAGGAAAGCCGGTTTCCAACCGGAGCCAGCGCGTCGTTGCTATCCCATGACGTCAGGTTGCCGTTATCGTCCCAGCCAAATGTCACCGCCTTGATGAGCGTACCGTCCTCTTTCTTCTCGGTCAGCGTGCCAGGACGATTGGCCTCGTCATAGGTGCGCGTGGTCTTGTTTTTCTTGCGGTCTATGGTAAATGCCACATTGCCCACGCCGTCGTAGCCATGGACGGTGGATTGTCCCAAGGCGAATGTTTCCTTAACCATCCTGTTGTTTCTGTCATATTCGAAACCATGCGGGTGATTATTGGCGTCGATGACTTCAATCAGATTACCGCGGACATCATAGCTAAACCGCGTGACTTTTTTCAGGGCGTCCAACGACTCCACCAACTGTCCCAGCGCGTTATATTTGAAGCGGCGCTCCTTCACATTCGCATCGGTAGTGCTAATTATCTGGCCCCGCTTGTCGTAGGCTGTCAAGTCGCCGATGATCTGCTGACCTTGCTGATTGGTGTGCGTGATAATGTTACTGGTAAGACGGTTGAGCGCATCGAAACGGCTTTCGGCGACGAAAGTCGGAAACTGGGTACGAACCGGAAGATGCAAGCTGCCGGCCTGTCCGTTCGCGCTGCCGTCGGCGATGGTATAACCGAATCCAGTGACGTTCTTGGCCGGATCGATCAGCTTTGTCTTGTCCAGAAAATTGTCGTACTCCATCTCGGTACGTTTACCATCAGCATCGATATGGGCAACCACCATCCCCTCGGGATTGTACTCGAGCGTATACCCGCCGCCAATATCGTTCGACATGATCGTGGTCCGCCTGAGCACGTCATAGGCGGTGCGCGTGACTTTACTGCGCTTATCGGTGATGGTGGCCAAACGGCCGACTTTGTCGTAGGTGTAGACGGTGGATGGCTTGGTGGCGACCGTCTCCCTCATCATATGATTAGCGCCGTCATAGCGATAGGTGGTGGTATGGCGGTTGCCGTCAGTATAGGTAGCGAGATTTCCAGCATGGTCAAAATGGTAGGTCGATTCGAACGCTTCCGGATCGATCACTTTTTTGAGCTGGCCCAGCGCGTCGTAGTCAAAGGTGGTCACCGCGTCGAGCGTGACGAAGCCATTTTTTTCGGTGCGCCCTTTGACGGTCAGCTTGATGAGCTGACCACGCCCATTGACTTCGTACATCGTGACTCTTTGCTCGGGCGTGTCGAGCGCCTCTATTTTTTGCGCCAGATTGGCTTTGTCGTCGTAGATATAGCGCGTTTTAAATCCCAAGGCATCGGTGGTTTCCTGCACCCCAAGATGCACCGCCGAATAGCTGAGTTTTTGGACGGCACCGTCCGGGTAAGCGATTTCAACCGTTTGATCGAATTCGTTGGTCGTGGTACGGGTGGTAAAACCCCGCGCGTCGGTTTCCATTTTGACGCGCGCGCCGGTATCGTGGCGCACTTCCTGTTCAATCCGGCCATTGACGACGCGCCGCACCAGTTGGCTGACCCGGTTGTGCGCGTACTCTTCCACACGACGCCCGGCCGCCGTTTGCGGCCCGGTGATCTTACTGCTAAAGAGCTTGTTGACGTCGTCGTATTCGAACACATAATCGGTCACCCCCTGGTCCGGCGCGATACGCTGCTTGACCATGTCGCCGTTGTAGCTCAGCGTTTCAATTTGACCTTCCTGGTCGGTGATCTTGATCACGCGGTTGCGCTCGTCGTAACCATATTTAATGAAGTAGCCGCGCGCATCCGTCACCTGCGACAAACGGTTATTGCTGTCGTAATCGTATTTGACGACACGACCAACATCGTTGGCATCGACGCCATAATCGCGCACTTCGGCCACCAGCTCGCCCTTGTAATGCAGGCTGTACAGCACATGGCCGCTGCCGTCCACCACGCCGCGCACGATGCCTGCGGCATCACGCCACAGCCAGCGCACGTTGTCGTTCTTGTCACCCCAGGCCACTACTTGGCCCTGAGTGTTGTAGTCGATCCAGTCGCTGCCTTTGTCGATCCAGCGAAAACCTTTGACGCTAACTGACGCTGTGCTGACAGTGCCGCTCTGCAAACTGGCATACATGGTCGCGGCCGAAGCCGGCGGCAACTGCTTCACACTGCGCTTTTCCAGCACCGTACGGTTGTTATATGCGTAGCGGCCATCTTCACCCAAATACAATTGGTTCTGCTTGCGGATGCCCTCGGTGTCGCGCACCGCCGCGCCTGCGCTCAAGCCCGCGCCCATGCACAGGCTGGCGTAGTCCACGCTCACCCGCTGCACAGGTGGATAGTCGCCACTGGCCTCGCCCATCAACAGATTGAATGGTGTGGTGCGTACCGGCACCATGGGCCCCGCCTGCGGCACGCCGCCAATGAGCACGGTGCCGGTCGACGGCTGCCAGTCCTCGTCGACCATCACCCAGCAGCCATCGCTGCTGCTGGTGCTGCCGCCGGTGCTCGACAAAGGGGTGCCGCTGCTGCCCGCGCTGGTGTCGGCGGTCTTGCTTCCGGTCAGATTTTTCCACGATTGCGACAGGCTTTCCCACTGCGGATTGAACTTCCACTCGCGACCATTCCAGCTACGCGTCCAGCTCACCGCTCCGCCACCGCTTTGTACTTTCAAGTCGTCGGTCGTGATGTGCAAATACCCGTTCGGCACGGTCACTTGCGCGCCATTGGGCGACTCTGCCGCCTGCGTGGCGGCCGCGCCTACAATCAGGCCCAGCGCCAGGACGCAGCGCGCCAACCAACGCGCCCGGCTCCTCGTTTGGCAAAGTGGTGTGGACAGGTTCGGGTAAATGTGTTCACTCATAATGTGGCTTCAGACTGGATTATTTTTCGATTGGCCAAGGCCGGTTATAGCGTTCGCCGGCGCCATCAACGCGCCAGCTGGGACGCCCACTTGATACCTTTGGTCAAAATGCTATTGACGCCACGCGCGCCCGACATCGAACGCAATGTCACACTGGTCGACGACACGCCCACCTCGCCCTTGGCGACCGGCCCGAAGGTGAGCGCGCCCGACATCAAGGTGACGCCATCCATGCCGCTGACGCTGGGCGAGACGCCGTAAGGCACCACTTTGCCGCGTATCACAGGCGTGCCGAAGTTGCTCAATTTGCCGGTCACCACGAAATCGGATTGAGTCGCATTGACCTTACGTTCGGAAACGATGCGCAGCTCGCACACGCGCAGCGTTTCGTCGCCGATATTCGAACTCGCGTACGTCAAGGGCACGGCGAGGGCGGCGCCAGCGCGGCCGATCAAGTTGCCGTCTTCCGTGACCAGCGGACCGACTTGCACCGCCACGCTGGTCTGATGCTTGTCGCACTGGTAAGGCACGGCCACCGGGATGAGGCGCGACGCACTGCCGGCCTGCGGCAGCAGCACCAATTCGGCGCCCAGATTGCGTGCCACCCCCAGCACCGGCACGCTTAGCGATGCGCCGGAAGCGCCGCTCGCGCTCACCGTCAGCATTTGCAAGGCCGCTTCCCGCCATGGCGCCGCGGCGCTGATCTGGATGCTCGCGGTGGACGCCGGATTCGCTTGCACCAGCGCGCCCGGCGCATAGCTGCGGCTCACGCCGGTGGCATCGTAGGTTTCGGCATACACATAATAGGCGCCCGGCGCCAGGGCGGTCACGTCCCACAGATACTCGCCGCCGGCCGCGCCGCTGCCAAGGCGCAAACCGTCGACGATGCGGGTGCCGCCCAGGCCATTGCGGCTATTGGTATAAAACAGGGCCACGCTGGCGCTGCGATTCGGATCGGCGCCTTCCCAGCGGATCGCCAGCGTTTTGCGACCGTCCACCGTGTGGGCTTGCTGGGCCACGGCCGGCGCGCTCAGGTTCACGCCGGGCGGCTGGATGCCGCCGGCGCGCACGTGCAGCAGCGCAGCCGGGCTCCAGGCGCTGGCCGCGCCCTGGGCGTCGAGCGCGCGCACCCGCCACCAGTAACTGGTGTTATCGGTCAGCGCCAGCGGCACGATCACGCCGCTATTGCTCGAACTCGCTTCGAGCAGGCGGCTGCTCAGCGCCGCGTCGCGGTACACCTCGAATTGATAGCGCAGCGCGGCGTTCTCCGGGTCTTTGACCGGATAGGCTTCCAGGCTGGGCTGCAAGCTGGCGCTCCAGGCGCCATGGCCCGGATTTTTCACGGTCGGCACCGCCGGCGCCTGATTGGCGGCGTTGACCATGAAGCGGCCGATCATCCAGGCCGATTCGGTATGGCCGTCGCGCGCCTTGGCACGCCACCAGTACGCTTGGTTTTCCAGCAAACCGCTCACGCCGCGGGCGGTGCTGGCACCCACGTTTTGCGCCACCCCGCCGATGCTGACCTTGGCCGGCGAGTCGAAACTGTTGACGCTGTCGACTTCAAACACATAGCTCAAGACATCGCGCTCGGCATCGACGCTGTTGCTCACTTCGAGCTTGACGGTGGTGCCAGCGCTTTGCGCGTTCATCGCCGGTGCCCGTAGCAGCGGCACCGATGGGGTTTGATTGGACAGATTGACCGTGAAGCCGCGCAGCGCGCTCATTCTGCTGGCGCCCTGGGCATCGGTCGCTTGCACGCGCCAATAGTATTTGCCGCGGTCGCTCAGCGTGAGCGGCACCGTCCAGCTGGTCATGCCGCTCGGGTCTTGCGCCAACACGGGCGATTGGGCCAGCAATTCGCGCAGCTCGGCGTCCTGATACAGCATGGCTTGGTAGGTGATGGCATCGCCGTCCAGATCGGCGCTATTGTTCCAGGCCAGTTGCGGCGTGACGCTGGCCACCAGGCCCTCGCCCAGCGGACTGGTCAGGTTGAACATCTCCGGCCCGTCGTTGCCGCTGTTGGCGAACAGCCGGGCTCCGGTCCAGGTGCTGTAGAGCGTGCCGTCGAAGGCGCGCGCGCGCCACCAGTAGTGGGTATTGTCCGACAGCGCCAGCGGCACGGCCCACGAGGTAGCTAGCGGCGCGGCGGCGCTGCCGGCTTGCGCCAGCGTGGCGCTGGCCAGCAGCTGGCTGGCCGCCTCGTCGGCGTACAGTTCGAACTGCACGGTGGCGCCCGCGCCCGGTTGCAGCGCGCTATTGACCGCCAAGACCAGCGCCGCCGGATCGCGCACCTGGGCCCCGGCCAGGGGGCTGGCGATGGTCGGCGCGGCCGGGCCGGCCGGTGCCGTGTCGGCTTCGACCTTGATGGAGGCCGAACGGGTGGTGGTAAGGCTGCCGTCGTTGGCGCTGTAGACCACCAGATAGGTGCCGGCGCGGCCTTTGGCCGGGGTCCAGTCGAACACGGCGCGCGTCAAACCGGGCGCGCCGGGGTCGGCCGCCTGCTGGGTGAAGCCGGCGCCGGCCGGCAGGGGCGCGGCGCCCAGGCTCAGCGCTTTGCCGTCCGGGCTGCTGGCCTCGACCAGGAACGATACCTGGCGGCCTTCCTTGACGGTACGGTCGGGAACGAACTGCACCACCGGCGCGCGCGGAGTGGCCGGCGTGGCCTGGAACTGGCTGTCATACACGCCGCTCGTATTCGCATCAAAAAAATTGATCCAGTATTCCCATTTTTTGGTCTGGGCATTGCGCGTTTTTGACAGCCACACGTTTTCGCTGCCGAGTTGCTTGGCGTCGGAGCGCGTGACGGCGCCGATCGCCTTGGCGCCGTTGAAGGGGTCGGGCAAACGCACGTAGGCAAAACCGGCGGTGGCCGGAAAGCGCAGCCGGTAGCCCGCCACGCCGTTGACATCGGTGCCGGCGATCAAGCTGGCCTGCGCGCTCTGGTCGCTCACCACCGTGTCCGGGCCGTCCGATTCGTATAGACGCAGCACGTCGCCGTCGCGCCCCAGGAAGTCGCGCACGGCGTCGCGCCCGGGCAAATCGACCCGCACGTCATGGATCAGGAAGTGGGCATTGGCGGCCTGCATGATGGAAGTGAGCGCGCCACCGAGCTCGTCGGCATGGCTGAAGCTGGCCGTGAAATCGACGAACTTGCCGGCCAAGGTGGTTTCCATGTTCCAGCGCCCCATCTTGCTGCCGCCGCCGGCGATGTCGCCGAAATTGATCAGCAAACTATTCTGGGTCGGCGCGTCGTTCAGGTAGCTGCCCGTGAGCAGGAAATTGATGAGCAGGCCCTGCACGTTTTCCACGATCTTGGGCTGGGCCGAATCGATTTTCAATCCCTTGGCGGTGGCCAGGCCATTGTTTTTCACCCGCACGCCCAGCGTGAACGGTTCGGTCGCTTCAATCGCGGCGGTCAGCGGGTCGTCGGCCCACACGTCCTGGGGGATGAAATAGTCGAGCGTCAGCGAAGGCAGCGGCTTGACCGTGATGACGTCCGGCGCCACTTCCAGCACCGTCTCCTGGCCGCCGAAGCGGTAGCGCAAGGTGGCGCCGACCAGATACTTCTTGCCCAGGGCGCCGGTTCCGGCCGAGCCTGGCGCGGGGATCAGCAGCCAGTTGATGGTGGCTACCGTTTTGGGCGCCACGCTGCCGCTGCCGTCGACCGCGACGATGTTTTCCTTGCGCGACAGGCGCAGGAAAAACTTGGCGCCGGTGTTGTTCGGATCGTCGCTCACCGCCACCGGCGTGCCGCTTTCGTCGGTGACCTTGACCACTACGCCGACATTGTCAATCGCGCTGCTGTCGGTGGTATTGCTGATGCGCATTTCGGCGTCGAAGGCTTGACGCTCCAGCGTCAGCTCCTGCTTGATCTCGATCTTGACGCGGGCACACACCGTCTCTTGCGGCCGGGCCAAGGGCGCCGCCACCAGACAGGCGGCCGCCAGCACCACGCCGGTCATCCGTTTGAGCAGCGCCTGCGGCATGCGGCAAGTTATATATGTGGGCAGCATCTTACTCACCAAAATCATGGTCATTTCAATCATAGTTAATCTAGTAACAAGCCTGAGTCCGTGGCCCCGAGTGACGCACCCGCGCGCCAGGCGCCCGCCAAACCGGGGCGCCCAATCCGCGCCGCTTACTGGCAGCCCTTGGTGCCGCCATTCGGTACGAACTGGCATTTCTGCCCTTTGAGCGGGGTACTGGTGGCCGCGCCGCCGGTGCCACCGGAACCGCCTCCCCCCCAGCCACCCCAGCCGCCGCCGCCCCCGCCGCCGCCACCACCACCGGCCGGGCAACTGCTCTGGCTCACGGCGAAAAACACGGTGGACGCGCCGCAGGAGGTCGATATCACGCCGTTGGCGCACTTCGAGCTGCATGTGATCACGGTTTTGTTGCTGTAGTTGACGCAGCCGCCGCCGGACGCGTTGGCGCCGCTGGCCGCCCCTTCCAGGGTTTGCAGCGCGATCACGCGGTACGGAATGCTGACGCGCTGTTTCGATTCCAGCGTGGCGGGCACCTCGACCAAAAATTCGTAGCGGAACAAATTGTCGTTTTGCGGCAGTTGTTGACGTACGTTGTCGGCCCGCACCAGACCGAAATTGGTCAGGGTCAGTTCGCCGAAATACACGTCGCCCACATTCATCTTCGGCAAGTTGACGCTGGCCGGCTGCATCACCACCACGGCGGCCGGCACATCGGTCTCGAAGGTGGTGTTGAGCGTGACTTCATAACGGTCCTGGATGGTGATTTCGCGCACGCTCCACTCGACCGTGATCAGGTTGTAGTCCAAAAACACCGCTTGGCTGCCCGTGATGCCGGGTTTGATCAGCAGCCGGCCGCCCACTTCCTGATGGTTGGCGGCCCGCACCCGGAATTTGTAGCGCCCGGCCGGCAGATTCTGGAACAAGGCTTCGCCCAGCTCGTCGCTCACCAGATCCTGGCTGATGGTGGCCACGTCCTCGTTTTGCAGCGTCACGGTGGCCTTGGCCAGACCCATGATCATGCGGCCGTCCTTGCCGATGGTGGCGGTGTACAGGTCGGATACCTTGAACAGGGTGGCGCCCTTGCCGAGCTGGCTCACGCTGGCGTAGACCTTGATCACTTGCGGCTCGATATTGTCGCCAGCGATAGTCAGATTAAACGCATATACCCCTTCCGGCGTGCCGCCGGGCGGCGTGAAGCTCAGATCGATCGAGCGCGTGTTCCCGATCGGCAGCGTGCCATTGGCCTGGCTGGCGATGGCGGCCCAGGCCGGCGCCGCGCCGCCGTCTTCCTTGCTCAAAGTCACAACCAGATTCAAGGCGTCTTGCAAGCCATTGTTCTCGATGGTCAGCGACTCGATTTGATTGCCACCCTGGGCCATGCCGGTTTCGACAAAGCTCGGCGTGCTCACCAGATAAGGCTTCGCTTCCGACAAGGTGTAGTTGACCTTCACCTGGCCGATCGGCGCGCCGTTGTGCTCATTGCTGACGACGTTAAAGATCAGGCTGCCCGACGGCTGCGCCTCGGCGCTGGCGGTAAACACGGCCGGCACGTTCAGGCTTTGCCGCTCGGCCAGCGCGACCGGCGCGGCCAGCGCCACGTTGATGCCCGCTGGCACCTGCCCGGTGGGCTGGCTGGCCGCATCCAGGGTCAGGCGCACACCGCTCGCGCTGGTGCCCGGCCCGGCCTTGGCCACGAACGGAATCGTGAACGGATAATTCTTCGGCACGTCGAGTTGGTACGGAGTCGGGCCGACCGTCACCCGGTTGATGGTGAACGCCTTTTGCTCGGGGCGGTCGGTGATGTCCGGGTGGACCGCGCTCACTTTATACAGGCCGGCGTCGGTGCCGGTCGGCTTGAAGCTGTAACTGAACTGGCCGGCCGCGTCGGTGAGCACGCTGAAGCTGCGCTCGAAACCTTGCTGGTTGAGGATCAGCTTGAGCCGTGTGTTGCCCAGCGCGGTGTTGGTGCCGCGCTCGAATGCGCGGCCCTTGATGATCACGTCTTCATCGCCGAAGGAACTGAGCGGGGAGACATCGCTCACTTCGCCGCTGTAGGCGGTATCGAGCAACGACACTTGTTTTTCCGAACCGCGACCGGCGATCTGCACCTCGTCGTCCTGGCCCGAGTGGTAACGCAGCTTGTCCACTTCCAGCTTGACGCGGATGCCGTTCGGGCTCGACGCCGGCACGTTCAGCGCGAACAGGTCCGACACATAGCTGGCGCCGGCGCCGATGCGGGCCACCGTCATGCCATTGGTCAGGGTCACCACGCCGGCGCCGAACACTTGTTTGTAGGGCTGGGTGGCCAGCACGTTGCCATCGCTGTCGAGCAATTTGAAGCGCAGCTCGCTCGAATCGTTGGCGCCGTTACCGGTGGCCGTCAGCAGCTCGACATCGACCTCGCTGGTGTTTTCAATGGTCAGCCTCACCTTGCCGCTGGCGCCACGGGTGAACGCTTCGGTGGCCATGCCGACCACCAACGCGCCTTCGCTGACATCGACCGCGCGGCTCTTGGCCACCCGCACCAGTTCGCCTTCATTCGGTGCGATCTCCAGCCCCACCTGGGCCAGCGGCGCGCCCGCGAGGTCGGCATAACCGCCGACGATCACCGACACCAGCCTGGTCTGATTTGGCGCCAGCGTCACCAGCTCCGACTTGTGGTCCTTGAGCTGGCTGGCGTCCTTGTCGATTGGCAGCGTCACCACGGCACGCACGCCGTCGAGTGTGGCGGCCGAGGTATTGGTCAGCTGGATGTGCAGCTTGTTCATCACGCCGCGCTTGATCGGCAAGCCGGCCGCGATCTGGGCCGACACATTCGGCAGCAGCACGCTGCGCGCCAGTTCCACCCGGTTGGCGTCGACCGAGGCCACCGTGTAGCGCCGTTCGCCGGCGCTGTAACCGGTGTCGGTCAAGCTGGTGGCGCTGATCGGGTTGGCGGTCAGGCGGGTGCGCGCGGCGTCCGGTCCCACATACACCAGATAGCCGGCCACGTTGCCGTTCGGCGCGGTCCAGCTGATCACCGGCAGCGCGTTGCCCAGCTGCTCGACTTTCAGATTACGCACCGGCAGCAAACTGGCGTTCAAGTATGCCGAATTGGAGATGGCCGACTCGTTGCCGGCCGCGTCAACGGCGCTGACCACATAGGCGCCTTGCAGCGGCGACGGGCTGGTGTCGTAAGTGACGGTGCCCTTGATGCGGGTTTTGATCGGCGTTAACCCGTCGATACTGCCGATCGATTGGCCGCCGGCGCGGTACAGATTGTAATAGTCCACCGTGCTGGCCAAGGGGGCTTGCCAGCTTGCATAGATCCCCTGCCCGGTCAGTTGCAGCGCCAGATTTTGCGGCGCGCCCGGCGCGGTGGCGCTCGCAACCACATCGACCGTCGCGCTCTGGCCGGACACCGATTCCTGGCCATTGGATTGACGCACCGTGGCCACCGCATATTTATAGGCGCCGTCCTTGGGGGTCTGGTCGATATGGTCGACGCCACCGGCGCGCGCCAGCGGCACCAGGCTGGCCTGGTCGGGCGCCTGACGATACAGCTGATAGGCGCTGGCGTCGTCCACCGCTTGCCAGGACAGCTTTACTTTGCCGCCCGGCTGGGCCTTGGCGCTGAAAGCGAGCGGCACATTCAAGGGTGGCAGATTGCCCTGGTATACCTGGAAGCGGTTGAACGCCGCCACCTTGCTCGAATTATTGTTCAAATCATCGCGCGCCGAAAAACTAAAGCTGAACGATTCGGGCGCGGCCAGACCGGCGTCGCGTGGCAGGGTGAAGCTGGCGGCGTAGGTGGTGGCGTTGATTTTGTTCAAGCTCGGCAGCGGCGTGGCGGCGCGCACCGGTCCGGACAAGCGGTAACTGATCTGCGGCGGCGCGGCCGGCGCTTTGCTAAAGGTAAAGGTGGCCTGGACGGTTTGCGGCGTGTCGTTCTTGATCGGCGCCACCGGGCTGAGCACGATAGCGGCCAGGGACGGTCCTTCGGTATCGATTTTGAGGGTGGTACCGCTGCCGATGTCGGTGCCGCGGTTGCCCACCACATCGCGCGCCGAAAACAGGGCATTGGCCACACCGGACGGCGTGCTGGCGTCGATCATGAAACTGCCGTTATAAGTCAAGTCGCCGGTTTTGCTCAGCGCCACCGCGATGGGCGCGCCGCCTTGCGGCACGATCGACAGATAAGGGTCGATCTGTAACGCTTCGCTCAATTGCATCACCAGGTCGACCCGACCCTGGCCGATACGGCCGCTGACCGGGTCGGTCAAGCCGCTCGGCTGGTACACGATCGAGACCGCTTTCGGCGCGGTCGAGTCGGCAATCGCCTGGACGCTGTTCGACAGCGCGCTCAGGCTGCCGAGCTGGTTGACCGACGCCACCCGATAGGTATAGTTGCCATCGTTTGCCGGCATGTCGTCGAACACGGTGGCGCTCAGCGCGACCGGGGTCAGCCGGGTGGCTTGGGCCGCATCGTCGAACGGATGGTCCAGCCGCAGCACCACCGTGCCGGTGGCGGCGGCATCGCTTGACGGGGTCCAGCTCAGGCGCACCTTGCCTTGAGGCTGAGAAATGGCGTTCAACGCGCGCGGGGCGGCCGGCGCCGAGGTGTCGAGCGTGACGGCGACGGCGACGCTGGCCGCGCTGCTGCCACGGTTGTTTTTCACCAGCGCGGTGATCTGGTTGACGCCTTCGTTGAGCGTGACCGGAATGTCAAAGGCGCGCTCGACCATGGCCACCCAGGCGCTCTGGGCTTGCCCATTGAGCCAGATCTGGGCCTGATCGCCGGCCGCCGCGCCGCCGCGTACATTGAGCACTTTTTTATTGGTGCGCAAACCGCTGGCGGGCGAGCTGATGACGGGCGCGGCGGGCGGCGCCAGATTGACGCTGACGGCCAGCGTGGCGGAGCTGCTATTGCCGGCGCTATCTTGCGCCGTGATCAGCAAACTGTAGTTGCCGTTCGGGTAAGCCAGCGGATCGAGGGTGAGGCGATACTGGCCGGCGCCCAAGTTACCGAGCGCCACCGGCTGGCCGGCGAACACGGCGCCGACCGCGCCCACACCGCCGGCGTCGCTCACCGAAAACGTCAGCTGACGGGTGCGGTCGAGCGTGAGCACGGCGCCGCTGGCCGCGCCATCGACCGTGATCGGACTCAGCACCGGTTTGGTCACGTCCGGGGTGGCCACAATGGTGACTTTTTTCTCCGTCGAACCGGCCACGCCGGTGGCGCGCAAGGTGACCTCGAAACTGCCGGCCTGGGCGAAACGAATGGTGGGGGCCGCCTCGGCGCTGGCACGGCCGTCGCCAAAAGTCCAAGCGTACGACACGGCCGGGCCGGTCGAGGTGTTTTGGAACACGACCTCCAAGGGCGCCTCGCCCGTCAGTTTGCTGGCCGTGAAGTTGGCGTTGGGCGGCGCCAGCACCAGCACATCGACCGCGTTCGAGTACGGCGACAGGTTGCCGGCCCTGTCGCTCGACTGAATGCGCGCATACAGGCGCTGGCCCGCGACCGCCACCAAGTAGTCATACACGCCGGCGTTATGGGCGGCATTGGCCTCGTCATAGACCAGGGTCTGGAAAGCGGCGTCGGTGGCGATTTGCAGCCGCACCGTTTCCAGGCCGCTGAGCGGGTCGCTGGCGGCGAAACGGAACTGCACCTTGTTGGCGCCGGCTTGCGTGGCCGACAGCATGGTCGCCACCGGCGCGCTCTGGTCGACCGTCACCGGGCCGCTTAAAGCCGACCACAATTCCCAGGTCGCGCCGTTATTGGTGCTGCCGCGCACCCGCGCCAGATACGTCTTGCCGGTCTCGTAGCCGGCAGACCAGGTATAGCTGCCGACGTCGCCCAGCGTCTCGCTGGCGACCACCGTGCCGGTGTCGGTCTGCAATTCGATCTGGTAACTCTTCAAATCGGAAATTTTCGTCCAGCTCCATTGGGGCGCCGTCTTGACATAGCGGGCCGCGGCCTGCGGCGCCGCCGGGGTCAGACCGGAGATATCGATGAAGTCATACGGCGCGGCCGCGTCCAATTGGTAGCTGAGGTCGGCGCCAGGCTTGAACGACAGCGCTTGCTGGGCGCGGATGCCATCGACCTGGTTGCAGCTATGCTCCAGATCGGTCGGGCCTTCGCCGCGTATCCCGATGGTGGCCGAGTCACCGGTGCTGCGGGTGCCACCAAGCAGGTAACGATACTGCACCTTGACTTCATCGCTACCCTCGAACAGGACCGTTTCGAACGTGCCCATCGGAATGGTGGTGCCAAAAAAATACTGATTGGTCCATTGCAAAACCAGCTGACGGTGGGGCGCGACCCCCACTGTTTCATAGTGAATTTTTCCGGTTGGCATACCGCTGACGTTGGGGATCAAATCGTCCCAAAACGCGGCGATGGTATTGACCGGAATCCCGTTGCAGGCGTTGGAATACGATTGCGTCGGGCCGCTGAACTGTAGCAAGCCATTACTGGTCGCGTAAAACGTGGTGTAGGTTTTGCCGTAGAACTTGAACTCGAAGCCGATGGGAAATGGCCCGGCGTATTGATCGTCGGTATTGAGTCCCGTGTCGGTGCCGGCATGGGCCAGGGCGCCTGCCAAGCTGGCCAGCAAGAACAGCGCCATGTAGAGCCAGCGCCGTAAGCGCGCAAACGCGTTTGTGCCTGGGAACTTACCACTCGATGCCGATGCCGGGAGAGCAACCATGTTAGCCAAATCTTCAGAGTTAACGGAAAGCGCGATGCATGTGTCCTAGCGGGCCATAGCATTGCACAAAGAACAATCAAATACGCAGCCGCCAGCAACAGGACTGTCTAGAAGAACAGCCTGAAACCGGTGACGCGATCGATGACTTAGCAGCTTTGCCGGATTGTGGCTGCCAGCGACCATCAATGCGATGCAGCGCAAATCCAAGAGATTATTGTTGGCCTTGCCGGGCACAAGCCGGGCGGGGATCAGCAGCGAATGTCGAGGAAAAGAATTCTACTAAGGAATTTGTTGGCATTTTATCATAGCAAAAACTTACTCAACAACTGTTTTTATATTTTGCTACTGTTAGTATTTTATTGACAATTACCGTGCGTTCGAGCGGACGCAACTGCGCGCCGCCGCAGTCCATGCTAGGCTAGGGCATGCCTACATTTACCCCTTCCCCACTCGCCATCGGCCGCCCGATAGTCAACATTGTTGGCATCTCAGGCAGCTTGCGCGCCGCTTCGGTCAACACGGCGCTATTGAAGGCGATCGCCGCGCTCGCGCCCGCCCACGTAAACATCAGCCTGTTTATCGATATGGCATCCATGCCCCTGTTTAATCCCGATCTGGAAGGACGGGAAGCGGCGCCGGTGCACCGCTTGCGCGCGGCATTACGGGATGCCGACGCGGTGCTGATCGCCAGCCCCGAATATGCGCACGGCGTGACAGGCGTGATCAAAAACGCGCTCGATTGGGTGGTGGGCTCGGGCGAACTGGTTGGCAAGCCGGTCGCCTTCTTGAGCGCGTCCACCCGCGCCATCCACGCGCCGGAAGCGCTGCGCAAGACCCTGCGCGCGATGGACGCGCACATCGTCGACGGCGCTTGCCTGGCGGTGCCCGTCAATAACAGCCGCGCCAGCGAGGCCGAGTTGCTCGCGATGCCAGATGTGACAGCCGTCTTGCTACACGTGCTCGCCACACTGGCCCGGACGGCGCAATCGGTCGCGCCTGCCGCTGCCATGGTTGATGATGAGCCGGTCACGCGCACGCCGGCCTGAGCGTTTCAGCGCGGTGCCATCGGCACGATAAAACCGTCGACCTCGTCCAGAGCGCATAGCTCATGCGCGACCAGGTCGGCGTGCGATTCGCGCCGCCGCACCAGCCGCGCACGGCCGTTTTCCACCAACACTTCGGCCGGCCGGCCGCGCGAATTGTATTGATTGGCCATGCTCATGCCGTAGGCGCCGCAGGAAAACAGCGCCAGCAGCTCACCGCTTTGCAGCGCCGGCAAGGGGCGATCGAGCGCGAAATAATCGCCCGTTTCGCAGATCGGGCCAACCACATCGACCCGCTCGGCCGGCGTTGCGGCGGCCCGCGCGGCCAGACTCCAGTGGCCGCTGAAGCGGCCGGCGCGCACCGGCCAGATCACATGGCCGGCGCCATACAAGGCCGGGCGCAGCAGCACGTTCATGCCGGCGTCGGCCACCACGATCTTGCGGTCCCACCCCTGCTTGACATACTCGACCCGCGTGACCAGGATGCCGGCGTTGGCGCTGATCGCGCGACCGGGCTCGATGATGAAACGCTTACAGCGCGCTTGCAACGGCGCCAGACGCGCGCAGATGGCGCGGCCCATGGCGGCGAGCGTGTCGGCCGGCGCGGCCTCGGCCTCGGCATCGGCATAATACGGCGCCGGAAAGCCGCCACCGATATTGATCCAATTTACCGGTGCGCCGTCCGCTTCCAACTGGTCCACGAATTGCTCGACTTTGTCGATCGCCGCCAAATAAGTCTGTGCCGACAGGATCGGCGAACCCAGATGGACATGGACACCGACCACGTCGACGCTGGGGTAACGGCCGGGCGTAAACAACGCCGAGGCGGCCGCGATCGGCACCCCGAACTTGGTCTGGCGCCCGCCGGTGGCGGTCTTGTGGTGCGTGCCGGGATCGGCCACATCGGGATTGACGCGGATGGCCGCCTTGATGCGTTTGCCGGCGGCGCAAGCGAGCGCGTCGAGCCGCGCCAATTCCGCCTCGCTCTCCACATTGAACAGGAACACGCCGGCTTTAATCGCGTCGGCGAGTTCCTCGCGCGACTTGCCGACCCCGGCAAACACGATTTTGCCGGCGTCGGCGCCGGCCTGCAATGCGCGGTACAACTCGCCGCCGCTCACCACATCCAAGCCGCAGCCCTGCTCCACCAACAGCTTGAGGATACTCAGGTTGGCGCAGCTTTTCACGGAAAAGCACAGCAACGGATCGAGCGCCGCGAACGCTGCCCGCATCGCCGCCACGTGGTGCTCAAACGTGCGCGCCGAGTAGATATATAAAGGACTACCGTGCCGTTCGACGATCCCGGCCACGGCCAGGTCCTCCACATACAACTCGCCGTCCCTGAAATGAAAATGGTCCATCCTGCTCCTCCCGCTAAACGGCCCGCGCCGCAGAAGAGCGAGTATGCGTACATCCGGCGCGCACCAAAAATATCCATTTATCGGTGCCCTATTCATTTTTGATATGCTGACCGGCCTACGATTTAGTTTGGATGCGTCACATGAACTTCAGTTTGCGTCAGGTCGAAGTATATTGGGCCGTGATGACCACCGGCAGCGCGACCGCCGCCGCGACCTTGCTGCGCACCTCGCAACCCACCATCAGCCGCGAGCTGGCCCGGTTTGAAAAGCTCACCGGACTGGTGCTGTTTCAGCGCGGCGGCGGCAAGCTGGTGCCCACCGAGCACGGCTTGATGCTGTTCGAAGAAGTGCAGCGCAGCTACCTGGGCCTGGAGCGCATCGGCAGCGCCGCCGAGGCGATCCGCCACTTCCGCCAGGGTCAGATCACGCTCACCTGCCTGCCGGCGTTTTCGACCGCGCTGCTGCCGCGCGTATGCCAGCAATTCGGCGCCCGCTTTCCCGGCGTGAGCCTGAGCATCACACCGCAAGAATCGCCGGCGCTGGAAGAATCGCTCACGGCGCAGCGCTACCACCTGGGATTGAGCGAGCACCAGAGCGCGCCGCCCGGCACCGCCATCGAAACCCTGCTCAGTGCCGACGTGGTGTGCGTGCTGCCGCCCGGCCATGCGCTATGCGCGCAGAGCGTGCTCACGCCACGCCACTTCGCCGGTCAGGATTGCATTTACCTGGCCGGCGCCGATCCCTACCGCCTCAAGATCGATCAGCTGTTCCGCGAATTGGGCATCGTCAGGAAAATGGCGGTCGAGACCCATAGCGCCAGCGCGGTGTGCGCCACGGTGCGGCTGGGCGCCGGCATCGCCATCGTCAATCCGCTGACGGCGCTCGATTACGCGCCGCAGGGCTTGCAGATACGCCGCTTTTCCCATTCGATCGCCTACGCGGTGTGCCTGGTGCGGCCGCTGCACCGCCCGGCGTCGACCAGCGTGGCCCAGCTGGAGCAGGTGCTGCGGCAAAGCTGCCGCGACATCGGCGCCACCCTGGAACGGATGCGCGCCGCCTCTTGACCATGCCGGCAACGGCGGCGCCGCATGTTGCTGCGCATGCTGGTGCGCATGCTGCTGATATACTGCGCTTTCACATCGCCGCACATGGCCGAGCGCGGCCATGTGTGCGCCAAAGGATGCTATGAACTGTCGTGACAACTGCGGCGCGTGCTGCATCGCCCCCTCCATCACCAGCCCGATACCTGGGATGCCGAACGGTAAGCCGGCGGGCGTGCGCTGCATCCAGCTGGCGCACGACAATCGCTGCCGCATCTTCGGCCAACCGGAACGTCCCTTATTTTGTGGCGGTCTGTCGCCCTCGGAAGAGATGTGCGGCACCAGCCGCGAACATGCCATCTCATGGTTGAACGCGCTCGAGCGCGCTACCCTGCCGACGGACGCGACGCCCATGCCGTCCGCGCGCCGTTAGCCACGCCGGGCCAGCATGCGGTACTGCCGCGGGCTCAATCCCAGCCGTGTCTGAAGCGCGGCGCCCAGATGGGATTGATGGGCGAAACCGCAATCGGCCGCGATGGCGGCCAATCCCAGGTCGGACGAGCATAACAGGCCGCGGGCGCGCTGCACGCGCCGCTCGGTGATATAGGCATGCGGCGTGGCGCCTACCGCGCTGGCAAAACTGCGCAGAAAGCGCAGCGGCGGCATGTTCGCCAGCGCGGCCAGCGCGTCCAGGCCCAGCGGGCCGTCAAGCGCGGCCTCGATATAATCGAGCACGCGGGCATGGATGACACGGTCGTGCAGGTAAGGGTCGGGCGGGCGCCGCGGCGCCAGCAGCATCTGGGCGTGCGCCAGCAGCTGGGCCGCCGCCTGCTCGATGCGGCCCGGGTCCGGCTGCGCGGCCAGCATCAGACGGCGCAAGCGCCAAGCCAGCATGACGGCTTGCCGGTCGCCACGGCCGCCCTGGCGCGGCGCGCCGCCGCCCGCCGGTGCGCTCTGCCCGGCCGCGCCGGCCGCCACGTGCAGCGCCAGATATTCGCCGCCCGCCATCGATTCGGAAAACATCTCAAGCTCGGGCGCGGCGTAAGCCCACTCCCCCGGCCAGGCGTCAAAGTCCTGGCGCCGCGCGCCGCCGATGGCGTGCACCCCCGATTGCCGCGCCAGCGCGATGCCGAACACCGCGCGCGACGAGCGCTGACACGCCGAATACGGCGCCGCCGGCAGCAATTGCACGCCGACCCAGGCGCAGTCGATCGTGACTGGCTGGGCCGGACGCTGAAATTTCTTGATAGATTCGGCGGGCATATCGAATTATTCTAGCCCAATTGCAACTGGACCCATCATTTCACTTCGAAGGAGCACCCATGAAAACCATCGGCCTGATCGGCGGCATGAGTTGGGAATCGACCGTGCCGTATTACCGTGAAATCAACCAGAGCGTGAAGGCGCGGCTGGGCGGCCTGCATAGCGCCCGCATAATTTTATATAGCGTCGATTTCCACGACATCGAGCAAATGCAGCGGGCTGGCGACTGGGACGGCGCGGCGCGCCTGCTGGCGGACGCGGCACGTGCGCTGGAAGGCGCCGGCGCCGACTTCCTGGTGCTGTGCACCAACACCATGCACAAGGTGGCCGGCGCCATCGAAGCGGCCGTCGGCATTCCCCTGCTGCACATCGCCGACCCCACGGGCGCCGCGCTGAGCGAGGCCGGCCACAAAACGGTGGGCTTGCTGGGCACGCGATTCACCATGGAACAGGATTTTTACCGCGAGCGTCTGCGCAGCCGACATGGCCTCACCGTGTTAGTGCCCGGTGCGGCCGAGCGCGAATTGGTGCATCAGGTGATCTATCAAGAACTCTGCCTGGGCAAGGTGTCGCCCGCCTCGCGCGCGGCCTACGGGCGCGTGATGGCGGACCTGGCGGCCCGTGGCGCGCAAGCCATCATTTTGGGCTGCACCGAGATCATGCTGCTGGTCGAGCCCGGCGACGCCAGCGTGCCCCTGATCGACACCACCACTTTGCACGCGCGCCAAGCGGCGCAGTGGGCGCTCACCGACCCGCGCGGCTAAGCGCCCGCCCCACCGGGGGCAGCTTCGCTGCCGGCGCCGCGTCGGCGACAGCACCGACGGGCCGGCTTGGCCCCGAGCGCAGCGGTGGCGAACAAGGCGGCGAACAAGGCGGCGAAAAACCACTTTCCCTTGCACGGGAATCAGAATCGTCAGGCGCGCTCGTGGTAAGCTTCGAGCCGCGCAGCGCTCGGGCGCCCACGCCGCTTTCCCCCATCATGATCAGCACCAACAAAAAACACACCAAATGGATCTCATTCTTGCGCTGAAGGCCCTTGTCATGGGTCTGGTAGAAGGTTTTACCGAATTTTTACCGATTTCCTCGACCGGCCACTTGATTCTGGCCGAGAGCCTGCTCAACTTCCAGGGCATGGAAGAAAAGATGAAAGTGTTCGAGATCGTGATCCAGGCCGGCGCCATCTTCGCCGTCTGCTGGGAATACCGGCAACGCATCGCCACCGTGCTGTCCGGCCTGTTTAGCGACGCCGGCGCGCAGCGCTTCGCCGTCAACGTCGGCATCGCCTTCCTGCCGCTGGCCGTGCTGGGACTGGTGTTCGGCAAAGCCATCAAGGCCGCCCTGTTCAAGCCGCTGCCGGTGGCGCTGGCCTTCATCATCGGCGGCGTGATCATCCTGCTGGTCGAGCGCCACGCGCGCGCCAATCCGGTGGCCGTGCGGGTCAACTCGGTTGACGACATGACGCCGCTCGACGCGCTCAAAATGGGCCTGGCCCAGGCCTTCGCCCTGATTCCCGGCACCAGCCGTTCCGGCGCCACCATCATCGGCGGCATGATGTTCGGCCTGTCGCGCAAGGTGGCCACCGAGTTTTCGTTTTTCCTGGCCATCCCCACCCTGCTGGGCGCCACCGTCTATTCGCTGTACAAGGAACGCGCGCTGCTGTCGGCGGCCGACCTGCCGCTGTTCGGCATCGGCACCGCGGCCGCCTTCGTGTCGGCCTTCCTGTGCGTGCGCTGGCTGCTGCGCTATATCAGCACACATGACTTCACCTTCTTCGCCTGGTACCGCATCGTATTCGGGCTGGTGGTGATCCTGACCGCCCACTACGGCTGGGTCGTCTGGGTAGATTGAAAGACCGCTTCGACATGACCAATCAGGATCTCCCGGCGCGCGCGCTGCATCTGCTGGAAACCGTGTTCGGCTACCCGGCCTTCCGCGGCCAGCAAGCCGACATCGTCGACCATGTGGCCAGCGGCGGCGACGCGCTGGTGCTGATGCCGACCGGCGCCGGCAAATCGCTGTGCTACCAGATCCCGGCCTTGCTGCGCGACGGCGTGGGGGTGGTGATCTCGCCGCTGATCGCGCTGATGCAGGACCAGGTCGACGCGCTGGCCGAGGTGGGGGTGCGCGCCGCCTTCCTCAATTCGACCCAGACCTACGAAGAATCGAGCCGCATCGAGCGCCTGGTGCGCACCGGCCAGATCGACCTGGTGTACGTGGCGCCGGAGCGCTTGATGACGCAGCGCTGCCTGGACCTGTTCCAGGCTTCAAAGATCGCCCTGTTCGCCATCGACGAGGCCCACTGCGTGTCGCAATGGGGGCACGACTTCCGGCCCGAGTACATCAAGCTGTCGGTGCTGCACGAGCAGTTCCCGGACGTGCCGCGCATCGCCCTGACCGCCACCGCCGATCACCAGACCCGGGCCGAAATCGCGCTGCGCCTGCAACTGGCCGACGCGCGCCAGTTCGTCTCCTCGTTCGACCGTCCCAACATCCGCTACCAGATCGTCGAAAAGGGCAACGGCCGCAAACAGCTGCTCGACTTCATCACCACCGAGCATGGCGGCGATTGCGGCATCGTCTACTGCCTGTCACGCAAAAAAGTGGAGGAAACGGCCGACTTCCTCAACGAGCATGGCATCCGCGCCCTGCCCTATCACGCCGGCATGGAGTACGCCAAACGGGCCGCCAACCAGGCCCGCTTCCTGCGTGAGGAAAATATCGTGATGGTGGCCACCATCGCCTTCGGCATGGGGATCGACAAGCCGGACGTGCGCTTCGTGGCCCACTTGGATCTGCCTAAAAGTATCGAGGGCTATTACCAGGAAACCGGGCGGGCCGGGCGCGACGGCATGCCGGCCGACGCCTGGATGGCGTACGGCCTGCAAGACGTGGTGCTGCAACGGCGCATGATCGACGAATCGGAGGCCGACGAAACCTTCAAGCGCGTGTTGGGGGTCAAGCTCGACGCCATGCTGGGCCTGTGCGAGACGCTCAGCTGCCGGCGCGTGCGCCTGCTCGAATACTTCGGCGAGCAAGCCACCCCGTGCGGCAATTGCGACACCTGCCTGATTCCGCCGGTCTCCTTCGACGGCACGGTGCCGGTGCAAAAACTGCTCTCGGCGATTTACCGGGTCGACCAGCGCTTCGCCGGCGGCCATGTGATCGACGTGCTGCGCGGGGTGGAGTCGGATCGCATCAAGACCTGGCATCACGACGCCCTATCCGTGTTCGGCATCGGCAACGAGCGCAGCGAATTGGAGTGGAAAGCCATCCTGCGCCAAGCCATCGCCCTGGGCCTGGTCACGGTCGACCATGAACAATACAGCTCGCTCAAGTTGACCGACGCCGCCCGCCCCGTGCTAAAGGGCGGCCAGAAGGTGCAGCTGCGCCAGTACCAAAAGCCGGTCAAGGCCAAGCGCGGCCCCACCACCTCGAAAGGGTTTGTCGAAACCGATCTGTCGAGCGCCGAACAAGCCATCTTCGACAAGCTGCGCTGGTGGCGTGTGGAGACGGCGCGCACCCACAACGTGCCGGCCTACGTCATCTTTGTCGACGCCACCCTGCGCGAGATCGCCAAGGCCAGACCGACCTCGCTCGAGCATTTGCGCGGCGTGAGCGGCGTGGGCGAAAAAAAGCTGGCGTCCTATGGCGACGAGATCGTGGCCATGATCAGCGAGATGCTGTGAGCGGCGTGGGCCCGGGCGCCGGCCCGGCGCCGGCCGGCGCGGTATAAAAAAGCAGACAGGATCAGCTTGCGGTCCTGGCTGCGAAAAGGGATAAACGGCGCTGTGGAAAAGGCTCCAGCGAACTGTCGGCGCCATGCCGGTAAGCGCGGCTGGCGTCGCGCACCCGTGGCGGCAACAGCGCAAAACATGCCGCCACCGGCAACGCGCCGCTAACCGGGCGCGCTTGCCGCGCGGTCCTATCGCCTGAGATCGAAGGGGCAACCGTCTTCATAAGCGCTCCACATGAATGATCATCCAACCTGGGTCGACTGGGTCCGCGATGCGTCGTCATCCACATCGTTTGCAAGATGCATGCCTGCTGCCGCGCAGGCGAACCGGTCCCAGGCGATATCGTACTTTTTTGCCGCTCTCACAGAGTGACAATGCTCAATTGATAAGTGGGGAAAGGGCGCGCGACGGAAGCGGCGCAAGGCCGGCATGGCGGGCCGACGCGCCGCACGATATTGGGATTGCACCAAAGTATCGTGGCGGAGCGCACCGGTTTGGGTAGATGGCTACTGCTTGATGAAAACCAGATCCCATACGCCATGGCCCAGCTTGAGACCACGGTTCTCGAATTTGGTCAGCGGCCGGTAAGCCGGCTGCGGCGCATAATCTTGTGCGCTGTTTTTCAGGGCCGGCTCGGCGCTGAGCACTTCCAGCATTTGCTGCGCATACTCTTCCCAGTCGGTGGCGCAGTGCAGATAAGCGCCGGGCGCCAGCCGCTCGGCCAGCAGCTTGACGAAGGGCGCCTGGATCAGGCGTCGTTTGTTGTGGCGCGCCTTGTGCCATGGATCGGGGAAAAACACGTGCACGCCGGCCAGCGAGGCCGGTCCGATCATATGGTTGAGCACTTCCACCGCGTCGTGCTGGATCAGGCGCAGATTACCCAGCGACTGCTCGCCAATCTGCTTGAGCAGGCTGCCCACGCCCGGGGTATGCACCTCGACCCCGATGAAGTTCTTGTCGGGCATGGCTTGGGCGATGTGGGCGGTGGTGGCGCCCATGCCGAAGCCGATCTCCAAGATGGTGGGCGCGGCGCGTCCGAAAGCCTGCTCGACATCGAGCGGCGTTTTGGCGAAGGGCAGCATGAATTGCGGCCCCAGTGTGTCGAGCGCGCGGGCTTGGGCAATCGACAGTCGGCCGGCGCGGGTCACGAAGCTGCGGATGCGGTGTTCGCTCGGGTCGTACATCATGGGCCGGGCTGGCCCGCTGGCTGGAGTATCTGAAGACATGGATTGAGGGCGTGACGGTGAAGGAAGCTGGCGCGGATTATACCAGCCGCGCCGGCGGTTTTCGCCCGCCCGCCGCCGGTAGTCTTGGGCGCGGCACGCATTTGCCGGCCCGATGAGCCCGAACTTCCATGCAGATTCGACAATACAAGTCAATCTGTCAAAACGATGGATGCCGGTGAACTAAACCGATAACGTGGCCGCCCATGCCCAACTTGCACCATGCCAAAAGTCGCGGTCACGCGCTTTTTGTAATAATCGCGCAGTAAAAGGTCCGGATCACTAACTTCAGCTGTTATTTTTCCTTTAATAACAGCACCCGACGCAACATCGGTAAATTCAAAGATCCTATCGTTAGGAAGAATCCCCGTAAACATACCAAGAATCGTTTCATCATTTTCCTTGATATTTTCTTTTACCAAGCGCTCGGCAGAAAATTTAAGCTGATTTATATCTTTATATTGAAAGAACCCACCTTTATATTCAAACCCACACCATGCTTGATGTTGCGATAAATGGTTTAGGAAATCATGAATTTTTTGCACTGCTCGTGGATGGATCTCATCAACCAACTCCGAAATTTCATCGTCAGAACCGTCAGCCGACTTTTCCAATAAGTCACAAATATTTTTTAATGCTCTCTCAGGCAAAGATTCTTCAGCAATTAAATCATCATTCTCTGTCGGTAATTCGAATTCAAAGCCAAATGACCCGATGGCAGTACCGGTGATCAGCAATTGATTCTTTGCCCGGTCAGGAATGGGACCCATGAATCGCAAATTTTCCCCAAGCCCTGCAGCGACCGCAGCAAAGGCATCGACAAAATTCCAGGCCGCTTTGATACCGAATTCAGCAAATATACCATGCGCACCAACAACAGGTTTACCCTTGAATGTAAGTTTTGCCTTCTGCGGCAATGGTAATTCTTTCAAAGCTGCCAACGCATTTTTAGCTGAATGTAATCGACCTTCAAATGAAATTTTTTTGATGATGTCGTCATCAGATGTAGATCGCAGAATTTCCTCGATTTCTGCAATTTCGGCATCAATTGACAAACGGCCATAATTCATGACGCGCTCCCATTTAATGATGCTAAGAATGACTCTGCCACCACATCTTCGACGGGGTCAAGGCTAACCTGCACGAAACCCTTCCACATGCTGTCACGCCTGTGAGACCACATACTGTACCAATAGCTAATTTCCTTAACCCTTGAAGCAGTCATGAGCTTGCCGAGCACAACTGGGTAATGATCCACGCTGTAAGTTTCCTTAACATATTCGTGAACAAAAAGCTTGGCCCCCTTGGCCACTAAACTCTGTTCGGTTTCACCTGCTGGAACCGAGAAATATGTCACCGCGTCAATGTCTTTCGGCGGGCGATTCTCCCGAATCTCTATCTGCTCCATAAAGCTACCGTCTAACCATTGAAAACCTTCGGTCACGCCTAACAGGTGTAGCTCGGCCCGAAATGCCAGAAGTCCACGAAGAATCGCTAGGCGTTCAGTAGAGGTGCCAAAACGTTGCACCAGTTCGGCAAGATTCGTTAGATAGGGAGATCGATGTGGAGAATGACCAGGCTCGCCTGCGGCAAGCGGCGGAAGAACTCCAGCCAAATTCCAATCTGGGAGCATAGGCTATTTCCAAATCGCTAAAGGACATACGTTAAATGCCGAAAGGGAAAGCTTCTGAGAACACTACATCATACTCTGAGTAAGATGCGAATTTTGCGGAAAACATGCATTTTTGAGAGACACAAACGGACAGACTTTCATTCCTTTTGGAGCGGGTGAAGGGAATCGAACCCTCGTCGTAAGCTTGGGAAGCTTCTGCTCTACCATTGAGCTACACCCGCGTCACCCGCATTTTACGCGGATTCTGGCACGTCTGACAAATTTATAGCCGTCTGTAGCGGTGCGTGCCGCCTGTGCTCGCGCGCACGCATCACCGCGCTTGCCCTGGCGCAGACGGCGAACGTCACAAGATGCTACCGTACCTCTTCCTATCTCCATCGAACAGAGATTCCCTATGACAAACAGCAACCACTTGGTGCCCCCCGGCCCGCTCGGTTTCGGCGGCGCCCCCCTGGGCAATATGTTCAGCGCGATCAGCGACGGCGAAGCCGACCAGACTCTGACGGCCGCCTGGGATGCCGGCATCCGCTATTTCGACACGGCACCGGCCTACGGCAGCGGCATTTCCGAGCACCGCTTCGGCCACGCCTTGCGCGCCTATCCGCGCGAGCAATTCGTGCTATCGACCAAGGTCGGGCGCATGCTCGTGCCCGACGCCAGCCGGGGTGGGCCGCACGGCCCCTTCGTGTCGGGCTTGCCGTTCCGGATCGAATACGATTACTCCGCCGATGGCGCGCGCCGCTCGATCGAAGACAGCCTGCAACGGCTGGGCATGGCGCGCATCGATATCGTCTACATCCACGACATCGCCCAGGATAGTCACGGCGAGCGCTGGCGCGAGGTGTTCCAGGACGCCATGGACGGCGCGGCCGTGGCCCTGACCCGGCTGCGCGACGAAGGCGTGATCGGCGCCTGGGGCCTGGGCGTGAACCGGGTTGAACCTTGCCTGTTGGCGCTGGAACAAGCCGATCCCGACGTGTTCCTGCTGGCTGGCCGCTACAGCCTGCTCGACCAGAGCGCCCTGGCCGAGCTGTTTCCCCTGTGCGTGGAACGGGGCGCGCACGTGGTGGTGGGTGGCCCCTACAACTCGGGCTTAATCGCCGGTGGCGCCCATTACGATTATGAACAAGCGGCGCCCGATAAACTGGCCGCGCGCGCAACTCTCAACCGCATCGCGGCCAGGCATGGTGTCGATGTGCGCGCCGCCGCGCTGCAATTTTGTGCCGCGCATCCGGCGGTGGCCAGCGTCATTGCCGGCACCAAACATCCCCAGCGCGTGCAAGAAAACGCAGGCTTGATGCGACAAACCATCGCCTCTGATTTTTGGCACGAATTAAAACGTGAAGGTTTGTTGCCGGCAGCGGCGCCGACTCCGCCATGACGGGCAAACCGGGGCGGGTCGGCCCAGCCGATCAATTGGCCCATCGCACCAATATGGGCTGTTATTTCAACTTGCCAGCGGGTACACTTGAACGCCCTCAGCCAACGATTTCCATCCCTGTATGATCCAGCCGCCCCAGATCGATAGCCTCGACTCACTGCTCCCTTCCGAACCCTTGCTCATGATGGGCGCCGGACCGGTGCCGATTCCGCACCGGGTGGCGCAAGCCAATTCGATCGTGATTAACCATTTGGGCGACACCATGGCCCAGGTGATCCACCAGCTCAAGGCGATGGCGCGCTATGTGTTCCAGACGGAGTCGCCGTGGATTTTGGGCGTGGCAGGGCCGGGCTCGGCCGCGATGGAAATGAGCATTTGCAACCTGGTCTTTCCCGGCACCCGGGTATTGAGCGTGTGCAATGGCTACTTCGGCGGGCGTTTTGCCGAGATGGCCAAGCGTGTGGGCGGCGACGTGAGCCGGCTCGACGTGCCGGCCGGCGAGGCCACCGGGCTGGACGCGGTACGCGAGCATCTGGAACGCTTCCAACCGGAAGTTTTTACCATCACCCAGGGCGAAACTTCGTCCACCGTGTTTAACCGTCAATTGCCGGCCATAGCCCGCCTGGCGCGCGACTACGGCTGTTTTGTGATCGTCGACGCGGTCTGCACCCTGAGCACCATGCCGCTGGAAATGGACAATTGGCTGATCGACGCCGTCATCACGGGCGGCCAGAAGGGCTTGTCATCGATCCCCGGCGTGTCGCTGATCGCCTTTTCGCAGCGCGCCTGGGAACGCATCAGCGCGCGCCCGCACGACCCGCCCCACTGGTGTTTGGACGCCAAATTGGCTGAACAGTTCTGGCACGGCGCCTCCTATCACTACACCGCCCCCGTCTCGGGCATTTTGGCCCTGCACGAAGCGTTGCACCTGGTGTGCGCCGAAACCCTGCCGGAACGCTTCGAGCGCCACTTGCGCTGCTCGCTTGCCTTGCAGCGCGGCATAGAGGCGATGGGAATCAGCCTTTACAACGCGCCCGAAGCGCGCCTGAACTCGGTGGTCGGCATCCAGGTGCCCGACGGCGTGGAGCGCGCCCTGATCTGCCAGCACATCTCACTGAAATATAAGGTGGAAATCTCCGGCTCGTTCGGCCTCAATATCGTGCGCATCGGCCAGATGGGCGAACAGTGCCGCGCCCACAATCTGTTCCGTACCCTGCATGCGTTGGGCTCGACTTTGAAAGACTTGGGCGCCGAAGTGGACGTACCGGCCGGAGTGGCCGAACTCGAGCGCGCCTTGTAGCGCGCCCGGCAGGCGTTACTTCCCACCTTATTACTTTTCATACTCGCGCGAGCGCGGCCCGTACAACAAGCCATCACGTCTGCCGCCGGCCAGCAGCCGCGCGCTGGTCAAGCCGGCGATCGGGTGCGCCGCGTCGGTGGTGCTATTGATGACCTGTCGCACCACCGCCGTCAGCAGTATTCCCATCCAGCCGCCGCCCGAGTTGTTGTTGTTTTCATTGCTATTGGCGCTGGCCGTACCGCTCCATAATTGCGTGCCCGTTTTCAGATCGACCAATTTGGCGTCGGCCGTCACCGTGATCACGCTGTTGACGATGGTGTAAGTGCTGCCGTAATCCTTCACCGTCACATATAAGGCAGTGTCGGCGCCGAATATATCGTGCAATTTCTGCGCGCTCACGGCGTGGATGTCGGCCGCCGTGGTCAAGCCGTTCTGCTTGAACGTTTCGTCCACCAGGGCCACCGGCAACACGTAATAGCCGGCCTCCGCCAGCGGATGGGTCATTTGCGCGTACATGCTGTAAGTGGCCTCCACTTCAGGCGAGTTATTCAAGGGTGGTAACACCACGATGGAGTGGGGCCGGCTGGCGCGAAGCGCGCTGTAGTCGTAGGAACCGGTGCTGGCACAACCGGCCAGACCCAAGATGGGTAACATGGCGCTCAGCCATGCAAGTCGGATGATGGACATGTCATTTCTCGCTTTTCTGAATTTTTGCCATTAAAAAATCCATATACACGGCCGATTCCGGAAACAGTTTTTTCTCTTCCTGAAACTGGACCACCATCTGATCCTGCTTGCCGGTCATGGAATACAGATAGCCGAGATGGGCGTGATAACCGGGCGGCGGCACCTTGCCGCCCGCGTCGATCGCTTGCAAGTCTTTTTCCAGCACCGCGATTTGCTGCTCCGCGCTGCCGCCCTTGAAATGCTCATATACCTGCGGTTGATAACCCTCCCATTGATACAGCGAGGTGGGCGCCGTGCGACAAGCGCTCAGCAAGCCGCAGGCGGCAACGGCGGCCAGCACGGCAAACGATTTGAAATGAAGTGTCATGGTGTCCTCGCGTTTATCGACGTGCAGTCATCACACCGGCTTCGGCGCCGCTGACCAGGCGCTCGACCGCTTCGCGCATCGCCAGGTCGAGCACTTTGCCGTTCAAGGTGGTGTCATAACTGGCGCTGCCGCCGAAACCGAGTACCTCCCGGTTCGACAGGCTGTATTCGCCGGCGCCCTGGCTGGAAAACACCACTTCGGAAGTGCTGATATTGACGATATTGAGCGCCACCTTGGCATAGGCGACCTGGGTCTTACCGCGCCCCATGATGCCAAATAACTGGCGGTCACCCACTTCCTTGCGGCCGAATTCGGTCACGTCGCCGGTGACGATAAAGTCGGCGCCTTTCAAGGCTTGGCTGGTCTTTTTCAGATCCGCTTCCTGGCGCAATTCCGGCATATTGTCGCGGTCCAGCACATTAAAACGGTTGGTCTGCTGCAAATGGGAAATCAAAATGGTCTTGGCCTGGCTGCCCAGCCGATCCACGCCATCGGAGAATATGCCGCGCATGAAGCTGGAACGGTTGTCGAATTTGCCGACCGCGACCACCGTGCGGGGACCGAGATAAGGCCGCCCGGCGCTGGCCACGACCGGCACCGCCAGTGCCTGAGAACTTTCTGTCGCACAACCGGCCAGCGTCGCCACCGCCACCGCCACTATGCTGAAGTGATACGTCTTCATCGCCGCTCCATAAGTAAGATGAGTAAGGTAAGTCATCAAGCTTACCTAGCGGCGAGGAAAAAATTGCTCCTAGAACTTGTTATATTGATTCACCGCAACTAGAAACGCGATAAATACGCGATTCGCACAAATCGCTGTGGCAAAGGCCGTGTCTCGAATCGAACACGCCGGCCATTTTAATCTGGCGCATCGCGGCCATTCCGGCTCATACTGGCTGATCGATTGCTACCCGACCGCGCGATGACGACACCGACCGATCCGCCCGCCCCTTCCGCCACCGAGCACGAGGTCAACGCGTTGGCGCTGCGGCGCGCCATCGAGCTGCATCAGCAAGGCGCGCTGCAACAGGCCGCCGCGCTCTACCTCGATATCCTGGCGATCGAGCCCGATCACTTCGACGCGCTGCACCTGCTTGGCGTGTACGCGTTACAGGCCGACGACGCGGCCGCCGGCTTCGACCTGATCGCGCGCGCCATCGAAATCGATCCGCGCCAGGCGCTGGCCCATGTGAACCTGGGCGTCACGCTGCAAAAGCTGGGCCGGCGCGACGACGCCATCACGTCCTACCAGCGCGCGCTCGCCCTGGAACCGGAACACCTGACGGCGCTCAACAACTGCGCCAACACCCTGCTTGACATGCAGCGCTACGACGACGCCATCGCCTACTTCGAGCGCGCCTTGCGGATCGACCCGGCCTATCCGGAAGCGCTCAACAATTTGGGCTATACCCTGATCGAGACCGGCCGCCATACAGAGGCGCTGGTGTGCCTGGCGCGCGCGCTCGAAGTGAACCCGGACTACGTGGCGGCCCACTTCAACCGCGCCAACGCCTTGCAGTATCTGAACCAGCTCGAAGCGGCGCAACAGAGCTACGGCGCCGTATTGCAGCGCGAGCCCACGCATGTCGACGCCAACTTCAACGAAGGCGTATGCCGGCTGCTGGCGGGCGACTACCAGGCCGGCTTGCCCAAATATGAATGGCGCTGGCGCAAGGAAGGCTACCGCCAGCTGCTGCAAGGCTTCACCCAGCCACTGTGGCAGGGTCTGGAGGCGCTGCACGGGCGCACCATCTTGCTCCATTCCGAGCAGGGCAGCGGCGACACCATCCAGTTTTGCCGTTACGCTCCGGCCCTGGCGGCGCTGGGCGCGAAGGTGCTGCTGCGGGTGCAGCCGGCGCTGGTATCCTTGTTGTCCGGGCTCGATGGCGTGCACCGGGTAATCGGCGACAACGAGCCGCTGCCCGCCTACGATATGCATTGTCCGATCATGAGTTTGCCGGCCCGCTTTCTCAGCCGGCCCGACACGCTGCCGGCGCCGGCCCGGCTAACGCCCGATCCGGCCCGGGTGCGCGCCTGGGGCAAACGGCTCGGCGAGCACGGTGGCGGGGCGGGCGCCGGCCGCATCGGCGTGTGCTGGTCGGGCAACCCGGAGCACGACAACGACACGCGGCGCTCGATCCGCCTGATCCAGTTCCAACGTCTGCTGGCTGGCCCCGGCCACTTCGTCTCGCTGCAAAAGGATGTGCGCGCGGTCGACCGCCTGCTGCTCGAACGCGACGCCGATACCGGCTTCGCGCGCCTGGCCCGCTTCGAGGCCGAACTCACCGATTTCGCCGAGACGGCGGCCTTGATCGCCAACCTCGACCTGATCGTCACGGTCGACACCGCGGTCGCCCATCTGGCCGCCAGCATGGAAAAACCGGTGTGGCTGCTGCTGCCGTTCGCGCCGGATTGGCGCTGGATGCGCGAGCGCGCCGACAGCGTCTGGTATGCCACCATGCGGCTGTGGCGCCAGCCATCCCCGGGCGACTGGGACAGCGTGTTGAACGCGGTGGCCGAGCGGCTGGAGCGCGGCTGGAACGTGGACTAAGTACGCGCTCAGCGCGCGCGGCGCCTGCGGTCCAGCTGGCGGCGATAGACGCGCGACGTCAGCCACAGAGCCAAGGCGCCGACGGCGAAGGCAAGCTGACCGCTGGCCAGCCACAACACCGAATGCGATAAAAACGGCGCGATCACGCCCGCCACCAGCGCCCCCAGCAAGGTGACGGCGAACGACTGGCACGACGCCACCGTGCCGCGAATATGGGGAAACAGGTCCAGCGCCAGCAGGGTCGCGCCGGGCGCCACCATCGACATGCCGAAGGTGTACAAGAACAGCGGCGTCACGCTCCACGGCAGGGCCGGCGCGAAAAACAGGTGGTAGCCGACGTTAAAGCAGGCGGCGCTGATCAGAAAACAAAAGCCGATGCCGATCTGGCGCGCGAACGAGACCTTGCCGGCGATCCGGTTGGCCGCCAGCGCGCCCAGAAAAATCCCGCTCACCGCCGGAATGAACAGCCAGCCGAATTGGTCAGGCCCCAGGCCCAGATGACGCGGCAGCATCACCGGCGCGGCCGTGATGTAGACGAACAGGCCGGCGAAGTTGAGCGCCACCACGCCCGCCTTCATGTGAAACAGGGGCGAGCCGAAAATGGCGCCATAACTCTTGGCCAGATGGCGCGGATTGAATGGCTGGCGCCGCTGCGGCGCCAAGGTCTCGGGCAGGCGCCGGTAGCAGTAAATCGTCAGCACCACCGTATAGCAAAACAAAAACAGGAAGATCGCACGCCAGTCGAGCAGCTTGACGATCCAGCCGCCCATGATGGGCGCCAGCGCCGGCGCGATTGAAAAAATCATGGTCACCAGCGACAGCAGGCGCGCCGCCGGCGCGTCCGAATACAGGTCGCGGATGATGGCGCGCCCGACCACCATGCCGGCGCCGGCCGAGACCCCCTGCAAGACGCGGAACACCCACAGATACTGCACCGTGTGCGAGGCGGCGCAGCCCAGCGTGCCGAGCGCGAACATGATCAGCGAGACCAGAATCACGTTGCGGCGTCCGAACGCGTCCGACAGGGCGCCGTGCCACAGCACCATGCAGGCGAAGGCCAGCATGTAGCAGGTCAGGCTTTGCTGCACTTCGATCGGGCTGGCCTGGAGCGAAGCCTGGATGGCGGGAAAAGCCGGCAGATAAGCGTCGATCGAAAACGGTCCCAGCATGGCCAGCCCGGCCAGCATCGTGGCCAGCGCCACATTGCTGAGCGGCGCGGTATGGCTGGCCGGCGGCGGCGCCGGCACCGGTTCGGGCGGATCGGGCGGCAGATCCGCCGGCGGCGTGGGGAACATGGCGACTTTCTATGCGGCGGGGCCGGTTTGGCGATGCCCGCCCGGCTTGGGCCGGCGGGCCGGGACAAAACCGGCTAAACGGTTTTCGGCTTGGCTTCTTCGCGCCGGTTGTAGCCGGCCACCATATCGAAACGGAACAGGCGGCATTCCAGGGCGCCATTGAAGAACGGCGTCTTGCGTGCTTCCTTCAAGCGCAGCAGGCGCGGCAAGGTCAGGTCGGCGGTAAACAGGAACACGGTCCAGCCGGCGAAACGCTGCTTGAGGGTGGTGCCCAGGGCCGAATAAAACGCCAGCGACATGTCATCCTCCGGCACCGTGCTGTCGCCGCGCACGCCGATCCGCTCGCCGTACGGCGGGTTGGTCAGCATGATGCCGGGCGTGTCGCCGGGCGGCTTGACTTCCTGCGCCTCGATCTGCTTGAGCGGCACCTCGAACATAATGCCGGCGCAGCGCAAATTGTGGCGCGTCATGGCCACCATGTCGCCCGAGATGTCGCTGCCGAAAATGGTCGGCGTGGCTGGCAGCGGGTTCGGCTTGATCGCGTTTTTCATCGCTTGCCACGGCGCGGGATCGAAATCGTTGAATTTTTCGAAGGCGAACTGGCGCCGCGCGCCGGGCGGAATACCCTGCACCATCTGGGCCGCCTCGGCCAAAATGGTGCCGGAGCCGCACATCGGGTCGAACAAGGTCATGCCCGGCTTCCAGCCCGATACCCGCAGCAGGCCGGCGGCCAGGTTTTCGCGCAGCGGCGCGTCGCCGGTCTCTTCGCGCCAGCCGCGCTTGAACAGCGCCTCGCCCGAGGTATCGAGGTAAATGGTGAACTGGCGCGCGTCCAGAAAGCCGACGATGCGCATGTCCGGCAGGCGCGTGTCCACCGAGGGGCGCTTGTTGAACTGGTCGCGGAAGCGGTCGCAGATCGCGTCCTTGATCTTGAGGGTGGTGAACTCCAGGCTGCGCAGCGGCGACTTGACGGCCGTGACGTCGACCCGGATGGTGTGATCGACGCCGAACCAGTCTTCCCAGCTTTGCGCCAGCACCAGGTCGTAGATATCGTTCTCGTTCTGGTAGCCGCAGACGGCCATGCGCATCAACACGCGCGAGGCGATGCGCGAATGCAGATTGATCAGATAGGAATCGGTCAGCGTGCCGGAGCAATGCACCCCGCCCGGCACCTGGTTGTGCACCTTGATGGTGCCGCTGTGCTGGGCGATTTCGCCCAGTTCTTCGGCCAACGCCGCTTCCATGCCGCGCGGGCATGGGCAAAAATAGGAAGCCATGGAGTACCTTTTATCCGTTGAATATCAAAAAATCACACTCATTGCTGTTTGCCGCATGGGCACGCGCGTTCACGCCGGGGCGACAAAGGCGCGCTCCAGGAAGTCGAGCCGGTCCTGGCCCCAAAACCCTTCGCCATCGACCACATACCAGGGCGCGCCGAACACACTGGCGGCGATCGCGTCGTCCGTGTTGCGGTCATACTCGGCCTGCACGCTGGCCGTCTGCGACGTTTTCAGCAGCATGCGTCCATCGAGCTCGCAGCCGGCCGCGATCTGGATCAGGCTTTCCTCGTCGCCGATGTTGCGCTGCTCGGCCCAGACCCCGCGCATGATGGCGTGCGACAGATCGAGCGCCACCTCGCCCCCCAGCGCCAGCCGGGTCGCGATGATCAGCTTGGCCGCGGCGTCCGGCGAGACGGGGAAAAAGCTGGGCTGCACATGCATCGGCACCTGCAAAAAAGCCGACCAGCGCGCCAATTCCGCCAAGCGGTAAGCCTGGCGCTGCGGGGCCCGCTTGGCCAGCGGCAGACCGCCCGAGACGCTCAACACCCGGCCCAGGTCGAACGGGCGCAGATCGATCTGCACCCCGTGCCGCACGGCCAGCGCCACCATGCGCGCATGCCCGAGATAGACCCAGGGCGAATGGGGCGCCATAAAATACTGACAGATTTTACTCATACCGATCCGATCAAAAAGGCTTCACCACCACCAGCACCACCACCGCCAGCAGCAGCATCACCGGCGCCTCGTTAAACCAGCGGAACCATACGTGGCCGCGCCGATTGACCCCGTTCTCGAATTTCTTGAGCAGCGCGCCGCAGGCATGGTGGTAACCGATCACCAACACCACCAGGGCTAGCTTGGCGTGCATCCAGCCCGGCATCTTGAAGCCATCCGGTCCTCCGCCGTATTGCAGGTAGAGCACGATCAGGCCGAGCACCACGGCCGGGATCGACAGCACGCTCATGAAACGGTACAGCTTGCGCGCCATCAGCAGCAAGCGCGCGTGAGCCACCGTTTCGCTCTCCTGGGCCAGATTGACGAAGATGCGCGGCAGATAAAACAAGCCGGCGAACCAGGAGGTGACGAACACGATATGCAGCGCTTTAATCCAGAGCATGGGAATCCGATCGTAGTGGACGGCCTGCCCGCTGCCGCCAAGTCAAAAAATCACGCCCGCACTTCGCCATGGCCAAACACCACGTACTTGAGCGAAGTGAGTCCTTCCAGACCGACCGGACCGCGCGCGTGCAGCTTGTCGTTCGAGATGCCGATTTCGGCGCCCAGGCCGTATTCGAAGCCGTCGGCGAAACGGGTCGAGGCGTTGACCATCACGGAAGCGGAATCGACCTCGCGCAAAAAACGCAGGGCGTCGCTGTAATCCTCGGTGACGATGGCCTCGGTGTGCTTGGACGAGTAGCTGTTGATATGCTCGATGGCCTGGTCGATCCCGTCCACCAGCTTGATCGACAGGATAGCGGCCAGATATTCGGTGCCCCAGTCAGCCTCGGTGGCCGGCACCAGATGCGGGTAGCCGGCCAGGATCGCCAACGCTTCCGGGTCGGCCCGCAGCTCGACCTGGCGGGCGCCGTACAAGCGCGCCAGCTCGGGCAGCAGGCGCGGCGCGATGGCGCGCGCCACCAGCAGCGTTTCCATGGTGTTGCAAGTGCCGTAGCGGTGGCACTTGGCGTTGAAGGCGATATCGCAGGCCTTTTGCAGATCGGCCTTGGCGTCCACATACACATGGCAAATGCCGTCCAGATGCTTGATCATCGGTACCGTGGCCTCTTCCATCAGGCGCGCGATCAAGCCTTTGCCGCCGCGCGGCACGATCACGTCCACATACTGCGGCATGGTGATCAGGGCGCCGACGGCGGCGCGGTCGGTGGTGTCGACCACCTGCACCGCGTCCTGCGGCAGGCCGGCGCCCGCCAGCCCTTCCTGGACCAGCAGCGCCAGCGCGCGGTTGCAATGGATCGCTTCCGAGCCGCCGCGCAGAATGGTGGCGTTGCCGCTTTTGATGCACAGGCCGGCCGCGTCGACCGTCACATTGGGACGCGATTCGTAGATGATGCCGATTACGCCCAGCGGCACCCGCATCTGGCCGACCTGGATGCCCGAGGGGCGGAACTTCAAGCCGGAGATTTCGCCGATCGGGTCGGGCAGCGCGACGATCTGGCGCAGCCCTTCCACCATGGTGGCGATGGCCTGGTCCGACAACGCCAGGCGGTCCAGCATGGCCGGCGCCAAGCCGTTGGCGGCGGCCGCCTCCATGTCGAGCCGGTTGGCGGCGCGCAGCAGATCGGCGTCGCGCACGATCGCGTCGGCGATCAGGGCCAGCGCCCGGTTGCGCGTGGCGCTGTCGGCCCGCGCCATGGCGCGCGATGCCTTGCGCGCCTGCTGACCCACCTGTTCCATGTAGTGCCTGATATCCATCGTGATCCCGTTACCGCGTTATCGATTAATCGTGTGATGCCGCGCCGCTTAGCCGCGCGCCACGTTCAAGGCCAGTTGCAGCAGCGCGTCCCAGGCGTCGCCGGCATGGCCCTTGGAGCGCAATCCCTTGATCATTTTGTCGACCTGGGCCGCCTGCCGCAGTGCCGCCTCCAGCGCCGCCAGCGACACGCGGCGCAAGGCCGGCTCCATCAGCCGCTCGCGCGGCCCCCAGATACGGTACTCCTTGAGCAGCGTCCCCAGCGGCCTGCCCTGCGCCACGCCGGACTTCAATTTTAACAGCGTGCGGATTTCTTCGGCGACCGCCCACAGCACCAGCGGCAGCGCCTCGCCCTCGCCCTTCAAGCCTTCCAGCATGCGCACCAGGCGCGCCGCATCGCCCGCCAGCATGGCCTCGCTCAACTTGAACACGTCGTAACGCGCCACATTGAGCACCGCGTCCTGCACCTGCTGGTAAGCCAGTTTGCCGGGCGGGTGCAGCAGGCCCAGTTTCTGGATTTCCTGATGCGCCGCCAGCAGGTTGCCCTCGACCCGCTCGGCGATGAAGTCGATGCCGGCCCGGTCGGCGCTCTGGCCTTGCGCCGCCAGGCGCGCGCCTATCCAGTTCGGCAATTGGGCCCGCTCCACCGGCGCGATCTCGATATACACCGCCGCCTGTTGCAAGGCGGCGACCCAGGCCGCCTTTTGCGTGGCCCAGTCCAGCTTGGGCAGGGTGATCAGGGTCAGATTGTCGGGACTCAAAGCCTTGGCATAGCTTTGCAGCGCGGCCCCGCCATCCTTGCCCGGTTTGCCGCTCGGGATGCGCAGCTCGATCAGCTTCTTGTCGCCGAACAGGGACATGGCCTGGTTGGCCGCCAGCAGTTCGCCCCACTTGAAACTACGTTCGGCGGTGAGCACCTCGCGCTCGGAATAGCCCTGGGCGCGGGCGGCGCGGCGGATCTTGTCGGCCGCCTCCAGCGCCAGCAAATGCTCGTCGCTGCTGATCACATACAGCTGCGCCAGCGGTTTGCTGACATGGGCGTCCAGCGCTTCGAGCCGCAGTTGCATAGCGTCTCCGAGCCTAGGGTGTGCCGACGGCCGGCGCGGCCGGCGCAGGCGGCACCGGCGCCACCACCTGCACGGTCGGCGCCACCGACATGGCCGGCGCGATCGGCTTGATGGCGGCCAGCCGGCGCTGCATCTGCTGCACCATATCGGTTTGCATGTCGCGGTACAGCAGCGCTTCTTCCTGTTCCTTGGCCAGCAGCGCCGCTTCATTGAAGGTGATCGGCCGGGTCAGGCTGATCGCGGTCGGTCCCAGCAGCTCGCGGCCCTGGCGGTCGGTGACGCGAAAGCTGATGCTGTAGCCCAGCTGGTACTCGCGCACCCGGCCGTTATTGTTCAGCGACAGAATCGTTTTCGAGCGCGTGGTGTCGGGATCGACCAGCACCTGGATCACGCCGTCGGCCTGCTTGGGGTCGGACACGATCTCGGTGCCGCCGTTGGCGCGGATATTGCGCTTGAGGGAGCTGGCCAAGGGCGAGGCGTCCGGCAAGCCGATATACAGGGTGGCGAACGGCAGATTGTAGCTGCCGCCCGAGCCGCGCAGATGAAAGCCGCAGGCCGACAGCATCAGCGCCATCAGCATGGCCAGCACGAGCGCGCCGGGCCGGCCGCGCAAGGGAGAAGGAGACAGGAAGTTAGACATGTTTTAGACCACGATGCTGATCAGCTTACCCGGCACGACGATGATTTTCTTCGGCGTGGACTCGATATATTTTTGCACGCTCTCGCAGGCCAGCGCGGCCGCCTCGATGCTGGCCTTGTCGGCATCCTTGGCCACCGTGATCGAACCGCGCAGCTTGCCGTTCACTTGGATCATCATCTCGATTTCGGCCTGCTCCAGCGCGGCCGGATCGACCTGCGGCCATGGCGCGTTGAGGATGTCGCCATGCACGGCGGCATAACCGAGTTCCTGCCACAGCACATGGGTGATGTGCGGCGCCACGGGGTTGAGCAGGCGCAGGAAGATCGACAGGCCTTCGGCCAGCAGCGCGGCCGAGGCGGCGCCGGCGTCCAGCTTGGCAGCCTCTATCGTATTGAGCATCTTCATGCAGGCCGATACCACGGTGTTGTATTGAATGCGCTTCAAATCGTAATCGGCTTGCTGCAAGATCTTGTGCAGCTCGCGGCGCAGCGCGGTGTGCGCCGCGCCCGACGCGGGCACGACGCCGCCGCGCAGCCCGGCGGCGATGCTCTCGCGCTGGGCGTAGGCAAAGGCCCAGACCCGGCGCAGGAAGCGGTTGGCGCCCTCCACCCCGCTGCCCGACCATTCCAGGGTCTGCTCCGGCGGCGAGGCGAACATGGTGAACAAACGGGCCGTGTCGGCGCCGTACTGTTCGATCTGGGCGGCCGGGTCGATGCCGTTGTTCTTCGACTTCGACATTTTTTCGGTGCCGCCAATGTGCACCGGCTGGCCGTCGGCGGTCAGCTTGGCCGACTGCGGCCGGCCCTTGTCGTCCAGTTCCAGCGCGATGTCGGCCGGGTTGAACCAGGTCTTCTTGCCGGCCGCGTCTTCGCGGTAGTAAGTCTCGTTGAGCACCATGCCCTGGGTCAGCAGATTGACGAAGGGCTCGTCGAACTTGACCAGGCCGAAGTCGCGCATGATCTTGGTCCAGAAGCGCGCATACAGCAAATGCATCACGGCGTGTTCGATGCCGCCGATGTACTGGTCCATCGGCATCCAGTAATCGTTGCGGGCGTCGACCATGGCCTCGCTGCTGCCGGGCGAGGTATAGCGCATGTAGTACCAGGACGAGTCGACGAAGGTGTCCATGGTGTCGGTTTCGCGGCGCGCCGGCTGGCCGCATTGAGGGCAATCGCAGCGCAGGAAGGCTTCGTACTTATTGAGCGGATTGCCGCTGCCGTCGGGCACGCAGTCTTCCGGCAGCACCACCGGCAAATCGCGCTCGGGCACCGGCACCACGCCGCACGCGGCGCAGTGAATCATCGGAATCGGCGTGCCCCAATAGCGCTGACGCGAAATGCCCCAGTCGCGCAGGCGGAAGGTCACCTTTTTCTCGCCCAGATGGCGCTCGGCCAGGTCGGCCGCCACCGCGTCCACCGCCGCGCCGTAGGCCAAGCCGTCGTACTTGCCGGAGTTGACCAGCGCGCCGCGCTCCTTGTCGCCATACCACTCCTGCCAGGCGGCGTCGGAAAAGGACTGGCCTTCGACCGCCACCACCTGCCGGATCGGCAGCGCGTATTTTTTGGCGAAGGCGAAATCGCGCTCGTCGTGCGCGGGCACGCCCATCACGGCGCCGTCGCCGTAGGTGATCAGCACGTAATTGCCAACCCAGACTTCGACCTGTGCCCCGCTCAGCGGATGGGTCACGAACAAACCGGTCGGCATGCCCTTCTTTTCCATCGTGGCCATGTCGGCCTCGATCACGCTACCGAGTTTGCACTCGGCGATGAAGGCGGCCAGCGCCGGATTGGTCGCGGCCGCGTGCACCGCCAGCGCGTGCTCGGGCGCCACCGCGCAAAAGGTCACGCCCATCACGGTGTCGGCGCGGGTGGTAAACACATACAGCTTGCCGTCGCCGATGGCGGCGCCGGCCGCGTCCTTGATCTGATGCGGGAAGGCGAAACGCACCCCGGTCGACTTGCCGATCCAGTTCGTTTGCATGGTGCGCACCCGCTCCGGCCAGCCGGGCAGCTTGTCGTCCACATAGGCCAGCAGCTCGTCGGCGTAGTCGGTGATGCGGGCGTAATACATCGGGATTTCGCGCTTTTCGATCAGCGCGCCGGAGCGCCAGCCGCGCCCGTCGACCACCTGCTCGTTGGCCAGCACGGTCTGATCGACCGGGTCCCAGTTGACGCTGCCGGTCTTCTTGTAGATGATGCCTTTTTCCAGCATCTTGAGGAACATCCACTGGTTCCACTTGTAATACTCGGGCTGGCAAGCGGCCATTTCGCGCGACCAGTCGATCGCCAGGCCGATCGACTCCATCTGCTGCTTCATGTGGGCGATGTTCGAATAGGTCCATTGCGCCGGCGGCACGTTGTTGGCGATCGCCGCGTTTTCGGCCGGCATGCCAAACGCGTCCCAGCCCATCGGCATGAGCACGTTATAACCATTCATGCGCAGGTAGCGGTACATCACATCGTTGATCGTATAGTTGCGCACATGTCCCATGTGCAGCTTGCCCGAGGGGTAAGGCAGCATCGAGCACGCGTAATACTTACCCTTCGGGAAACGCGGATCGTGCTCGACGGCGCGATAGGCATCGATCGCCTTCCAGTGCGATTGGGCGGCTTGCTCGACGTCGGCGGGACTATATTTATCTTGCATGTGAGGTAGGCGCCCGGCAGGCGGCTGAAAGTGAATATGAACCGGTCATTATACTGGCTCAATGGGCAAGCGGGCGTGAGAGTGGCCGCGAGCGGCCAAGCATGGCATGCTGTCATTTTCCACATCAGCAGGGAGCACAGCATGATCAAGGGATTACGCACCGCCATTTATCCGGTCGGCGACATGGAACAGGGCAAAGCCTGGTATGGCGCGGTGTTCGGCTGCGCGCCCTACTTCGACCAGCCCTACTATGCCGGTTACGCGGTCGGCGGCTTCGAACTGGGCCTGGTGCCGGACGGCACCCCCGGCGCCAACGGCAGCCGGGTCTACTGGGGCGTGGACGATATCGAGGCCGAAGTGGCGCGCATCGTGGCCCTGGGCGGGGTGCTGTCCTCGCCGGTGCAGGACGTGGGCGACGGCATCCAGGTGGCTGAACTGAGCGACCCGTTCGGCAACATGCTGGGTCTGATCGACAATCCCCATGCCGATCCGGCCGCTTTACGCTAGCGAGCAGGCAATGCTAATATACGATCCGTAACGTTTCATGTATAAATCGTATAAAAGGCAAATTCATGGGCATCGTCAAGATTTCCGACCACATGCACGACAATCTGCGCCTGGCCAGCGCCGCGCTGAGCCGCTCGATCAATGCGCAGGCCGAACACTGGCTGCGCATCGGCCTGCTGGCCGAAACCCATCCCGAGCTGCCGTATAGCGCGCTGTGTCAGCTGCTGTTGCGGGCGGCGCGGCAAGGCGGCGTCAGCCTGCCGGGCGCGGACGGCGACGCGCAAGCCGAGCTCGACCTCACGGCGGCGGCCATGGGTGGGCGCCTGGGAGGCTTGCATGGTCAAGCGTAACGCCAACCTGATCAAGTCGCCCGAGCAGATCGTCATGGCGCGCGCGGCGGCGCGGCTGGCGGCCGATGTGCTGACCATGATCGGCCCGCACGTCAAGCCGGGCGTGAGCACCGAGCAGCTCGACCGCCTGTGCCACGATTACATCGTCGAGGTGCAGCGGGCCGTCCCCGCCAATGTCGGCTACGGCGGCTTCCCGAAGACCTTGTGCGTCTCGCCCAATCACGTGGTGTGCCACGGCATTCCGGCGCCGGACGCCATCCTGCGCGACGGCGACATCATCAACCTGGACGTGGGGGTGATCAAGGACGGCTGGTATGGCGACACCAGCCGCATGTATCTGGTCGGCCAGCCCGGCGCGCAGGCCGCGCGGCTGGTCGACACCACCTACGCGGCGATGTGGGCCGGCATCCGCGCGGTGCGTCCGGGCGCCACTTTGGGCCACGTGGGGCACGCGATCCAGAGCCTGGCCGAGGCGGCCGGCTACAGCGTGGTGCTCGACTACTGCGGTCACGGCATCGGCATGGCTTACCACGAGGCGCCGCAGGTGCGCCACTACGGCCGGCCGGGCGAGGGCCTGGTGCTCAAACCGGGCATGTTATTTACCATCGAGCCGATGATCAACGCCGGCCGGGCCGGCACCGTCGAACTCAATGACGGCTGGACCGTCGAAACGCGCGACGGCTCGCTGTCGGCGCAGTGGGAACACATGGTGCTGGTCACCGATGACGGCTTCGAGGTGCTGACGCTGGCGCCCGGCGAGCAAGCGTGAGCGAAAAAACTAGCGCGGCACCAGCGCCAGCGCCGGCTGCTCGCCGTAGTCGGCATACCGCTCGTTGATGCCGGCGATGCAAAAGGTGATCTCGTCGACGATGTCGGGCACCGCCGCGCGCATGGCGGCCGCGTCTTGCAGCACGATGTCGAGCACCTCGTTCGGCTTGAGGCGAAAGCGCGTCATGTTGTCCTCGTCGCGCAGATAGCTGAGGCAATCGACCCAGGCATCCATGGTGGCGCCATAAAACGCCGGAAAGCCAAAGGCGGCCTGGCAGTGGGCATGGAAGCTGTGCCAATCGACGATCTCGGCGCCGTTCAATATCACCTTGGCCATCAGGGTTTGCCTTTCTGGGCCAGCGGGCCGGGATCGGTGACGAAACCGAGCTTGGTCAAGCCGTTCGACTGGGCCGCCGCCATCACCTGCGCCACCACTTCGTAGCGCGTGTTTTTGTCGGCCCGCAGCTGGAGTTCGGGCTGGGGCGACAATTGGGCCGCCTGCACCAGACGCGCTTCCAGCTCGCTGCCGGCAAGGGCCTGGTTGTTCCAGAAGATGGCGCCCTTGTCATCGATCGCCAAGGTCACCGTGGTGGCCTGATGCTGGGCCGAACCGGCTTGCGCGCGCGGCAGATCGAGCTTGATCACATGGGTGAACATGGGCGCCGAAATGATGAAGATCACCAGCAGCACCAGCATCACGTCGACCATGGGGGTGACGTTGATGTCGGAAATGGCCGGCTGCTGCCGGTGCGGATTGAAGGCGCCGAACGTCATGTCGGGCTCCTTATCGGCTTACCGGGGCCGGCTCGACGCCACCCAGATAGGCTTGCAGATCGTGGGCAAAAGCGTCCAGCTCGGCCAAGGTGAGCCGGTTGACCCGATTGAGCCCGTTATACGCCAGCACGGCCGGAATGGCCACCGTCAGTCCGAAGGCGGTCATGATCAAGGCTTCGCCGACCGGGCCGGCCACTTTATCGATTTGCACCACGCCGGCGGCCGACACCGCCGCCAGCGCATGGTAAATGCCCCACACGGTGCCGAGCAAGCCGACGAAGGGCGCGGTCGAGCCGATCGAGGCGAGCACCGTCAAGCCGCTCTCGAGGCGCTGGGTGGCGCGGTGGATGGCCAGGCGCAGCACGCGCGTGATTTGCTCGGCGCGCTCCATGGCCGCGCCTATCGAGGCCCGGTCCGGCTGGACGTGCGCTTGCGCCGCGCCGTGCAGCGCCAGCGGAGCGTAGATGCCTTCGCGGTCGGCCAGCTTGAGCGCGGCCAGCGCATCGGGCATGCTGGGCGCGGCCCAGAACAGATCGAGCGCGCGCGAGGCGCGCCGCACGCGCCAGGCGCTCCAGGTTTTGGACAGGATTAAAAACCAGCTGACCAGCGACATCAGCAACAGCAGATAGGCCACCGCGTGGCCGATGGCGTCGCCTTGCGACCAGTAGCGCGCGAGACTGAATTGATTGTCGATAGGTAGTGTCATCGTGTATGGGCGGTAGCGGGCTGCGGCCAGCCGGTTGGCGTGGCCGACATGGCGGAGCGGCCGTGCGGCCGCCCGCACGGCGTCGAGAACCGCATTCTACACGCCTATGCAACGCTGCCGCACGCGCGGCGGGTGGCGGGCGGACGGCGGGTGGATTAACGCGCGCGGCGCCGGCGCCGCGCCAGCGCGCCCGTCAGGGCCAGGCCCAGACCCAGCATCGACCAGCTCGAAGGCTCCGGCACGGGACTGAGCAAAAACGCGTGTTCGGTGCCGTCGTGGGTGATGCCGGTGCCGACGATTTGACCATGCTCGTTGATGGCGCTGGCCACGCTCAAGTAGTCGAAGCCGGCGTCGGCGCCGCCGTGCAGGGAATTGAGGTCGACCATGTCGCTGCCGCGCCATAACATGGCATGCTGCGCATTGTCGGTGCCAAGCAGGAAGCCGACCGCCACCCCGCTGTTGTTGACATCGTAGGCGATGCCGTAGGTATCGATTGAGGCCAGCACGGTGGTGGCGCCGGCGTTCCATAAAGCCGGCGGCGCGTACAAGCCCGATTGCAGACCGGTCAAGGCGCCGCTGTCGTTAATGCCGTAGGCGGCATGCAGACTGTAGACGGCGCTGCCGCCGTGGCCGTCCCACAGCACGCCGGTGCGGTTGTATTTGTCGTCTTCCAGGCTGATATTGCTGATGCCGCCGACCTGGCCCCGGTCGTTGATGCCGTAAGCGGTGCTAAACGCGCCGCCGGTGGTGCCCAGATCGGCGCGCACGCCGCCTTGCCACACGGTGGCGTGGGTGGCGGCGCCGAACAAGCTGGCGCCGGCCACCTGGCCGGCGTTGTTGATGGCATACGCCACCCCGCCGGCGCCGCCCGCCAATGCGTGCGCGCCGGCGCCGCTCCACAGCACGGCGCCGGCGCCATCGGCCACGCCGACGATCTGGCCCGCGTTGTTGATGCCGTAGGCGCGGCTGTCGGCGCCGCCCAGGGTACCCAGGTCGGTGGCCGCGCCGCCGCCCCACAAGGTGGCGTGACTGCCGCTGCCGCCAGTGGCGCTATAGCCGACCACCTGGCCACGGTCATTGATGGCGGTGGCCGCGCTGCTGGCCCCGCCCAAAGTGCCCAAATCGGTCAAACGATATCCTTGGGCGGACGCCATGCCGCTGGCCAGCAGAAGCAACAGGAGGGGAGACCATTTCAACGCACGCATGTTTTTCTTTCGAGTCAAGAGATCGGACGCCGCCGGCGCATCCAGCGGCTTATCGTAATTGAATAATAATATGTAGCATTTATCTATACAGTGTACGGCCTGACAAGCGGCTTGTGCGGCGCCAACGCCAGAAACACGCAAAAAAATACCACACGGAATAACGGTGTGGTATTTTTGTTACGGTTGCCGTATGCACCACGGCGTGGCGCACAAGGTGACGGTGTCAGAGCGTGTTTAACGCCAGCACGTCGCCCATGTCGAACAAGCCGCTCGGCCGCCCGGCCAGAAAGCGCGCCGCGCGCAAGGCGCCGTGGGCGTAGGTGACGCGGCTGCTCGACTTGTGGCTGATTTCGATGCGTTCGCCAATCCCGGCGAACAGCACCGTATGGTCGCCCACGATATCGCCGCCGCGGATGGTGGCAAAACCGATGGTGGACGGATCGCGCGCGCCGGTCACGCCTTCGCGCCCGTACACCGCGCATTGTTTCAAATCGCGCCCCAGCGCGTCGGCCACCACCTCGCCCATTTTGAGGGCGGTGCCGGACGGCGCGTCCACCTTGTGCCGATGGTGGGCTTCAACGATTTCGATGTCGTAACCGTGGGACAGGTTCTTGGCGGCCAATTCCAGCAGCTTGAGCGTGACGTTGACGCCCACGCTCATGTTGGGCGCGCACATGATCGCGGTGTGGGCGGCGGCGGCGGCGATGGCGGCCTTGCCGGCGTCATCGAAACCGGTGGTGCCGATGATCATCTTGATGCCGTGCTCGGCGCAATACGCCGCATGCCGCAGCGTGCCCTCGGGGCGGGTGAAATCGATCAGGTAATCGGCCCCGGCCAAACCCTGGGCCAGATCGGCGGTGATGATCACGCCGGCCGCGCGCCCCAGGAAAGCGGCCGCGTCCTGACCGATGCCGGGCGCGCCGTCCACGTCCAGGGCGCCGACCAGCGTGGCGTCGGGCGCCTCCTCGATCGCTTCAATCAGGATGCGGCCCATGCGGCCGCCGGCGCCGGCGACGGCGATTTTCAATGTACTCATGCTGTCGGTTTCCAGTCTTATTTGCTCGGCTGCGGGTTGGCCGGCTCGGCGGCGGCAGGGGCGGCGGGCGCGGCAGGGACAGGCGCGGGCGCGGCGGCCGGTTCCGGCTTGGCCGGCGCGCCCTTGATCACCGGCGCCGGCCCGGCGATGCGCGCGATGTATTCTTTCTCCGTGGGCAAATTGCCGCCCTCGAAGCGCGCCACCTTGTCATCCTTGAAAAACACCACCACCCGGCTACTCGTCACTTCGCCGTTGCCCTTGGCCAGGCGGAACGGATAATCCCAGCGGTCGGCGTGGAACAGATCGGTCAACAGCGGGGTGCCGAGCACGAAGCGCACTTGATCGCGCGTCATGCCCACCTTGAGCTGGGCGATCATTTCTTCCGAAATGAAGTTGCCCTGCTGGATGACCGGACGGTAAGGTGAAAAAATCCACAGAAATTTTTGCAGCGGGGTGACGGTGGTGGTCTGCGCGCCACTGGCGGGCAACACGGGCACGCCGCCTTGCTGGGCCGCGGCCGGTTTTTCGCCGAGGATGCTGCGGCCGGCGCAGCCGCTCAGCGTCAGCGCCGCGCAGGCCAGGGCGACGAGCAGCGGCGCGCGGTGCGGGTAACGGCGCAGGAAAGATGGCGATGAAGCCGGGATGACGCGCATAAATGACCTCAATTTGATTGAGCTAAAGTGGCAAAACGCTATATCATAAAGCACATACACTACCTACGCCCAACAAACATGAGTAACAATCCGTCAGATCTCAAGGCCAGCGGCCTGAAAGCGACCCTCCCGCGCCTGAAGATTCTCGACATTTTCCAGAACAGTCCGGTGCGCCATCTGACTGCCGAGGATGTGTATAAAATCCTATTGGCCGACAATATGGACGTGGGCCTGGCCACCGTCTACCGCGTGCTGACCCAGTTTGAGCAGGCGGGTTTGTTAAATCGCAATCATTTCGAAACCGGCAAGGCGATCTTCGAGCTCAACGAAGGTTCCCACCATGACCATCTGGTGTGCATGGATTGCGGCCGGGTGGAAGAATTTTTCGATAACGAAATCGAATTGCGCCAGCAAGCGGTGGCCAAGGAGCGCGGTTTCCGTATCGCCGAGCACGCGCTGGCCATCTACGGTAACTGCATCAAGACCGATTGCCCGCACCGCCCGCTGTAATCGGGCGGCGCGAACGGCCCGCCGGGCCGCCTAACCGTGGCTCAAGGCGTTCGACAATAATTTGGCGGTGATATCGACAATGGGAATGACGCGCTCGTAAGCCATGCGGGTCGGTCCGATCACGCCCAAGGTGCCGACAATCTTGCCATTGACTTCATACGGCGCGGTCACCACACTCATTTCATCCATCGGCACCAGATGCGATTCGCCGCCGATGAAAATTTGCACCCCGGTGGCTTTGCTCGACACATCGAGCAACTGCATCAAGCCGGTTTTTTGCTCGAACATGTCGAACATCTGGCGCAGTGAAGTCATGTTTGACGACAAGTCGCTCACGCTGAGCAAATTGCGTTCGCCGGCGATCACCATATCGTCGGAGCTGTCTTCCATCGCCTCGCTGCCCGCCTCCACCGCCGCCTGCATCAAGCGTCCCATATCGTCGCGCAATTGGCGCAGCTCGCCTTGCAGACGCACGCGCACGTCGTCGAACGACAGGCCGCCATAATTCTGGTTGATATAGTTGGCCGACTGCACCAGTTGCGAAGGCGTATAGTCGGAGTCGGTCAGCAGCAGCCGGTTTTGCACGTCGCCGGTGGGGCCGACAATCACCAGCAAAATACGTTTTTCCGACAGGCGCAAAAACTCGATCTGCTGAAACACCGATTCGCGGCGCGGGCTGAGCACCACACCGGCAAATTGCGACAGGGACGACAGCATCTGGGCCGCGTTGGCGATCATTTTTTGCGGTTGCGGCGCTTGCAGGCGCAGGCGCGCGTCAACCACCTGTTCGTCGATATGCTGCACGGTGAGCAAAGTATCGACAAAAATGCGGTAGCCGCGCGGGGTCGGCACCCGGCCGGCCGAGGTATGCGGACTGGCCACATAGCCCATCTCTTCCAGATCGGCCATGATATTGCGGATGGTGGCGGGCGACAAATCGAGCCCGGAGATTTTCGACAGCGCACGCGAGCCTACCGGTTGGCCGTCGGCGATGTAACGCTCGACCAAGGCTTTAAGCAAGGTTTGGGCACGGATATCGAGTTGCATAAGTCTGTTCCCGGCGACGCGGTCGTTCAAATAGAAGACACAAATGCCTATTATGCACGCTGCCAGAGCAGCCAGTGCATCATTCTTCCAGCTGTTGGTCCAGCCATACAAGAAGTTCCTCAAATGTGGCGCAGATCGCGTCCGGCACGATGCCGGCCGCCACATGGGCCATGCTGGCGTGACGGTTCATCCACACCGCGCGCAAGCCGGCGCGCTGGGCGCCCGCCACGTCCAACTGCAAATCGTCGCCCACGTACACCGCCTCGGCCGGGGCCACCCCCAGCGCGGCGCAAGCGGCGTGGAAAATGGCAGGGTCCGGCTTGGCGCGGCCGAAGCGGGCCGCCGACAACGACACCTTGAAGTGACCGGCCATGCCAATGACGTCCAGGTCGGCATTGCCATTCGAAATCGAGCCGACCAGGATGCGTTTTTGCAAGAGCGCCAAGCCAGGCAGCACATCCTCATAGGGTGTGACGGCGTTACGGGCGGCAAAAAAATGTGCCATGGCGGCCTCGATCTTGGCCACATCCTCGCCGGCCGCGCTAAACGCCTGATGCAGGCCGGCGCGACGCAACTGACCCAAGTCCGTTTGCAACTCGGGCTGGCTGGCCAGCAAAGCCATCCGGTGGGCCCGCAAGGTGTCGATGGAAAACTGGCGCGCCACGGCCGGCGCGTGCTCGGCCAACCAGTCGTGCAAGGCGATCTCCGCTTGCACGATCACGGGGCCGATCGGCCACAAGGTATCGTCCAGATCGAACAAGATGGCTTTCGGCCGCAGTCGGACCGAGGACAGGGATGGGTGCATGAGTATGGTTGGTGGATAAAAATGGGCGGCGGGAATAGGCTGATTGTCGCACTTCCAGCCGCCGTCGGCAGGAAACGCGCGATCGTCGCGGGCAACGTTCAGATATCACTCAAATAGATGATCGATATTGAAAAAATAAATTGGCGTTATATGTGGCGGCGCAGCATAATTACACCTGTCTCCTCCAACTCTTCCAAGAATTGGATTTCAGCCCGCTTTCACCAGCGGGCTTTTTTTTGCCTGGGCTGGTTTTTTTTCCCTGACAGTTGGTGCGGCATGTGGCACGCCAACGCCGTATTCACGTTGGATATCGATAACGAACGCCATAGCCCCATCCAGCGAGCGCGCCGTCCGACGCGAAGCCGGGTGATCTGACTACGTACACTGCGGCGTACATCTGGCTATACTTAAATTGTCAGGCGCGGCCTTCGCGGCGCCGACCACCAGCGCCCATGAAGCCAACTTCTCTCAGCAGCGATCCCGGCCCGGTCAAGGCCACGCCACTCAACTTGTGCGCGCGCGACCACGTCGGCGCCGCCTTTGGCGCCATCCTGGCCGATTGCCTGGCGCAAATGCGCGGCAATGCGATCGGCGCCGCCCACAGCGACGAACCGGAATATATTCATCAAATGCGGGTAGGCTTGCGCCGCCTCAAATCGGCGCTGCGCCTGTTTGGCGCCCAGCTGCCGGCGCCGCCGGCCTTAGCCGACGAGCTGGACTGGCTGGCCGCCACCTTGGGTCAGGTGCGCGACTGGGAGGTGCTCTCCGGCGACACGGTGACCAGCCTTACCCGGCTGTGCCCGGGTGAAACCGGACTCATCAATTTGCGCGCCGCCACCGGAAAAATAGCACGCCAACATCGCCAGGCGGTGGCCAAGGCGCTGGCCTTGCCGCGTTTCTCGGGCCTGATCCACACGCTGGAAACCTGGGGCGAACAGTTGCAGGAACAAGGGGCGCAGCCGGGCGAGCACGACCTGCAATACTTGGCCGACAAGTCGCTGCGCCACGCGTTCAACGCCATCAAGCGGCGCAGCAAACACGCGGCCAACGCCAGCCAGCGGCACCGGATTCGGATCGCCGCCAAACGGCTGCGTTACGCTATCGAATTTTTCGCCGGTCTGTACGCGCCGCGCAAGATACGGCGTTTCGCCAAGGAAGTGACGCGCTTGCAGCAAACGCTGGGGGAATTGAACGATGCCGCCGTGGCCCAGGAATTATTGCGGGACTTGGCAAGACGCAAGCCCGACTTGGCCAACAGCGCCGGCTTTGCACGGGGCGCCCTGGCTGCCAGAGCCGAGCAGCAATTGTCGCAACTTGCGCCCCGCTTGCGCCAGCTGCGTCGGGCGCGCGCGCCGTTCGCCTGCTAAACAAGCACCGCTCCATTCGTGAAAGCGGGCTTGGCATTGAAAATGGCCACCCTGCGGCGCCGCACATTCTGGACTCATTGCTCACACGCTTAAAAAGTGCCTGCCAAGGCACTTTTATCAACTCATCATGGAGCGGCTTACTTCAAGAGGCGACAAGCCACGCGCTCGATTTCATTGAGCTCGACCGGCTTATTAACATGAGTATTAAATCCAGCGGCCAACGCTTTCTCAATATCAGCCGGACGCCCCAAGCCGGTCACTGCGATTGCAGGTAATTCATCGCGATTTTTTATCTCACGCACCGCGCTAATAAACCTCAGCCCATCCATCTCCGGCATGCCTATATCGGAAATAAGCAAATCAAACACATCGCTTTTCAACAATTGCAGCGCTTCATGCGCTGATGTCGTACCTAGAACAATGCCACCGGAAAATTCCAATAGCTGCGTAAACGTCTCTACCACGTCCTCATTATCGTCCACCAGTAAAATCCGCACACCTGCTAGCGGAACAGTTTCTTTTAATGGAACAATACCTTCCCGTTCGGTCTGACGACTGTCAAGCGGAAGCCAAAATGTAAAGCGCGAACCCTGTCCGCTGCCTTTTGAAAAAGCTTGCACGCGTCCACCGTGGAGCTCCACGATCTGCTGTACCATCGCAAGCCCGATTCCCAGTCCCTTGGTGCCACGAACGATGCTTGCCGTTCCCTGACCGAACATATCAAAAATTTGCGGGAGAAACTCGGCGGCGATACCTTGACCGTTGTCGCTCACATCCAGGCGAGCATCGTGCTCTTCGGCAGTCAAGGAAATATGTATGGCACCACCACTAGGTGTAAATTTGATGGCATTGTTGAGCAAATTCCAGATTACCTGTTCAATCCGGGTTTTATCGGCGTATATCCATATGGGCCGTACTCAATCTACCGGACTTAACAGAATTTGACCTCAGCATGGTTTCTGTGTCATCGAC